>NZ_JBSKJQ010000013.1:0-102044 GCF_053709655.1 Enterobacter sp. UPMP2060
CACTACTTATTTGGTGGACACCACTTTTTCAGTTGCATCAGATTATGACTAGACGGTTCACGCTGTGCACTTACAGCATTTCAGGGTGGTCCCCGAAATCCACTCTCCAGGAAAAATTTCGCTCTTACAGATACTGCCTGATGCCTACATCACAGCCAGCATCTGTTTCTTTACTGAGGGCTAATGCGATATAAGAAGAGTTTCGCGGTGACTTTTTGTCCGCCCCCATACCAAAATTGCAGAATTTCAGGTCAGAAAAATGGCGCTGCTGTGTAGCGGTATCCATAACATGAACGTGCATATCTGAGTCGGGAGGGAGCCATTTATCAACCGACTGCGGGTAAGTGCCCTAGGCGAGCAGCGGTTTGGTAGGGTCAATGTAGTCTGCCGGACATGGATGGAGGCCGTCACGTCATTTAACCCCAACCTGAACGGAGCGGTGTGGAATGCCGATAACAGCACGAAAAAATCAGGAAAAGTGGGATTAACCCTTCTGATATCGGGCTTTTTTCATCCAACAGCTCCAGTAATGAGCTAGTCACTTAGCACGCTGTACGACGATGCCCGGTTTCGTGCGCATGTATTCTTGGAATGGTGAATCCACCACTTTTCTGTTTGCTGGCAGCGAGGAGGCATGTCTGAACCATACTTGCCCGTCGTGGCGAACCACGATACCCACATGCGAGACGTCCAGTCCTTCAGCAGGAGAATAAACGCCGACATAATCCCCGTCATTAAGACGGTTCAGCACCTGCTGGTTAATGGCTTTTCCTGGAATATAATTTATATTGCGGCGATGAATGCCCAGACCCGGAATGTACTCCCCTCCATCTGGTTTACGGTTAAGCTGCTTGTCAGCTACGGCATAGTTAGGGCTGATATCCGGCGTGACGTCCCGGGTATTGTGCGGTAGTGTGGCGAACCAGTCGGAGAAGAAGTGTCGGCGGCTGAGGTAGTCAACGTTCCCTCTGGTGTAACGAACTTCCGCCAGATTATGCAGAAATGATTCCTTGTCATGGCTGCGGGTCAGGGCCTCGACATAATCTGCCAGGGTAAAGCAGTCGACTCCGTTTAAATTCGCTACAAGCGCTTCGGGAGTGTCGGGCTCACCGATGAGCGTATCAGCCTGGTAAGGCGTACCGATAAAAGCTGATGACACGCGGCTGATAACTTCTCCGTGCTTTTCACCTGAAGACGGGATGACATCCAACCGGATAATCCGGCTGACTTTTTCCGCCGTAACGCTGTCCATAATAGTCTGATATTTTTCTGTACCGGATACGCCACAGGCAGTCAGATACATCGACATCAGTAAAACTGTCCATGTTTTTACTTTCATAATCCTCTCCGAAAGGTAAGAATCCCAGTTCTATCTTTCATGGAGAGGATTGTCATAGATACAAAAAAACGCAATCTGTTGTTTATCGGTTTAAAAATCTGAAACCGAAGGGTGAAGCCTGTGAAGGCCATCACCCGACCTGACGACCCCGTGAGCGCCCAGCAGAGAGTTCGGCCTGCGTACTTTTAAGCTCAAACTCAGTCGTCTTAAGCTCAAACTCAGTCGTCGGTGGTCACAATGCTTTCCTAAAGGCTATGCAGCTCAACGCGTAACCCGTAACTGAAGCAGATTCTTCATTGGGCGTCCAAACCTGCCCAGCCGGCAGATAACCGCAGTATATCTCTGACAGAGCGAACTGATTAACCGAGCCAGCCCTTCATCTTTCAACCTTTGCACGGCTTTGTTGGATAAATAAATATTATGCTGCGAACCTACAAAGATGGAGGGCTCCACTAACGTAAAATCAGTAGGTTAAAGTTATAGTTGGGATGGACCGCAAGAATGACAAGCATCTTTGACTAAAACAGACATGTCAAAACAGCATGATTCCCTATTATTCAACAAAGCCCCTTTGCACCACTGATACGGTCTTTAAAAATGCGTAAACAACCAGCCAAGTTCAGAGTGTCACGTTGCAGGTCGAAATGTGGAAACCCGGGCGTATCGAATCAACATGGTTTGTATTACAATAAGTAACCAGATTTGAATATTGATGGAATGAGAAATCCTGCATTGCGTGTAGCTGGCTTATCACGGAAAACGAGCTTTACGCATAGCGTTCTCCTTCGTTGTTAGATTGATTATGCGGAATAATTACAATTTAGTCGACTGACAATCTTTCGCTATTAAACGTCAACTAGTTTTGCCATCGTATTGTCTTCTCATAGTTTGTGCATTATCCTGCCAATAGTGATGAGATTGATTTTTTATATCATGTGTTAACCGACTAATTGAAAACAGGTGGTGCTAAATGTGGAGCAAAGTATATCGAGGACTGCTACTGATGGCAGGATTATTTTTTCCGGCAATGGCGATGGCAACACAAGATGACGAAGTAGCCTCATTGATTAATCAGCGTTTGTTTTACATGAAGGATGTTGCAGGATACAAAGCGAACAATCACCTTCCTATTGAGGATCTTCCTCAAGAAGCCAAAGTCTTGGCTAGCTCCTTGGTACAAGCAGAAAAACTAGGCTTAGATGGAGAGTCGGTAAAACCCTTCATACAGGCGCAAATGGATGCTGCCAAGGCAGTTCAGTATCGATACCGTGCTGACTGGCTATTGGCCCCGGAAAAAGACTGGCAACCAGAGCCACTGGAGCAGGTAAGATCAGAAATTAGCGTCTTAAACACCATCATTCTTACCAGAATCAGCAAAAAATTAACAATTGGAATCCAGTTTAACGACAAATCTTCTTTTATGAAAGAGCTTGATCAAGAGCACTTAAAAAGTAGTGATAAAGAACGCCTGTGGAATTCGTTGAGAAATATCTCTTTGAAAAAGTAACGAACTTTTAAAACATGGGTATACCTCATTGACTCGTCTGTTTTAGTTTTCAGTGAATGTGTGTTGTGGAGCTGTGCTGATTATAGCTAATACGGGGCGGAAAATGAGCTATAAATGCAGGTTTGACCACTTATAAACGCAGGTCGCTACAGGTACGCCTTCTAGTCTTCTAGGGAGAAATGCTCCATTCAACTCCCCTGTACGGTATTGATAACTGTCAGCGCTTCTTCAGGAGATTAAAGAACGAGTGGGTACCGGTTGGTTATACATTCTTCAACAAAGATACACATATAAAAACAGATTATATCGTTAGACACTACAATGCACTCAGGCTGCATGAATATCACGATGGATTACCATCAAACTTTCATTCTGTCCCGGTGCGACGACTCGCTTGTACTGCCTACGAAGTTGGCGAGCAGCGCCAATTTTGTGATTGAGGTGAATATCAACTTCATCATCATAAAAGTTCTGATGTTTTATATTGCATCTATCCAGTACTTTTTCATCCTTATGCGGGTCACGGACACGCATGGTTGATGAGCCCCTGCTCCAGACTAGACTATATCGGCTAACGACAACCAGCATCGTACAGTTCCGACATGTAACGAGTACCCTGTTATGTACTTGATTTATGTTAACAGTAGTTCTGTACACCAGCATGAACGTTGATAACCGAAATTTACGAGAGAATACTTGCCAATTAACGTAACAGTGCGCAAATAATCATAGATAGGGATGTCCTGCTGGCAAATACTCCAGGCCTTCAACATCCGACAGTGAAACGTCCGATGGATAAATGGGTACAGCACAGCTATTCTGGCAACATTGTTAACACGCTCACGCTGTTTCAACATCAACATTGAGGTAAGTCTGTGGGCATGATTTTTATGGCTCGTTTTTAAATTACTTTTTATATCAGGCTTCGGTACAGGGAATTGGCGCTATGATCGGTATCGCTCAGTCCGGTTGGTGATTTGAGATCTTCAACGATCGCACAATTCGTGCATAATTCCATGAAAGGGCTCTGATTTTCCGTGAACTTATTTAGTCAAGTTGTGGTAAATAAAGCCAGATGGCAATACCACTTACATGTAACGGCTCGCAATCGAAAACAGTCGGACTCGCAATCAGCGCAAATTTTGGCTCACATTAACTGCAACTGAAATCTGGTGCAGACTCACAATAACTGCAAATGGACTCGCATTTATCGCCGCTGGCTCGCAATCAAATTTTGTCGGCTCACGCTAAGTGAAGATGAAATTTTTGCCTGTGCGCATGATGAGCGTCCATGTCATTTTCAGAAGACAACTGCACGAAAGGTCAGAAGTGGGGTGCACTGGCTATCCGCACCCATAACTCAGAGCTGATTGAGCAGTTTCTTTCCGTCAGTCCGCAGTTCCCCTGCTGGTGAAATATGCCGGTATAATGTTTTTCGCGTGATCCCCGGTTCTTTGTTCTTTGCAACAGTGCCCGTTATCGCACTGCCATATCGCATTCAGGTTATTCATTTACAGGAGTCTGTGTCAGGCTGCACAACCGGGACAGGCTGCTGCATAAAATACTGGCGTGATGATCCAGAATAAATGGCTGATTAGTTTCACCATGCCCGAATTCCGGGTAATAATAAACCGGATAGTTAACGCGCCCGGCGAACTGTTTTATCACATACCGGTAAAGCGATTTTTCTTCGTCGCTGGCATTCAGGCCGTAAAACTGACCAAAAATAACACCGCGTGGGTGAAATTTCCGGCTGTACTCTATCTGATGCAGGGTGCGGTCAAGCTGTTTAGGCGTTATCCCCGTATCTTCCAGCATCATAATTTTATCTGAATAGCTGCCCTCATAGACTGTGGAAAACAGAGACTGAACCAGGGTCAGGTTCCCGCCATCCAGTTTACCACTCACTGTTTTTGCTGCCTGACGGTTCATCGGCTCGATGCCGGTGTAATTAACCCCGTGAGACAGGGCCGCAAAGACTTCATTCAGACTGTTGTTCATGCTGAGTTTTTTACTGTTATCAATCTCATGCATTTCTTTATTATAAGACGCCACCACGCCATGCACGCCTGGCCAGTTCAGCTCATGACTGACAAAGCTGTGAATGGCCGTTACGTCACTGAAGCCGATGAGGATTTTCGGCGTTGAGGCTGAAATACGCTGCCGGCTTGCATGCAGGGCAGGGTAAAGGTTGAGCGCTCCCGAGCCGCCCTTGACAAACCAGAGGTAGTGCACATTTCGGTCACTGAGAGCATTAATGAGCGTCCGGGCCCGCTTTTCATCCGTATTGACGTAACCCAGCGGGGTAGGCTTCTGGTCGAGATATCGCTTGTCAACCGCGTAGCACTGGCGGGAAAACGCCGTCTCAATCTCCGGGATGACGTGCTCGTCATATTGCGATGAGCTTGCAATCAGGAATACCGTCCCTTTTTGACCGGAACAGACTTTTCTTTCAGGCACCTCAGCCGGGGGAGCTGTTTTCTTCACAATGGTCGGTGGTAAGGTGGTCGCACACCCGGACAGGAAAAGCACAAGAACGAGGAGCGCGGTTTCTTTAAATGCCGTGCTTTTTATCTGAATCATATTCATCTTCCTTAACAATATGTTCGCCGCTGTTTTCGGCACAGCCCCGGTACTCAGGATGTCTGTGCCGGAAACCGGATATGAGTCTAGCCGTCAACCAGGCTATATCCCGTGAACTCAAATGTCTCGCCATACCGGACGGATATAATGACGGCCCCGTTACCGACCGTTGCGGTATCGACATATTCATTACTAATCAGTGTGTTCGCATTCCATCCGGTAGTGGCATTTCCTCTCGCGTTTTTTACCTTCAGCTTCAGTCCGGTACCCGGGGTCCCCGCGTCAGTGTGAATGATAAGCTCCCCTCCGGCCACATCGCTGGCAACAAGCCTGAGCACATTGCCATCAAAGCCGGCGGATGCAAAAGGGAACGCCGTGCTGGCCTCCAGGCCGTAGTCACTGAGGTTTTTGCCTGGCGCAAAATCATAATCAACGGGTGTAAACATCATTTTGACTCCCTTGTTTGTGGAAAATACTTATCAACGAGGGCATAAAGAACGGCCGCCGTATCTGCATCAATGACGCCGTCATAGTTTTCCTGACGAAAATGGAGCTGGAAGGCCCGGACAAGCAGCTGAAGCCCCGAAGCAGTAGTTGCACCGGACACGTCATAGCCGTATGTCTTCAGCCTGGCAATGATATCCTCATCAGACGGGATCCCACCGGCGGTAAACTGCGCCAGATAAGCTGACCGGGTGTGATCGTCATACCACGCCCCGACTCCGGCCTCATACAGGGATTTCCACGGGAACGCGGCCCCGGGGTCGCTTTTCCTGCCTGGCGCAATATCGGAATGCCCCACGACATTCACAGGGCTGATGTCCGGGTACCGCTGGAGGATATTGACTGCCAGCGCTTTGATTGCGTCAATCTGAACCGGTTTATAGGGAGGGAAGACAAACACGCCGTCATTATCACTGGCCAGATTAACCACCTCAATTCCGATGGCTGTATCGTTAAGATTGCTTCGTCCGGCCCAGGCGCTGACCCCGGCATGCCAGGCGCGTTCGTTTTCATCAACCAGATTAAAGACACGCATGGCGTTAAAACCGGCTGCAATGTATGTTTTGTCGTCCGGGTCCGGAACCAGGTAATGTGCGCTCACGGTGCCGTCACCGGCAAGTGCCCGCACAGATGCGGCGAAATCAACGGCGGTGTAGTGCATGACAAGAAAACGCACGCGCCGGTTAAAACCCTTCACAGAGCGGTAGCTGTTATAATCGATGGGGTACATTTATATCTCCTCTTCTTTTTTTGCCAGACATCCGGCTGCTGCCCAGCGCGCTTTCAGATACTCAACAACCTGCTGCGTCTGCGGCTCTCTCAGGAACATATGGCGGAACAGCATGCAGCCGCCCACGTCAGTCAGTAAGGTCAAGCTGTCGGGTGATTTCGGGCACGCCGCCTTCAGCCGTCCAGTCAGGTTCAGCGGCTGAAGGGGTACCGACCTTGTAAAGCGCCATGCCGATATACAACGCAGTACCGGTGTCCCTGACGGTATCGGCCCACCACCGGGTTATCACATCATACCGGGCGACTTTGCGGGCAAAGGGCCAGTAAACCTGGGGTGCGATATAATCAATGATGCCTTCAAGCACCCACTTCCGCGTGTCCGCATACGCCGAATCATAGTTTGGCGCCCCGGCCTGCGTGTCTGACCCCAGCGGGTCATCCGCCCTGTTGCGCCACACTCCGGCCGGGCTGACGCCGAAACTGATATCGGGTTTAATGGCCTTAATTCGCCGGTGACAGGCGTCCACCAGGGAATACGTATTGTGTCTTCGCCAGTCGCCTTTGGTGGTAAAACCCTGGCCGTACGTCTGCCACGTTGCGTCGTCGTCCAGCGGGGAGTCCGCGGATTCGTAATAGAAATAATCATCGAACTGAATACCGTCGACGTCGTACCGGGTGACGATTTCCTCAACGATACCGGTGACCCACGCCTGAACTTCCGGAATGCCGGGGTCAAGAACGAAGCGCTTATACGCGATGCCGGTCCACTCAGGATGCGTTCTGTAAACGCTGGGCGCGGAATCGGGAGATGAGTGATTCAGTTCATCGACGGTGGCATTGCGGGTGTTCATTGAGATGCGGTACGGATTGACCCAGGCGTGAAGCTCAATATTTCTTGCGTGAGCCTGTTCAACCGCCCAGGCAAGGGGGTCGAAGCCGGGATTGTTGCCCAGCGTGCCGGTCAGGTACTTCGACCAGGGCAGTAAGTCTGATGCATAAAGCGCATCGGCGCAGGGAACCACCTGGAGTATCACGGCGTTTATGTTCATGGCCACGATATCGTCAAGAATGCTAATCAGCTCTTCTTTCTGGCGTTTAACGCGCGCAGCGTCATCCCGGATAGTGAGTGAGGAGGTGGAAGGCCAGTCCAGATTGATGACGCTGGATACCCAGGTGGCCCACATCTTCCTGCTTTGCATAAGATTACCTTCTTCAGGAGGAGTCCATTCATTAACATCCTGCATGAGTAAACAAAAGAGAAACGGAATGCCAGACAGGAGTCAGTTTTGCTGATTTTTGTGAGCATCATCTGGTCAGGGCATGCCGCCTGACAACCGGAAGGACCGAACGAAACCATTCAGTCAGCCCCGGGTATTATTACGGGGTAACCCGCGCACTCCGCTTCTGACCTTTCGTGCAGTTGTCTTCTGAAAATGACAGTTCAGTTAGGGTAGACCCAAAGCAGGCAGTCCGGTGAGACAGTTTTTCTGTCTCATTTGGGTTGTTTTTATTCCATCCCGGTGGTACGTTTTGCTCATCTAGAGTTAAACGAGACAGATCTCATCTTTATGGCAATTTACGGCTATGCCCGCGTTTCAACCAGCGATCAGGATCTTACCCTGCAGACACAAATTCTCCGCGCTGCCGGTTGTGAAATCATTCGTGCAGAAAAAGCCAGCGGAAACAGCCGGACCGGAAGGAGCGAGTTGCAGCTATTACTGGAGTTCCTGCGCCCCGGAGATACGTTGATGGTGACCCGCGTGGATCGCCTGGCCCGCAGCATTAAGGACCTGCAGGATATCGTGTATGCCCTGAATCAGCAGGGCGTAACGCTCAGGGCAACGGAACAGCCCGTAGACACGCGCTCGGCAGCAGGTAAAGCCTTCCTCGATATGCTGGGTGTTTTCGCTGAGTTTGAAACCAACCTGCGACGTGAACGCCAGATGGAAGGTATTGCCGCGGCGAAAGCGCGGGGCGTGTACCGGGGAAGGAAACCTTCCATAGATCCTGCTGAGGTATATCGTCTGTATACCACGGAGAAGATGGGGGCTACGGCCATCGCCCGTCAGCTCGGGATCGGGAGAGCGTCAGTGTACCGGGCGCTGGAAAATTATGAGCAGCCGGCGTAGCGCTATTCCGGCTGATTCTCTGTTGCAACTGCGGCAACGGCTCGATCGCCTGCCGCCAAAAAGCCCTGAACGGGCCACCCAGATTGCCGCTGCCGCTCAGTTGTATGGTATTTCAGTCACGACGGTCTATCGCGCCCTTCGTCTGGTTCTCAGACCACGCACAGCTCACCGCCGTGATCATGGCCAGCCACGGATACTCCCCCCGTCTGAACTGGAACATTACTGTGAACTGATTGCCGCGCTAAAACTGCGAACAACGAATAAATCCGGTCGCCATCTGTCAACCGGGCGGGCAATACAGTTGCTGGAAGAGCACGGTGTGGAGACCGCTCAGGGACTGATAAAAAGTCCCAGGGGCTTGCTGCGTAAGCAGACCGTCAATCGCTGGCTTTCCCGCTGGCGTCTCGACCAGCCCCGCCTGCTACGGGAGCCTCCTGCGGTGAGGTTCCAGGCTGAAAACAGCAATGACTGCTGGCAGTTTGATATGTCACCATCCGACCTCAAACATATCGAGCGGCCTGACTGGGTTGACCCCACCCGTGGCGAACCCACACTGATGCTGTTCAGCGTGGTGGATGACCGGAGCGGGGTTACTTACCAGGAATACCGGTGTGTGTATGGTGAGGATGCGGAGTCAGCGCTGCGTTTTCTCTTTAACGCCATGGCACCAAAGGCCAGGTCTGATTTTCCTTTCCAGGGCCGCCCGAAAATGCTGTACCTCGATAACGGACCGGTGGCCAAAAGCCATGTCTTCCAGAATGTGATGCAGTCCCTGCAGGTTGACTGGCTGACGCATGCACCGGCAGGTAAGGATGGCAACCGGACGACGGCGCGGTCAAAAGGTAAAGTCGAGCGTCCTTTCAGGACCGTCAAAGAGGCGCATGAAACCCTGTACCATTTCCATAAACCGGAGACAGAGCTGCAGGCCAATGAATGGCTCTGGAACTATCTGAGCCGTTACAATGCGCAGCGTCACCGCAGCGAGAAGCACTCGCGTCTGGAGGACTGGTTGTTACATATCCCCGAGGACGGCGTGAGAGATATGTGCGACTGGGAACAATACTGCCGGTTCGCCCGGGAACCTGAGTCCCGCAAAGTGGGTGTTGATGCGCGGGTAACGATAGACGGCACCGCATGGGAAGTTGAACCGGATATGGCGGGGGAAACGGTCATCCTGCTGTGGGGGCTGTTTGATGAAGAGATGTATGTGGAGTTTTCCGGTGAAACGTGGGGACCTTATTATCCGGTGTCTGGTCCTGTCCCGTTACACCGTTACCGGACGTTCAGGCGCGGTAAAGCTGCGGAGCGGGCCGATCGTATCCATGCACTGGCCCGACAACTGAATATCCCTGTCAGCGCCCTGTCCGGCAGCGATCTTCGCGTAATCAATGATAACACTCAGCGTATTGATGAGCTGCCGCATCAACCTTTTGATACCCGAACATTTGAATACCACTTTCCCACCGTTATTGCGGCAAAACTGGCTATTGCCGACGATCTGGCCACACCACTGGCCAGAATGTCGGATGAAGACCGGGCGTTTATCGACAATATTCTGACTGAGACGCTAAACCGTAGTGAAGTACTCGCCCGCATCAGAGACTATTTTCGTAACAGACAATCAGGAGAAGACCATGCGGGTTGAAGTGATGGAGCATTATGGGCTGGTTCAGTCAATTGAACAGGCTGGCTATTATGAAACTACCCACCATAAGCAGCTGATTAAGGACATCAAGGGCGCGATACGCGAAGGGCGGCTGATTGCCGTCTGTGGCGTGGTGGGCAGCGGTAAAACCGTCACCCTGCGACGCCTGCAGCAGCAACTGATGGATGAAAACAAAATCATTGTCGCCCGTTCACTGTCGGTGGACAAACAAAGCGTCCGTCTTGCCACGCTGATTAACGCCCTGTTTTACGACCTGGCGCAGGATAAGCAGGTGCAGATCCCTAAACAGGGTGAACGCCGCGAGCGTGAGCTGCAGGAACTGGTCAAAAAAGGTAAGCGCCCGGTTGCACTGTTTGTTGATGAGGCTCATGACCTGAACGGTCATACACTGACGGGGCTCAAACGGTTGATGGAAGTGGTTGAAGACGGTGGCGGTCGGCTGTCTGTCGTTCTGGCCGGACACCCAAAACTGCGTAATGACCTGCGTCGTCCGACGATGGAGGAGATCGGGTATCGTACTGATATTTTTACGCTGGACGGGATCACCGGCAGCCAGCGCGAATACATCCAGTGGTTGCTGAAGACCAGCACCAGCAAGGGTAAGCCGGAAGATATTCTGACGACCGAAGCAGTTGATCTGCTGGCGATGAAACTGCGAACACCGTTGCAGGTCCAGTTACACCTGACGCTGGCGATGGAAGCAGGATACCAGACAGGTGAAAAACCGATTACAGCCACGTTGGTTGAATCCGTGCTGTCACGTCAACTGGATGACCTGGAACCAACGCTCACGCGGCATGGTTACCGCCTGAAGGACATGGTGGAGCAGTTCGATGCAAAACCTGCTGAAATCAGGGCATTATTTAACAATCAGTTAGACCCTGCCCGCACAGCCGAGTTGCGTGACAGAATGCTGGCGGTCGGTTTGCCGATATGACGATGTTGATTTGCAGTTATTGTGAGCCCGGCGGACTGGATTGCGAGTCGGGCAGGATAAATGCGAGTCCATTATCATTTAATGTGAGCCGGGGGTGTTTTTGATTTGCAGTTAATGTGAGCCAATATTTGCGCTGATTGCGAGTCCGACTGTTTTCGATTGCGAGCCGTTACACATACCCACACTGAACTCGGGGCAAACATATAAGTTATGTATGTTACCCAGCGTTTATCAGGTGCTTCCGGATTGAACTGGATCCTGTTGGTCGCCACGATACTTGCTTCACCTTTACGAGGCCGTGGGCTTCGTTAGCCGACCTGAGACGTTTCATTAACCACCAGACTTTGTTCACTCCGCACTGTTGTCCGGTATCCCGCAGATCGATATAGAGCTTGCGATATCCATAAACGCAGCCCGACTCAAGCCAGAACTGTTTAATCTGTCCTGTCAGTCTCAGGTCTGCCTGATGGCGTTGTGAATGCGGCAGCTGAAGCCAGGAGTAAAAGCCACTGGGATGAACATCCAGCACCAGACAGAGCAGGCGGACAGGGCAACAAAGGTTTTTCTCACGGATAAAGACGTACCTTAGTCAGACATCTTTGCGGAGTACGCTAATATGTCCCGTTCGTTCGTAACCCACTTTCAGCTCTTTCTGAAGCCGTCGGAGCTCAGCCTGAGCCTCTGACTGTACTGGTGGAGGAATCCGGGCCATAAGTTTTTATCCAGGCATAAAGATTGTGGGTGGTAATACCGAGACGTGTTGCCACACTGGAAACAGAGTGACCACGATCAACAATTTTTTTACCGATTCGATTTTAAAATTTTCTGGATCACACTTACCGCTCATGGGTACAGTCATCTTAAATGACTCTGAGGTATGTATTAAACCCGTGGCGATTCAGATCTCTCACTGTACGTTAGTGGGGTATATGTCGTATTATCCAGCCCACATCCGCATGATTAGATATATTTTTCATGATAAAACTGAATACAATTCCCTGTATAATGTAGAATGCATTTTTAGTGTGTAAAGGATCTGCCTGTCGTTACGGTATCTTTCTGCGCTTTGTCACAGATTTTCATACATTGCCACTGCAGAGTAAAAATACTGATATCATATCATTAGAGACATCTTATCGATAAGCGAAGCAGGCGGGAAAAGATATACTGATTTCCATGATAATGGTTTCAGGGGGCTGGATGGTTAGCCGAAAGATAGAAAGATGGATTAGACAGAGAAAATGGAAAAATAACCTGTTAGTTCTCAGTATGTTATTATTTTTAACCGGGTTGTTCTTTTTCCTATCCTCTGATGGAGTTACTTACTTGATTTTCCAGGATAACATAAAAGTCTATACTTCTGATGTTCTTGTTCGTGCAGAATCTCTCCTTGTTCAGACCGAGTCTGTAAGGTCTGCAGCAAAGGAAATTTCGGAGAGGAGTAACTGTCCCTGCTCCTTTGATAATCTCCTGCACCTTCGGATAGTAGTCTGGCCCTACTCGCTGATTAAAAATGTAGGCTACATCACGAAAACTAGGTTAACCTGCAGTGCGCAGTGGGTAGGCCTGAGTGTACCATTAACTATGGATCGTTATGAAAAAAAAATATATTCCCGTGAGGGATTATGGATCTTCGGTGTTAAATTTCAAGACGGCATATCAGCCGATGTCTATATTTCTGAAAAAGTAATGGTTATTGTTTCACCATTTGTCTTAAAGCGATTTGAAACTGATCCGCATACAAAAACTTTCAGCGCAGTCATCGGTAATGGTAAGAATGACAGATACTATTTTAAAATTGGGCATGATGCTGTGTTTTTTGATCAGCATGATGCCTTTCCGCTAAAGTTTAGACTGTTCAGAGAGTGCAGTCTCCATTATGATCTCTGTGTAAGAGGGGGAGGATACTTCACAGGGATGCTTTCAGAGCACTGGAGTATACTAATGCTTGTGGCATCCGCATCGTTGATATCAGGTTTAATGATTTATATTATCATTATGACTCGAGCAGAGCTCAATGATCCCCTTTCTGTAAGATTTGCAAAAGTGTTGAGAAGTGAAGGACTAACCTTAGTATATCAACCTATTTACAAAATTAATGACGGAAGTATCTGCGGATTTGAGGTCCTGCTAAGATGGAAGGATGAAAGACTCGGAAATATTGGCCCTGATGTGTTTATCCCGCTTTCTGAAAAAGAAGGCTTGCAGGAAGAAGTGACTTTATACGTTATAAACCATGCAATTCGGGAGTTCATCTATATCGCTATACAGAACGAAATATATCTGAGCGTGAATATTAATGCGAACGATCTTGATTCTAAAAAAATCAGGAAAACACTAACCGCATTAATTTCTGAATACAACATACCATCCGGAACAATCCTTCTTGAAATAACTGAGCGTCATGAGGGGGACTTTGAAGATATGAAAATTCACATGAATAACTATAAAAAATATGGTATCAGATTTGCTATAGATGATTTTGGGGCAGGATATTCCAATCTGAATTTGATTGCAGCACTCGATGTTGATGAAATCAAGATAGATAAATCACTGACTGATGCTATTGGCACCGAGTCTTTGAGTTATGATCTTCTTCCGGGCCTGAAGGAGATGTTTCGAAGCATTTCAGAAAAAATTGTATTCGAAGGTGTGGAAACACAGATGCAGGTAAACTATCTGAAGGAGTTCTGGCCTCAGAGCAGTGCTCAGGGATGGTATTACTCCAGAGAACTCTCACTGGAAGAAGCGGCTGAACTTACCATCCGACAAAGTACAAAATAAACTCAACTGAGCTGAATCTTTACAGTCCGGACCAATTCCTGGCTGTAAAAGGATCAGGGAGTATAAAACTCGCTGAGTTGTCTTAAAGGCCTTTGCATATTTAATCATAGCATTGTACTGCTGAATGATGAGTTCCCAATTAATGGCGCGTGTCCAGATTTGGATAGTCGCCGGGCTTATCATCACCGGTACGATAAAGTTTCTGAATGGCAACGGCCTTAAGACGTGGTAGCAGGTCAAACCCCCAGCAGATAAGAGAAGGCAAAGGCAACTTCACTCTGACTGTGGCTGTGGCTGTCAACGTACTGTTTCTCAATATCAATATCCGTACAGTGGCGCAGAATACCCTCGATCATTGCTTCGACTTCAGAAAAGGAACAACGCTTAAGCTGGGAGTAAATGCAGGTGGATTTCTTTTCCACATGCCAGTAAATCATGATACTGCGTCCGCCGTACTGGATATGCCATTCTGCCATCAGATTTTGCTCGCAGGAGCCAAACTTTTTGGCGTCAGAAGCGCAGAATGTTGTCGCTTCACACCAGACGGCAGGATTACGAACAGCAAAAATCGCTCGGGCAACCTGACCAATGGCATTACATAATTACCTGCTGTTATTATCCGTCAGCGTGAAGGGATGGCAGTATTCCCGGCTCAGCATCCTGAACTTACCTTTAAAATCCGCGCTCCAGACCTGGTTGTTTTCACTGATGGTGGTCAGCGGCTGGCGGTTGCCCGGCGTTCTGCGCCTGCGCTTTTTATCCGGAACCAGGCCTTCACGCTTGAGGATATCGCCGATAGTGCTGGCGGCCGGTACGGCAAAATCAACACCGTGATTAAGGCACCACATCCTCAGTTTTTTAGGGCCCCAGTCAGGATGCTTATGTCGCAGGGCGATCAGATGACTGGCGATAACATCCGGGACAGTCCGGGAATGAGAACGGGGCGCCCGTGAGCGATCGGCGAGAAAAGAAAGGTCAGAAGGGTCGAATCGTTCAAGCCATTTATAGCCGGTTTTGCGGCTGATCCCAAAGAGGCGACACAGAGCTGAAAAGGACTCAGTACCTGCATGGCAGGCACGGAAAAAACAAAGCGTTGCATAGGTCGGGTCTCAGTCTAGGGCATAGGTGTAGCGGCTCGCAATCGAAATCCCTCCGACTCACAATCAGCGCAAATCTAGGGCATAGGTGTAGCGGCTCGCAATCGAAATCCCTCCGACTCACAATCAGCGCAAATTTCGGCTCACATTAACTGCAAATGAAAAATTCACCCGGCTCGCAATCCATTCCACCGGGCTCACAATAACTGCAAATCAAAAAATAGTGAGTAAACTTTATCCAGATTGATGTTTTTTTAACCTTCCTGACGCACACCTTCGGCATACGCCCCTTAGCCGTTGGGCACTTTATGCTAATATTTCCCCTGACTATTGGGGATGTTGGCGGTGACACTATGGAATGGCTGGTGATTGATGTTATTTATCTGATATCGACTGGGCACTACAGGCTCATTCTTCGTGCCAGTGCATTGAAGATGATGGCAGAGGTCACTTCCAAATACCTCATTCAACCTAGCGACATTCTTTACCCCGTGATGAATGCCATGTATCAGATAAACAAAAATGAGAAACAGTGTCTGAAGGTCATCAGTGCATCTGCATTTTCGGCCGCACTGTGGAACGCTCTGAAAAAATCATCCAGGTATCAGATGTAACTGTCATCCAGGCAGTCTCACACAGGTAAACCCCAAAAAAAGAATCCTCTGAGACAGTTTTTCTGTCTCATTTGCATTGTTTTTTGTCTCATCCCGGTAGTTCCTGCTCCCCGGTGATACGTTGATGGTGACCGTGTTGATCGCCTGACCCGCAGCATTAAGGATCTGCAGGATATCGTGTATGCCCTGAATCAGCAGGGTGTAACGCTCAGGGCAACGGAACAGCCTGTAGACACGCGTTCGGTCGCAGGTAAAGCCTTCCTTGATATGCTGGGTGTTTTCGCTGTTTGCGACGTGAACGCCAGATGGAAGAGATTGCCGCGGCGAAAGCGCGGGGCGTGTACCGCGGAAGAAAGCCATCAATAGACCCTGCAGAGGTCTCGCGCCTGTACACCACGGAGAAAATGGGGGGCTACGGCCATCGCCCGTCAGCTCGGGACCGGGAGAGCGTCAGTGTACCGGGCGCTGGAAAATTATGAGCAGCTGGCGTAGTGCTATCCCGGCTGATTCCCTGTTGCAACTGCGGCAACGGCTCGATCGCCTGCCGCCAAAAAGCTCTGAACGTGCCCCCCAGATTACTGCAGCCGCTCAGTTATATGGCATTTCAGCCACGACGGTTTATCGCGCTCTTCGTCTGGTCATGAGACCACGCACAGCTCACCGCCGCGATCATGACCAGACAGCTGAACATCCCCATCAGCGCGCTGCCCGGCAGCGATCTCCACGTGGTCAGTGATGACACTCAGCAGCGCATTTATGAGTTACCACATCAGCCATTTGATGCCCGAAAATTTGAATACCACTTCCCACCATTATTACGGTAAAACTGGCAATTGCCGACGGTCTGGTCATACCGCTGGCCAGGATGTCAAAAACCGGGCGTTTATCGACAGTATTCTGGCTGAGACGCTAAACAGCACGTGGGGCGGCATCTTCGTGGATGAGACGATGGCGGTAGCCGCTGCAGACCGATTGATCCATCACGGATATATGTTCGAACTGAAGGGAGAAAGTTACAGGAAAAAGACGGCAAAGGGAGTAACCAGCGCGGCTTAACGCCGCACTAAAGGATGCGGCCAGCATAGTTGGCGCCAGTCGGCAAAACTAGTTGACGTCTAATAGACTTCCCATTATCAGTGTTTCCATAACGCCAGGATGATTATAATTCAGCCTTAATTCATATGGTCGAATGGCTTGTAGCAAGCCATTACTCTTGCTTGAAATCCTGAGTACGACCATCTGCCAGACGGGCTTTCAGTGTTTTTGCAGCGATACCGTTTAATGCACGATCGCTAAAATTTGCAGTGAGCACAGAGCCATCACTGAATGTCGTTTGCTGCACCCAGCCAGCCCGATCCAGCCAGCGAAACCCCGTCAGTGCTTTATCCCACAATGCCTGATGTAAATCGCGAAAACTGGCATCTGCTTTGACAATTTCTGGTAACCTCACATTCAAGGTGCTCCGACTGAGATTGAAAAGTGGGGGGGGGTATTATACAACTGGCTAAGCAGCGCGCGTGTTGTTTTGACATCGCTGAATTTGAGATTATCAAACGTCCAGTGATGTGTGGCTATTACTGAATCATGAAAAACGGCCTGGTACAGTGGCAGGCGATAGCGAGGATCGAATACGACATAACGATAAAGTGGTTTTACCTTCGCCGGGGTGAAAAATGTGGCCGGTTCCGAGCTGGGCCACCAGGCTCCAAGATAATATGGCGACTTTTTGTTATGCCGCATATCCCTGTCCCCCCAGCCAAATCCCCAGGTCTCCATACCGTGTGCAAACATGATGTGGCTCGCCGTAACTGCGTTCCCGTCTTCAGAGCCCAGCGGGAATCTAAGGGTATTACTGAACCATGCCATACGCGCGTTACGGTATTCGGCCATCTGTATGGAGCTTGTTGGATGTTCTGGCTGATAATCGTCACTGACCATACCTGTTCCGTCAACATCAAGGAAAAGGCTGTTTATACCAGCCAGCCGCATCAACTCACTCATCCTGGCCTGAGAAAAAGGCAGAACACAACCAGGATTAAGATAGTACCCCAGCCCTCCGAACCCTGGTTTTTTAGTTCCGTCGGAACGTACAATCGCACATTTTTCCGTTAACTCGACGGGTAACTGAGCGGTGAGCCAGCTGTCATTAAGTCCACGAGGGATGCCGGTATCATAGGAGTCATAGCTGGCAATCAGATAGCCGGTCTCTTTTGCCAGCTTTACCGCCTGGGGTGCAGGAAAGCTGTGGTCCAGTTATCAGTCCCCAGCCAAAGATGCGATAAACCAGCGTGGCGTAATGATTTGATCACCGTTTCAGACAGACCCGGTCCCCATTGTTCCTGTGGCGTAAGAAAATTCCCCAGCAACTGCTGAGTCAACTGATGTACCTTGATTGCTTGCTGTTGCTGTGCCGCCAGAAATGACGGACTGTCAGGGGAAGAATCCAGAGGTGCAAGTGCCATCAGTGCGCTATTAATCGCTTCCGTCAGGAACTGCTTTTGCCAGCCTTCAGGTTCCCTCTCCTGCAATTGTAGCATCGTTTTTCTGGCTTCGGGGGCAACATTCCGCCAGATACTCGCTCCCACAGCAGACTGCAACAAACTGATAAGTCCCGGCCAGTCTTTTACATCTTCCTGAGCCAATAGTGTGTTGCCCCACAAATAGATATGCGTTGCGCCAATCAGCTTTTTTCCTTCCTGGGCTGTTGCAATTTTATCTCGAAGTGAAATGAACTGGCCTGTTTCTTGCAAATACTCACGGTAGCGGATTGCACCCGACAGAGGTGTTGTTCCTGCATGCAACAAAACGTCAAGAGGTTGATGCTGATTAAATCGGTTGAACTCATGTGAACCCTGCATCATGAGTTTCTTACCTGTCTTCGTAAAAGAAATCTGGTTGCTGAAGGGGGACAGTAACAACCAGCTGTAGGTGTTGCCTTTCTGCTCCAGTCCCCATAAGGGCAGTTTCAAATCAAAATTGGTATCCATGCTGGAAAGTTCGCTGGTCAGACAGGATAACCACTGGGCATTATCAAGTGGTATCCTGCTACCTTCACCTATTGGCAGCTGCAGCTTGTTAAAATGGGATGGCATACTGAACCAGTTGAGGAGCTGGGGGCGTTCACTGCTGATGGTAAGGCGAAGGTCACTGCCGTTGGCTTTTGCCGTAATCTGTATGCTGCGTTCCGGCCATTGCCAGTTTGCTTGGGTGGAGGAATGGTAGAGTTCACTGACTTGCTGCGTCCGCTGAGGATTATTCACCACAACCGAGCTTGCGCTGATTTGCAGTGTGGCTGGGTCAATATTGAATTTCACTTCACCCTGTTGCAACAGTATGGCACTTGCTGGCGAGGTGGAGAGCATGATTACTATAAAAAAAAATCTTTTAAGTAATGCTATTTACATGGGAACCCATAAGTAAAAGCAAGGAAATAAAGTTCATTCATTAATGAACTGTGGAAAAATCAAACACTCCTGAAATTCTGACTCAGGAATGACACAGCTTCTGTTAGTTAGTTCACATATGTTAAAGACAGTGCAACCAATATAGAGATACTTTTATTTAACAGAAAGATATGACCTTTCGTTGTTCTTTGTATGACCGAATCTAGAAATACTATTCTGCTGCAATAGCCCACTTATATCTTCCTGATTTCATTAATCCGAATGTCTGGCAAGGAGCCGTACCACGGTAGAAGGGCCAACCCGGAACAGACGGTCAGCATCAGCACCTATTTTCTGCCTCTATGTAACGAACGAGACAATCACTTTTTTGTTGTTGGGGTGTAAATTTTGGGCGCCGCCCATCAACCCACCGTCCAGGCATGCCGCTGCAAGCCCACTATTTGTACTTCCACGAAGCATGCTGCGTTCAAATTCAGCAAAGGAACCAACTATCTGCATCATCCTCCCAGCTGGAGTAGATGTGTCAATATTTTCGATAATGCTATAGATATCAGCTCCGGTGTTTTCTATCTTCTCCAGGATTAGCAATAAACCCTTCAGAGACAGGGAAAGACGGTCCAGTTTCAATACAATAACCTGAGCAGCTTCACGTTACTGCTGCAAAAGCCGTTGTAACTCGTGGCGAGCCCATCGCCTGCCCGATGCTTTTTCTTTAAATATCAGTTCACACCCTGCTGTCTTTTATGCTGATATCTGAGCTTGAGTATCCTGTTCCTGTGTCGAAACACGGACATAACCGATGAGCATAATTGCGATTTCTTGTTGCCATTTTTTATATGGCAATACATTTTTGGAACGCGCAAGCCCGCATAGTTACGCTTGCGAAGGCTAGATTGCATAAACGAACGTTTGTGCGTGATGGAGGAAGGAGAAAAGTTGGTTGTTATCGCAGCTACCCGGTCACTACCCAAATTGGTTAGATTTTAGTGGCCACAATGAATTAGATATTGAACCATGTGGAAAGTTTGATTTATCTTCTTATTATTGTAGGGTTACACAGTAAAAAAAAGATTAATGGTGAGCGTAATGCAAGTGATAGTCGTTTACAAAAATGAAAGCCCTTTTATTTTTACGATGCCGAAGTATGAAAGTGTGTTTCTGTATCAGGATGGTAAGGGAAATGTACAGGTGCTGGACGTGAATATGCACTTCCTTGAAAAGGAAGATAAAAATGTTTCCACAATCATCACTGCTTCAGAAAGGATGATTACTGATACAGAGTTGAAGAAGCTCGTCAGACAATTACACTACCCGACTTAGTGTAAATTTTTGTGAAAATATGTAATTTTTCAGGGTGCCGGTATATTATTCATGAGTTTTTTATTATAATAGAAAATTAAGTGTTTTACCATGTAGCATAGTCTGCGTTGCATATGGAAGGAACCATGCGACCATTTTTAAAGGTTGTATGAATGTATTCAGTTTCTGCTTGCCTTACAGATATTCATTATCTTAATCTGTCATATCTTCTTCTCCTTCAGCGTATTTCCTGCACTCAGGAGGTTTCAGTGCTTACCGGCGTTAACTGTGAACTGCTGGCGACCATAAGAGATCTGCCGTTGCCAAAACTTGCGTCACTGGCTGAAACTAACCAGCTGATTATAACAATCAGGCAGGATATATTGCTGCCCTGAAAATCAGTATCTCACGGTACGCGACGAGAATGCAGGCTGTGTTATCCAGCCTGCATTGTTTTTTTATTACCTGCTGGATATACAGCAAGCTGAAACGAAGCCGTCAGACAACCCTTGAAAATGATCTGCCCGAGATTCTGAATACTCATAATAACGAGGAACAATACCTGCCTACTAAGGAGAACAAACAATGATGCCGGCAGTACCAGACCGGGGCGTTTCCTTTTCGGCCACGCAGCTGCCGGTGGCCATCGACTACCCAGCCGCGCTGGCACTTCGCCAGCTGGCCCTTGCGTATGATGAACTGCCAAAATACCTGCTGGCGCCGGAGGTGAGCGCCTTGCTCCACTATATTCCCGATCTGTACCACAAGAAACTGGTCGCCACCCTATGGAATTCCGTCGCACGTGTCAACGAAGCCGTGGCATTGGGCCTGACGGATTTTTTGCTGCATCCGCCCTACCCGTTCATGAAGCTAGCCACGCTCAAACAGCGGACAGAAAAAGCCGCCAGAACAGCAGGCAGTGCCCCTGCCGGCAGTCAGGTTCACCGTCTGGTATCACTCTCTGCTCCGCATTATGTCAGCCAGCTGGAGATGATGGTGGCCACGCTGAAGATCCCCCAGGAACGAAAAACAAGAAGAAAGGCAGAATGAAAAAGGCTCGTACCTGGAATATTACCGATCGAACCGTGCGTACCTGGCTCAGCGAAGCCATGGAGGCCGCAGTGGTCCACGGAGTGACCTTCTCCGTGCCAATAACCCCTCACACGTTCCGGCATAGTTACGCGATGCATATGCTTTATGCCGGTATACCGCTTAAGGTGCTGCAGAGTTTAATAGGGCATAAAATAGAATAAAAGAAGTTCTGGATGAACATACAATGGGCTGTCAACAACGGGTAAAAAGTGATCCAACTTGTTTACTCAGGAGCAGCTTCCGCTATAACCACGGCCTTTCGTTTCTGCTTCAGTCGATAGCTCTCTCCTTTTATTTGGACTACGTGTGAGTGATGTAAGATCCGGCCCAGCATCGCCGTTGTTAGGGCTGTATCCCGGCGAAGGTCTGGTCCCACTGCCCGAACGGCAGGTTAGAGGTCAGGATCATCGCGCTCTTTTCGTAACGTTTGGCGATGACCAAGAAGAACAGCTTGGCTTCCTCCTGACTGAACGGCAGATAGCCTATTTCGTCGATGATGAGCAGTTTTTGGGTCATGACACCGCGATTGAGTCTCGTTTCGTAACGCCCCTGACGCTGCCAAAAGACCAGCCGCTCTATCTGTCACATGCTTACGTGACCGCGCCGGGCGGACGGGATAATGACACCGGCGGCGAACGTGCAGTCTCGATGGGGGATATCGACCAGTTTGAAGCGGTCGACGTGGGCGCGCCGTTTAAGCTGATGCAGGAGCGAAGCCCGATGGATGTGGCCATCATGAAGCAAATTTTTAAGGAGTGGCCAATTTTTGGTGGTCGCAGGGAAGCTTCACTTCAGGCTGCACAGCAGGGCTGACGGTCTGGCAAAAAAAAGGGCCGCAGGCCTATGTCACCTATCACAATGCCATCTACGCCACCGGTCATAATGAAGGCAAACTGACGGCGGAGGATATTCACGGGGCAGCGTCAAAGGCGGGGCTGGCCACTCCAGCTCCTGGCGACCATACCGCGACCCTTGAGAAAAACAGTAACCTGGCAGAGGCGCTGGGACTCACCGGAACGCCGGGGATCATCGTCATGCCCGTTAGCGGAGCCACTCCTGACACCATCACGGTCTTTCCGGAAGCCGTTACCGCTGAAAAACTCCAGGCTGCAATCCGGAAAGCCAACAGGGTGAAATGATCCTCAGTCCGAAGAACGTCTCCCGCCAGAGACTGTTTTTTATGTTCCGCGCGTAAATGCCATCTTCCAGTTCCTTTCTCCTGCGCTTCCTCGATCAGGCCTGCCGGCCTGATACTGCGGCGAGCGCTGCCGGTTATAGTCCCTTAAGGGCAATTAGCATGCAAACTATGGACGGTTATCTGGTCTAACATCTGGAAAAATTACTGACGAGAAGGTAGTATTCGGATCGTCAGCGATCGTCTTGTGGTGGGACAGATTGTTGATTCAGATTACTTTTGTGACCTAACTCAAACTGACGGTTTGACTGCTTTGTGGTGAGGCAGACGGGTGGCAGAAGATGGTTTTACGGAAGAAATGCGGACTTCCGGAAACAAACAGGGACAGGACGTGTCCAGTAAAACGTTCAGGAGCAGGTGACGGGATTTCCCGGAGCCTGAATGCACAACCCCCCCGAAATCTGTCATCAACTTGGCGGAAGAGTCAGATATCAGGGGGTCCAAAAGCAGGCGCGTTGCCTGTGAAGGATTATAACGCATGCACCATAGAAAACAACACCCGGCCGCCATAAGAACAGGCCGCCGTGAATGACAATCAGATTTCTGTTCACTGGTCAGATCTACCGAAAGATGAGCTAACCCGTTTCTGGCAGGATGTTGATGCCGGCACTCAGGGTAATTTCCTCATTGCACCGGTCAAAAAACTGACTCGCCGCAAACGCGGTGAGCATTCCACAAAAGCCAAATGTGAGAACCCGGCCTGGTATCGCCCGGAGCATTATAAAAAGCTCTCCGGACAACTCGGTCATGCCTACAATCGCCTGGTGAAAAAAGACAAGGAAACCGGGCAGGTCAGCCTGCGCATGCATGTTTCTCGTCACCCTCTCTATGTCGCCGGCCGCCGTAAGGCGCGACGTAAATATGGCTTCCGTCCGGAACGTCAGCGCCTGCTCGATGCCCTCTGGCCAGTGCTCATCAGCTTCTGTGATGCCGGCAAGCATACCGTCGGCATGTGTATCTCCCGTCTTGCAAAAGAACTCAGTGCAAAGGACGCAAAAGGCAATGTCATTCCGGAAACAGAAGTGACGGTGTCACGCCTTTCGCGGCTTATTGAGGAACAGGTACGGTTTGGCGTTCTGGGCCTCGCAGAAGAACGCGCCTGGGATCGTGAATCCCGCACCTGGCTGCCAACATATGTCTATATCACCCCCGTGGGATTCCAGATGCTGGGCGTCGATATGGACAAGCTGTTTAAAGAGCAGGAGAAGAAGCTCCGTCAGAGCGCCGAGCGTGAGCAGCTGATCCGGGAAGGGGTGATGAGCGAACATGATGATGTTCAGCCCCATTCCGCGCGGAAATGCTGGTCCGGCCGTAAGCGCCGGGAGGCACTCGTTTACCGCCGCAAAAATGGCGCGGAGCGTAAACGTGCCAACAATCTGATTAAGCTGCCGGCAGATGAACGACTCCATGCAATGTCTGAATGGATTTACCGCACCCTGCCGCCTGACGAAGCGTACTGGTGCACATCTGAGCGCCTGAAGGCTCTGGCCATCCAGCAACTTTACCAGCTGGATCTGGCGCTTTCTCCACCTGACTAGTCACAGACGAAACAACAGTCTTTCTGTTTACAGGCCCCTAACCGGGGCTTTTCGTGCTGGTTTTTTTAGGCCATTCTGCTCATTTTTCATCCTTTACTCCTTTCTCCTTCCGGTCACCATGACGTTCGGCCGGTCGTTATGGTCCGCAATGGCCACTGTCTCTTTTTTTTACACAGAAATCCGCAAATGAATAAGCGAAGTAACCCGGAAATGAATAAAAGACATTCCGCAAAACAGTCTTACTTCACCGTTTTTATCTCTCTGTCCATTACATTCCAGAGTAGATCTTTGTCTTCGGCTACTCTGTGGATAACGTAAAATGCCTTCGCATGCAGCGGCCTCACGGCCGCGCGCTCAGAAGAAAATCAAAAGTACCTCCCGTCGCGGGCGCCGGGCCCCGTTCTGGCCAGAACCCAACACTGCATACTTACCTGACCCCTGCTAAACCGACGCCGCCCCGGCCCGTAGGGCCGGAACACCCTCGCTTTAAGAGGGATGTTGTAACTAATATTAAGAGTAGCTGCAGATAAGTCGCGGTAATCCCTTCATACACGCTCGTAAGCGCCTGACGGCGCTAACGCGGAGATACAGCCCGTCAACGGCCAGAGGCCTTGACGGACTCACTCCGACCGCGCACATTAGTAATGGGAAAGCTTCAAGCGGGTATGGCTTTGCAGGGAAAGGGATGGGATTGGCAGAACCTATCAATCCGTAACGGCTGATGCCGGTTACGACGCCCCTCACCAGAATCACCCAGTTCAGCTCAGGCTGGCGTCTCCATGCCGCTTCGCGGCATACATTTACCCTTTAAAGCAGGGTTGCCTAAATCCGGGAGCACGATAAGCTTAAACGGGTGATTTTCAATCAGGATGAGTAAAATGGATATAATTCTTCCGGGAAACAAAAGCCAGGCACGACACTGGGCAGAAACCATGATTAATCTGGAGGCCCGCAAACTCGTCAATACCGCTAACATTGTTGGCGCCCGACATCTGGGGGATGGATTGACGCGTCTCAAATTCATCGATGAAATTAAATCTGTCATTAATGGCGAATTTGAGCGTGCCCGGCGGGCAAAGTCTGACGAAGAGTGCATGACCTGCCTGCGTAACCTGCAGGCCGAAAACAGCAGTCTGCTTGAGCAGAGCCGTCAGCTCCAGACCGGTTTTGCGAAACTATATGCCCAGATCAAATACGTCAGGGATGAAGACCGGATGGTCGGTTATGTCATCTCAGGAATTAAAGTGGTGCTGGCAGGTATGCAGGGCGCATTTGGCTTCGTGCTGACTTCCTCAATGACCCCCGTAGGCGTTCTTGCCGGGGCTATTCTGATTGTCGACTCGGCTAACACGATAACCCGTGAAGTTGGTCGTCAGTTCCTGAATGAACCTGACACGCAGGGTATGTTTGGTGATGGTGCCATGAACATCGCTAAATTCATGGGATTTGAACGATCAACAGGGTTAGGGATATACAACGGGATCGCGCTCGCAGGCAATATCTACAGTGTCTATGGATTAATGGCCAGACCTGGGACATGGCGTCTTTTTAACTATATCAGCACCGATTTTTACCGGAAAATCGACACCATGTCCCGGGGTAAACTGACAATGAAAATTGTGGGATGGGGGGTAAAGGCTAAGGTTGTTTTCGATCTGATCACTTCTGATGACGCTGGGAAATGAGATTTTCCCGGCGGTAATGCCATGATTTATAGGCCAGCTTCAAAGGCATGGTAATCGTAAACAGAGTGCCAAGAACAAGAATAGCCACGCCGAAGGAAATGGTATGCATCCTCGAGCCAGCCAAAAGTGTGACCACAAAAATCAGTAACATGACTGACAGCACCCATATCAGGGCCTTAAAACGGTTTGCCAGATCGTTCAGCAGGGTATCCATCTCCGTACCCGTTTTAGCTGAACTGGCCCGGAGTCGGACAATGTCCTCTTCACTGAAGCCGTGGTTCATCAGATCACTTTCATTGTTCATGCTTCTCTCCTTTTCCCTGCGGGAAGTTTAACATGCCCTGCGCTAATAACCAGTTAAGCCCGACCGATAACCTGTCAGGTGGTTACGGGCTATCACTTTTGCTGAAACCTGCCCCGGGCATTCTTCTGCAGGCGGAATGCTTTCCAGCCAAGAGCCGGTGGAAAGGTCAACCAGGCAATGGCCAGGACAACGAGGGAACTCATGCCGCCAGACAGAATATGTGTCCGGCTGCCGGCGATGAGGATGACCAGCATAATCAGAACGAGCGCGACCGTGATCCATACCGATACCCGGAAGCGTCGTGAAAGTGCTGCAATAAGGCCCTGCATAGTGCCATCGGTTGCTGAAAGCCGCCCCAGTAAAGTATCCACATCACGGTTACTGAAACCTGCCTCAAGCAGATCTTTCTCACTGATAGCCATCACGTCATCCTAAGTCAGCCAAAAGTTGTCTGTACCAGACAAATAATCCCTAGGTGGCCGGCGTAAGCATAATAAAAGAAATTACGCGGCATGAAACGCCTGCGGCCATCCGGACAGATTCTCCTGCAGAAGGAAACCACTGCCAGGGGGAATGCCAGAGTAGGCAGCGTGGCCAGTAATAATGTTTCTGCGGGTAGATCCAGGAGATGCGATAACCCGTTTAAACAAATCAGTGACAGCACGGCAGTAATGGCCGCCAGCCGCTGCACTCCGGGTGTTTCGTTGCCAGAAACGGTTGCCATACTGATGGCCAGCGTTATTCCTGCCAGCCCGTAGCTTGCTGGCTGCAGTGGCCAAATCATGAGGGCCAGGAGAAGATACCCGGCAAGCATTCCTTTCCGGCCGTACCGGTACTGCAGGGCAAGCAGCTGTGTGACGCCGGCGAACACGAACAGAATGTTCAGGGCCCACCAGGGCTGGTGATGCGAGAAGGCCAGGCTGAACACCGGCTGCGTGATGACTGCCCAGATCCACAGACGATTGGCTCTCTTCTGAAGTCGTTCCGGGGTGCGCTGTACGTTCATCGCCCATATAAGCGTGAACAGGGGGAAGGCCATCCGGCCAAGCGCATACATCACCGGCCAGGCTGGCGACAGAAACACCGTATTGGTGTGGTCGATAATCATGGCCAGAAGTGCGAGAAGCTTGACCATATCCAGAGCAGCGGGACTGAGCTGGCTGGCATTCCGGATACTGGGAAGTACGTCGGGTACTGAATGATTCATGCTGTATATTCCCCTGGCGACACGCGGTTAACAGCCAGCCCTGAACATAATGCCAGAATGCCCTGCCTGTTTGCGCTGTGACCCTGACCTTAAGTTTCTCCAGAATCTTGCGTGCCGCAAATTCTGATTTATCACGCAGCACACGCATTGCGCCCGCCGCATCCTTATTCTGAATACAAATACTTAAAATATGAAAATCGTTCACACTGCCCCCTTTCTTACACTCTTATTATCGGCTGTATGAATATTACATTTAGTGCGGTAGGAAAATTCCTAATAATATTTTAAAATTATCATTCTGGATCTAAATGGCTGACGATAGTTTATTAATTATTTACATTGCTTGCTGATGCCTTTTCCCTGACCAGAGCGAAATCTTCACGAATAGATTTTGCGGCTGGCTTCCACCCTTTAGCCCATTCCTCGTTCATACGGCCTTCACTGACGATTTTCAGGGTGATGGCATAAGGGGTGCGCTGCAGTTTCTTCGACAGCCAGAGTATATGATCATCGATTCTGTCATCCGGAATATCCGAAATAATCGAATGGATAAGGTCCAGGTCCTCCGGTGTCCACGGTTTTCCGGAACGCGGAAACACTTCATCCGGAAGGCGTGGTTTTTTTCCTTTTCTTCTTTTACCTGCTTTCTGGCTTCTTTTTCAGCTGTGATGAGGCGCTGTCGTTCTGTTAACCCACCCAGGGTTGCAACCGTCCTGACCATATTTTCGCGCTGCTCACGCGTAATATTTACTTCACCGCATATAATGGCATTTAACGTATCGATAAGAATTTCCAGTTTGCTTTCGGTTAATTTGAAAGTCATACAATAATCCACCTTAATTTTTATTCGTTTTTTGCTCATCCTGATGCAGACTACGCCAGCGCCACGGCTCTGTCTGACCCGGTTCTGACCAGAGTCCGACTGACTGACGGCGGGCTTCGGCCTCCAGAACAGCGTAGTCTGGCCGGACGGGGTTTTCGTGGTACCGGTATGCCCAGGCCAGGCCTTTGCGTACCTGTTCGGCATTTACATCCGTCATACCAAGCCATATGGTACCCAGCAGACGTCCATAGCGATCCGTTTCACTTCCCGTGACGGTTACGGGCCGCTGAGCCACCATCGATGAGAGTTCCTGACGCGAACGCTGGCCAAAGGGCTGGCTCTTTTCCGGCGCATCGATGCCAGCCAGGCGAACGCGCGTCAGTCGGTTTCCTGGATCAAGTATCTCAACGGTATCCCCGTCCAGCACGCGCACAATCCGGCCGCTGATATCTGCACTGGCCGAAAACGCCACAACGAACAGGACCAGTGAGCAGAACTTCCGTTTCATTATTTGTTATCCCAGGTAGTATACATTGCGGTTATTAAGCATGTAAATTTCAACTCGGCTTATCCTCCAACGAGGCTTTTTAAAGGAATGCCAAACATTGAATGTAATTTCCGGATCATGGGCAGCGTTAGATTACGTTTGCGGTTAAGCACTTCATAGACCCGGTTAGATTTTCCAATTGCCGGCTCAAGATCTTTTACAGTCAGCCCCTGCTGTTCCATCCTGAACTTAATAGCTTCAATCGGGTCTGGGGCTTCGATAGGAAAGTGTTTGTTTTCGTATTCATTAATCAACACGCACATGATTTCAAAAAAGTCTCCCTCCGGGGTATCGGCAGGAGGTTCATTATCAAACATAGGCTCCACGGCGCGTAACGCTGCTTCATAGTCCTGTTCAGTTTTAATAGGTTTAATCTGCATAGGGTTTACTCCAGGCTGACAGTTTCAGCATCTATTTTGTCATGTTCTTTATGCGTACCAATGAATTTGATAAACATCCATCCTCGCTGGTATGCAATCGCAACAATTAACCGGTAGTCATTTCCCTTAATATTAAAAACCACACGCCTGTTTTTAAGGATACTGGCACTGGGGTATTGTTCTTTGATTTCTGCCGGGGTTTTCCATTCAGCTTTACTGGCTTCATCTACCCAGGCTTTTAGCGGCTGCTCTGCATCGGGATTCGCTGTCCAGAAATCCCTCAGTGTCTTGATAGCTATTATCTTCATGTCATGATGATAGTCCCGTTTTAGGACTATCTCAAGTTTTTTGTCCCATTACGGGACTTTAATTTATCTCAAGAGACATGCCAGAGTGTCAGGGTGGGTGTATGCCGGTACTGAGAAAATTCATATTTTTTGTTGCCTGACTGGCGTCGTGACACAAGCATCGGGTATGCAAGACTCAGGATGCTCCTGGGCCACAAGAGGTACTATCATATGACGCTGAACGAACTCGTTACCACTACAGAACAGGCCAGAGCGAACTACCGCCGGCATGGTACTCGGACATCCAGAATGCTCTATGAATTCTGGTATGTACTGCTGGGAAAGAAAGCTTTTGACCAGCAAAAGCTGGCGCTCAGGTGTCCGGCTGCGATGCACGAAATGTACCGTCTGGCGATTAACGCGCCGTAGAACTCTTCAGTTACAGGCAGAGCCGTGAGAGCGGCTTTGCTTACCGGCATTAAGCAAAAAATCCAAAATCTCCGATGGGGCTTCAACCTGGCTGCGGCCCAGGGGCTATGGAGAGGATTTGAAGCACTAATAGCCTGGGAAAATAACGGAAAAAGCGTTATTTTCTCGCCTTCGATATAGTCATTATCCAACCGAAACGGAGTTTAAAATGGCTGATCACGTATCAGAGAGGGAAATTGCAGAAGCGGTAAAAGTTTATGAGGGTGAATGTAACCGAGGAGCGGCGCAGGGAAAGGAAGCGCAGGCTGCCCTGGTTAAAATCAATAGAGCGCTGGCGTATCGCGGGCGCGAATATTGCACTTTAACAATGGCCAGATACGGGCACGCCCGATCGCTTGACTACATCAGGCGCGGTTTGGTTGATGATGTAAAACTCAACGAACATGGACAAATTGTTGGCAAACGCGGGGAAATAATTCCGTTTTATACAGATCACCCATGACGGGTATCTGGAGTTTCGGCGTAAAACCCAGTAACAGGCAGAGCCGCGAAAGGGGTTTTTGAAGAAACTTCCCTGAACTGCTTTTCTGGTGTGCAGATCCACTCAGCCAATGAGCTGCAGGGCATAACTGATATTGAGGCCTGTCATATTGGTATTGAGGGCCTTCATCATGTCTGCACTCGAATACCTGACATTGTCCTTCAGGCTTCCCTGATAGCCTTTTGACGTGACCACTGCCAGTTGTTCCGGATTGCAGAGGGCTTTCCTGCCGGCGAGCAGGTCTGACTCAACGGCACGCAGATAAAGCGGGGAGGCCGCGACCACAAACCGATCGTCAGGTCTTGCCTGCATCAGCATCTTCAGGGAGGTACACCGTCGTTCCGAAGGTGGACGCGTTGTCAGCCGTTCCCAGTGAGTGCGATGGCAGAACGGCATCGTGGAGAACGTCGCTTCATACGGGACCACGGGATCAGAGACATGAAGTAGCCCCAGGCCAGCGGATAAAATCCACATCTCAGCACCACTACGCGCCGCAACTGCAGCTGCCCTGCTCCAGTGCTGGCCTGTATACAGCTCGCCGGCGGTCATGGGGCGCGATCCGCGACGGGCCTGCGCCAGTCTTTCCATCCAGAGCCCGTAAGCTCTCTCCTCGTCACGTTCATCCGGAAAGACCGCATCACCTGCAGCCATAGTTTTGCGGCGCGTGCAGGTGACGATGAGATGGACGTCAGGTCGCGTTTTATAACAGACAGGCATTATTTTCGAGCCGGTATACGAAGCTTTTGAAGGAGCAAAATTTCCTTATCATCCAGTTCATCCCCATGCTTCAGCTTATTAAATATCATTTTGTATCTCTTCGCTCTTCTCCATGTATGAATACTGGCCAGCACAGCGGTTAATGCAATTATCATGGCAATAATTGATATGTAACCTGATGTATTTTCAGGCATTTTCTGTTCTTCATGCGGGCGAGGGAATAAAGACGCACCTGCCACTGTTCCGGCGCGGAACTGAGGCAGGATCTTCGTGGAGACCAGCAGAGGCATGACGCCAGGCGCCCTGCCCTGACGCAGGCAGCAGACTGTCCTCACGAATCAAGGGGTTGCTCAGTTAGTTCTGAATGAAATCGCTCACGTACCCGACTCTCAATGAGAGATTTAGCGATATTCAGTCGCTCAATTTGCTTCTCTGTTGACCACGACGGATTATCAATGCTGTTTTGCACGCTTTCCGGTACAAATGTCTCCAGCAACACCAGAAACTCCCTGGCAGAACTGATATTCCCTGCCTGATTATGGAGTAGCTCGGAAACATATTGTCGGGCTTCTGTTTCATAGTATGAGTTGTCCGGATGAACCGGGAAAAGGTCATACCCCAGTTTGCTGTAATGACCCCGGAAGAAATGTTCTTTTGTCATATTCTGGATCCCTGAGCTTGCGGACTGTTAATCCTCAGCGCTATATCGTTAAGATATTCCCCGGCGGGTTATCGACGGAGACCGCGTTATTCCTTTCATCTCCTGAACCCGGATATCAGGCTCACTGTGATGTTCTCTCTCCCGCTCCGGCGTCGTTCCACACAATCACCCTGGCCAGAAGCTCCGCCACCTCCTGCCCCGTGTAGCTGGCCAGGATCGCCAGCGCCCGGGTGCCCGCTTCACGGGACAGCGGACTGCAGAACCCGAATCCGTCCGTCATCAGGAGCCACTGCAGACGTTCCGTCCAGCGCTCGCCGGGTTTGCGGACCGGCGAAAACACAATCTCCGTCAGCTGCTCGCGGTTGCAGTACAGCTGGCGCTGCTCCAGTTCATCCAGCAGGCTGTTCAGTTCGCGCCGGTCAGCGTCTTCCTGACTCATCTGCGGCCAGCGGATGCGGTGCCACTGCAGCTCCTGCGCCTGGTCGCCCGTGAACCCCGCGCGGGCCAGCAGGTCGGTCAGCGCGGCCTCCGTGTCATCTTCACAGCCGGCAGCCGCGAGCGGGAACGCCTCCGGACTGTCGCGCAGAACGTGCAGCAGGCGCGCCGGTGCCGGCAGCGCCCGCAGGGACGCTTCAGGCCTGACCACGGCCAGGCGAATATCCTCAGTCAGCCCGGTGATCCCCAGAGCCTGCAGCGCGGTGTCCAGCTGGCGGTACCAGGTGCCGGTCAGGTCCGCCGGCGCGGTACCGTCCGGTGTACCCTCCTCCGGTACGGCACTCTCATTGATCTGCACCCGGACCGCAATCCCCGCATTGTGGCAGGCCTGCAGCCAGGTGGCGACCTGCAGGGGATCGCCTTCCTGGCGCGTCACCTGCCCGGCCGCGCTCCACAGCTGCAGGCAGGTGGTGCCGTCAAGACGGATGACGTAGTCGCCCCGGCACGCCAGGTGCCAGCGATCATCCAGCGCCACCGGCCGGTCGTCAGCCTCATCTGCCGGGCTGCACGGGACCAGGGGCAGAACCCGGACCGCCGTCGCGCGATGCTCCGCCAGGACGCGCGCCTGTTCGTCAGCCAGAAGCGGGGCGGCCAGCGCACGGCCGGCACCCGTCAGTTCAACGGCCAGCCGCAGGGTCGGGGCGCGAAGGCGGCGCAGCCAGCCCGCGGCTTCCATCCGCTGACAGGAGGCGCGGAGGTTCGGTCCGTACACCGGGGCGTCCCCGCCCTGCGCCAGCACCCGCTCTATATCCTTAGTTGCCACCGGCCCGGGACGTTTCTCCTCCAGGGCGGCCAGCACAATCAGCACCCGACGCTGAAGCGGTGACGGGCGACGGGCGTTAGCCGTTGTCACGATACTTCGCCCTCGTTCTCAATGTAGGCATTCAGACGCTGCCAGTCAGCATCGATGCGCTCCGTATCAGGAATGCCCTGATAACCACGCAGGGCGAGACTGTGCCAGAACATCAGTATGTCGTTGGCCATAATTTTCTCATGGACATAAAACTCACCGGTCCTGCTGAGATTCCGTTTTTTTATCTGCGCTTCCGTTTCCTGCAAAAGCTGCTCATAGCTGAGTGAAAACGTCACTTCCTGATCCATCCTGCACGCTCCGTCTGATAATGTCCGGTTAGGTGTAAAATCATACTAAGTATGATTTATTACTAAATGTATAAACATCATATCAGGTATGATTATGTGATTAATGATAAATATCACATTTGGTATGATTTTATATGTATTGCTTTATTATCATATCCTTTGCTGTTTTTCCGCCAGTCAGATCCGAAAACTCCCGAAGTCGGATCTTTGCCGACACTCTGAAAGATAGGGCGAACTGTTCTGCATTTTTTTGGGGATGGGGACGGTATGAAGGCCAACGACGAACGAACTACGGAGGCAAGGCTTGCTGAAAATGGCATTTCATCGTCCAAATAAAAAAAGATACCTCTTCTTTCAACCTTAACAATTCAAAAAAATTTTAAGCGCAAACCCATTAGCTCTAATGACAGGAAGCTTGACTTGACAAGCTGTTACCATGATGACAACCTGATTCCATATCAGGAGGGGCTATGACTCATATAAAAACAGATCAGCTGACTCAGGTCGTTCTCAGCGTTTTCCGGCTTAACGGTGCTCTGACAGAATGGGGAGACAGATTTGTACGGCATGAAGAACTGTCCAGTACACGCTGGCGAATGCTGGGTGCCGTAGCTCTGGCTCAAACCCCGTTAACAGCCCCCCAGATTGCTCTTACTATGGGGGTTACCCGGCAGGGTGCCCAGAAACAGCTTAATTTGCTGACTGAGTCAGGTCTGATGGAGACACACGTCAATCCCCTGCACAAGAGATCCCCCCTGTATAGCCTGACGGCGCAGGGTAAGTCGACCTATAACCGTATTAACGAGCGCTGGCAGCATCAGGCAGCAGAAATGGCAGATCAATTCAGCCCGGCCGAACTGGAAGCGACACTGCATGTGCTAAAGGCACTGGTCGATATTCACGAAAAGTCGTTGTCGGGGCATCCCCAGTGAAACGCCGGATCCATGCTGCCGCCTCGCTGTTGTCAGCGCTTTTTCTGGCAACGTTCTGGACCTCAACTTTAGTCGCCGAACTTTTCTTGTCAGCCTCTACAGTTGCAGAAGTGAAGCAGTTCATAGCTTATGCTCTGATGGGCTTTGTGCCGCTTATGTTGCTGACGGCCGGCACCGGGTTTTCGATGGGGGGCAGGGTTAATCATCCGCTTCTTAACCTGAAACGGCGCCGGATGCCGTTTATTGGTCTCAACGGTCTGTTTATCCTGGTACCTTCAGCCTTGTTCCTGTCTGTTCGCGCTCAGGCTGGTCTGTTTGACGGTCTTTTCTACAGTATCCAGGCGATTGAGCTTATTGCAGGTTTCCTGAATCTGATACTGATTGGGTTGAACATCCGGGATGGCTTTAAGCTAAGCCGTCAGCATCGTGCCCGCCAAGAGCATTCATGATCAAAGAAGTGACCTTAAAGGAGGACCTATGCGTGCTGCTGTCGTTTCACGTTTTGATGCACCGCCATCATATGATGAGTTCCCGGATCCCGTTGCGGGTGAAGGCGAAATCGTGGTGCGAGTTCTGGCTGCCCCACTGAGCCCCATAGTTAAATATCTGGCTGCCGGGAAGCATTACTCTGGCAGCGGTGAAGCTAATTTTGTACCAGGCATCGATGGCGTGGGTATCGCTCCTGACGGCCGGCGAGTCTATTTCCTGTTTCCTAAGCCTCCGTTTGGCTCTATGGCCGGAAAGGTTCTGGTCTCAGCGGATTCGGCAGTACCGGTACCTGAGGGCGTGGATGACGCACAGGTGGCAGCAGTGGTCACAGCAGGACTTTCCTCCTGGGTTGCTCTGACTCTCAAAGCAAAATTCAGACGCGGTGAAGCGGTTCTCATTAACGGTGCCACTGGTTCAGCGGGGAAGATGGCTGTTCAGATAGCTGCATGGCTTGGTGCAAGCCGAATTATTGCTACCGGACGCAACAGAAGAAAACTCGAGCAGTTGCCAGCTAACGTAGAGAAAATTGTGCTTGATGACTCCGCTGATGAAGCGCTTCGCAAGGTTTTCTCCAGTCAGGTTGACGTTGTTCTGGATTACCTCTGGGGGGAGCCGGCAAAGCGGATAATTACACAGGCTACAGCAAACCGCGGCTCAAAACTGGGAGAACCCCGGCTACGTTTTGTTCAGATTGGATCCATAGCGGGAGAGAAAGTTACTCTGCATGCCGATTCATTCCGCAGCTCTGGCCTTGAAATGCTGGGTGCCGGTATCGGCAGCCTGCCTGTTCAGGGGCTAATAGCCGGCGCTGGTGAGTTGCTGGCAGCATTGCCTGAAGCCGGATTTGCTACACCTGTTAAAACCTGTGCCCTTTCCGGAGTCGCACAGCGATGGGATGACGAAACAGATGAGGAAAGAATTGTTTTTATTCCCTGATGCTTCAGAGTGTAAGGCAACTGACTTCAGTACAACATACGATTCTGAAACATTCAGTAATGTATGAAAATGCCTATCAGGAACAAAGTTCACAGGGCAGCCATCATGCTGCCCTAACGATAATTACCAGTTCTGTCGGGTCGGAGAAATAATCAAATCATTCACCGTCACGTTTTTTGGCTGGTTAAGGGAGTAAACTACCGCGCTGGCCACATCCTGAGGACTGATGGCGATTTTTGTTAGCTCCTGGGCCACTTTGCGTCCTTCCGGATCACTCACCTTATCTGCCCAGCCAGTATTGATAACGCCGGGACTGATTGTGTTGACGCGAATTCCTTTGTTAACGCCCAAATCCTTACGCATCGATTCCGTCATGGCATGGACAAAGAATTTTGTGGCGCTGTAGACGCCAGCTCCGGCGTCTACCTGATGTCCCGCCACGGACGCCATGTTGAGGATTTGCCCGTCCTTTTGTTCCAGCATGCCGGGAAGCACCGCCGCAATGGCGTTGAGGTAGCCTTTGATATTGACGTCTACCATTTTATTCCAGTCTTCCCATACCACGTCGCTCCAGCTTGAGAACAGCATCAGGCCTGCGTTGTTAATAAGAATATCAACGGATCCGAAGGTGTCTGCGGCGTAATGAGCCAGCGCGCGGGTATCTTCCATGCTTGTCACGTCTGTGACCAGGCTTGCAGCCTTTCCGCCTTCAGACTGAATCTTCTCTACTACCACGTCGAGGCCGTCCTGATCTAATGCGGCAGCAACGATGTTCACGCCGTGACGTGCCAGTTCCAGGGCAGTAGCAGCGCCGATACCCGATGATGCACCGGTAATGATGGCCGTTTTATTTTGCAGGTGGTTCATTCTTTACTCCTTTATGTACAGGTACAGACGGCGGGAAAAAGCCCGCCGACACGTTTATCAGTAGTTCCCTTCCGGCCAGTCCGTATAGCCTTTGGCACCGCCGCCGTAGTAGGCCTCTTTCGGCGCGATGGTTAGTTCGGCCCCGTAGCGCAGGCGCTTCACCAGATCCGGGTTGGAGATAAACAGGCGACCAAAGGCAACAGCGTCAATGATCCCTGCATTCCGGCGGCTGATGGCCATTTCAAGGTCATAGTTGTTATTTCCAATGAACGGACCAGTAAAGAGGGCGCTCAGCGCGTCCATATCCACGTCTGCCGGCACCTCCCGGGAGGTGGCAGTTGCCCCTTCGACGAAGTGCAGGTATGCCAGGTTAAAGCGGTTCAGTTGTTTAATGAGATAGCCATACATGGCCATAACATTACTGTCCGGCGGAGTATTTCCCGCATCCGGCGTTACCGGAGAGAGACGAATGCCGACTCTGTCGCTACCCCAGATATTGACGATGGCTTCCGTAACCTCCAGTGTCAGGCGGGCACGGTTCTCTACTGAGCCGCCGTAAGCATCGGTGCGATGGTTTGTGGAATCCCGCAAGAACTGATCGAGAAGATAGCTGTTGGCTGAGTGAACCTCCACGCCGTCAAAGCCTGCGCGCAGGGCGTTTTCTGCCGCACGTTTGTATTGCTCAATAATGCCGGGGATTTCGTCTGTCCCGAGCGCGCGCGGGGTGGAAACCGGGACAAAACCATTCACCGTGTAAGTCTGCCCTTCAGCTTTGATAGCAGAAGGTGCTACCGGACGTTCTCCATTCGGCTGCAACTCCACGCTTGAAAAACGGCCCACGTGCCAGAGCTGGCAGACAATTTTGCCGCCTTCAGCGTGGACGGCGTCGGTAACTTTCTTCCAGCCGGCAACCTGCTCTTCGCTCCAGATCCCCGGCGTAGCCGCATAGCCACGGCCCTGAGCTGAAATGTTGGTAGCTTCAGAGATAATCAGGCCAGCACTGGCTCGCTGAGCATAATAGGTCGCATGAAGTTCATCAGGCACACCATCCTCACCGTAGCGGCTGCGGGTGACCGGGGCCATTACGATACGGTTAGCCAGCTGAAGGTGTCCCATAGTGACAGGGGAAAATAAATCGGTACGGGTACTGTTGTCAGTCATAATTACTCCTGGTAGTTGACCGGTCGTCTAGTATTTGATTAAAAAAATACGGCTACGCAAGCAGCCGCATGGTCGCATTCATCGCTTTATCAAATGCCTTTTCAGGCGAATGGATTTTTGCCATGAGAGAAGCACCCAGCCAGAGCTGGTAGAGTTCTTCTGCCAGTTCTTCGGCATCAGGCGCCGCCGTGAGAGAGCCGTCGTGCTGTCCTTCACGTATGCACTCTGCAATTTTGTGCACGATTTTTTTTGTGCCAGCTGCCAGAACGTTTCGCATGCTGTCGTACTGATCGCAGACTTCTGCGCCCAGCTTGACGACAAGACATTTACTTTCCGGCAGATCAGCCCCCTGCGTGACTCTCCAGAATCTGAAGTAGTGAATCAGTCGTTCCCTGGCGTCCCCGTTACCCGCAAGGGCCGTGTCCACCTGCTGAAGGTAATGAACGAAATAGTGTTCAAGCAGGGATTCCGCGAACTCTTCCTTGGACTTGAAGTAATAATAAAAGGACCCCTTAGGGATGCCGGCTGCGTTAACAATTTCGGCAATCCCCACGGCACTGTAGCCTTTGTGGGTGATTAATGCTCTCGCCACATCGATGATGTGCTGACGCATATCGGGTGTGTGTTTTTTCATAGTACGGATACTGTAACTAAAAAACTGACCGGTCGTCTAGTTATTTAATATTTAATTTGTGCGATCGCCCCCTCATCGGGGCAGCAACCTGACAGCGTGCTGACCGATCATATGCAGGGTACCCGCCGTGGCACCATCCTTCGCTTCGATGGACATACCCTCCAGCAGCGTGTTCAGAACCGTCGCCAGGCCGGCAGTATTTGTATCTTCCGGCAGCTGCTTTTCCTGTACAGCCCTGATCAGCCTCCTTTCAAACAGGTCTTTTCCTTCCTGCCTGAGTTCACTCACTGCCCTGACAACATCGGATGAGTCCGCTGACACATTAATGGCCGCAAGAACCACCATACAGCCACACGGGGCTGACGGTGAAATCAGGATATCTGCCGCGTCGCGAAAAAATGTTTCAATGGCCACGTATACATCCTGTCCCTCTTCCAGCTGTTCCCAGGTGGCTTTCCAGTACGTACGCTCATAGTAGTTCACGGCTTCAATGAACAGTTTTGCCTTGTTGCCAAAAGCGGCATAGAGGCTCGGGGGATTGATTTCCATCGCAGCGCAAAGTTCAGCCACCGAAGATGGCTCATAGCCTTTACGCCAGAAAAGATCCAGCGCTCTCAGTAGTGCCTGGTCCCGGTCGAAGCTTCTTGGCCTGCCTTTTGGCTTTTCCACTCCGGCATGCAGTTCGCAGTCTTTCATCTCTGTCACTCAAACATTCTCTTGACACTTTATATAGCGATCACTATACAATAAAAACATTCCATAGTGAACGCTACAGAATATTGAGAAGCCAATGACAGTACTCCTCTCCTCTCTGATGCTGTATGTGCAGTCTGCAGGCATGGCAGGCGCAGCGCTGTTTATCACGGTTTTTATCGCGGGAACGCTGTTGTTTTTTCCCGCTTCAATACTGACTGCCCTGGCAGGCTGGCTTTTTGGCGTGACGGGCGGAACGCTGATTGCACTGCTGGGAGGGATGATGTCTTCAGTGCTGGCTTTCGCGCTGGGAAAGAGCCGCCTTTTTCCGCTTGCTGCCCGGCTTGCTGTCAGGAATCGCTACCTGAATAAGGGCCTTTTGCTGACGCAGCAAAACGGCACTGCGATGGTTCTGCTGCTGCGTCTGAGTTCGGTAGTGCCGTTTGCCCTGCTTAACTACAGCCTTGGGGCGAGCGGTATGTCGTTCAGAAGGTACCTGGCTGCAACGGTGCCGGGTCTGATCCCAGGCACGTTTATTTATGCCGGTGCGGGGGCTGCTGTGTCAGATGTGAACACGGTGATTCAGGGTGGCTTTTCGCCCGTGGAATTTATGCACAACACCAGTGTGTTAACCGGATGCGCAGGCGTACTGACGGGCCTGTTGCTCATGTATTTGCTTCAACGAAGCATACGAAAAAAAACGGGGTTCTGAACGAATCCCCTGCTTACTAAAACGGAGATATAGACATGACAGATACAACCTACGTGCAGGATTACAATGCGATCATTGCAGTACTGAATCAGTACAACGAAGGTGGAAAACAGGCGAAGAGTGAGTTGATGAAACCTGCCTTCAGCGATCAGGCCACTATTTTCGGTGTGGACGGCGACGGTAAACTCACCGGCGGTCCGATTCAGGGACTGTTTGATATTATTGACACCGCCTTCCGCCCTTCTCCGGAAGCAAAAGCGGCCATTGTCCGCGTCGATATTGTGGGCACGGCTGCCAGCGCTCGTATCGATACAGATGACATTTCTGGGTTCCGCTTCACCGACTTTTTTAACCTGTTGAAAGTAAATGGTCAGTGGACGGTGGTAAGTAAAATCTATCACACCCACGTCGCACCCTAAGCAGGTATGCCTGTCAGTTGAATGATGCAGCCTGCATTCCCTGCGGGCTGCTTCGCAGAGGCCCCGTAGATGAACAAAAAAACATCAAAGCGGAACCTGTTGAAGATAACCAGCCGGTTACCGATACGGCATCCCGGTGCTTTGGGCGACCGTGCATCTGAAATCGGGATCCGGCTGGCTCCGGTGACAGTGACTACCTGATCTTGATCAGGATATAACCTGCAGGTGACTGCAAAAGCCTGTCATCAGCGTGAAGGCTGAGCACCAGGGCATACTGACGCTGTCGGAGTATGTGTAAACCTCTGAATATGAGGAGGAGTCGTTTATGACCCATATTTTCATTATCGGTGGCGCAGGCCAGGTGGGCCGGCGTCTGAGTAAAATCCTGTCCGGCAAAGGACATACCGTCCGGGCCCTGAACCGTAATCCCGGGCAGGACGCCTTATTACGCGAACTGGGCGCTGAACCCGTATCGGGAAGTCTCACGGAACTTGATGCCACCTCCCTCGCTGCGCATCTTAAAGGCAGTGACGTCGTGGTCTTCACCGCAGGGGCTGGCGGTAAGGGGGGCGCGGAAATGACTAATGCTGTAGACGGCGAAGGGCTAAAAACTGCCGTTGCTGCTGCCCTTCAGGCAGGCGTATCACGTTTTCTCCTGGTCTCGGCCTTCCCGGAAGCGTTGCGGGGAGAGACTGTTTCTGACACCTTTGAAAATTATATGCGTGTTAAAAAAATGGCCGACGTGGCGCTGGTACAAAGCGAACTGGACTGGGTGATTTTACGGCCTGGTACGCTTCGGGACGAGGCAGGAACTGGTCGCATCCGGGCAGGACTCGCCATTCCTTATGGAGATGTTTCCCGTGACGACGTAGCGGCCACGCTGGCAGAAATCATTGAGCAGCCTGCGGTAAGCCGCGTCATCATTGAGCTTACCGCCGGAGACGTTCCGGTGAGGGAAGCTGTACAGAAAATGGCGGGATACTGACGTGACCCCACCCTTAACGCAGGAGCCCGGAATTCGTCTGCTCCTGCTCGGTGCCACCGGTCTGGTTGGCAGTCATGTCCTCAGGCAGGCGCTGGCCTGCACCGCTGTCTCAACCCTTATAGCCCCGACGCGAAAGCCGCTTACACAAGGCTATGCTGGCCTGAGAAAACTCATCAATCCGCAACCCGACTTTGCAAATATTGATGCAGATGCCCGGGAATGGGAGGTGGATGCGGTTATCTGTGCTCTTGGCACGACCATCAAAAAAGCCGGGAGCCGGGACGCCTTTCGCCAGGTCGATTACGAATATCCGCTGACGTTTGCCCGCCTGGCCCGCGCCCGCGGAGCGTCAGCCTTTGCGCTGACATCAGCAGCAGGGGCCAGCCCGAACGCATGCTTTTTTTATCATCGCGTTAAAGGAGAACTTGAGCAGGCGCTGGGGCAGGAAGATTTCGAGTCGCTCACGTTTGTACGGCCAGGGGTCATAGGCGGTGCCAGACAGGATTCCCGGCCAGGTGAAACGGTGCTGAAATTCGCCCTGACAGCATTTGCCCCGCTTTTACCGCGTCGCTGGCATCTTAACCCGGCCCCGGAAATTGCCGCACGACTTATTCAGTCGGTCCTGCAGCCACAGCCCGGGATCATCGTTGTCCCGGCTGAAGAAATGGCTGGACAACACAAAACATATTGAAGGTATTTGTTATGCCAGTAGTGAAATTTAATGCCACCGTACAGGCTAACGCTGACCGCGTCTGGCAGACGCTTCGTCAGTTTGGCCGGATCAGTGAATGGCATCCGTCCATTCGCAGCAGCGGAATTGAAGAAAACCAGCCGGATGGACTGCCAGGCTGTAAGCGTCGTCTGGTCCTTGACGATGGCGCCGTCCTTCGGGAACAGCTGCTGATGGTGGATGAGGGCCGGCAGACTTTTTCCTACCGCTTCATCGAATCTCCCCTTCCCGTAGATAACTATGTGGCCACCGTGAGCCTGATACCGTTGTCAGGGCGAAGTGAAACGGTCATTGCCTGGCAGGCAAGTTTTGAGGCCCGTTCTTCTGATGATGCACCGAAAATGGAGGCCACTGTGATGGCGCTGATTGCCTCGGGTCACAAAAGCCTGGCGAAATTTCTGGAAAACCAGTGAATGCTCAGCGGAGTGCCTAAGATGAATGAGTATATAAAAGCAGTCGATCTGAGCAGGGCATATCGTCTGATTAATCATGGTCCGGCAACCCTTGTATCAGCACAGCATGAGGGTACGGAGAACGTCATGGCTGCGTCATGGGTATGTGCTCTTGACTATCAGCCCGCCAGGCTTACCGTGGTGCTGGATAAAGCCGCCTATACCCGCAAGCTTATTGAACACAGCCGTGCCTTTGTGATTCAGGTGCCCGTGGCTTCTCAGGCCGCGCTCGTTTACCGTCTGGGGACGCATACCCGACACAGTGAGCAGGACAAGCTCGTCAAAGCGGGTATTTCATTGTTTACGCTTCCCGGCCTCAATGTGCCGCTGGTATCAGGATGTGCTGCATGGCTGTACTGCGAACTGATCCCTGAAGAACATAATCAGAAGACATATGATTTGTTCATCGGAGAGATAAAAGCAGCGTGGGCAGACAGTCGCGTCTTCCGGGACGGACACTGGCAATTTGAGCACCTGCCGGCAGACTGGAAAAGTCTGCACTATATTGCCGGCGGACATTTTTATACGACCGGTGACGCGCTGGATATCCCGGATGCGCCAGCACTGACGCCAGGTGCCCCGCAGGGCTGAGATCGAGGATTCATTCCTTTGGCTTGCGGCTCTTTTTTTGCGCTAACTGGATAATCTGCTCTGAAATACGCCGTACCTCGTCATCCACACTCTCCAGTGGACGATGAATCAATCCGACATCCCGATAAAAAACGTGGGAACCCAGACTGAGCACTCTTACCGTTGATGGCCAGCGATGCCAGGCTGCGGTCTGAGGTAACAGTGCGACACCCACACCGTTACTGACGAGCTTGAGGATCGCCTCCAGCTCGTCGACTTCACATATTTCCGTCACGTTAAAATTCCTCTCCCGCAAAAAACGATCGACAAGGCGCCCGCCGAAAGAAGAACGATCGTAACGAATGAACGGCTGCCCGGTCAGTAACTCGCCAATATCATCCCCTGTGACGGCTTTTGGCACGATGAGATGAAAGGGCTCATGCGCCAGGGGAGTCCACTGCAGAGCCTGCGGCAGAGGGAAAGGTGGCTTTAATACGGCTGCCATATCAATTTCGCCAGCATCGACGAGATTAATTAACTCCATCGACAGGCCCGGTACAACGCGGATACGACACCCTGAGCTTTGTTTACAGAACAATGTCAGCGCATCGGGAAGTAAAGTGCGCTGTACGGAGGCTATAGCGCCAATTGTCACAGTTTTACCGACAGTCGTCCCATTCAATCGCTTGCCCAGCCCGTCATACAAGGCAAGCAGTTCCTGTGCCTGGGACACAAGCAGCATTCCTTTGTGATTCAGACGGGCAGTTCTTCCTGAACGATCAAACAGCGGAAAGTTTAAATCAGCCTCAAGTCGCTGCATCTGGGCACTGACGGCGGCTTGAGTCAGCCCAATTTTATTACCCGCAGCGGCAAATGTACCTTCTTTAGCCACCGTCAGAAACGTTTTCAGTTCACGTATCATGGTTCCGCCAAATCACAAAAATAATTTGTACTATATAAAGATAAATATTGATTTAAATCAATTTAAATTATTTATAAGCTCGGTTGTGACAATTGTGTTAATGGATGACCATAAAGACCACGGTCCAGGAAATGGAATTACGCTATTGAAATCAGAAAATTAACATTAACAACAACGACAACATTGTGAGGATGTAAATATGAGCCTTTCTCCCTTTCATCTGGCAATCCCGGTTTATGATTTGAAGGAAACCCGCCGTTTCTACGGTGAAGTGTTTGGACTGCGTGAAGGACGCTCCAGCGAGCAATGGGTGGATTTTGACTTTTATGGACATCAGCTGGTGATCCATGAACATCCCAAAACTGCGTCTCAGGAAAGTGTTCATTCCAATCCCGTTGATGGCCACGACGTGCCGGTGCCACATTTTGGTATCGTTCTGAAGTGGGATGAATGGGAAGCACTGGCGGAACGTCTCAGGTCCTTCGGTACAAAATTTGTGATTGAGCCTTACATCCGTTTTAAAGGCCAGATCGGGGAACAGGCCACCATGTTTCTTTTCGATCCCTGCGGTAATGCGCTGGAATTCAAGGCGTTCAAAGATATCAGCCAGCTTTTCGCAAAATAACCCTCCGCGCACGGCTACGTGCCGTGCCGCATCTTTTTCACCCGCATGTATCTCGAGTGACTTTTGCTGACTTCCGGCAAAGGTTGCCTTGTTTAATTTGAGGGCTGGACATGAAAAAAATAACACTGGTATGGCAGATAGTTATTGGGCTGATACTGGGCATTATTGTCGGATGGTATTTCAACACACATCCGCAATACCAGCAGTGGGTCAGTCACGAAATTCTCAGGCCGCTGGGCGATATTTTCATCAGAATGATGAAAATGGTGGTGGTGCCGATTGTATTCTGCTGCATGATCCTGGGGATCACCGGCAGTGGAGACAATAAATCTTTTGGCAGGATGGGCATCAAATCACTGGGATATTTCTTTGCTGTCACCGGGCTGGCAATCGTTTTCGGGCTGATCCTGGCCAATCTGATTGCACCGGGCGAGGGAACCAGTATACAGGGTATGACGCATGGCGACGGACACATGAAACTGGAACCGGCCCGGGGGGCACTGGTGATCCTGCAGAATATTGTGCCCGATAACCTGTTCGTTGCGCTCTCGGAAGGTAAACTGCTGTCGGTACTGTTCTTTGCCGTTCTGTTTGGTCTGGCACTCAACGGCCTGCCCCGTGAAAAAACAGCGCCAATACTTAACGTCCTTCAGAGCGTGTCAGACGGTATGTTTCGGGTGGTGTCGATTGTTATGGCATATGCACCAGTAGGGGTATTTGGCATGATAGGTGCTACCGTATCGACGTTTGGTTTTGCCTCGCTATTGCCTCTTCTCAAGCTCGTCGGCACCGTCTATCTCGGCCTGATTTTGTTTGCCCTGATAGTCCTGGGTGGTATCTGTTTGATGATTGGGGAAAACATCTTCAGACTGATAAAGCATTTTCGCCAGGAACTGGTGCTGGCCTTTTCCAGTGCCGCATCCGCAGCCGTTATGCCGCAGCTGATGTATAAACTCGAGCGTTACGGTATCCCGGGACGTATTGTCAGCTTTGTCGTGCCGGTTGGCTATGCGTTTAACCTTGATGGAGCCTCAATCTTTCTCGGTGTGGCTACCATATTTGTTGCACAGCTCTATGGTATTGATCTTACGCTGATGCAGCAGGTCATTCTGGTCGTCACCATGGTGCTGACTTCCAAAGGGGCTGCCGGCGTACCGGGATTTGCCATCCTTATCCTGTCCGCGACGCTTGCCTCAGCTGGCCTTCCGCTGGATGCTGTAGCGCTGATAGCCGGTATATTTCGCATCATCGACAGTGGAACCACGACACTCAACGTGTTGGGAAATGTGGTTGCACCGCTTGTTATTAACCGGTGGGAAAAAGAGAGTGTTACGATTTCGGGCGTATCAATGGAGATAAAGAAAAACTGACCGGGTTTAAAAGGCGGGGACTTGTCCCCCCTTCATCTATAAATCCTTTAAAAAATAACACCAGATGCCTTGGCTGCCCGGATGAATTGGTGGAAGCCTCTTCATCCGGAACCGCGCCTGCCAGCTATCGTACTTGAGCAACTCCTGCGAACTGAAGATGGAACAGATATACATCAGCCATAAAGCGACAGTATAAAAGTTCATCACTGGCGTGTAATGCTTATCCCGTCTTGTTATTAATGCCCGGCGGCCGATGAGGCGGCGGATCGGACAAAAGGGGGACGTGCAAACCAAATCAACACCATCAGGATCATAAAACCCCAACCGAGCAACCAGAAGTAGTCAATGGTTGACATCATATAGGCCTGCTGTTCTACGGTTTTATCAACTGAAGCCAGATTCTGCTGCGTTATGCCGCCCATTTTATGGAGATAGTCTATTGCCGCCGGGTTGTATACCGTAACGCTTTCGGAGAGGTTGGCATGGTGATAAATCTCGCGGCGGAACCAAATCCAGGTGGTCAGGGAAGAGGCAAAAGAACCGCCAAGTACGCGGAAAAATGTAGCCAGACCAGAGCCTTCAGCGACCAGAGCCCCCTGAAGGTTCGACAAAATAATAGTCGTGATTGGCATAAAGAAAAATGCCACACCAATGCCCATAAACATCTGCACTTCAGCAATAGTACGAAAGTCCACGCTTGTGTTGAATTGCGCGCGAATGAGGCAAGAGGCTCCCATTGTCAGGAACGAAAGCGTGGCGAGGATACGTAAATCCACCTTGTGTGCATAGCGACCAATAAAGGGCGTTAGCAACAGGGGAAGAAATCCCATGGGAGCGGCGGCCAGTCCGGCCCAGATAGCGGTATACCCCATCTGAGTTTGCAGCCACTGTGGCAGGATGATATTGATGGCGAAGAACGCGGCATAACCCAGCGTCAGCGTTGCAGTGCCGATAGCGAAATTGCGATCTTTGAATAACCGCAGGTTGACGATCGGATGTCGTTCTCCCAGTTCCCATATTACAAATGAAACCAGTGCGACAGCCGAAACCACTGACATCACGCTTATTTCCGTCGCATTGAACCAGTCGAGATCGTTTCCTTTATCCAGCACCACCTGCAGCAGGCCGACACCAAGCACCAGTAATCCAATCCCAATATAATCGATGGGTGAACGAACCGTAGTTTCTTCGCGTTTATGTAACTGTATCCAGACCACAATTACAGCGAATATCCCAATTGGCACATTAATATAAAAGATCCACGGCCATGAGTAGTTATCGGTTATCCATCCCCCGGTAATGGGGCCGACAATTGGCGCCACCACAGTGACCATAGCTAGCAATGCCAGGGCCATGCTGCGCCTGCTGGTCGGGAAGATCACCAGTAGCAGTGTCTGACACATCGGGAACATCGGTCCGGCGAAAAACCCCTGCAGAGCGCGGAAAAAAATCAGTTCGGACATGCTGTGCGCAAAGCCGCAAAGGAACGAGGTCAGGGTAAACAACGCTACCGAACCAATGAACAGCTTCAACTGGCCAAAGCGGCGGGTGAACCAGCCAGTCAGGGGCAGCGCAATGGCGTTACATACCGCAAACGAAGTGATCACCCAGGTGCCCTGATCCGCACTGACACCCAGGTTACCGGCGATAGTGGGCAATGCAACATTGGCAATAGTCGTATCAAGCACTTGCATAAAAGTAGCCAGTGAAAGCGCAATCGTCGCCAGCAGCAGATTGGGTGGCGTAAACGCCGACTTATCTTGCATCACTCCCCTCCTGGCGGGAGTCTGACGATAACACCGGCCCATTGTCATGAAGGATCTTTGACACCAGGCGATCAGCATTTTCTAACGCATTCTGATACACATCAGTGGTAAACCGCGGGGTGGCCACCGTTTTTTGTGGCAGCAGCTGACCTTCGTTATCTCGAATGTCCACGCGAGCAACCATTGACAGACCGATACGCAACGGGTATTTCTGCATATCATGCGGGCTGAGCCTGATGCGCACAGGAAGGCGCTGGACGATTTTGATCCAGTTACCACTGGCATTTTGTGCGGGCAAGAGCGAGAAAGCGCTGCCGGTACCAATACCAAGGCTTTCAATCACACCGTGATACTCTACGTTCTCGCCGTAAAGATCGGAGGACAGCGTCACTTGTTGCCCCAGACGCATGCTCTTCATCTGGCTCTCTTTAAAGTTGGCATCCACCCAGACCTGATCTAACGGAACAATGGACATCATAGTGGCCCCGGATTCGACCCGCATACCCAGCTGAACGGCACGTCTGGCGATAAAACCGCTCACCGGTGCGACGATAGTGCTGCGGGCGTGATCCAGGTAACGCTGGCGCAGCGTTGCTACCGCACTTTTTATCTCAGGATGACTATCAATCACTGTGTCATCCACCATTGCAAGGTTAGTACGCAGCGCCTGCTGTGCGGCGACCAGGTCACTCCGTGCGCTGGTTACTGCATCGCGATAGTGGGACAAATCCTCTGCGGCAATGGCGCCGGTCGAAAAAATTTTTTGTCGACGAGCATAATCGCTTTGGGCTGTTTGCAGCGCGACCTGCTTAGCGACAACCTGTGCACGATAATTATCCGCAGTGCTATAAAGTCCCCGGACCTGACGTACAGTGTTCGCAAGGCTGGCTTCCGCCTGTTGGAGAGCGATTTGAGTATCGCTGGGGTCAAGCTGAACCAGAGGTTGTCCTTTCTCCACGTAGTCGCCTTCATCAGCGCTGACCTGTGTTACTGTTCCGTTAATTTGTGGCGTTAGCGTAACCTGGTTTCCGTTAACGTAAGCGTCATCGGTGGTTTCGTAATAGCGGGCATAAAGCATGTACCATGCCAGGCACCCTGCTGCAGTCACCAGAAGAAGAATAAAAACAATTGCGAAGTTCCGCTTGCGTGTACCCGGTTCTTTTTTAACCTGGTCATTAGGAGTAGTCATTTTGAACCTAATTCAGAAAATTCAGGATGGCGTGCAGTTATCTCATCAGGAAGCATTTTGATAAGTAACTTAATAAGTTGTGCTGACTCTTCCGCTGTCAGGCGCTCGCTCAGGGCACCAAGGATGGACTGAAGCGCTTCGCTTTGGAACATTTCACATATCTGTTGCCCTTTGAGGGTAAGCGTCAGGATAACCTGACGCTTATCACCAGGGTTTACGCTCTTTATGATGAGTTCTCGTCTGACCATGCGCTCAACCATACGACTCATAGCTCCGGTATCCATAAACAGGTTTTTACTGACTTCAACCGGGCTGTTAAATCCCTTATATATGCTGATTAATACGTTAAATTGCGCACTCGTAATTCCTAAGGGAGAGAAATACTGAGTGATGAGCTGATCCTTAAACTGATTAGCAAGATGAATCAGCAAACCTAAGTTCAATGAAATAAGGGGAATAGAGACGCTTTTGTTCATAATATCTGCCTGGTCAGTGATTTCGCGACAAAACTACTGACCAGGCAGATATTTGTCAATGTAAATGGCATTAAACAGCACAGAGTGAAAAACAGGTACTCGTTTGTTTAGAGTCCAATCTTTACTGGCGTTTCCTGTAGTGAGAATCCTAGATTTGCACTTTTCATGAGAGTCTGTGGAACGGTGTCTGCAGGATATGTTTAGAGCAGGTTTACAACGATGAGTAGGCTCAGTACCAAAGCTTCATAGGCGCGGAGCGAGTTTCTCAACTGGATGGGGTTTACTGCCTCGGCAAAGGGAAACGGGTTATTTGTGTCAGTGGTTATGACCTTTATCATTCTCTGAGCAATGGAATTGCATTGCCAGATCTTCAGGAATCAGAATTCCGGCACGAAGCCGAAACGGGCGAGCCTTATGTGGAGTTTGACAGGATTTACACACTTAAGAACACATATCCGGCACGCTGATGTAACGTGCCGGAAGTATCCGGATATATACACTGAGCACGCAACTTACCTCGCCCAGTCTTACAGCGCCAGACCCGGCACCCGCTCAAACTCTCTCACATTGTTTGTCACCAGTACGGCACTGGCGGCAATGGCGTGACCGGTGATCGCCATGTCGTTCGGGCCGATCGGTGTCCCGGCGAGGCGCAGCGCGCCCCGGATGTCTGTGGTGACATCGACAGCTACGCGGTCACAGGACAGGATAGCATCAAGTCGGGCACAGAACGTGTCAACCAGTTCAATATAGGCTGATTTCACAGAACAGCCAGCTACAGGGGGCTGACAAGAGATCGGTCGTGTGCCGACGGGCTTCGGCTTCAAGGACAACATGGTCTGTCCGGATTGGTTTTCCCCGGTACCGTTATGCAACGACCAGTCCGTTGCGGCTCGGGTGGTATTCGCATCCGTCGCGTCCCGCCACAGCATACCAGGCAACCAACCGTAAACGTACTGCGAAGGTGAAGTACGCTGTGCGACCACCTGTGAGGGGGGCTTGCCGGGAGCATTGACCAAAGGCTGGCTCATTTCCGGCGCATCGATGCCAGCCAGACGAACACGCATCAGCCGGTTGCATGGCTCGAGAACCGCAATGGTATCCGTGGGGCTTTACTGACTGGATCAACGTGTCCTGGCATTAAACCCGCTCATAATCGGCGAGTTTCCGGTTTCTGAAGGAGCTGCTATAAATAAACTGATGATAAAGCATCGCTGCTTTCCTGGCGAACCAGTAGCTCGGACAGACGGGAAGGACGCTTTGTTACAGAACTGACATTTCCTTGCTTCCTGGCCTGCTGATTCAGCAGGCATTTTTTTAAGTTTGTTTACTGCTGATATGCAGTACGATATCACAATAAATAGCTATTCAGTCTCTCCATTATGCTTACCTGTCAATTCTTGCAGCAGAACGAAGGGTGTGACAAATTGTCTGGACTGGCAGGAAGCCAGAAAGGCTTTTAGATTGTCCGCAGTGATAATATTGTCAAATACTGAACGCACCGTCTCGATATAGATCTTCTGCTCAGCTTCATCAGCCTGTTTATTTATGTCTTTTCTGAGCGGCAGATATGATGCCAGTTGCGGCAGCAAATATTTAACAAAATCGATACCATTTCGCCTGCGAAATGCAAATGATATATGGAGAGAATGTGAATTACATGGCTCAGGTGCATGCCACTGTCCGCGCGGCAGATAAAGAAATTCGTTCGCATTGAGAATAAAACTTTCACTTGGCCTCTCATCCGGGACTGGCATTGCTGGTTTATTTTCTGCAACCGGGAAGGCAAAATCAGACTCATATAGATGCCATTTTTTCTTGCCACTCAGTTGAAAAACTAACGTGTCGCTGTTATCCCAGTGCGTGGTGAATCCTTTTGTATTACCTACACTGAAAAAAACGGTTGCCCCTGTTCTTTCCTGGAAAAAAAGGGATAATGAGTCAGCTACCGCGCGCACTGACGTTGACAGATCCTCAGCAAAATCCAGCGCCAGTGTGGCACCGTTCTCTATTTCCTTCATTACCCGTTCAGGAATCAGTTTGGTAATCCCTTCGCCCATTGCCGAGTGGTTTCGTTCATTATATTCCGCAGGCACTAACGGCTTTCCAGAACGCACTAATCGACAGCGAGGAAATGACAGACGTCGAGTGTTGATAATCTCTTCAAGTTCCGTAAGAGACAAAATGTCTTTTGCAGGGACATCAAACGGACATTTATAAACTTTATTTTCTTCAAAACAATGCATGAATTGTTGAAAACGTTCGGGCCCAAGAAGCACGTCAATGGCATAGTTTTCAGACTTCATAGTTGTGCTCCTCTCGTTTATAAAATGCTTGCGGATAGGTTTTTTCGTAATACCCTCTCATTTCAGCTTCATTAAGTGACAATGCACGCCGCAAATGAAAAGAACATAATATGACTGGAGCAATCAATACCACAACGGCACCAGAAATAACGGTAAACGGAACCACACCCAACATACTTATATACCAACCAGCAATACCCACACCAAAAGGATTAGCCAGGCTGGATAAAAAAGCAGCCATGGCGCTCATTCTCGTCCGGTAGTCACGTGGAGTTGCCGTCGCCCGCAGTGTACTGAGATTGACATTGATAAAAATAAACGCCGTTCCGCAAAAGAATGCGAGCGCAATAGAAATATAAATGTTACCCACCAATACAATCGTCATGACGCTGCTGCCTAAGAGGATAAATCCAATTAGCACGTTATTAAGACGTCCAGCCCATTCCATTACAATATTGTTAATGTAAAGGCTGCTGACAATAAGCCCCAGAGCAAATGAGAATTCGAATGCACCAAGATAGGTTGCGGGAAGCTTTAATTCAGAATTAATCCAGTATGGGATCGTCACGGAAAAGAAAGGAAACATTGTGAAATTAATTACTGTGGAAACCAAAGCAATATGAAATTCAGATTTAACATGATAAATCGCTTTAAATCCTCCTTTTGTTTTATGGAACCAGGTTTCCTTTACGTCAGTAATATTCTCGTCAATATTATATTTGGATAATAGAACGAGAAAAGCAATACAGGAAAAAATGTAAATGATCGCAGAAAAATACAGTGCCATTCCTGCTGAGAAAAATGAAATGAGTGAAGCCGCAATCACGGGGCCTACCAGCATAATAATGGAGTTGATAGTCGACCGGCGCGATATTGCCTGCGTCACATCGCCTTCTGCTACTAGGTCAGGAATTAACCCCATAATTGTCGGTTCGCGCACAGATGATATAGCGCTCAACACCACCAGTCCTGAAGTAATAGCTGCCAGGTTGAAATAATCGAGATAACTGGCCAGACAGAATAACATGATGATCCCTAAAACTGCGAACTGGCAGGCTATAATAAATTTTATTCGATTAAAATGATCGCCAAACGAAGCCAGGAATGGTTTTAGGTATATTTCAGCGGCAACTGAAATCGCAATGAGTGAAGAAAAGGCGACCGCCGAGTGCGTTACCTGCAGGCACCACCACGCCATGGCCAGGCGGAAAATATGACCGGAAACCATGGCCAACGATGTGCCCGTTTGCAACAAGAAGAAACGGGGACCAAGACGCATTAACGCATCAACTTTCATGCTGATCACCCCATTCGCGCAAATCTTGTTTTTCGGTATGAGTCAGCCCCATAATCCCACCGCTAAGGTTAACGATCCGGGTAAATCCCTGATCCTGCAGAAACAGGATAGCGCGTTTGCTCCGGCTTCCTGATTTGCAGTAACACACTATGAGCTGATCCTGAGGGAGTTCAGCAATTCTTGTCGGCAAGTCCCGCAATGGGATGTGCATTCCCCCAATGGAAATCACATTCCTTTCCGCTGGTTCCCTGACATCCAATAAGAACAGATCATCATGCCGGGTTTTCAGCGACATCAGCTGACTGAAATCGACGCTTTCAATCTCATCTGACTCGTTACAGGACGTATTGATGACTGCATGACCGCGTTTTTTGAGCCTTAATAATGAAGAACGGTTACTCAGTGAGTCATAAATCATGACAGAGTCATTAAGTACATCCCCGATCCCCGTGATTATCTTTATCACTTCCCCGGCCTGCATTGTCCCCAGGATGCCTGGTAACATGCCCAGCACGCCCGCGTCACTGCAATTTTCGCGCAACCCGGATTGAGGCGGGCGCGGGAATAAATCGCGATAGCTCAACGTTGTTTCTGCGGTCTTGCCATGATGGAATACAGCTAATTGCCCTTCGTACTGAAAAATAGAAGCGTACACAAGCGGCGTTCGTTTCTTCTCACAAACATCATTGATGAGATATTTCGCATCAAAATTGTCAGTACAATCAACAACGATATCATAATGACTGATTATATCGTCAGCATTTTTTACATTCATGAAGACGTTATAGGTCTTAACGTCGATAAATGGATTAAGTGAGGTAATACGCCTTGCGGCATTTTCTACTTTACTTTCTCCAATGCTCTGATAATCAAACAACACTTGTCTTGGAAGATTACTCGCGCTTATAACATCCGAATCGACAATGCCGATATGACCCACTCCGGCACCTGCAAGATAGAGCAAACAGGGTGCCCCCAGCCCACCGCTACCGATAACCAGAACCCGGGCATTTTTTATTTTTAACTGCGTACTGACATCAAAACCTGGTAAAGAAAAATGCCGGAGGTAGAATTCTTTTTCGTTTTCAGATAACAGGCTCATGATTAGCCTCCCGCCACTGCAACAATGATTTGGACTCGAGAATGCGGGGGCACCGGTTCACTCAGATTTTCCGTCATCTGTTCATTAACAAAAACATTTACGAAATTCCTCAGCGTTCTGTCGCTGTTAAAAATCTGGAGTTTAAGAAAGGGGTAAGCATCTGTTAGCTCATCCAGGGCAGACTGTACATTCGTTGCGTTGCTTTCATACTCACCCTTGATATCGGTATAATTCATTAATTGTCGCGGAAGCATTATCTTAAGCATAGGACACCTCATCCCCCATGATACGAACGATATTTTTACCTGATGGTTTCAGTTCATTCATACATACCAGCTGACTCATACAACCAGTAAAATAGTTCTGCAGCCAGATAAAGCGTTCATTATCCTGCTGGGTAAAACCGTTATAGCTCCGTTTCCTGGCCATGTACTTCAGCACACAAGCAGCAAAGTGCGATGCAAAAATAACTCCGCGTGCATCTTTATCTTTGGTTCCCGACGGCAGCGTATAACGACTTTGAACCTCATGTTCGTGGAAGCTATCAATTTCACAAATCAATCCCAGCCAGATATGGGCCATTTCATGGATAATGACCTCTACAAGCCATTCGTCAGATTTGAAGGCTTTATCACCCAGGAATATCATTTGTGGTATATTATGGTTTGTAAGACTTACCATATGTTTACTGGCAGAAAGTCGTTTAAAGTCAACCGGAATGGAAAAATACACACTCCACTCTGGAATAACCTGTAAAATATGTGTAACAGCTTTCTCAACTGCTATGAGTTCTTTGTCATTTAGCTCCGTGAATTCCGGATAATCCAGCCCCATAGGCTGATTACGTTCGCGATAAAACACATCTATTTTTTCAGGTTTCAGATAATCTGATAAATTATCAAAGCGTTGCAGGAGCACATGCCGATAATGTGCGACAAATGTAATAAGCGTTTGCGCATCAAAATTATCAGAAACCATCGGAATACCGTTGGACTTAGCTATAATATCAATATACTTCATTTCCTTGCCCGACCTCGTTGTCATATAAGAATGGTTTTTGCTGAAAAAAGTCCATAACATCCATACTTTTCAGACGATAATCATTCATCCTGTCGAGCATGGTGTTAAATGACTCTCTTTGCTGCGCGGGCAAGGTGCAGGTTTTGTCACGCAGGAACTTTAGCGTCCGATAGCCAAACCACATATTTCTCATCTCATGCATGAGCTGCTCATTCATTTCAGACGGGATAACTGACGAACGTACAGCCTCCTGCAAAAGATACTCGATATGCACAAGGGGTTCGCTGACAGGAAGCCATGGAGATTCTGTTCCATGTACCAGTGCGACATAATCATCGGGTAAATCTCTGTCCTGTACAAAACGCTGGAAAACGGAGCCATAACCACGCATCCCTAACGTATGCATTTCGGCCGCGCGTAAGGCGCCCATTGAACTCATCCCCCAGACATTCCATCCCAGTTTAAGCGCATTTTTTATCTCAACATGCGAAACAGCCGGGTAGGCATGATAAGTTCCGTCGACGATGACGATGGTCGCCGGATTTTCACGCTCAATAAGCGTCTGAATATCACCTCGGCGCACTGGTGGCAAAACCATTGTTTCCTCTGTTATGACCTCATCCAATGAAAGGCCATAGGAGGTGGGGCCGATAAACAGAAATATATTTTGTGAAAGCATAATTTATCCCTTCCTGTATTTTTCCCTGTGCTGGAAAGCATTCAGGAAACGAGGACCGATCCGTTTCATCTCACTTTCGATGAATTCAGCTTTTGGAATAACAACACGCAATACACTGAAAGGGAAATCTTCAGGGCTAAGTTCATAAACAAAACAATGATGAAAGCCAGCACATGCCATTTTCTGTTTGATGTATTGCCATAGCTTTTCGACAGATTCCGGAACATATCCCTCTTCATCAGGCGCGCTGAAGGGAACCATTCCTGAGCGATTAAGTATTTTCCTCCGGATATTATTCATGATGGTTTCTTCATCAAGATGCGGGTTTTGCTGGTAGAAAAGAATGCGCTTAACAATATCATCCCGGCCACCATGAATATGGGTGAGACGACTTTGGGCCGCTTCTGTTATCGCTCGCGTAGCAGCAATTTCCGCTACGGGATGAAGCCCATAGCCGTCCGCCACTGAGATAGGACTCTGATTATCGGGTTCAAGAACAAAAGCAGAAAAATAAGGCAGATTGAATTCGTTCGGTGTTTTACGTAAGGATAAAACAAGCCCTGCATTTTCAATTTTTTTTCTTAATGCCTTGATAGCTTCAGGTTCAGTATTAATATCAACAGGGCAAGAGCCATCATTAATGATATCGAATGATTTAACATCCCTTTCCAGCACTTCACACACGCCATGGATAGCAGCCTCCAGTCTGGTATTACCGGAGCAAAGCCCGTTTGTTGTCGTGCCTCCATAAAGTGAGCGCTGTCCTGCAAGATCCACCGGATGAAAAATCAGTTCAGCCGGAATAAGTCCTTTCTGACCACTGATAATATCTGTGGCGAGTACACAATATATTTCTTCATCTGGGGTAAAGGTAACCCCCAGTTTTGCACCAAAGGAGGCAAAAGCAAGGCCTGGCGGCAGTGAATCCTGAATGTCCTGAAGGCTATATTTTTTTATTTCTTGTTGATGCTTCTTACCTTCGGCTAAAGAGAACTCAATGGACTCCATAAAGGCACCAATCTTGGCCTCATTAGGCTTCATTCCTTTACCGTTATGAACATTCAGTGAACCCTTTGCGGCAAAGGGGCGAATACCTGCATACACAGGCATACCTATTTTATCCAGCCAGGTAATGTCAGTTACCCGGGTAACCCCTAAATCCTCTGCAATCGCACTTGCAAGAATTAACGATTCTTCCGCCGATCTTGTTCTTATACTTGAGCTTAACCTGTACATTGCCCCTCCCGTTTAAAGAGCTGCTCTGCGATAATTCGCAGAGCAGTTGAATCAAACTGACAGCAATGTTAATCGTCGTAAGTAATAAGGTCATTATTAGCATTATGACCCGTCGACGGACCACCAATACCAACGGAAGCTTGTTGTTCGAAGAACTCTTTAAGTTCTGCTGAAATGTCTTCTGAAATAGCGAGATTCAGCATATTTACATTATCTTGCATTATACATTCCTTAATGAACATTAGATAAATATTCCATCAATACGAAAAAACATCCGTGTTAAACAATAAAGGACGAATGTTAAAATTTTGTCAACAAAGCAACCTTGAAGTTTTTGGTAATGAGATAAAAATCACATTTTTTATATTGGGATTTTCCTCAGGAAAGCTGAAGAATATATTTTATTATTTCTTAGGAAACAGCCATATAAGACACAGGCTGGTGTAAACTGGAAATATAAAATGTATTATCTATACATGTTAAATAAAATTAGGAATCATATGTCATTATGATTTCAATAGGTTATTATGTAATAATTAATTATAACTAATTATGACTACTACTAATTCCAGGAGGGATAAGTTACGGTTGTATTTCTGTAGTATCTTTAGAATTCGCTTTTTGCATAATGAAATATGCTCACAAAGAATCTTTGTTACTGGTGGCATCAGGTTTCCCTGCGCTCGGCTGCGTACAGACATGAACCTTTTTGCCAGCACCAGGCTTCTGTCCGGGGGCGGAGCTGAGGTGGGTTGGATGCTAGCGGGCTCCGGTTTCCGGAAATGAGCCGTGTTGCGGTTCTTTTCCTGAGCATGCATGGGGTGTGCGGGACAAAGCTCATGAATGAGGTGTATGAACTGAAAGATCATATCACCAGAACGGCACAGGCAAGAATTGATTACCTGAGCACAGGACCGTCGGTCAGATGGATTTTGTTTGTGAATGTATATCTGGCGCTGGGGAGGCAGGCGTTCAGTCCCGGCAGGGGCTGTCCTGCATCAAAGGAACCCTTGCCTGAGTTTGCTGTCGGTAAAAACGGATTCTGTCCGGCATGGACACAGCGCGCATGCGGGCTGTTCCTAATCGCGCGAATCAGGTGGACTGCATCGGGATAAACTCGCTACCGGGCCAGAGTCTGCGCGATGACCCCTACCGCTCCCGGTCAGTCCCCACTCATTGTGTAAAGTCTTAAGATCCAGACGCTGGTAGTAACCGAGGTTACTACTGTCCACTGCCGTTCTTAAATTCAGCATCAATTGCAGAAATGCCCTGTAGTCAAGCTGCTTATTAATCATTTTTTTTGATTCTGAAAGTTGTGATGCTTCTGGTATTACTGAACGTGATGGTTGTAATGCTACAGTAACTCCTGCCCCTTCTCATTTCCGCACAGATCCGAAAACCCTCAAAGTCGGATCTCGCCATTCCATGTGCCTTGAAACCAACGCCTGCAGAACTTTGCCTTTGTTATCTTTTATGTTTTGAGGCGATATAATGCCTGTTAAACAAACAATGTTGGGTGAACTACATGAGAGGACCATCCCGGGCGGAAGTACTGATGCCTGTACTCGGTGCTGATGATGATCAGGAAGAACAAATACAAATCGCCTATGAACCACTGACCCCCTCAGTTATTGAGGATGAAAAGGCGCAAAGTTATATTGAAGCTCTTAATTTTGCCTGTTCCCGCCCTGATATCAGAAATATTGCCGTCACTGGCCCGTATGGGGCAGGTAAAAGCTCGGTATTACTGACGTGGGAAAAAGCAGAAAATAATGACTTCCGGGTGATGACCGTATCGCTGGCTGATTTTGAAATGCAGCAAGCTTCATCCGCAGATACTGGTACGGGGGATGGCAGGGACGACGGGAATACAGCTGAAAAAAAAGCGGCTAAAGCAGAAGAAAAAACAATCGAGTACAGCATTCTGCAGCAGCTGCTCTACAAAGAGAAAAAAAGCGTGTTGCCCTATTCCCGTCTGGAGCGTATTTCCGACGTCAGCGCGAATCAGATAGCCATGATGGCCGCCAGCCTGTTGCTCATTCTGGCTTTGACGGCCACGGGCCTGCTTTTTCTTTTTCCTGATTACATCCGTGCGAAGCTGTCTTTCCCGAAGGCCCTGAGTCAGTTTCTCCTGGCTTTGCCTGTCGTCCTCAGGGTTGCTGGCGCCGGGCTGTTTCTTTTTTCTGGCTTATTCCTAGCACTGAAAAAACTGCACCGTACCGGGGTGTTTGACCGCCGTGTCAGTATTGATAAAATTGATGTCCTGAAAGGAGCAATATCTACACGTCCCGCAGCCCCCTCTCTTCTCAATGTGTACATCGATGAAATCGTCTATTTTTTTGAACAGACGCAATACAATGTGGTCATATTTGAGGACCTGGACCGCCTTAACGACGGCGCGATTTTCATCAAACTCCGTGAGATAAATCAGCTCATCAATAACTGTCTTCCGGCAGACAAACCGGTCAGATTCATCTACGCTGTCAGGGATAATCTTTTCAGCACGCCAGAGTCACGGACTAAATTCTTTGATTTTGTCATGCCGGTGATCCCGGTGATGGACAGTGAGAATGCTTCTGAACATTTTTTTGGAAAATTTACACCTGATGAACTCAAGCATCATGGTTTCAGAGACTGCCTTACCAGGCTGGCTCTGTTCATACCAGATATGCGTGTCATGCATAATATTGCGAATGAGTTTCGACTTTACCGGAATATTGTGAATAACGGAGAAGATATCAAGCGACTGATTGCACTTATTTCCTATAAAAATCTTTGTGCGGAAGATTATCATGCAATAGATAAAAAGAAAGGGCTGCTTTACAGCATTGTTAATGAGTATACATCAGGTAATCTGAGAGAGAAATACTGTTATACACTTAACGAAATGATGAAAAAGTATCAGGCTGAACTTGCCATGATACAGAATGAGAAGACTGTCTCAGAACAGGATTTAAGAAAAGAATTACTACAGCCGTATATCAGTGAGATAACGGCTTCCACATTACATTTTTTGGTGAATAACGGTGTTAGTTATAACTTTGAAGATGTGATCGAAAATGAGACTTCTTTTCTTACACTGCTGAATCATAATTCGGTCAACATCAGACCGAAAGGATATAATGTGCACATTGCAGTAATTGATAATTCAACCATGCAGTGTATCAAGGATACTTATGAAGAAAGAATTCAGAGACTCCAGAAAAAATCAGATGGACACATCACTCGCTTAGAGGAAGATATTAACACTTGCAAAAGTGAGATTCATAATTCCTTCTCGTATGAACTTACTTTTTTTATAGATAATTTGGGAAATACTGGTTTCAGAGACTGGGCCGCAGAATGCGTATTATCCGATGAAAACGACGGGGTTGCCTTTTCAGATAATGGCGGACAAATCGATTTTCTGTTTTTTCTTTTATCTAATGGTTATCTGTCAACTGACTATATGGCATACCGTTCTGTATTCATGCCAGGGAGCCTGAGCACTGAAGACAATAACTTCATCAGAGCTGTGACGGCCGGTAGAGTTCCAGAGGAAACGGCAAAAATGCCTCTGAGTAATTTCGATAACACCGTGGCGAAGTTACGCAGGCTGGGCATGCTGATGCATGATAATTCCTGGCATCCTCAGATTCTCTGGCACCTTATGTACAATGATAAGGATTCACTCAAGATTATCATGGGCATGCAGATGGAGGCTGGCTCTGAACAGCGACTGGTAAGACTGGCGAAAGATATCTTTCCCCGATGGAATCCCACGCTGCAGCTGAGATATATCAGGCTTATGGTCGAAGGTGATACCCACTTAGCCACTATCATCCACCAGATTGCAGGCCTGAATGATACTGAAGCTGAACATGTCCTTCTCCCGTTATTACTGGCGTTACCGGCATTGTATTGGCATTCCGTCCCGCACGAGAGACGTGAAGATCTACAGCGACTTATCGACGTGGACTTCAACCTCGTAACAGCCATTCCTGACGATTGTGTTCATAATTTCTGCGAAAATCTGCGGATTTCCGGCTGTCATCTGACTCATATTCCACTGGTCCAGAGTACCTCCGGAAAGAAAATCCTGCAGTCGGTGGCACAGGAAAATGTGTGGTTCTACTCAAGATTCAACCTGCAAAATCTCTGTTTGTCACTTACGCATGACGCAGAAAACGGCATTGAAATTTTCCGCAGGAAACCGATGGGAATGATAAAATCGCTTCGTATATCTGCTCTTGAAGCATTTGTTTATGAGAACCTGTCACAGTTTATTCGTGATACTTTTGTTCATTCCGAAGAACATGAGTTTATTCCCGAACTTCTCAATTCATCATTCACTAACTGGGAAGATGCCGAGTATCTGACAGTACAGATGAAATTTGTACTGGAGGATGTATCTGTTGTTCTAAACAGAAAGGCAAATAAAAATAACAATATTGATGATGTTACTCATCAGCACCCCAGTTTATATTCACTGCTGGCTCAGCATAATCATGTCTCGCCTTTATGGTTGAATTTTATGTCCTTGCTTGATGAAAACGCAGATGTGGATAGCAATGTTCTCTGCGAATGGCTGAATAGTAATTATGACTTGTTACCAGCTGAAACCCTCCCTTTAACCGAAGAACTTTTCTCGCAGTTACTTATTAAGGTAGTAACATCGTCACAGCTCAGCAAAGAAGCGCTTGTCGTTTTAGTCAGGACATTCAGATTATCTCTCACTCATGTTCCTGAACACTTACCGCTGAATAATGCGACGGTACTGATCGAGCAGAAATGGCTGGCACCAACCAGCACCGTATTTGAACAACTTTACAAGGCTCTGCACGAAGAAGGTGACAGACTGACGCCACTGCTTTACGCCCTGATCTGCGCCCGTCCTGAATTATTGAGTGAGAATTACGAGCTTGTTTTATTTGCTGATGACGAGTTTGATCGGGAAATTACCCGTTTAATTTTAAATGGTGGCCAGTTTGCCGACGATATCTGTATCAGTATACTGAACTGGCTCTGGGAAAAAGATGAAGCCCTGCTCTCTGAGGGAACACTTCTCAGCCAGGAAGCCCTGGTAAGGTTCTCCGCCAGGCTGACGAATGACCGGCAGAAGCAGGCGCTGCTACTCCAGTACCTCAAAGATGGCAGATCATCGCAGGCCCCCATCAGGTCAGTGCTGATGACATTTGAACATCCGGACTACTCAGCTTTCCTCACTGAAAGAAGTCACCGCAGTATTGTGTATTCAGACGCGATGTGGGCGCTGGCCGTCCAGCTGGGAAGATGTGAATTCATCAGGCCGCCAAAACCCACGCATGCAAATACGCGTATTCGTATAGAGCCGTTCAGTAACGGTGAAAAGGAATACGACTTACATCGCTGAATAACTGCCAGGTCGCCGGATGGCGGCCTGACTACTTTACTTCACCCAGTCTTCCAGCACCAGGCCCGGCACCCGCTCAAACTCCCGCGTATTATTTGTGACCAGTACCGCGCCGGCGGCAATGGCGTGCCCGGCGATCGCCGTGTCGTTCGGGCCGATCGGCGTCCCGGCGAGGCGCAGCGCCACTTTAATCTCCGTGGTCGCATCCACCGCGGCGCGGTCCCAGGGCATGATGGCATCGAGGCGGGCGCAGAACGCGTCAACCAGCTGGACGTGGCGCGGGGAGGCCTTCGGACCAGTGGCACCGAAGCGCATCTCGGAGTAGGTGATGGCCGAGACAACGATGCGCTGGTTACGCAGCACCGCCTGCTCCAGGCGCTTCAGGACTGCTTCCGGCTGCTCGCGCATGATGAACGAGCAGATGTTGGTGTCCAGCATATAGGTCTTGTTCATAGGTTAAATCGTCCTTCGTCGCTGACAACATCCTCGCGCTCCGCCATAAAGTCCGGGTCAGCTTTTTCGAGCTGCGCGAACGAACCCCAGGTCGGCCGGACGGGACGCAGGATGATGCTGTCCCCTTCCCGGACGATCTCCAGCTCGCTCACCCCCTCAAAATCCAGATCGCGGGGTAGGCGGATGGCGCGGTTGTTGCCGTTTTTGAAAATAGAAACTGTGCGCATGGTTTTTCCTCATATGCTGAGTGTGCCAGGGAGTATTCCCACATAGGTGAAGTATATGCCTTTGGAACTGGCTTGTATAGGTAAAGCATATGCAGATGGTGAGTATATGCGTATGTATGACCTATGCTGATGTCAGACATATGGATATGCCACACCTATACTAACTTCTTACTTTTTCCGCTGAGATCCGATTTCTGGTGGTTCCGGATCTTCTTTCACTCTTCTGGGGCGCTGCGGCCCCATGACACAAGATGTAGCGGTGTTATCAGCTGCTGATGACGCTATATGTTGTGTTCATCCCCTGCCCCGCGACCGGCCGCTCACCCCCATAAAAGGGCGGTGTGGTTATTCCGTGTGCGTGGTACACTTCCGGAAAGTTGGTATACGCCAGAAAGTCGGATCCAACCGGAACGGCCATCCGGTAATTTATCAACGTGGCTATATGGCTGCTTATTATCAGCCTGAAAATGATGACGTCAGGGGAAAATCATCCGGGTGACAGACGCAGGGTTGTGCCCAGGCAGATCTGCTGCCCGTCATAATTACTCTGAGTGACTATTTTGAAATGAATATTGAGGGCGGGAATGACATTTTATGAAGTGATAGATCTGCTCGAAAAACAACATGGTCATACTGAGCTTTGGTTTTACTCAGGTACGGGCGAAACAGAGCCTGACTTGATTGCCAATAATATCGCGAACTGGAAATGGCCAAAAATTCTAAAGCGCAACGGACGGGCTGTCGCTGAGTACACAGGAAAAGGCAAAGATTGGGAATTCATGGGGGATTATAAAACTCCTGATAACAATCCCTGCAGCCCTCCGTGGGGAGCATGCCGTCTCGACGATGAATTCATCGCCCTTTGCAATTTTTTTAATTACTGAGCCGGTCTGTTTCATCTGAAGACGTTGGCGGGATTTCTCAACAATTTAAGGAAGCAAAAGTATGGGAATGTTTGACACGGTCACGTTCCGCTACCGGATGCCGGACGGCGAAACAGAATCGGAATACCAGACTAAAGACCTGGACTGTGAATGTGCATTTTACGAGATCTCCGCTGACGGCCGTCTGCTCCGCTGGCCGGATGACGGCGATGAACTTACCGGTACCGGATTTGACGGCTGCATCACCGTGTGTGCCCGTCAGTGCTATCACCTGTACTTTAACCAGGGGCAGCTGGAATGGATCGAAGGCTGTTCCGGGGGAGACCGCTGGCCGTTTGAGCCAGGCCGTTTTATGCCGGACCCGGTCTGACGGGATTTTCCATTACAGGAAAACGGTCAGACCGGTAAGCTGTTCGGCGGGAGATATTCAGCGCGGGGATAATTTCGCAGGAATTAAAATTTTAATTAAGGGAAAAGATTATGATTAAACGTACCGGGATGGTTTTCGTCGCCGTACTGTTAAGTGGTTGTCTGCCGAAACCGCAGCCTGCTCATCTTTATCAGGAGCCGCCTGCAGGTGAAAACACCGCAAAGCTCAGGGTGCGTGGATTTACCGACAGCACGACGGTGTATCGCGTCGACAGCTGCGAGCAGGCTTTTTTCCTGGGCAGCCTCCGCGATCCTGACCATCCGGAACGGAACCCGTCCAGGGCGTCAGACCGGGGTTACAAAAAGGCCGACGTGCCGGAAGATAACGCGCCCCTGGATTACATGGAGGTCACCCTCCCGGCCGGCCCTTATATTCAGCTCCGTCCGGCCATTTTCACCACAGATCATCAGATTTGCTCCGTGATGACGCCGTGGTTTAAACCGGAAAAAGGCGTGCTCTACGAGGTCCGAAGCCAGCTCACTCCCGACGGCAGACAATGCTATGTGCGCACCTGGAAAGTGGATCAGCAGAACGGGGCGGTCACACCTGTGACAGGACCACAGTCTATCCGGGATGTGATGACCTGTGCAAAGCATCCGGTATGGCAGTAGCGCAGCACGGTACATTTTTCCGGCAACACAGGAACATCAGGAATGGAAAATTCGGTTGAGTTAGATACGGAGACGTTTGTCACCACCACGGCAAAACAGGATACCGGGCTGTGCCCGCAGACCCGGCATGTGCCGGGTGCTATCGGCACCGAACTGGAGTATCTGCTCACGAAGTATTTGTCTGACAATGGTGACATAACATGATGCCAGCACTGCCAGGCCAGATCGGGGCCTTTTCTGCTACTCAGCTGCCGGTGGCCATCGACTACCCGGCCGCGCTGGCACTGCGCCAGCTGGCGCTCGTTCAGGACGAGCTGCCGAAATACCTGCTGGCGCCGGAAGTGAGCGCTCTGCTCCACTATGTGCCCGATCTGAACCGTAAGATGCTGCTGGCCACCCTGTGGAACACCGGCGCCCGTATTAACGAAGCGCTGGCCCTGACCCGGAGTGATTTTTCGCTGGCACCGCCCTACCCGTTCGTGCAGCTGGCCACGCTCAAACAGCGGTCTGAAAAAGCCGCCAGAACGGCCGGCCGCGCTCCGGCCGGTAGCCAGCCTCATCGTATCGTTCCACTTTCCGATCCGCAGTATGCCCGCCAGCTGGAAATGATGGTGGCCACCCTGAAAATTCCGCTGGAGCGGCGTAACAAGCGAAGCGGCAGAACCGAGAAAGCACGTATCTGGGAGATCACCGATCGCACGGTTCGCACCTGGATCAGCGAAGCGGTGGAAGCCGCAGCGGCCGACGGGGTGACGTTCTCGGTCCAGGTGACGCCCCATACATTCCGCCATTCCTACGCGATGCACATGCTGTATGCCGGCATACCGCTGAAGGTGCTGCAGAGTTTAATGGGGCACAAGTCGATCAGCTCGACGGAGGTATATACCAAAGTGTTTGCGCTCGATGTGGCAGCACGGCACCGGGTGCAGTTCCAGATGCCGGGCGATGAGGCGGTGGCGTTGCTTAAAAAAATAGGTGGCTAAGATAGCAATCTAACAAGATAGTAAGTTACCATCTTACCATCTTACCATCTTACCATCTTGTTAACTTATCAATACCGCCACTTTTAATTGCCATCTTAATAAGTTAGTAACTTGTTAAGTTTATATTATTTTAATCTAGACTTTTCAATCAGTTGAGATATTTCCTCTCGTGATAAATTTTCTAATGCCATCACTGCAGCTCTAACTACATCGGATCTATTTACTCTCCTGTTCCCTGATAACATCTCTTCCTTTATGACATTATCAATTGAGTTAAGATTCTCTTCAGCAAGAGAGATACTGACTGGTTTTGCTTTACTAGTCGCAGATTTATTACTTGGTTCATCTGGATTTTTTGCGGTGAGACCAGCAGTGCCTCCGTTTATAAACGAAGCTTCGTCCCTTGGCGGTGTTTGTGCTCTATTCCTCACAGAATGATCTCCTTAACCAGAGCTTCAATTTCTTCTTGGGCTTTGATGTTCTGTGTTTCAAAAATAGTCATTGATTCGGCCCAGGCATCCCTGTGAGCTTTTCTGTCACATACGCGAGCATTAGACAGATTCATTTCCGGAAAGTCTTTGAGAACATCCGCTGCCTGATTAGCTTCATTAACGAACATGTTAGTTGGTGTCATATTCAACACTAAATACCCACGTACCGACTCGTTGAAATCTTTAGCTGCAGTGAAGACAGAGCATGTGTGAGGAACGACATCCAAATCCATTTGGGACGGTCGTAAAGGGGAAATAAACACATCTGCAGCCATTAATCCGCTTCGCATCTCTGCACTGTCACGGCCAGCACAATCGGCGATAACAAAGTCATAAGATTTTTCATGCTCTTTTAGCATGGCTTTGATGTTGCCGGACGCTCCAGTCACAGGCATATGAGGCAAGTTCTCTGGTCGATTGTTATACCAGGTCAGCACTGATTTTTGATCGTCGGCATCTACAATGAGAACTCGCTTTCCTAGTGCCATAAGATATGCAGCGATGGAAACTGCGAGCGTACTTTTACCTACTCCACCTTTTTGACTACCAAGAACAATGATCATATTTCGCACACCTTGTTTGTTATCTTGTTAAGATAATAGGATATTAAAAATTAATTTTCAATATCCCTCAGCATTAACATCTTGCTATCATGTTAACTTGTTATGTTAATAATTGTTTTAAATTCAATATGTTATTAATAAATTCAATATACTTAATATCTTAATAAGATATGATGATATCAAGATGCGATCTTGTTATCTTAATCACGCTTTTGAGTGAAGGAGTAGATCAATGGACCTGGTTTGGAAAAAAAATCCAAGGGGAAGGCTTGAAAGGAAACTGAATCTGGCAGAGAGAGAGGCATTGCTGCATGTTTTCAGCAACGGTCGAAAACCCGCTCAGGCTGATTTACGTATAGCAAATTCTGTGCTTGAAGAAATGGACCGCCGTAAGTTGTGGTTAAAATGTGATTGCGTCGAACATGACCCGAACATTGAAGGTCCTTTTAACTGCGAGGTTAACGTTGCCAGGTTACGCCACGTCAAGACGACAAGACAGCATGATGAACAGTGCCCTTTGTTCAGGCTAAAGAAAAGTAAGGATGCTGATAACACTATCCCTGAAGGAAAAACCAGCCCACTAAATCCGGTTGGCGGGAATGACTGGTTACCCGACAAGAAGAAAGACATCAAAATCAACGCTGTGGAAGGGCCGGTAGTGCCCCGTAAGCGTCGACGCAAAACTCTTAAACCCATTCCGGCTCTGGGCCGAAAATTGCTGACTCTCATTCAGGCAGCTGGCCTGAACCAACTTGAACTAGTACCTGAATATAAAAGTCCGGGGTTAGTCGGTTCGGTCAATAGAATAAAAGAAGTTCTGGATGAACATACAATGGGCAATGGAACACAGCTTAATATGCTGTTCAGTTGTGCGCCCTGGTTGTCCCTCGAACGGATTAACGACATGCTGACTCAGCTAGAAGTTTCACTGCAGACTGATAGCAGTGATAAGGAGGCATGCGTGTATATCATTGGTATTGCGACCGATGCCAATCGGGAAGAAGTAACCTTTCGCGTTCGGAGTAATACTTTTATCCATAGGCCTGAAGCCCGAGTCAGTATCAATGGAGAAAGCACCTACAACACTGGCAGTCGGGCCCCATACTGGGCAATTCTGGAATACCGCAGAGGTAGGGATGGGAAGGTTTACTGCCATGAGGGCTATGCGCATGCCGCGTATACGCTTGATAATCCAGTGCCTGTGGATAGCAACAAAGAGCGCGATACCCTGAAGGTAATTATAAACGCCAGCAGCTATGCTGGCCGTCAGGAAAATCATCCGGATGCGATCAGCCTCAGCAAGCCACTTTTCACGTCTAAAAGCACTAAGAATGGGGTGGAGGAGGTCATTCATCCTGACTTCATACTGAATGTGGTTCCGAGCAAAGAAAACACAGTTACCACTTTCATCATTGAAACAATGGGCTCTGAATCCGAGGAGTATGTCGAGCGTAAACTACAAACACATAGCTGGATGGAGCAGGAAGGTGTGCTCTTAACTGATCCTCCGGGCTGGCCAGAACCTTCAGACAGGACATTTAACAGCTTCCTGCTCAAACACATTTTTAGTGCAGGTAAAATGCACCAATAGTTACAGGCAGCGGTTTTGAATTTAAATAGTGACAATGCACCCTCAGCCAGAAGTGGAAAGGACGCTCTTAAGTGTGACAAACGACACTCAGGGCTGAGGGGAGATGTGACAAGCTGCACTGAACTAAATGTGACAAATTGCCCTCATTAAGTGTTTTTAAAGCACAAAATTGGCACCATTTAGTTCCTTAAAACCAGTCAGGGCAAAGGAAGGCAAACTGTTCCGTGACAAATCACCCTGAGAGCTTTAACTCTAGTGTGACAAACCACCCTGCTAATTGTGACAAATCGCCCTCAAAGCTCACTCAGGCGTGATCGACATTATGTCGCTGAAAGAAAAGACTATATGAGTCGTCTGGCGGCCTTTCTTTTTCTCTATATAAGACAGGCGCATTGGCGTTCTGCTGTTAATCTCATCTACACTCGCCTGCAGGAACCGACGGCGAAAGTCCGGCATACGCTGATAACTTTGCGGAAGCTGATAGCGCTCCATGATCCAGTCTATTTTCAGGGATACTACGCCAGAGCCATCCGGCTTACGGTACTGGCATAGTGACTCGTACAGGCGCATGGCATAGGGATTGGTGATCTCTTTCGTTTCACTTAGTCGGAACTGTGTGAAACGGTTCTGAAGGCCAATAAAAAAAGGAATGAGGTACGGGTTAATATGAACGCTGTAGAGCCCTCTGGAGGGACTATGGGCACGTTTGATGAACCAGGGAAAGGACTCATAACCTTTTTCTTCCCCGGCATCCTCTTCAGGCCGATAAAAGACCACTTCTTTACCCGCGAATCCCTTGAGAGCCTGACGGATATCTTTGCTGGCCTCGGCGGAGGTCAACCCGAAGGTTTCAGCATACTTGGCGACCTGAATTTCACATATCCCGTCATGCTCCTGCAGCGTACCGTCAGATTTTCTGATCTGGTCCACAAAGAGATAAAGCATACGCTTTTGATCGCGAGAAAGACTGTATGCCGCCTCAGTCAGTTCGTTTGACTGGACAATTCGCGGGCTATTCTTACGTTTTTTATGGTTGATAACCGCAACTTCCGTCATGACAGGTCCGTGTAAAGTGTGACAGGAATTTAGATTGTCACACTAATTGAAAAAGAGTCAACAGGTTGGGATAACTTTGTGGAATACAGCAAATCATGAGGGCAATTTGTCACAGGGTTAAGGGCAATCTGTCACACTTTAAGAGGGTGGTTGAGGGTAATTTGTCACACTGAAAGGGCAGATTGTCACACAGATCCTTCTCAAACCCGCATGAATAAAGGGCTGAGAGGCATTCTAAAAAGGTAAACCTAACAACCCTTTAAAAAGATCTTATAAAAATATGCCCGTGGATAAGTGGATAAGTGGATCAAGCAGAGTGGGGTATCCATTAAACACCGAGCGTAAGCGGAATATGTCCTTTCAGTTCCCTGGTGCTTCCTCGCTCACTCGCGGGCTTCGCCCTGTCGTTCGGCTGCGGCGAGCACTACTGGCTCTCTCTGAAAGGCGAAATTTAACTGATCCTTGCAATGGGGATATCTTTCCAGCGAGTCGTGTACGCAGGGGAGAGCATGTCACGTTTCATTTGCCAGGATGGCGCAATCCCTCGTCCGGCAAACCAGACCTGTCCCAGACCAGAATGATTAATGCCATCGAGAACCTTCATCAGCTCGGCGCTGTGAGGACGTGGCGGACGTTCGTCGAACAGCTGCAGCTGCGAAACGCCGGAGCCGGTGAAGTCATTCAGCATCACCCCGGCTTTGGCATACCGATGCCCATCCTTCCAGATACGCTCCAGAGCCGTTGTGGCGGCCGCAATAATGTCCCGGGTGTCCTGAGTGGGTGTAAGCAGTTTCTCCGTGGCCACGTTGCCGTAGTAAGGCTCTTTAACCGCGAACGGAGACGTTTTGATGAAAACGGAAATATGCCGGCAGTACTGGCGCTCTTTACGCAGCTTTTCTGAGGCCCGCTCTGCGTACTGACAGACAGCCTGGCGGAACGAGTCGTATTCAGTGACCTTCTCGCCGAAACTACGGCTGCAGACGATCTGCTGCTTTGTTGGCGGGGCTTCTTCAAGCGACATGCAGCTTTCCCCGTTCAGTTCGCGTACTGTTCGCTCGAGAACGACGGAGAAATTTTTGCGGATAAAGGCCGGGTTCGTCAGGGCCAGATCGAGCGCGGTTTTGATGCCCAGAACATTGAGCTTTCGTGCAATACGGTTTCCCACGCCCCAGATCTCTTCGACCGGCTGCAGTGAAAGCAGTTTCCGCGTTCGCTGAGGATTCCCCCGGGTCAGTGCGAGCACACCACGAAACTGTTTCCACTCCTTTGAGGCCCACTGGGCTGATTTTGCCAGGGTTTTCGTCGGTCCGGCACCCACGCCAATGGTCAGACGGGTACAGTCATACACGTGCTGTCGCAGCTGCCGAGCGAAGTCCTCCAGGTCCATGCAGTGCTCCACACCGGTCAGATCGAGGAACATCTCGTCAATCGAATACTGTTCCACCCTCGGAGCCAGTTCCTCCAGGCAGTTCATCACGCGCGCCGACATCGATGCATTTATGTGGAATAGAAAATCTATATAAATAATGCATGCTTTAAAAGATTACTATGAACTAAAAGCATACGTCCGAAATTGTTACCATATCTCAAGATTCACAACTAATAATTTCGTATATTAATCCTCCAGTGCAGGTAGTCAGCTATCTGTTTGGCTTCCCTGATGCGATGGTAAAATGAAAAGACCACCGTTATGGGTTTAATAAAAAGATGCAGTCTTCTCCAGCTCAGCATGTTAGAAGGATTTTTCAATGGATGTTGAAATCAACTACTGCAATAACATAGATAACGCTTGCATTACACTCTCTGAAAATAAACTTAACATTAAGTTCGCTCCAAATGGCACGGGTAAAAGCACCATATCACGTGCCATTTTGCACAGTGTTTCTCGTGATGCCGCTGGTCTTAACAGTCTGCTACCTTTTAAGTTTCGAGCAGCGAATCCCGACGAATTTCAGCCCAGTGTAACGGGTACAGAGCAAATTCAGGATGTAATGTGCTTTGATGAAAAGTACGTATCTCAGTTCACATTTCAGCCTGATGAACTGATTAGTAACAGCTTTGACATCTTTATCAAAACAGAAACCTACAACCAAACGGAGCGAGAGATCGACTCGATGGTAATGGCAATCCGGCAGGAATTCAGTGGTAATGATGAGCTTGAGCTATTTATTACACATCTTCAGGAGCTTAGTGGTGCGTTCAAGCTGACAAGCAAGGGCTTATCTAAAGCCTCTACGGGGATGAAGGGGTTGGCAGGGGGTAACAAGCTTCAGCATATTCCCTCCGGGCTAGAGCCTTATCAGCCATTTATTCAGAGTCCTCGTAATGTAGAGTGGATCGAGTGGCAGACCAAAGGGTATGAAAATTTCTGCTCACTCTCTGAGGGATGCTGTCCTTTCTGCACAGGTGATTCTCACGAAAAAGCAGAACAAATTAGCAAAGTAAGCGCTGAATATGACAAAGCAGTGATCAAAAATCTGGTTGGTATCATCACAGTACTTGATAAATTAGGCGAGTATTTTTCCGAAGCCGCACGCTCCCGTCTGAGGGAAATAACGACGTTACAGGGAGGATTGGAGAAGAAGCATGAAGACTATCTTGTTACCGTAAAGCAGCAGACAGAAAATCTTCTGGCCATGCTCTTAACATTAAAAACCCTGAACAGTTTTACTTTTAACGACGCCGGAAATATTCGTGCCTCTTTAGCCTCTTTTCGTTTGGATGTGAAGTATTTTTCCGAGCTGCAATCTGATAAAACTCTTGCAACAATTGGGCGACTGAACGCCTCGTTAGATAGCCTCATTTCCCAGGCTGGTTTGCTGCAGGGGCAAATCAACAAGCAACGCGCTGGCATGCAGCGGCTCATTCAGAAACACAAGAAGGATATCAACACTTTTCTGGCATATGCGGGTTACCGCTATCAGGTAGATATATCTGGCGATGGAGAACAGTGCCGTCTTAAGCTTCGCCATGTCGACTATACCGACTATCTCAGTGGAGGTAGCCAACATTTGAGCTACGGCGAGCGTAATGCCTTTTCGATCGTTCTTTTTATGTACGAATGCCTGGCTCGTAAGCCCAACCTGATTATTCTCGATGATCCTATCTCTTCGTTTGATAAAAACAAAAAATTTGCCATCCTAGAAATGTTGTTCCGCCGTGACTCATCTGAGTGTTTGAAAAACCAGACGGTACTGATGCTTACACATGACGTTGAGCCAATCATCGATACTCTGAAGTCGGTGAAGAAGTTGTTTAATAACCAGGTTACTGCATCCTATTTACGTTATAGCACTGGCACGATAACTGAATTACCTATCCGCGAAAGCGATATTCTGACGTTTGCCCAAATCTGCAAAGTGGTTCTCGAATCCGACTGTGATGACCTGATCAAGCTCATTTATCTTCGCAGGCATTATGAAATCATGGACAATCGAGGTGATGTTTATCAGGTACTTTCTAACTTGTTTCACCGCCGAGAGGAACCAATCGACACACGCCTACCTCTGATTGAAGGAACAGGGTACCCGATGATGGACCCGGAGAGCTTCCTTAATGGATGCAGTTTAATCACTAAAAATATTTTTGGTTTTGATTACCCCCATATGCTGAGCTTGCTGAATGATCCTGACAAAATTCTGTCGTTATATCGAAGCTGCACGAATGGCTATGAAAAACTTCAGGTGTTCCGACTACTGGAACCTGAGGCCGATAACCGTGTCATTCGCAAGTTTGTGAATGAAACCTATCATATTGAAAACGAGTTTATCTGCCAACTAGACCCCACACGATTCGATCTTATCCCGGAATACGTTATTGTTGAATGTGACAGGCTGCTCCTTAATATCGGGGCGTCGAACGATGATGCTGAACTGGAAACGGCCTGAACGTATGGTCTAGATGTAGCTCTTCTTAGCAGTGAAGGTGAGTAGTAATACTCACCTACCTGGATCTCCAATTCAATTGAGCCTGCTGATAAGCAGGCCTTTTTGGCGAGACACAGAAGCCTCTAAAGTTGGGACATGCGAGACATGGCGCTTTTTATGCCGCCAGATAGTATCTTTCTGGCCCTGTAATGACAAAAAGCTGATTTCCGTTAACAATAACCCTGTTTAAATATCCAGATAAAAACATTTCCTCTGGGTCAAATGAGTGATACAGTTTCACCCATAAGACCCAATGGAGGCAATATGTCTGAATTTGAATTACTGGCGCAGGATCTGCTTGAGAAAGCAGAGGCGGAAGAACAACTGCGACAGGAAAATGATAAAAAGCTGCTCGGGCAGGTGCTGGAAATCTATGACCAGAAGTACGTGGCTGAACTGCTTAGAAAAGTTGGTAAAAATGAGTGGAGTCGCGAGACTCTTAATCGCTGGATTAATGGTAAGTGCTCACCTAAGTCGCTGACGTTAGCCGAAGAGGAACTTCTACGAAAAATGCTTCCGGAAGCGCCTGCACATCACCCTGACTATGCCTTCCGGTTTATTGACCTGTTTGCTGGCATTGGAGGTATACGGAAGGGCTTCGAAACCATCGGTGGCCAGTGCGTTTTTACCAGTGAATGGAATAAAGAGGCTGTGCGCACATATAAAGCTAACTGGTTTAACGATGCTCAGGAACACACTTTCAATCTCGATATTCGGGAAGTCACGCTCAGTGATAAACCTGAAGTACCTGAAAACGATGCCTATGCTTACATTAATGAGCATGTGCCGGATCATGATGTACTTCTGGCAGGTTTCCCCTGTCAACCGTTCAGCCTTGCGGGCGTAAGCAAGAAAAACTCGCTCGGGCGCGCGCATGGTTTCGAATGTGAGGCTCAGGGAACGCTTTTCTTCGATGTGGCGCGTATTATCCGCGCAAAAAAACCTGCCATCTTTGTTCTTGAAAACGTTAAAAACCTGAAGAGCCATGACAAAGGTAAAACCTTTAAAGTCATCATGGATACCCTCGACGAACTGGGCTATGAAGTTGCGGATGCAGCTGAGATGGGCAAAAGCGATCCTAAAGTTATCGACGGAAAGCACTTTTTACCTCAGCACCGAGAACGTATCGTTTTGGTCGGTTTCCGTCGTGATCTGAATATTCATCAGGGCTTTACCCTGCGCGATATTAGTCGTTTTTATCCGGAACAGCGTCCGTCATTTGGCGAACTGCTGGAACCCGTGGTTGACAGCAAATATATACTGACGCCGAAACTCTGGGAGTATCTCTATAACTACGCCAAAAAGCACGCAGCTAAGGGTAACGGATTCGGTTTTGGCCTCGTTAATCCTGAAAATAAAGAAAGCATTGCCCGTACGCTTTCTGCTCGCTATCACAAAGACGGGTCTGAAATTCTGATAGACCGTGGCTGGGATATGGCCACAGGTGAAACAGACTTCGCGAACGAAGAAAATCAGGCGCATCGGCCCCGCAGGCTGACTCCACGAGAGTGCGCGCGCCTTATGGGTTTTGAAAAAGTAGATGGCAGGCCTTTTCGCATTCCTGTGTCAGACACTCAGTCGTACAGGCAGTTCGGTAACTCCGTAGTGGTGCCCGTGTTTGAAGCCGTAGCCAAACTGCTTGAACCTTATATCCTGAAAGCGGTTTATGCCGATTTGTGCAAGGTTGAACGAATCTGATCGCTCCTCCCGGTATTTATGCCGGGAGATAATCTATGGAATATCTGCGTAACGCCCTGTCAGCTCAGCAATAAACGCACCTAGCGTCATTAGCTCAGCTCTCACCGCCTCCGGGTATTTTTTGTGCAGAGATGATGGCACGACTAGTCTGACACCCGACTCCCGCATCTCCCGATATTGAGCCAGAGAAACTCCCTCCTGGAGTGTAAACAGATGCACCTGATGAATTTTATCGGCCTCATTCAGTATCTGACGCCAGCGATCCTTACAGGTAGTCTTGACTGCCAGCATGCGCAGATTTTCTACGGGAAACTCAGTATCGTGGTAAGCCCCTGCGGAAGGGAAAAGGAAATCGGGTTTTTTATTACCTTCTGTGACGGCCTGCGTCGCAAAGTGTCGCAGGCCGTGCTCAATGAATAGATGCTCCAGGTGCAGTTCCAGCGACTTCCCGGCTCTGGATTTACGGCGATTGCTGACAGAATTGGCCAGCGCAATAAATTCATCCACAGAGCCAAATCCTTTCCGGATGATATCCAGAACATGCAGTTCCTCAACCAACAGAAATATGTCGTACTCCACGCGCCGGCGGTCAAGAAGTTGCTCATCCGGATCAAGGGAATTTTTCACATAATGGCTGGCTGCATACTGAATAATTTCACTTCCCGACGGAAAGCGCAGGTGCCAGTCTTCAGGTAGAATATATTTATGATTTACTGGCGCTTGCTGTAGAGATAGTCCGCCAAGAATCTGTCCTGCGGGGCCGGATATAAGCGCTCCGGGTATAACTTCACCAATAGCGGTCTCAATGACGTCCTCTTCATCAGTGCTGGCGCATACCCAAATATTTACTTCCTTACAGTCCCCCCCTTGCTCATCAAGCTTGAAAGCCAGGAGCGTCAGAGCCCCTGTATTTTCAGGATCCTGAAGTGGGCTGCCTCTACCCCAGCGGGTAATCCTTTTTTCATTCCGGGTTTTACCAAAATGACGGCTGTTATAATAAATTGCCCGGGCTTCGCTGTCAGGGCAATCATGCGATGACACATGTGCGGTGAGAAAAACCGAAGGGTTCAGTTCACGGGTATGGTTGATAGACGGAAACAGTTTTTCAACGATACCTGAAGGGATATAAAGCCCTACCTGGTGACCACCTGTTGCGCCGGTATCGTTGGCGGAAAGGCGTTTGATGTAGACGAAGTAATTCTCACATGCGATCTCAAGTAGCCAGTTGTGGAAAACCGACATAAGCATCCCCTGTTACCCTGAAACTCTACTCACCATTTTTTCATAATTATATACAAACAGCCAGAAAGGCTGTTACAGGCGATTTGATCTGCAACCTATTGGTTAATATGCTCTGATGTGCGCAATCTTCGCTTTTTGCTCATATTGGTTCATTTTATCCTCCGGACTTACCGGTTAATTTTGCAAGAGCCTGTTCTACTTTTTTAATATCCTGCTCTACAATGGTTTTCTCATCAGGCGTGAGCGGGACCTCTTCGAGATAACGCCTGATAGATGTTTTACTCTCCAGCATCAGTCCGCGCGCACTGTCTTTCAGCAGATTAAAATCGCAACCAATGCAGGCCATTCTGTGCGGGCAACTGCTCCAGAATGGATTCATGCAGAAGGACTCACCAAGGTCATAATAGGTTGCCGGACCTGTGGGCGAGACCGCTTCCGGATCGTGATCGACCAGTACGCTTATCATATGGGCTATCCGATCGGCCTTCACAAATGACGCTGCCAGCTGTGTAGGGCGGATGCGAATGTAATGCAGGGTTGACTGTGGTGATGAATGACCTGACCACTGCATCAGTTCATACAGCGACATGCCCTGTGGTACGCTGGCAAGCGCAGTCAGGGCTGAAGCCCGTCCACGGTGGCTGGTTATGGCGCCTCCGCTGTCTTCAACCGGTAGCCCCGCTCTAGCGCAGAGGACAGGGATGACCGTCCGGTTAATCACATCGCTGCCTGCCGGCTTGCCGCGATACTGGAAGAGATAACGGACTTTTTCTCCGGTGCGATCATCATTCAGTTTTGCCTGATCCACGGGACGGACGTTCAACCATATGTCTACATATTTTTTTACAATGACAGAGACGGGTTTAACAAATGCTTTCGATGTCTTTCCTGCCGGGACGTTTAGATAACATAGTGTTCCGGCAGGAACGACACTACCATCCTCCCTGATAATGTCTTCTGACTGAGGCGTGACGCATTCCGTAGTCAGGCGCAGGAGTTCATTCTGTCGTAAACCTGCATGGGTCCAGATAACAGCCATTGCCTGAAGCATGGAAAGGGGATAGTGAATTTCACTGAGCAGGTCTTCGTGGCGCAGGTTCAGACTGGCCCAGATGAGTTTGAGCCAGACGGGATCATCTATCACTCTCGGATTTACACCACGGCGAAAAAGTGGGGTATCCGGCGTGAAAAGGTGACGGGCGGGGCTGAAATTAAGGCGTCCCCAGCCCCAGAGTTCGAAATCGCTCATAAATCGTCGCAGCGAATAGATAAAATGTGCACGTGAATGTGGCATCATGGGCTCTCCGGAGCGTTTGGACTTCCGCAGTCCATGTTCAGTCCCCAGAGACAGCTCATCCACTTTCATTCGCCCCACAGCAGCGATAAAACTGGCACATGTCTCAATAGACCAGTCTGTCGGGACCTTCACCTCGGGATGCTCCTTTGCCAGCCAGAGGCCGCAGCGAAGAATAAAGCTGTACTGGTTTTCACGGGTTCTGGGACGAAGCACAGATGTCTCACGCCAGCGTCTGCACCATGCGACCCATTCAGGGCTGATATTTTCGACCGGCTTCTCATGCCATTCGGTGTAGTTACGCATTCGTACCGGCTTTGCAATAATGCCAAGTGCGGCAAGCCCATGAGAAATTTTCCCTACGTGTCTTGATACGCGCTTATCGTGGTACTGCTGAGCTTGCCAGAGAAGCTCTGTGGTCATCTCTTCAAGCCTGGGATTATCATTGAGTAGCATCAGCAGACCCAGGGGGGAGGAAACGGCATGCCGCAGGTGCTGAGGGGAATAGCCCAGTGATATCAGTGCTTCCGACAGCCGGTTCAGCTGGTCCCGGAAAATCGCGTTGCCGTAGATGGCACTGGCGTAAAGCGACAGAGTGTTTTCATGAGGGATCTGAAGCGGCGACGTGAATGGACCGAGATGATATGCAAATGCCATCATAAGTGGTTTACCGCGACGATATTTATCAAACAGGGAGATCCACTGGTCTTTCCGCCAGTTCCAGCAGGGTTGCCCTACATTTTGCATTTCAGTCAGCATCGCCATAATTACAGTGCGGGTAAGTCTACAGCCGGTGCCACTGTTGTTGGCGATATCCAGCAGGGGGGTGATCAGGGAAGAGAGGGAACCGGACCTGCCATAGTTACGGGAGCGTTTATGGCTTGTACTTAGCGCTTCTTTCTGCTCAGAACTAAAGCCAGCGTGCAGGTCATAATCTGCACGGCAAAAATGCGGGTATATGAAACCTTTATCACGCTTGCCTGTCATTCTCTCTCTCCGGGCCAAACATGATAGCTGCGATTTTCCGGTCAGTCTCCGCAACAGTCATCGCCATTCTGGCCGCAAGATCAGTGCCTGAAAGATGGATATATATCTGCGTGGTGCGTAGATCACGATGACCAGCATAGGTTGCTATCTCATGCAGCTTCCATCCCGCCCGGGCAAGATGTGTCAGTCGCAGGTGACGAAAGGTGTGCGTGGTCAGAAATGGCATGCTGGTCCTGTCTGACCACTCGCGAACCGTTTTAGTCCAGCTCCAGTATGAAAGCGGTGAGCCATAATTTCTGTCAGAAAACGAACGGAACAGTGCTCCACCAGTAATACCCGTTTGCCTCAGGTTCCTGAGATGTGCTGCCAGTACCGGCGTAATCGCCGGGCCGTAGCAGACCACCCGTTCGCGTTTGCCTTTAGTGTTTTCGGCGCGAATCCGTATAAGCCTGTGGGCAGGATCGATATCCTCTATGGTTATTGTTGTCACCTCAGAGCGTCTTAGCGCACCATGATACGCCAGAGCTAGCATCAGACGATCGCGCAATGAACAGTCTGATATATAACCCAAGAGATGATACCACTGGCCGTCATCCGGAATTTGTGGCAGTCGTGTTATTCGCTGGACCATACCGCGTCCTGCTGAAGGCATGTGGGGTGTGCCTGCTCGCGGTAAAGGGTTCCGGATAATTACCCCCATGTAAATCAGATAGTCAAACCACAGACGTATAGCAGAAAGGCGAAGCTGAAGCGTTGCACTGGCTGCAGGCTGAGGCATGCCGGGTAACTGGGGGCGAATGTACGCAGCGATATCTTCAAAGCTTGCCTGCTCGGGGGGCAATTCCTGCTGGCAGCAGAAGTGAAAGAAGTGAGTAAGTGCGCCGCGGTAGGCATGAATTGTCGCCGGTGACCTGCCGAGATCGGATAATAACCCCAACCATCGTTCTGCCTGTGAACTGGCAGGAGTACAGAATAAAGTGGTGAGCATTGTGTTCTCCTTTGTAATCAGGAACCCTGTTCAAAGTTTACACAGAAAATGTTGCATTCCACTTAACTTACTAAAGTTCATAATTGCTTGAAAATGCGTATATTTTTTCCGGATATCTCTCGTTTTTCATCTGAAACCACGGCGTGCCCATTCTGATCCAGGGCTTTGCCTCGGCACTTCTTGCTATTACGCAGCCATCGTTATTACTGAGCACCACAACCGGCTTTCCTTTCAAGTCCGGGCGGAAAACACGTTCACAGCTGGCATAAAAGCTGTTCACATCGGCCAGTGCAAACATCAGTACATCTCCCTTGGGCGGTGGATGATGTGCGTGACGACGCCAAAGATATCCAGATCGTCCGGGTCGGGATAAATCGGCGACCACGAGGCGTTCATGGGCTGCAGCGTCAGTCGTGGCGTCAGCAGAAGCCGTTTAACCGTAAATTCCCCCTGCACGCTGGCCACAACAATATCACCGTGCTGAGGCTTCTCTGCACTATCCACAACCAGCAGATCGCCGTTGTAAAGGCTACCGTCGGCCATGCTGTCTCCGCTGGCACGCAGGTAGTAAGTCGCGCTCGGATGACGTATGCAGTAATCATGGAGATCCAGGTCGGACTCGACATAGTCAGCTGCAGGGCTGGGAAAACCGCAGCTGGCCAGGTCAGCAAACAACGGATGGGCCTGTGGCGGGAGTTCTTTCCCGGTGCTGAAAAGCTGCAGTTTCATCTTTCCTCCTGACGTCTAAATATACTGGTTATGCATACAGTATATTTAACAGCGTGAGGATAATCCAGATCACCTGCTCAATGTGCTTTGTGAGTAACCTAAGCTACTCAAAATGTTCTTAAATATCATTTTGATTATTTTGTATTGCTCATAATGAGAAATAAGACTTTTGTTTTTCCATTTTGCTCTTATAATGTGTATCAAATTGAGTTTAATTGACGGAGCATAATGATGAATATTTACTGCGATGATGGTTCAACTAATGTTAAGCTGGCTTGGTTTGAGGGAAACGAGCTGCAGACCCGGGTTACTGCTAACTCCTTCCGGCATGGCTGGAAAGTGGCGGAATTCAGTGCCGCAACGTTCAACTATCAGGTGGGCACGCTGAAATACACCTGGGACAGCGTCAGCCGGGATGCCATCCCGACAACAAACGTGGAATATCAGTACGGTGATCTCAACCTGCTGGCCGTGCATCATGCGCTGCTGAACAGCGGACTTGAGCCGCAGCCGGTGAGCCTGACCGTGACGCTGCCACTGAGCGAGTATTATGACGGGGACTGCCAGCGGAACGAGGAGAACATCCGACGCAAACGTGAAAACCTGATGCGTGAGCTGGTCCTGAATAAGGGCAGGGCATTTACCGTAACGGACGTTAAGGTGATGCCGGAATCACTGCCGGCGGCGTTCTCCCGTCTCGCTGAGCTGAAGCCCGGACCCGCTGAGACCACCCTGATTATCGATCTCGGCGGTACCACGCTCGATGCCGGCGTGATTGTCGGACAGTTTGACGATATCAGTGCTGTACACGGCAATCCGTCTGTCGGCGTGTCACAGGTCACCCGCGCAGCTGCAGGCGCGCTGCGGGCTGCAGACAGCGAAACCAGCGCGCTAATTGCTGACACGGTCATCCGCAACCGCAATGATCGTCAGTATCTGCAACGAGTGATCAACGATGCCGGAAAAATCGACGATGTTCTGAACAAAATTACTGAGGCAATCACTTCCCTGGGCGCGCGCGTCACCAGTGAGCTGACGGCCTTCAGGAACGTTAACCGGGTATTCTTGGTCGGGGGTGGGGCATCCCTCATTGAAGAGGCTATCCGCCAGACCTGGCCTCTGGCTCCCGACCGTATCGAGGTTATAGGCGATCCGCAGCTGGCGCTGGCCAGAGAGATTGCCCTTTACAATAAAGAGGACTAAACGTGCCGGACGGCCAGTATTCTTTCTATCTGCACAGCGACGATCGCACCGACATCGCGGCGATGGCGACCATCAGCACCATCTCACAGCCCCTGCGCGGTGACTTCATCCGGACCGCCGCCACCGCCGGGGCGGTGATGCACCAGACTGATGCACGTTTACCGGCGCTGATCCCGGTGTTCTTTGACGGGCATCTGAGCGCCATCCGGCTTTGCGCCGTGATGGCTCTGGTCTCCGGCACCTGGTCTTCACTCTCAGAACTTCCTGATGAGCCTGATGATGGCGTGGCGGCTCTGGCCATGTCTCCGGAGATGGAATACCAGCGCCGACGTTACACCCTGACGCTTCAGGATGACCGGAGCAGTGAACGGGTTGAGCGTGTGCTGACGGGCGTGTCATCCCGCCTGCGTGGCGAGCTGCTGAGAAACCTGATTATCACCGGTCTGGCCCTGCACACGACCGTACCGGAGCTGCCGCGTCTGCTGGCCAGTATGCCGGTACCGCCCGGCACGGTCAGCGAGCTGCAGGTTCTGGTTCAGCAGATGGCCGGTACAGCTGGCGCGAGTAAGGCTGCAGTGCCGAAGAAACCAGCAGAGCCTGCCGCACCGGTAACCGGTGACGCGACCAGGATAAAGAAAAATATGCGACGGGCATTTGGAGACTAAAACATGTCAGTGATTAAACAGAAGGCAGAGCAGTGCATTCATAACTTTCTGCGCGCCCGGAACGTGCCTGAATCTCAGTGGCCGGAACGGGTCAAAAAGACCGGCAGGGGAATGATACTGGCGGGTGTCGCCGTTGTGATTCCCGGCGTACTGGCTGATAACATATCCCTGCCGGTGACAATCGTGATGCAGGTCTGCTACGCCTCGCTGATTGGTCTAGGGGTTCTCCTGGCGTTTGACGAGAAAAAACCAAAGGGGTGGGGATGAATATGAACATTAACCTGAAGGAAACAGTATGCAGCTTGAAGAACTGACTGGAGATGAACGCACGCTGGTCGTTGTGGCGCTGCAGGCGCTGCACCGTGAGAGATTAAACGCATCAAATGCCGTCTTTACGGTCTGTAGTCTGGCCGGAAAAGAGCAGCCGCCGGAAGATATTTTTGGGCTGCGTGAAGTTCAGGATGCGTTGAGACGTATTGGTGCTGCCCCTGCGCGTTAAATCCGGCCCCGTACACTTCAGAACTAAAAAACGGCAGGCTGATATCTTGTACCTGCCGTCAGACATTACCTCGTTTTAACCTCTGCCTCCTCCTGAATAAAAAGGAACTCGGTTCCCTTCGCCTTATTGCCGCCAGCCGGCGGCGTGTTCAACGCCGTGCCTTCACGCTAACCCGGCCGCTATGGTCGCAAGGGTTCACGTTGTCTCCGTCCTCACCCGTTCGCACCTTTCACGGTGCATTCAGCCCGTGAAAGGCTTGCGCTGCGGCTTGCGGCGTCGCCCCTGCGCCCTCCGCTTTCAGCCGGGTTTTTGTGGCGGCACGGCGCAAGAGGGTGCCGGATGCTGAGGACACAACCATGTTCAGACTGACCTGTATTGAACTCGATAACGGCGAGTTTGCCGTGTACATCAACCACCATTACCTGGGGAGTGAAGATGCCAGCGGAGAGCGGCTTTCTCTGGGGGATATTCTGGAGCAGCTCTCCCTGCTGCCGGGTGTGGAATTACAGACCCTGCATGAACCCGTACCGGAAGAGGAAGACTGGTGCTGGAACGATATCGCCGATCGCGTCCTGCCGTCGCGTCCAGCATGTCGTGATGATGTGACGGTGGCAGGGCTCATCGCCAGGCTGAAGCAGTACCCACCGGATGCACTGTGTCTCGGGAAGTTCTGGCTGGAAGATGATTTCCTGTCGCTCGATGGCAGTCTGTCAGAGGAGGAAATTGCAGAAGCCATGCGTATCTGCGACCACAGCCACGATGCAGGCATCGGTTTTAACTGGGACACGCTGCAGTTCGCTATCGACCACGTGAAGGGGCGCTGAAAAAAAGGACACCATCCGGGGAGGGGGTGTCCTGAAGCCATGAAATTCATTAAGGATGTCGGTTCCCTCCGCCTTATTGCCGCCAGCTGGCGGCGTGTTCAACGCCGTGCCTTCACGCTAACCCGGCCGCTGCGGTCGCAAGGGTTCACGTTGTCTCCGTCCTCACCCGTTCGCACCTTTCACGGTGCATTCAGCCCGTGAAAGGCTTGCGCTGCGGCTTGCGGCGTCGCCCCTGCGCCCTCCGCTTTCAGCCGGGTTTTTGTGGCGGCACGGCGCAACAGGGTGCCGCATATCAGAGAGGAGTGTGTCTATGTCCCGTTTTATTCTGGGTGACTGCGTGCAGGTGATGTCCCGTTTTCCGGCGCGTGCCGTTGATTTTATTCTTACCGATCCGCCGTATCTGGTTGGCTATAAAGACCGTACCGGCCGCACCCTGGCCGGGGACAACTCTGCCGAATGGCTCCAGCCCGCCTGTAATGAAATGTACCGCGTGCTGAAAAACGACAGTCTTATGGTGAGCTTCTATGCCTGGAACCGCGCGGATCTGTTTCTGAATGCGTGGAAAGCGGCCGGCTTCCGGGTGGTTGGCCATATCGTCTTTGCCAAGAGCTACGCTTCAAAATCGACGTTCGTGGGTTACACCCATGAGAGCGCCTACCTGCTGGCGAAGGGGAGGCCGCAAACCCCGGACCGTCCCATCCCGGACGTTATCCCCTGGAAATACACGGGCAACAGACACCACCCGACGGAGAAGCCGGTGCAGAGCCTGCGACCGCTGATCGAATCGCTCACGCGTCCGGGGGCCATTGTCCTTGACCCGTTCGCCGGCAGCGGCTCCACCTGCGTGGCCGCCGCCGAAGTCAGCCGCCGCTATATCGGGATCGAGATGCTTGAGGAGTACCACGCCGCCGGCGTCCGCCGTCTGGCACAGGTTGAACGGGCGAGAAGGATGCCGGCGGCTAATGACGGCGCGTTTTACCCTGACTATCCGGAGGCAGCATGAATTACCCGGGCCTTGAACACCTGCGCGCGGACGTGGCAGCGCTCAGCAATGCCATGTGTGATGTGCGGATGCTGCTGAACCGCCTCGAATCGCAGCACCGGCACGACGCGGCAACGCTTACTGAACGTATGGCAGCGCAGACTCTGCGCCGGATCAACACCCTGCTTCTGGAAGCCTACCGCGAAGCCCTGGTGCTGGACGATACCTTTCAGGACTGACTGACCCTGCCGGGCTGAGGCCCGGCCTGTAACCCCTTACAAGAGAGAAAAAACAATGTACGGAACCCGCGAAGAACTTTGTGAAGATCTAGAAAATATGTTCACGCCTGACGAACTCCTGGTCCTGCTGGTCTGGACGGAAGAGGGGATTAGCGTGGCCTGCCGTGAAGCCCAGCCAGAACCGGACGGTGCAGAAATCCGGGAGGTGATGAAGGCGCTCGGCCAAATGAAAATGACGCAATACCGTCAGGAGGGGGTAAATAATCTGACTGTCAGCGATCTTCTGACCCGTCAGCGCGAAGCGGCAAACCGTCAGGTGAGTGTACCCGCGGTACTCCTGTCCCGCGTCCTGCGTAACTATGAATGCGACCTGGAAAACCGGATCGGAATGGCCTGGGAAGCCGGGCGGCTGGAGCCTGAATCCGTCAGGGATGAGCTGAATAACGTTCGCGCCTTACAGGAGGTGCTGGCCGCCTGAGTTAACGCCGGGGTAACGCCCCCGGCAACCGGTGGCCATCCACTGCGAAAAGGATGTCAGTGCCTTCCGCTTTTATCCGCCGCCGCCCTCCGGGCCACGTCGGGACAATGAAACTCCCCAGAAGCTCCGTGCGGTGACGGCATGCGCCGTGACTTCACTGTAGCCCGGCCGCATCGGCCACAAGGGTTCGCTGACGCCTCCGTCCTCACCCGTTCGCACCCTTCACGGTGCATTCAGCCCGTGAAGGCTTTGCGCTGCGGCTTGCGGCGTCGCCCCTGTGTCCTCCGCTTTTCGCCGGTCTGTCGTGTCGTCACGGCGATGCCGGAACCGAGAATATGTTAACCGTGGAGGATCTATGAACCAGACCGTGACCTGTGATGCTGTTCGTCTTGAGGGTGCGCAGCGCCTGACTTTCCTGCCTGATTTGTTTGGCGGCGATTTTATGACGTCCGAGGCGTCCGTGTATGCCTACGCCCAGCGCTACTGCCCCGAGTATCAGGGAGGATTCTGGCAGTTTTACCGGCTGCCGGACGGGGGCGGATTTATGGCTCCGGACGTGGAGAGCCTGACCCTGTGCAATCCGGATAACTGGTTTGAGCAGACTGTCAGCGGGGAAGTGGCGGGGATCATCCTCACGGCACTGGTACTGAATCGCCGTAGCTGGCACCACAGCAACCATGACCATGAAGAACTGTGCCGCCACTTCTGCCGTCGCTATGAGCAGCTTATGGCATTTGCTGACACCCATCCGGAAAGCGCCACCATCTGGCGTGCCCTTGACTGACTGACCACGGGCGGCGATGCCGCCCGATAAAAGGAGAAAAACATGATTGGTACAGCAAGAGAAATTGCCCTTGAAATGTTCAGACATTCCGACCTCGATGGCGAGAAATACGTTTTCGCCTGCTGGAATCGAAATGACATTCGTTGCGTCTGTCTTGACTGGGATTTAACCGATGAGGAACTGGATGAAGTCTTGCGTCGGCTAAGTTCCTGCCTTGAAAGCGGCGCGGATATCGGCCAGATACGGGCGATAGTCGAAACCATGCTCGATGAGCGACGCGAGAAGCGAACCGTGACTATTCCCGCGAAATCGCTGGCCTTAGTCATGCAGCTTGCAGGACGGGAGATGCAACGTATCGCCGTATGCGCGGAGGATGGCGGCGGATCAGCTGAAGAAACCCTGAAAGAAGAAAATGACGTCATGTTGAGCCTGCGCGCTGCGCTCGATGACTGACAAAGAAGCCGGAGGCGTTGCCTCCGGAAACAGAACAAAAGGAGAACACCATGCAACTGTCACCGGAAACCCGATTGTCGACTACGAGCAGATAATGCGTCTGCCAAACCTCAACTTTTATGTGCGTCTTCCGGGCGAGTATCCGGTCGTTCGCCTGAAGCTGAAATACCGTCCATTGAAAAAACGTCACGCTGGCCTTCTCGAGCGCAATATCCGCGATGCACTGAGTCCGGAACTGGAGAAAGTTATTAAGGAGAATGAGCGCGCAGCGACAGCAGCAGGTCTGACGTTCCCGACCGGTGACGAAGTGCTGGAGAAGGGTAGCGAGACATCATCTGCAGCTGACGTTCCTGCACCGGTTTCTTCTTCAGGATCTTCCGGCTCGCCGGTAACGTCGACCGTCGAAAAAGTGGCTCCTACTCGCATGGAAGAACCGAAACCTTCGCGCAGAGCTGCACCTGAACAGAAGCCGGTACCTGCCAGGGAGCACGTCACATCGCGGACAGAGCCAGTGGTCCCGGAAGTAGTAACAGAAAATCACAGCACGGTGACAGACCCTGTCACCGGAGACAAAAAAGACAACGTCGTTTCTCTTCGGTCTTCTCCTCCTTCAGTAACTCGTCAAAAAGAGACTGCGCCCCTTAAACCGGAAATACCTGCAGCACTGCAAAAAATCCGCAGCAGAACCCAGCTGGATACTTCCTCCGAGCCTGCTGCGGCCGGCGCGCTGGGGATGCTGAAACGGCGGCTCAATACCGGAGCCACATCAGGCGGAGAAGAAGGTCAGGCCAGCGAGAATGCGGGCGAATCAATGAACCTGGATATGAAGGTGACAGCACTGCCAGACGGCGGCCTGAGTCTGACGACGGCTGGGAAGTCAGTGACACCGCAGACCCCGGATGAAGCACACCGGACGAGCCGGCAGCTGGCGAAGGAAGAAGAGAACATTTTAATTCACCGTCACGCGGACGATCCGGGTTACGACGAAAACGACCATCACTATTACGACAGAGAGCCTGAACTATGATGTCAGTCGCCCCAGTAGCGTCAGCCGGCGAGGCTGCAGGCTACTACAGCAATTCCGATAACTACTATTTTCTGGGCAGCCTGCAGAGCCTCTGGATGGGGGAAGGTGCAAAAGAGCTGGGCCTTGAGGGCAATGTCCGTGGCGATGACCTGACGGCCGTGCTCGAGGGACGTCTGCCGGACGGCTCACGGCTTGGCAAGGAGGTTAACGGACAGCACGTCCACCGCCCCGGTCATGACCTGACCTTTTCCGCCCCCAAGAGCGTGTCCATTCTGGCACTCATCGGCAACGATAAAGAAATGGTGGAAGCACATAATCATGCCGTCCGCGTGGCGGCCGGCTATGTGGAGAAGCTCATCTCGGCCCGCGACACGAAAGACGGCGTTACGTCCATTGTACACACCGGCAAGATGGTGGCGGCCGCCTATACGCATGATACCTCGCGCAATCTCGACCCGCAGCTGCACACCCATCTCCTGATTGCCAACATGACGGAGTATGCGGGCAAATGGAAAGCCCTGGCCACGGACTATATCCATAACGCCGGTTTTATCGAGACCGTCATGAAGCACCAGGTCACGCTCGGGAAAATCTATCGCAGCGCGCTGCGCGAGCGGGTTGAAGCGCTCGGCCATGAAGTGGAAGAAGTAGGCAAGCATGGCATGTGGGAGATCAAGGGCGTTCCGGAAGAAGTCAGGGACGAATATTCCTCACGGGGCAGGGAAATACAGGGGGCCGTGGGGGCTGAAGCCACGCTGCGCAGCCGGGATGTGGCCGCCAAAGACACCCGCAGGGCGAAAGTTGACCCTTCGCGGATGCGCCTGATGGAGCGCTGGCTGGGCCAGATGAAGGAGAAGGGATTTGACCTGAAGGCGTATCAGGAGAGCGTGGTGCCGCGTGATGCAGGTCTTCGTGAGACCGCGCCTCAGCCGGAGCGAGATCACCAGACTAAGCCGGTTCCTGCCGGGCCTGAACAGGCTTCTCCGCAGACGTCGTCCACGGCAGAAAAGAGCGTCGACACACCTGCTCAATCCGCAGAACGGGAAAGCCTGTCCCGTCAGCCAGTACCACAACAGACTGACACGCTGAGTCAGCCGGCACAGATTGTTCCCGAAAAGACGCCGGCGACCAGGAGCTTTCCTGCAGCGCAGCTGGACACTGAAATACCCCGCCCGGAACTGACTGAGGCTGTCCGGCTGGCCATCTCGCAGCTTAGCGACAGTAAAACGCGCTTCACCTTTGGCGAGCTGATGATGACCACCGCTGAGCTGAGCGAACGGCTGCCGGAGATTAAGGATATTCGTGTGGCCATCGATGCGGCGCTGAAGGACGGCATGATTGTGCCGCTGGACAGTGAGAAAGGGGTTTTCACCTCCCGTATTCACCTGCTGGATGAACTCTCGATCCAGGCGCTGAGTCAGGAGCATCTCAAATCCACAAAAGTCGTCAGTTTCACCCGCCCGGCACAGTACGCGCCGGCGGCGCTGGAAGTTGTGGAGAAAGACGCCCTGGTTCTGATGAATGCCCCGTCAGGCGTGGCGGGCATCCGTGACCTGACCGCCCAGCTGGCCGGTATTTCCGGGGCGAACGGTCGTGATGTGCAGGTGCTGGCCAGCTCTGCCGAGCGCGCCATTTCGCTGGCGAAATCCGACGATTTACGGGAGCGGATTATCAGCCGGCAGCATATTCTGAGCGGTGATTTCCACATGAAACCCCAGAGCACGCTGATAATCGAAGGGGCAGAACGTCTGGGGCTCAAGGAGACGCTGGTTCTGCTGGGCGAAGCGCGTGCGCAGGATGCACAGCTGGTCTTTCTCGACAGTGCCGGACGGCAGGCGAACGGTAACGCCATGTCCGTGCTGGAGTCCGCGGGAGTTGCCCGCTCCCGCCGCACGGAGCCTGCGCCCGGGCTTGAGGCTGAAGTGGTCAGTATTCCGAACAAACGCGACCGTTACGAGGCGCTGGCCAACCGGTTTGCAGAGCTGAGCGGAGGCAGTGAAAACGTCACCGCCGTCGTGGTCGGCAGGCGTGAACAGGCACAGCTGACAGGCCTGGTACGAGAGGCGCTGCAGAACGCAGGACAACTGGGGCGTGACGGCGTGGAGATAGAGGCCCGGCAGCCGGTCTGGCTCGACAGCAAAACGCGGCGCATGCCCGGTTCATACCGTTCCGGCATGGTGCTTGAGGATCGCACGGACGCAAAAGAGCGTAAGTCGTATGTGATTGACCGGGTGCATGACGACACGCGAGTCCTCTCGCTCATCGACGGTGACGGCGTGCTGACCCGGATGAAAATCGGGGATATCAGCGCTGACTGGCGTCTCTTCAGCCGTGAAACCCTCAGCGTGGCCACCGGCGAAAAACTGCTGTCCGTGGCGGGCGACCGCGAGCACAGCCTGAAGGCCAAAGATCGTCTTGAGGTGACCGGGATAAGTGAAAAGGGGATTGAGGTGAAACGGGGGGAAGACACCCTGACGCTGCCAAAAGACCAGCCGCTCTATCTGTCACATGCTTACGTGACCGCCCCGGGCGGCCGGGATAACGACACCGGCGTGGTGCTGGCCGCGCTGAACAGCCGCGACATCTCGACCCAGACCATGAACTCGCTGGCGCAGAGTGGCCACCGGGCGGAAGTATTCACTGCCGAAGTGCAGGACCGGGCTGAAGCCAGGCTGCAGCGTATGAAGACCAATGCCTCTCCCGTGCAGCTGGTCAGAAACCTGAGTGGCCACGATGACGTCAGTCAGGCAGTGGGTTCACTGCATGACAGCGTCCGGACGGACGCCGGACTGGCCGTCTGGCGTGCCATTAACGACCAGCGCACCGTGGTAATCAGCGAGCTGAAGCTCGCGACGGAAGCGCAGAAATATCATCCCGACCTTGAGGCCATCGGGAATGAAATTGGCGCGATGATCAAAAATGGCGAGCTGTTGTCCGTATCCGCAGGGGGCGAGCCGGTACTGGTTTCCCGGGCCACCTGGGAGATGGAGAAAGCCATCTTGCGCGTGGTGGAGGAAGGCAAGGGCACGCAGCAGCCGTTGCTGGAACAGGTACCGGAGGCCGTGCTGAACGGCCTGACCGATGGACAGAAAAAGTCGACCACCCTGGTGCTGGGTACCACGGACCAGTTTATCGGGATTCAGGGCTATGCCGGCGTGGGGAAAACCACGCAGTTGAAGGCGGTGATATCTGCACTGGAGACTATACCGGCGGACGTTCGTCCGGTGATGACGGGGCTTGCTCCAACTCACCAGGCGGTGAAAGAGATGAGCGACGTCGGTGTCCGGGCGCAGACCATTAAATCCTTTATCGTTGAGCATGATCAGGTGACGGCCGCAGGCGGGAAACCTGACTATAAAGGACAGGTGTTTCTTATCGATGAGTCATCAATGGCAGGCAACCAGGATACGGCAGCACTGTTCCAGGCCATTGCCAGCGGCGGCGGTCGCGCGGTCTCGATGGGGGATATCGACCAGTTTGAAGCGGTTGACGTGGGCGCGCCGTTTAAGCTGATGCAGGAGCGAAGCCCGATGGATGTGGCCATCATGAAGCAAATCGTCCGTCAGAAAGACCTGCAGCTGCGCGGCGCCGTCCACGACATCATTGATAACCGGATCGATGCGGCCCTGCAGCGCATTGAAACCCAGTCGAATGACCGCGTGGCGCGTAGCGCTTCAGCCGAGCTCCCGGAAAGTGCGATTCAGGAAACGGAGACGCCTGTTAGCGACATCGTGGCTGACTGGAAGGACCGGACACCGGAGGCGCGGTCCCGTACGCTCATCATTGCGCAGCTGAACGCCGACCGTAAGGCGATAAATGCCGGCATTCATGCCGCGCTGGCCGCGCGGGGAGAACTGGGGGAGAAGGCCATTAAGGTGCCTGTGCTCGATAAAATCACCCATACGCGCCATGAGTTCAACAAAACAGAGGCCTGGGAAGCCGGGATGGTGGTTAAACGCGGTGACCGCTACCAGGATGTGGTGGCCGTTGACCGTAACGGCAGAACGGTGACGGTACGTGATGAGGAAGGGAAGATTGCTCTGGTTTCACCGAAGGAGCTGATCACCGGTGACGTGCAGCTGTTTCGCCGCAGCGAGATGGAAGTCCGTTCCGGCGATCTGCTTAAGTTCACGGCGACCGATCGCGAACAGGGGCAGATGGCCAACCAGCGCTATACGGTGGAGTCGGTCAGCGAGGAGGGGAATATCCGTCTGAAGGGGGAGAACGGTCGCGTCACCATCAATCCGGAGAAGGTCCGGGCGCAGCAGCATCTCGACTACGGCTGGGCCGTCACCGGCTACGGTGCACAGGGGGCCAGCAGCGATTATGTCATTGCGCTTGAGGGCACGAAAGACGGACGTAAGGCACTGGCTTCCCGTCGTGCCTTCTACATTTCAGCCTCACGCGTGAAAGAGCACGTCCAGATATACACCGACGGGAAAGCGGACTGGGTTAAGGCGGTAAAAACGCCGGAGCGGGATATCAAAACGGCGCACGATGCGCTGGCGCCAGAAACGCAGCGCAAACAGGCGAAAGCCATCTGGGCAATGGGGCAGCCGGTGAATAAAACGGCCATCGGTCGCGCCTGGGTGCGCCATCAGGGTATGCAGGATGCGTCACTGACGGCAAAAATCATCCCTGCCACCCGGCGCTTTCCTGAACCGGCGCTGGCGCTGCCGGTGTATGACAACAATGGCAGGAGTGCGGGCCTGGCCCTGGTTTCCCTGGTCGCCAGTCCGGAAGGACGGATGACGCAGGGTGAGACCCGGATGGTCATGACAGAGCGTGCCCGTGGCGCCGTGCTGCAGCGGAGTCAGTCCGGAAACACGATTGTGGCCAGCGACCTGACGGCTGCACTCGATGCAGTACGAAATCATCCAAAGGACGGTGTGGTCTGGCAGACCGGTGATGAACCGCCTTCAGCATGGCTGCTTAAGGTAAGCGGTGGGACAAAACAGGATGTGTCACCAGGTATTGTCTCCACGCTGACGGACGAACAGAACGTACAGCAGCTGCGCGAGCAAATGCTGGCAGACCAGGTTCGCAATGAAGAAGCCGGTCGGAGCAGGCAGCCGGAGTCGTTGCTGGCGGAAGTTCCACAGGAAGAGGTGATCAGACTGAAACCGGAAGACATTAACCCGCGTAAACCGGAACCACTTAACCCGGATGCGGATGTGATCGCCAGGGTGAGAGGTGAGGCAAACACCGATGGACGGGAATTAAAAGCCGCTGCAGGCGTCAGAAGCGAGCTGGAAGGTGCTGACAAGACCGCCGGTGAACAGTCGCGGGCATCGCGTGTGATTGCAGAACTGGCAAACGCTGAACGCGACATGCTCAGGGCGGCAGAAAATACTGAGCGCGGCCGCACTCAGGAGCGTGAAGAACAGACCCTCACCCGAACCATTCAGAAAGAACGTTAATCCCCCTTTTAACCATGAGAATCAGGCTATGAAAGCAAACAAATTAGCAGCATTAATAGTTACAACATACATTGGCTTTATTTCAACAGCACACGCTTCGACCCCTCAGTCAGTATTCAGCCCGGAGCAGGAGGCTCGTATCGTCGAAATTGCTGCCAACTATCTGGTGTCCCACCCGGAGATTCTGGTGACGGTCAGTCATAAGCTGCAGGAACAACAGGAGGCACGCAAGCAGAAGATGTTCGCACTCAGCGTGATGGAGAATCAGGCGAACCTTCTGCATGATCCGGACACACCGGCTTACGGACCTGATAATGCAAAGGTCGCGGTGATTGAATTCTTTGATTACCAGTGCGTGTTCTGCAGCCGCTTCGCGCCGGAGCTGGAGAAGGTCATGAAAGCGCAGCCGGACGTCCGCTACCTCTTTAAGGAGTGGCCAATTTTTGGTGGTCGCAGGGAAGCTTCACTTCAGGCTGCACAGCAGGGCTGGCGGTCTGGCAAAAAAAAGGGCCGCAGGCCTATGTCACCTATCACAATGCCATCTACGCCACCGGTCATAATGAAGGCAAACTGACGGCGGAGGATATTCACGGGGCAGCGTCAAAGGCGGGGCTGGCCACTCCAGCTCCTGGCGACCATACCGCGACCCTTGAGAAAAACAGTAACCTGGCAGAGGCGCTGGGACTCACCGGAACGCCGGGGATCATCGTCATGCCCGTTAGCGGAGCCACTCCTGACACCATCACGGTCTTTCCGGAAGCCGTTACCGCTGAAAGACTCCAGGCAGCAATCCAGAAAGCCACGGCCAGATAGAGGATTTCAATTTCCTGTTTGCTGTGCCAGCCACATATGCAACCAACTTTTTTTAGCATATAGTTAAGTTCAGTAGTAAAATGCAGCGCCTCGTCGAGAGATGATGATTATGGAGCCCGTCGTGAAATTTAAAATCCAGCACTTGCAGGCCGCAGTGGCACTGGTTCTTGCCAGTTTCCAGCCGCAACCGAAAGTGGTTGCGTGTCAGCCTACGATTGTTGAACGGGTTTACGAAATGGGCTCCAGAGTCAACAAAACCGATATCAGCGAGCTCACTGTTGCTCTCAATGACGTAGCTGAAGAATTACGCTCAAGTCGCATCGAACTGGCCCGGTATGCAGACAGCGATTTCTCCGGCGCTATCAAAGTCGCCAGCGACATCAGAAATCATACTATCCATGTCGCAGGTATTGCAGAGTCCTTTGTTCTGATGCTGCCGGAAAAAAACATCATTCAGTCGTATGACAGGAATTCTGTTGAGTTTGCATTCTTTAAGGCCATTAAAATGGTCAGTCTTGCGACCAAAAACTACCTTAGTCTGATTGATCAAATCACACGAACGACAGAAGTGCGTGAATCTGGAATCAACCTCTCGGCCATGAATCACCTGCTGGGCTCAGGCAACAGGGCTGCGGCTAAATGGCGTTAACGGCTGAGTACAGTCATTTTACGTGGGATACGTTTTTCCAGCCCACGTTTGCCGTTTACCCTGAGCTGGAGAGCCAGTTACAAGCAGAGTTCATTACGTATAAATCAACTGGAGCACCGTCAAATCTTCTTGGAAGAGACGCCCCTTTTGATTTCCCGCCATTCGCTGTCGATGCTAACGTCCAGCATATTCACGTTAATCTGCATTTCCAGCTCACCTGGAGTGCCAGACAAGAGAATTACAACCGTACCTCAGATCACTATCTCATTTACACAGAACACATGTGGGATAGCGGCCGGTTTCTGCTGATGGGGCTGATAACACCGGCTCATGAACGTATGCCAGCGAGAGATACCCGGTTACTCAGCTACTTTTCTGAAGTTGCAGAAGATTTTCACGCTTCATAACCCTCAAAATCACATATGGTACCCGGCGAAAGAACGAAAAAGACCGGCCATCCCGCATATCCAAACCACCCCGGTTCAGAAGGGGAAGCAGGATAGCCGGCAGACCTACTTTAACGGAAGTTCCACAGTGATACCATTCCAGAAAATCACGCAGTCTGCGGACATCCTCATCTTAGGTCCTGTAAACTTAATCTCTTAACATGTTGTTAAGTTCATATCAGATCCAGACGGTCGCGCGCCGTACGCAGGCGCGCTTCACCGCGGCGATCGTACTGCTGGGTGGTGGTGACGCTGGCATGGCCCATCGCATCCTTCACCGTGATGAGATCTTCACCATTATCCAGCATGGCCGTGGCAAAGGTTCGCCTTAAATCGTGAGGCGCGCATTTCGCAATCCCGGCCTGGCGCTGGCGCACCTGCAGGACATGGTACACCGCCTGGTCGGTCAGGCGGTCGTTCGTCAGGGTGTCAAAGCGGCGGATACGGGTGAACAGCGGTCCTTCCTTCTCCCCGCGAACTTCATCAACCCACTTCTGCAGCCGCTGCCAGGTGCCGGCCGGCATGTAGGCCAGGCGCTCCTTGTTGCCCTTGCCCAGCACACGTAGTGCCCGCTCATCTGTGACAACGTCACTCAAATCCAGCCCTACGGCCTCCGACCTGCGCAGGCCGCAGCCAAGAATGACGCCCAGCATCGCCGCATCGCGGATGCCGATGCTGGAATCATCGGCCTCGCAGGCACCAAACAGCGCCCGTATCTCCTCCGGCGGCAGGGCCCGGCCGCGCGGCAGGCGGCTGCCCCTCAGGTTACGCACCGCCCGGATGTGCTGGAAGCTCTCCACGTCCATCAGATTCAGCATCCACGCTTCCTTCGCCACGCCCTTGAGTGCCGAAAGATAGGTGTTGACGGTGGCCGTGGCCCGTCCGGAGTCGCGAAGCAGCTCGGTCACGGCCATCACGTGATGGCGCCGCAGGCTGCCCCAGCTGCAGGCATCGAAGGATGCGGCGCCGAGCATGCCGGCGACGATGTTCAGGAATGAGGCCATGGTCTGCCGGCTGCGGGGCGAATTGAGGGAAAGCAGGTAGGCCCGGGCCGGGCTGACCGGGGCATTCTCCCCGGTCAGCGCCGGCAGGAATTCCTCACCGGGTGGCATTATGGCTTCGGGCAGACTCATCTCCGGTTCGTCGTCGGGCATCAGGATCATGTCGGGCTCCATCCGGGCCGGAAACCGTCCGGCGCGCTGCGTAAGTATACGCCAAAGTGTATCGCAGAAAGTCTACTTTTTCAAAGATACATTTTAATAAATAGAATCAAGAAAAAAAGAAAATCAATACATTTCTTATCTGGATGTCAGTGTAAAATTGTATGTTTAAAAATCATTTCGATATGAAATGTAGTTCATTAAATGTTGACATCTGTCATTTAGAAGAACACATATAGATGTATTTAATTGTTTCAATATGTATTACATTCATTAATTGCGGCTGCATTTAAATTTTTACAATTATGTTATTAAACAGGAGCTTAATCTGATTGCATACTTATCTGAAATAAATATTAAATACATATTTAATGACAAATATATTTCATTGTTATTTCAAGCAATTCATGTACAATGAATTGATTGTATTCGTATTAGTCTATTAATGTAAAATACATTTAAATCAGGGGCGTATATGTCTGAAGCAGGAAGAAAAAAATTAAAAGTCATAACGATATTTCCTTTTCATCTTTTCGATGGTTTTATTTTTATTGATGGAGAGGTGAATGGCACTCAAGGTAAATTTATTCTCGACACAGGAACTCCGTTTAATTTCCTTCTGAATAATAATTTCATAAAACTACCGAAAAATGATTTCTATTCATCTGGATTAACCACTTCAGGTCAAAAAATCACAATATACTCTGCAGATTCAATATCCAATCTACGTATTTATAATAATAACATAGGTAATGAATTAAAAGGAATAAAACATGCAGACCTTCAGTTTATAGGGGAATCGATAACACCTGATTTCATTGGCTTTATAGGTGCCGAATTCATTCAAGAATTCGGTGTGCTTATGGATTTCGATTACCAAACAATAACAATATACCAGGAGTCTATAGATTTAGGGTTAGATGAGTACATTAAAATTAAAATGCAAGGTGATATTAGCAAACCAATGTTTGAAATATATGTCGGTGGAGAAAGGATAGCAGCCTACATTGATACCGGATGTCCCGGGACTCTGGTTTTAAAAGAAGAAATGAAAACAAAACTTGTAAAGTTAGGTGTGTTAAACATATCAAGCACACCTTATATGTATGGTGAGCCAGGAGAATATTTAGTTGCTAACCTCAATTACGTTTCATTGGATTCTAAAACAGTATTAAAACCTTTAAGATACTTAGATTTTTCGGTAGGTAATGAGAATATTATCGGGCTAGGATACCAATTATTTAAAAACTACAAGGCTTTTTTGATGCTAGATGATAAAACCCTTTATTTAAAGGAACGATGAAGGGAGCGTAAAGTTTTTTAAAAGATAATCAACCATAAACTGGATCCTGTACGGTTGGTTAACGCGTTTACGATAAATTATATAGCAGGGCATTACCACACTAAAGTGTGAAGGTAACCTGGGTTTAATAATGTCAGACGCATCTAGCAAAAATCCCGACGTTAATAAATATCCTAATCCGCCTCTACAGGCTTCAATAGCGGTCAGTGTGTTATCGAAAAGAAAGTTTCCAGATACTTTAATGTTCTCTGTCTGCTTATTCTTAGTGTTGGTGAGCTTAAACTGATTTTCATTTTGTCCTGTCATTCTTGTTTTTTGAAGTATAAATGGTTTTTGTGATAGTTCGTATATAGTGGTAAAAGGGTATTTAGCATAGAAACTATCAGTGCAATAAACATTTAATTCCACCGTTCGTAAGAAACGAGAAATTAAATTCTCGTTTCTCGGAGGGGCATATGTTATCAGGATATCACAATTTTCTTCAAATTCGATGCCAGAAAAATAATCCGCTGCTTCCTGATTCCAGGTTGTCATAGTGATGTTGATATCATTACAACTCAATTTTAATGATGGCAAGACATAACGTGCCAAAATAGCCTGAATCCCTGAAGGTGAATATATATTGACGTTATGAGTTATTGACTTCTGGGTTTTTTCGACAAAATCAATCAATTGTTTGTTTTCACGAATGCAGTTTTCAATATAAGGAAAAACCTCGTTGCCAAACTTCGTTAGTGCAACTGGACGTTTATCTCGCTCAATGATTGTTCCACCAATCTTATGTTCAAGAGAAATTATTTTTTTGCTTAATTTTGCCTGAGACATACCCATCTCATACGCTGCTTTCGTAAAACTGCCAAAACGAATAACACAGACCAGAAGATGTAAATCATTGTTTTTTATGTCAAACATATTTCTACTCGTTTATGCGGTTCTAATTGAGTTCAAGCATCTAAGCATACATCGGTAAAAAAATGCAATAAAAATGTGCACAGGATGACTACCAATGAAATCTATCATTTCGTGAATTAATAGAGAAATCCGTTAAAGTATAATAATTTCAATCCTAGGGTTTATCTAAATATTCCATATTGTCATCTGAATCTTTTATTAAATCCATGTGTCGTTTATTGATTAACTCAATAAGTATTTCCCTTTCTTTCGAGGGAACATCTCTGCAAATAAGATTGTGTGCTAGTTCAATATCACTTAAACTTCTACATTTGCTAACGATTTTAATAAAGGCTTCATAAGCATAGTTCATACAGTTTCCTTTTTTTTAAAAAATTACATATGAAATACATTTAAAAGACAACAAGTATAACATCCTAAAGAATATACTTCCATTTCGTGGCTAGTGTGGTTTGATACGTAAGGGGAACTTCAGTATTCAGCTTATCAACGGTTGAAAATTGTATCTGGTGGCTGCCTAAAAAATTGATCAACAAACCCTTTTCATGGGTGATCATTTGGTACATATCTTAGGGCATCTATCCCTACAGCGCGTAATTCATTCACGGTTGAAATACCCATCATTTTCATCGTCGGTTCCATTTCGTGATGCAGCAACTCCAGCGCATGGAATACACCATGTCGCCCACCTGCAGCCAACCCAAAGATATAGGCTCTACCTAAAGACACTGCATTCGCGCCAAGAGCTAACGCTTTGATAATGTCAGCACCGCGCCGAATTCCGCCGTCAAAAATGATTTCTACCTGTTCGTTCACGGCTCGAGAAATCTCCGGCAAGCGCCGGATAGTGGAAGACACGGGATCAAGCTGCCTCCCACCATGATTTGAAATAACAATGGCATCTGCCCCAGCATCCACCGCCTGGCCCGCATCTTCCGCCGAAAGAATACCCTTCACCACCAGACGGCCTTCCCATTGCTCGCGAAGCCACCTCATGTCTTCCCATGTCAACGTATGATCAATTTCTTTGCCTATTTTGGCTACCTGATCCATAATTCCACTTCCCAGCTGCGGGTATTGATCAAGTTGATGCACGGCCGGCATGCCATGAGCGAGGATGTGTATTAGCCAAACCGGATGACAAAGCATTGAGGTTATCTGTTTAAGCGATAAAGAAGAACATGTGCGAAACCCATTGCGTTCATCACGTTCACGAATAGGTGTACAAGGGGTATCAACGGTCAAAAATATGGTATCAATGCCTATTTTACGACACCGCTCTAGCATATCCAGAGTGATATCCCTATTTTTAAAGATGTATAACTGAAAATAAAGTGGACCCTTACGGACTAAAGATACATTTTCAATTGAGCAGATACTAAATGTCGAGATACATTGGGCGATCCCTGCTTCATCAGCGGCATAGCTTGCTTCTATCTCTCCATCCTTATAGTACATACCAGCGAAGCCTATAGGTCCTAGCATGATCGGAAGTTTATGCGAGCTACCGAGAAAATTCGTTGACAGATCTACATTGGTTGAACCTATAAGTACTTTCTGTTTCAGTTCCCATGCATTGAAGTTTTTTTTATTATTTGTCAGCGTTTTTTCGCTATTAGCCCCTCCAATCAAATAATCGTAAAAGACAGAAGGCACCTTTGATTTTGCTATTTTACGTAATTCATCTATATTTACAGCTTGCTCAACTAACATATTAACTCCTATAATAGCTAAGATTGACTCAGTCGCATTAACATAGGCAAGTCAGCAGACGTGCCGTTCCCGATATTTTAGGTGGCCACGGAATAAAGTTTATCCGGCGTTGATAAACACTCTCCGGCTATGCTGAAGTTTCCTTTTGCGTATTATGTGCTCTGACTCAATGTTCGCTAATATCGTCTGTGCCCGACAAATCGATTTGAATCCTAACATTGGGTTCTGTTCACCGTAATACTTGTTTCACAAGGTTGTTTAGGTACCTGGTCCGCCTGACGGCAATGGATTCTTCTTCTTTGTCGGCGTTGAGCGTATTCAGCGCTGCCGTGTTCGATTCATTACCGTGTGAGTCTGTCAACATCGCACTAATTTTGTATTCCTGTGCTGCTATTGTTATTGAATATGTAATGCGGGTGCATCACCTTAATCTGGGTGGAACACACCACGTTGTACCAATCACTGTTTACCGGAAGCATCAGGTAAACAGTTTAGTTGACTTAATTGATGACTTTTTGACCGCTCTTGACCTTTAATGCCTTCAGGTGTACAGCAAGCGTTGCGGCGCTTGTACGCTTTTCTTATAGCAAGACTAATTTGCATCAGCGTCTACTTGCGGTACAGTTCCAAGTTACGGGCAACAAAATCATACCAGTTGCACCCAAGGTTTTGTAACAGTTCCACTGCATCCGGGCTGATTTGTCTTAACCAGTGAACTTCCTGACGGTAGATAAAATTCACTTCACTTTTTTCATTATGCTCACCCATTGCATGCGATGCTGACAGGGGCTTCTAAAGGAACAGTGTGTACGTCACACCAACTTTCTACTTGCATAGCCACAGATTCAACTTCTTGTTTCAGACGAATTGTTTTCTTTTCTTGTGAAAGAACTTTCGCATCTGCCCAGTTTCTTGCTTACAGAGCAAGAGGTTTCTCTGAGTTATGTTCACTGTGAAATTCAGAGAAAATATTTCATTACCGATTCTCGTAATGTATTAATCAATAAGTAGTCTGACTTTATTTTTCCTCTAACTTGTGTGCAATGATCATAGGGGGCTTTATTGGAAGGTTCTTGTGCTACTTATTTTAGTTATTGTTATCATTATTTTCTCCATGGTCCCCTCCCTTAGACATCAGGCTGGAAATATTTTTTATAAAACTATCCAATTGAAAATAGATGGTAAATGCATAAGATGTAGGTTCAAGGTGGCCTCCTTCACGAACGAATAACGGCTCTGAGAAATAAGAGCAAAACCGTTTAAGCATTAAACTTACTGTTGCTGTTGAACAGTTAAGAGCGCGGCTAGTACTATAAATTGTCTTATAGTCCATCATAGCAACAAAATAAATTATGCAATTTAGGTTTACATACTTCATTGCATACATTGCCTGCAATTTTTTCACATGCATAAAAAATTCCTGACTTAATACTTTATCAAGTATGAAAAGCTTAAACATTTTAGAGTATAAATAAAAACAATATATTGAGATATAATTATTCCAAAAAAGGAATGAATCAAATTTTTCAAATGGTTGAGGGTTACTGATTTTAATACAGATTAAGTTGCTTTAAACCACGTTGGGCGCTGCCTTCACTGTATGGTTCTGGTAACTTTATCCTGCTAGCTCGAGCATATATCCGTGATGAACAAGCCGGTCGACTGCTATCACTGCCATTCTCTCATCAACAAAGAAACTACCTCATGTGCTCTGACAGGATTGAACGTCACAGTTGCATGCCTAAATTTAAGTTCAGTACCCTCGCTAGCAGTCCCGCTCGATGGGTG
>NZ_JBSKJQ010000014.1:0-99896 GCF_053709655.1 Enterobacter sp. UPMP2060
CCGCCGGAGAGATCCTGCTCGGTAAGAAAGGCGCGGCTGGTGATATATCCCCGGCTGATATACCAGTCAGAAATACGGGCGAGAAGCTCCGTTATTTTCGCCATATCCAGACACCGGCCCTGCCACGGCGCGACAAGGGCCTGCTGCGTTTTCGGGGAAATGAGGGTCGTGCCGGAAAGGGTAATGGTATCAATGGTGAAGCAGGGCCCGGCGCCGGCTGCAGGCAGAGGCCTGTCAGGCGCGGGACGAGGAATACTCCGCTCCAGCTCTTCACGCTGTTGCTGGTTCTGTAATAAAAGCTGCTGCTGTTGCTGCTGAATAGTATCGCGATCGGCTGGCGACAAGGGTGCAGCGTTAACGCTTGCTGAAAAAAGCGCACCCGATAAGATAAAAATAATATAATTTGCTAATGAAATTATTCTTCTTTCTATTTTATTGCTATTCATCCATGCCACAAAATTTATTCGCAATTAATATTTTCGAAATATAAGAGCATTCTTAATGCGAGTATATCTAATTTGCGTTAGGGCGAAGCAAATAAAATATTTTTTCAGAAAAATGAGAGGTGGATTAAGAAAAAATAAGAAGTGATTTAACTAACCCTTAAATCTTGAGTTAGCCGTAATACACTAGCTGTGAAGACGGAACGTTTTTCTCCATTCCGCAGGGCTCACCCCAAAACGCGCCTTAAACTGCTGCCGCCAGGTGACGGCGGAATTAAATCCCACCAGTTCGGCCACGCGCTCAATCGGCATATTTCCGGCTTCAAGCAGGAGCTGGCTGCGCCGCAGGCGTTCGGCGGTAAGCCAGTCGGCGACGCTCATCCCCGTGGCTTGAATAAAATGACGGGTCAGGGTGCGGCGGCTCATCGAAACCACCTCCGCCAGTGAGTCCAGGCTATGCGGTTCGGTAATGTGCTGCTGAAGATAATCGATCAGGCAGTTAATGCGTCCGTCGCGGGTATCTTTGGGTACCGGCTGGGCGATGAACTGCGCCTGACCGCCCTCGCGGTGGGGCGGAACAATCATCCGACGGGCAATCTGGTTGGCGACCACGCTGCCAAAGCGCTGACGAATGATATACAGGCAGCAGTCCAGCGCCGCCGCGGTTCCGGCGGAGGTGATGATATTGCCGTCATCCACGTAGAGCGCATTGATATCCAGCTGAACGTGCGGGAAAAGGGACTGGAACTGATGCTCGAACTCCCAGTGGGTGGCCGCACGTTTGCCGTCGAGGAGCCCCGCCCAGGCCAGCACAAACGACCCCAGACACAGCCCGACGATTTCCGCGCCGTTGTCTCTCGCCCGCACCAGGCTGTCGAGCAGCGTCTGGGGCGGGCGTTCAAGAACGTGCTGCCAGTAGGGAACGACGACAATATCGGCCTGACCAATGGCGGTAAAATCCTGCGTGGCGTTGAGGGCAAATCCGTCTTTTGAGGTGAGAAACCCCGGCGTTTCGGCGCAGATCGTCACGTTAAAGCGCTTTTCGCCGGAGACCGAATCGCCAAACAGAATGCAGGGAACGGAGTAGTGGAACGGGCTGAACCCGTCTACCGCGACAATCGCGACGTTGATTAGCGACATCAGTTCCTCCTTTCCCTTTAACGCACTCAGAATATAACGGTTTCGCCATCCTGGGGAATGCTCACTGCGTCACTCACCTGATTGGCTTCAACGTACTCACGCAGCGCGCTGCGGGTCAACAGGCAGTGGTTAATCGCCTCCATATGGATCGCCACAATGCTGGCCTGCGGCAGCAGGAAATGAACGTTGAGCACGTCCTCCTGCCCCATAATAATGGGCCCAAAACCAATAACGTGGGCATAGCCCGCGTTCAGCACCACCACGTCCGGCTGGTGCTTTTGCAGATCGGCCGCCACCTCGTCACGCCAGACGGTATCCCCGGCAAGATAGAGCGTCTTCTCATCGGGATGACGCAGCACCACGCCGCAGGCCTCGCCCAGACGCTCCGCCAGCTCGGGCACGGCGTAAGCGCGATCGGTGCCGTGCTGCCCGCCGTGGGTTTTCGTAATCTGAATATCGCCGAAGAAGGTCGCGTCGGTCATGACCGTCAGGTTGCTGAATCCCTGGCTGCGCAGCAGCGCGGCGTCACGATCGTTTTGCACGTAGATCGGTTTGTCTTTGGCGATCAGCTCCGCCGCGGTGCGATCCCAGTGATCGTCATGAGTATGGGTGACGATCACCGCGTCGGTATCCAGCAGCGTGTTGACGTCAACGGGGAGTTCGACCGTCGGGTTACGACGTTCGGCATACGCCGTGCCGGGAAAGCCCGGATAAGCCCCCTTCGGGGCCAGCATCGGGTCGATTAAAAGACGTTTTCCGGCGTAGGTAATCAGCTGGGTGGCGTTGCGAATGTGGGTAATGTTCATGGGCTATCCTCCGGTGGGTGTGATAAGGAGGATAGCCAGCCGTCGCACTTGCCGCAGTGGGTTAAAGGGCGATTACCGATGGAATCGGGCCAATTTAAGCAACCCGTTTTCCGTCAGATCGTTTACCAGCCCGGCACCGCCCCGCCGTTAAAGATCGTCTCAGCCGCTTTTGCCACTTCAGGCGACTGATACGACTGGATAAACGTCTTCACGTTCTCCGCGTCCTTGTTGTCTTCGCGCGTTACCACGATGTTCACGTACGGCGAGTTTTTGTCTTCAATAAAGACGCTGTCATGCACCGGCGACAGCCCGGTTTGCTGAATATAGGTAGTGCTGATGATGGCGACATCCACTTTCGGATCGTCCAGCACGCGCGGCAGCTGTGCCCCTTCCAGCTCCATAATTTTCAGCTGTTTAGGGTTGGCGGTAATATCCAGCGCCGTCGGCAGCAGCCCGGTGTCCGGCTTCAGGGTAATGAGCTTCTCCTTTTGCAGCAGCAACAGCGCGCGGCCAAGGTTGGTCGGGTCGTTTGGAATGGCAATGGTCGCCCCGTCCTTCAGGTCAGAGACGGATTTGATTTTGCGGGAATAGCCGGCCATCGGAAAAACAAAGGTGTTCGCCACGGCCACCAGCTTGTAGCCATGCGCCTTGTTATCCTCAGCGAGAAACGGGCGATGCTGGAAGACGTTGGCATCCAGTTCCCCCTGGTTGGTGGCATCGTTGGGCAACAGCGAGCCGCTGAAGCCGACCAGCTCCACGTCCAGGCCATATTTCTCTTTTGCCACCTTTTTGGCGACTTCCGCCACGTCCTGTTCAGCGCCGTTGATGACGCCCACTTTAATGTGTTTGGCATCGCTGCCACTTTGATCGCACCCTGCCAGCAGCAGGCCAGCAAGTACCAGAGCACCCAATCGACGTTTCACAAGACAGTTCCTTTTGCTAAATGTTGTAGTGACTATATCGACAACGAGGCGGTGAAATAAAAACCGAAAAAGAATCAATAAGAAGGATAAGTTATATGCGGGTTTTGCCGGGTGGCGCTGCGCTTACCCGGCATAAGGGATCACGACGTTGTCGTCCAGTCCTCGACGGTAAGCTCCTGCACCATTCTGAATGCACGATCGTTAGTCACAATCGTTGTTCTCCGACTGATAGCATGCGCAGCGATCAGTTGATCGAGATCGCCCATCACTTTTCCTCTCTTCTCCATTGCTGCGCGGAGTTCGCCGTACGTTGCGGTGGCGTCACTGTCCAACATATGCAGCATATTCTAGAGTCCTTCAAAGGGATCTCTTGTTGTATAGCTCTGATTACGTTCCTCTTTGCTGAGGAATGAATCAGGAACATGGGTCTGCTTCAATAAACGTAAAAAGTTATCTCGATGCCGCTCTTTCTCCGATCTCGCAGTCAAAACGACATTCCCCTCCTCATCCCGCCGGATGTAGACGCTCTCCGTATCAAACGCGAATTCAGCAGGCAGCATTACGGCCTGATTCCGCCCCTTTTTGAAGAGTTTTGCTGTGCGTTCCATTGCCATCTCCATGGTTTACTTGACCAGGCCAAAGCATGCGCCAGGGCCTGAAAAGAAGACAAGCAACACGCTTCGAATTAGGAATGCGACTCGCAATAAATAGCTGAATCCCTAATCACAGAAACGGATTTAAAGCGCTTTCGCCAGATAATGCCGCTGCATGCCCGGATAAGGATAATCCTGCAAAGACATTTGCAGCTGGTACCCCTGTTTTTCATAGAACGGGCGCGCCTGGAAGCTGGCGGTATCGACCAGCGCGTGCTTGCAGCCTTTGCATCTGGCTTCCTCTTCGGCCGTTTTGATGAGCTGGCTGCCCACGCCGGATCCGCGCACGGTCTCGCTGACCCAGAGATAGTCGATATTCAGCCAGTCGCCTTTACGCACCCCAATTAGCCCGCCGAGCATGACGCCTTTATCGTCTCGTACGTAAACGCCAATGTCGCCGCTAAAGGTCGCCATATCCAAAAATTGCCCGTTATAGGCTCTTAACCCCACAAATAACTCTTCTTTTTCAGCGGGCGTTACATTATTTGTTATGCTCAGGTGCATTTTTCTCTCCTTATTTTCTATGCAATCTGAATATCTCACAGCTTAACCTCCACAAAAACTCCTCATTCCCTCCATTTTTTAAATACGGAAACATTCCCTCAATATCTAAATAAAAAATGCCTTTCCAATACGCACCCAAAACGTATACTGAGAACGATCATTCTCACTTTTACACGGTAGCCGACGATGAGTACGAAACTGGAAGAACGACAAAAACAACGTCAGGACGAAATCATCACCGCCGCGCGTCGCTGCTTTCGCGCCAGCGGATTTCACGCCGCCAGCATGTCGCAGATAGCCAGCGAAGCGAAGCTCAGCGTCGGGCAAATTTACCGTTATTTCAGCAACAAAGACGCGATTATCGAAGAGATGATCCGCCGAATCATCGACTCACGCATTGAGGAGATGCAGGGTAAAACCCTGGTGGAAGGGATGCCGCAGGCGCTCGCCTGGCGACAGACCCTCAACGAAGATGACGATGCGCTGATGCTGGAAATGTCCGCTGAGGCCACGCGTAATCCGCAGGTGGCGACGATGCTGATCGAAGCTGAATCGCGCATGTTCGCCAACGCCTGCGCGCACCTGAAAAAGCAGTTTCCCCACCTGAGCGACGAGCATATTCGCTGCTGCGTGGAGATTACCGCCGTGATGATTGAGGGAACGATTTATCGTCGATTAACCCCCTTAAAAGTCCCGTCAGAACAATTAGAACCCCTTTATCAGGATATTTTAAATATGCTTTTCTCTGCGAAGTAATCGCATATGAATAATTAGCGGGAATAAGTAATTCCCCTTTTTTACATTTCTGGCTCAGCCGGAGATGCGGTATCGCTGTGCCTTTAAATAGCCCTCCTCCCCGTTAAGCCATTAACGGGGCTGGTGTCGTTCACCCTGGAAAAAGATTATGAAAAACATAACAACCTCCATCGCGGCATTATTTCTCCTGACCGGGTGCGATAATGCGCAAACATCTGCTCCCCAGCGTCCTCTTCCGGATGTGGGGATTGTCACCCTCTTGAGCCAGCCGGTGTCTGTCGTCAGCGAGCTGACCGGCCGCACCACCGCCGCCATGAGCGCCGAAGTGCGCCCGCAGGTGGGCGGCATTATCCAGAAGCGGCTGTTCACCGAAGGCGATACCGTGAAAGCCGGACAGGCGCTGTATCAAATTGACCCTTCCAGCTACCGCGCGGCGTTTGATGAAGCCGCCGCGGCGCTGAAGCAGGCTCAGGCGCTGGTAGCGGCCGACTGCCAGAAGGCCCGGCGCTATGCGCAGCTGGTGAAAGACGACGGCGTGTCGCGCCAGGACGCAGAGGACGCGAAGTCCACCTGCGCGCAGGACAAGGCCAGCGTCGAGTCAAAGAAGGCCGCGCAGGAGAGCGCGCGCATTAACCTCAACTGGACCACCGTTACCGCGCCGATTGCCGGACGCATCGGCATCTCCTCCGTCACGCCCGGCGCGCTGGTGACCGCCCAGCAGGATACCGCGCTCGCCACCGTTCGCGGGCTGGACAGTATGTACGTCGACTTAACCCGTTCCAGCGCCGATCTGCTGCGTTTACGCAGGCAAACCCTTGCCACCAATAGCGATACGCTAAGCGTGTCCTTAATCCTCGAAGACGGCAGCACCTACGGTGAGAAAGGCCGCCTGGCGTTAACCGAAGTGGCGGTGGATGAATCAACCGGCTCGGTCACGCTGCGCGCCGTCTTCCCGAATTCGCAGCACCAGCTCCTGCCGGGGATGTTCGTTCGCGCCAGGGTAGATGAAGGCATCATGAACGACGCGATCCTCGCGCCGCAACAGGGCATCACCCGCGACGCCAAAGGCACCGCCACCGCGCTGGTGGTGAATGCCAGCAATAAGGTCGAGCAGCGTCAGCTGGAGACGGGCGACACCTACGGCGACAAATGGCTGGTGCTGAGCGGCCTGAAGGCGGGCGACAGGCTGATTGTGGAAGGTACCGACAAAGTGACTCCCGGGCAGGAAGTGAAGGCCGAAGAGATGAAAGCCAGTGGAGGAAAAGCCTGATGTTTTCCCGCTTCTTCGTGCGTCGCCCGGTCTTTGCCTGGGTTATCGCCATTCTTATCATGCTCGCCGGGATGCTGGCGATCCGCACGCTGCCGGTCGCGCAGTACCCGGACGTCGCCCCGCCGTCGATCAAAATCTCCGCCACCTACACCGGTGCCTCCGCGCAGACGCTGGAAAACAGCGTGACGCAGGTGATCGAGCAGCAGCTGACCGGCCTGGATAACCTGCTCTACTTCACCTCCACCAGCAGCTCGGACGGGTCGGTGAGCATTACCGTCACCTTCGAGCAGGGAACCGACCCGGACACAGCCCAGGTGCAGGTGCAGAACAAAGTTCAGCAGGCGGAATCGCGCCTGCCGACCGAGGTGCAGCAGTCCGGCATTACCGTCGAGAAATCGCAGAGCAACTTCCTGCTGATCATGGGCGTGTACGACAAAACCGACTCCGCCAGCAGCTCGGATATCGCCGACTGGCTGGTGAGCAATATGCAGGACCCGCTGGCGCGCGTGGAGGGCGTCGGCAGCCTGCAGGTGTTCGGGGCGGAATACGCCATGCGCATCTGGCTTGACCCGGCGAAGCTGGCGTCCTACTCGCTGATGCCGTCCGACGTGCAGAGCGCGATTGAAGCGCAGAACGTGCAGGTCTCCGCCGGTAAAATCGGCGCGCTGCCCTCGTCGAACGCCCAGCAGCTGACCGCCACCGTGCGCGCCCAGTCGCGCCTGCAAACGGTCGATCAGTTCAAAAATATTATCGTGAAGAGCCAGTCCAACGGCGCGGTGGTGCGCATCAGCGACGTCGCCCGCGTGGAGATGGGCAGCGAAGATTATACCGCCACCGCGAAGCTCAACGGCCACCCGGCGGCGGGTATGGCGGTCATGCTTTCACCGGGCGCGAACGCGCTCAACACCGCGACGGCGGTAAAAGACAAGATTGCCGACTTCAAAAAGTCGATGCCGGAAGGCTACGACGTGGCCTACCCGAAAGACAGCACCGAGTTCATCAAGATCTCCGTTGAGGACGTGATTCAGACCCTGTTCGAAGCCATTATCCTCGTGGTGGTGGTGATGTACCTGTTCCTGCAAAACATCCGCGCGACGCTGATCCCGGCGCTGGCGGTGCCCGTCGTTCTGCTGGGCACCTTCGGCGTGCTGGCGCTGTTCGGCTACTCCATCAACACCCTGACGCTGTTTGCGATGGTGCTGGCGATTGGGCTCCTGGTGGATGACGCGATCGTGGTGGTGGAAAACGTCGAGCGTATTATGCGCGACGAAGGCCTGCCCGCGCGGGAAGCCACCGAAAAATCGATGGGCGAAATCTCCGGCGCGCTGGTTGCCATTGCGCTGGTGCTTTCTGCCGTATTCCTGCCGATGGCCTTCTTCGGCGGCTCCACCGGGGTGATTTACCGTCAGTTCTCGGTCACCATCATTTCGGCAATGTTCCTCTCCGTGGTGGTGGCGTTGACCCTGACGCCCGCGCTCTGCGGCTCGATTCTGAGCCACACGGCGCCGCACAAAAAGGGCTTCTTCGGCGCGTTTAACCGCTTCTACAGCAGGACCGAGCGCGGCTATCAGAACAAGGTGCTGCACGCTCTGCGCCGTTCCGGCGGCATGCTGGTCATCTATGCCCTGCTCTGCGGCGCGATGGGCTTCGCCATGCTTAAGCTGCCGGGCAGCTTCCTGCCAACGGAAGATCAGGGCGAAATCATGGTGCAGTACACCCTGCCAGCGGGTGCAACGACGGTACGTACCGCCGAAGTCAGCCGCCAGGTGCGCGAGTGGTTCCTCACGAAAGAAAAAGCCAACACCAACGTGATCTTCACCATTGAAGGCTTCAGCTTCAGCGGCAGCGGCCAGAACGCCGGGATGGCGTTTGTCTCCCTGAAAAACTGGTCCGAACGTAAAGGCGATGAGAATACCGCGCAGGCCATCGCCCTGCGCGCTACGCAGGAGCTGAGCACCATCCGCGATGCGACGATCTTTGCCATGACGCCGCCCGCGGTGGACGGCCTGGGCCAGAGCAACGGCTTTACCTTTGAGCTGATGGCAAGCGGCGGCACCGACCGCGACGCGCTGCTGAAGCTGCGTAACCAGCTGATTGGCGAGGCCAATCAGGACAGCTCGCTGCACGCCGTGCGCGCCAACGATCTGCCGCAGATGCCGCAGCTTCAGGTGGATATCGATAACAACAAGGCCGTGTCGCTGGGGCTGTCCCTGAGCGACGTTACCGACACCCTCTCCAGCGCCTGGGGCGGGACCTACGTGAACGATTTTATCGATCGCGGCCGCGTGAAAAAGGTCTACATCCAGGGCGACAGCGACACCCGCGCCGTACCGTCGGATCTCAACAAATGGTTTGTGCGCGGCAGCGACAGCACCATGACGCCGTTCTCCGCCTTCGCCACCACCCGCTGGGAGTACGGCCCGGAAAGCCTGGTGCGCTACAACGGCTCGGCGGCGTATGAGATACAGGGCGAAAACGCCAGCGGCGCCAGCTCCGGCACGGCGATGGGCAAAATGGAGCAGCTGGCAAACAGCCTGCCGTCCGGCAGCACCTGGGCGTGGAGCGGTTTGTCGTTGCAGGAAAAACTGGCAAGCGGTCAGGCGATGAGCCTGTATGCCCTCTCCATCCTCGTCGTGTTCCTGTGCCTGGCGGCGCTGTATGAGAGCTGGTCGGTGCCGATTTCGGTCATCCTGGTGATCCCGCTTGGCGTGCTGGGCGCGGCCGTCGCCGCCTCGCTGCGCGGCCTGAACAACGACGTCTATTTCCAGGTGGCGCTGCTCACCACCATCGGCCTGTCGTCGAAGAACGCCATCCTGATTGTCGAGTTTGCCGAAGCCAAAGTCGCTGAAGGGTACTCTCTGACGCGCGCCGCCCTGCGTGCCGCCCAGACGCGTCTGCGTCCGATCATCATGACCTCGCTGGCGTTTATCGCAGGGGTTACGCCGCTGGCCGTGGCAACCGGTGCAGGCGCCAACAGCCGCGTGGCAATTGGTACCGGCATTATCGGCGGAACGCTGGCCGCGACGCTGCTGGCGATCTTCTTCGTCCCCTTATTCTTTGTACTGGTGAAACGTCTGTTCTCCGGTAAGCACGCAAACCGGAGGTCATAATGTTTCGTGTATCTATTTTAGCGTTAGCCCTGCTGAGCGCGGGCTGTGTGTCGTTAGATCCAACGTATCAACGCCCGGACGCCCCCGTCCCGGCAACCTTGCCCGGCGCGCACGGCGAAGCCACCGCCGTGGTGAGCCAGTGGCAGCAGGTGATGAACGATGCGCGGCTGAAAAGCGTGGTGACGATGGCGCTGAACAGCAACCGCGACGTGCAAAAAGCGATTGCCGATATCGACGCCGCCCGCGCCCAGTACGGTGAAACGCGCTCGTCCCTGTTCCCGACGGTGGATGCCGAGCTGAGCCACACCCGCAGCCGCACGCTGGCAAGCGGCGTCGCGACAAGCGATGAAGCCAACGGCGCGGTCTCCAGCTTCGAGCTGGATCTGTTTGGCCGCAACCAGAGCCTCTCCCGCGCCGCGCGTGAAACCTGGCTTGCCAGCGAGTTCACCGCGCAGAACACGCGCCTGACGATGGTCAGCGAGCTGACCACGGCCTGGGTGACGCTGGCGGCGGATAACAGCAACCTGGCGCTGGCAAAATCCACCATGGAGAGCGCGGCAAACTCGCTGAAGATTGTGAAGCGCCAGCAGGACGTTGGCGTGGCGGCCGCCACGGACGTCAGCTCGGCAATGGCGGTGTATCAGCAGGCGCGCGCCAGCGTCGCGAGCTATCGGACTTTGGTGATGCAGGACAAAAATGCCCTCAATCTGCTGGCGGGCGATACGGTGCCGGACAACCTACTGCCCGGCACGCTGGAGAGCCTGAGCGACAACGCCATCACGCTGATCCCGGCGGGCGTCAGCTCCAGCACCCTGCTGCGTCGCCCGGACATTCAGGAGGCCGAGCATAATCTGCTGAGCGCCAACGCCAACATCGGCGCGGCGCGGGCCAACTTCTTCCCGACCATTTCACTGACCGCCAGCGCGGGCATCGGCAGCGACTCGCTCTCCTCCCTGTTCAGCCACGGGATGAAGGTCTGGTCGTTCGCGCCGTCCATCACCCTGCCGCTGTTCAGCGGCGGAAACAACCTGGCGCAGCTGCGCTACGCGGAAGCGGAGAAGAAGGGGCTGATCGCCACCTATGAGAAAGCCATCCAGAGCGCGTTTAAGGACGTGGCCGACGCGCTGGCGCGACGAGAAACCCTGAGCGAACAGCTCGACGCCCAGCGCGAATACGTCGCGGCGGAGCAAAAAACGCTGGACGTGGCAACGCGCAGCTATAAGGCGGGCGCGGGGGATTATCTGACGGTACTGACCGCGCAGCGGTCGCTGTGGTCGGCGCAGGAATCGCTGATCGCGCTGCAGCAAACCGACCTGGAAAACCGCATCACGCTGTGGCAGTCGCTGGGGGGCGGTATTCAGTAGCGCTTGCCGGGAAGTTCATGACAGGCGGTGAAGAGAAAATTCATACTTTCGGCTGGCGTCGCTACACTGAATGTAACGATATATTTCATGGGAAGCATGTGACTTCTAAAGGGGGTTGTTGATGAAAGCTGCGCACCTGGTCTGCCTGCTGGTTTGTCTGCTCTTCGCCGCGTTTGTCCATGCTCAGGAAAAGGATGACCCCGCGAAAGAGGCGCAAATAAAGCAGCAGGTCCTTAAAGATATTAAGAAAACCTGTACGCCACAGAAAAAGCAGAGCGATAAAGCCTGGCAGGAGATGATTTTGTCGTCCGAGGCCAATCAGCTGCTGATTAAAAATGCCATCACCGCCGTGAAGCGCGACAACCTGGATGCCTACTGGGGGGCGATTGGTCAGGTGGATTGTATGGAGGATTATTGAATTCCCGCCGGGTGGCGCTGCGCTTACCCGGCCTGGAAAACATGTTTAACGCTTCCGCATATCCGGAATGATGAGATCCCCGCGCAGAACATAGGACCCGAGCATCTGCGTTTTCTCCGTCAGCCAGCTCACAATGCGCGCCGCCATCGCGTCCATGGAATATTCAATCGCCGGGATCACCGGAATGCCCGGCAGGTGCAGCGATCCGGCAAGGCTGAAGACCATAATGTCGTCCGGCACCGATTTATTAAACGCCTGCAGCTGCGGGATCACCCGCTGGGCTTCCTGCTCGTCCGCCACCAGCAGCGCGTTGAAATTCAGGGTGCTGGCGTTGTTAAGCAGCTCCTGCAGCGCAACGGATGAAGAAGTCGCGTCCATAAAGACCAGGTTGCGATTAAAAGGCAGGAAATTTTTCTCCAGCGCGTGCTTGTAGCCGAGCAGCACCTGGTCGGCAAAACCGCTGCCGTGGGGGTGGATCAGCGCAATCTGGCGACGCCCCTGGCTGGTGAGGTAGTTACAGGCGGTTTCGGCGGCAAAGGCGTGATCGAACTGAATGCTGTTGGAATTATCAGACTCCATGCAGTCCACCAGAATGACGTTGTCCATCTCCACGTCCAGCGGGAAACGGGCGCCAATCACCAGGATATCATCGCAGAGCCCGCAGGAGAGTTCTTCAAGGGCGTGCATCACTTCCGCTTTGCTGTGCGCGAAGCGCAGCAGGAGGTGTTTTTGATGCTGGCTGAGCTGTTTTTCCAGCGCGTAGAGATAACCGGTGGTCTGGTTAATATTTTCCTGCGCGCAAATCACCCCGATACAGCCCGTCGACTGGCTCAGCAGCGACTGGGCAATCACGTTGGGACGATAGTTCAGCTCATCCACGGCCTTCAGAACGGCCTGACGGCTGGCTTCCTTTACGCCACGCGACCCACTCAACACTCGCGATACCGTGGCTTTAGATACCCCGGCAAGACGTGATACATCATTGATTGTCGACATCTCTTTCCCCTGGCAGGCTTACCTCGCGCCTGCAAATTCCATCACCGCTTCGGCTCACATTATAGCCAGAACGGAGTATATCCGTTTCCGTTTTCCATGGAAACCGATTTTCCGTTTCCACTCAAAATGATGTAAAAACAGCCAAATTATGTGACCCACATCCGGTTAATTAGCCTCATAAGTAAGGGATCTTGATGGTTGTCACACTTCTGTCTTTTATGAATGGAAACCGGTTTCCGTATAATGTCCAATCAACCTCGCAATAACTTTTTACATTTAGAGGATGGTTGTCGATGTTCAAGATTATGCTGTGCTGCTCTGCCGGGATGTCCACCAGCCTGTTGGTCAGCAAAATGGTCGATGTCGCGAAAGAGCGTGGTTTGCCGGTGAAGATTGATGCGTACGGTGTTTCCGAATTTGATACGCAGTTTCCGCAATACCAGGTTGTCCTTCTCGGACCGCAAGTGAAATACATGTTACAGACACTCTCAGACAAGGCGGCGACGCAAGGCATTCCGGTGCAGCCCATCGACATGATGGACTACGGCATGCAGCGTGGCGATAAAGTACTGGACTATGCTCTGTCGCTCATCGAAGCGGCACACTAAAAGGTGTTCACATGAGTTCGTTATATCAATCCATGGTCGCGGTGATTGAGCAGTCAATTACCCCGCTGGCCGCCAAGCTGGGCCAGCAAAAGTATGTGATTGCCATCCGCGACGGCTTTACCGCCGCGCTGCCGTTTATGATCATCGGCTCGTTTATGCTGGTGTTCATCTTCCCGCCTTTCTCGGCGGATACCACCAACAGCTTTGCCCGCGGCTGGCTGGATTTCTCCCAGACCTATCGCGAACAGCTGATGCTGCCGTTTAACCTCAGCATGGGCGTGATGACCTTCTTCATTTCGGTGGGAATTGGGGCGAGCCTGGGGCGTCAGTTCAATCTCGACCCGGTGATGTCCGGCCTGCTGGCCTTTATGGCCTTCCTGCTGGTCGCCGCACCCTATGCCGACGGCAAAATCTCGACCCAGTATCTCTCCGGCCAGGGCATCTTCACCGCCCTGATCACCGCCATTTACGCCACCCGCGTTTACGCGTGGCTGAAGCAGAACAACGTGACCATTCGCCTGCCGAAGGAAGTGCCAACCGGCGTGGCGCGCTCGTTTGAGATCCTGATCCCGGTGATGGTGGTGATCGGCACGCTTCACCCGCTGAACCTGTTCATCGAAGCGCAGACCGGAATGATCATACCGCAGGCGATCATGCACCTGCTGGAGCCGCTGGTGTCCGCGTCTGACTCCCTGCCCGCCATTCTGCTCTCCGTGCTGCTGTGTCAGATCTTCTGGTTCGCCGGTATTCACGGCTCGCTGATCGTCACCGGCATCATGAACCCGTTCTGGATGGCGAACCTCTCCGCAAACCAGGCGGCGCTGGCGGCCGGCGCGGCGCTGCCGCACGTTTACCTCCAGGGCTTCTGGGATCACTACCTGCTGATTGGCGGCGTAGGCTCCACGCTGCCGCTGGCGTTCCTGCTGCTGCGCAGCCGCGTTACCCACCTGCGCACCATCGGCAAAATGGGCGTGGTGCCAAGCTTCTTCAACATCAACGAACCGATTCTGTTCGGCGCGCCGATCATCATGAACCCGATGCTGTTTATCCCGTTCGTGTTCGTTCCGCTGGTCAACGCCTGCCTGGCGTACGCGGCAACCAAACTCGGCTGGCTGGCGCAGGTCGTCTCGTTGACCCCGTGGACCACCCCTGCACCGATTGGCGCCTCGTGGGCGGCAAACTGGGCGCTGAGCCCGGTGGTGATGTGCCTGGTCTGTATGGTGATGTCCGCGCTGATGTACCTGCCGTTCCTGCGCGCCTATGAGCGTACGCTCATCAAAAACGAAGAGCAGAAGGCCCAGGCAACCGTCGGCGCCGCCGAGACCGCCAGCAATTAAGTCAAAGAGGAAGAGTCATGAAATACGCATTTCCCGATAACTTCTGGTGGGGCAGCGCAAGCTCCGCTCTCCAGACGGAAGGGGCAAGAGAGGGGGAAACCACCTGGGATTACTGGTTTGCCCGCGAGCCGAACCGTTTTCACAACGGCGTGGGGCCGCAGCAGACCTCCACGTTTTATCAGCACTGGAAAACGGATATTCAGCTGTTAAAGCAGCTGAACCACAACAGCTTTCGCACCTCGATTAGCTGGGCGCGCCTGATCCCCGACGGTATCGGTGAAGTGAACCCGGAAGCGGTCGATTTTTACAATCAGGTCATTGATGAGCTGAATGAACAGGGCATCACGCCGTTTATGACCCTGTTCCATTTCGACATGCCGATGGCGATGCAGGAGATCGGCGGCTGGGAAAACCGCGACGTGGTGGACGCCTACGCCCGCTATGCGCAGATTTGCTTTGAGCTGTTCGGCGATCGCGTGCTGCACTGGTTTACCTTCAACGAGCCGATCGTGCCGGTGGAAGGCGGTTATCTCTACGATTTCCACTACCCGAACGTGGTGGATTTTCGTCGGGCAGCCACCGTGGCGTATCACACCGTGCTGGCCCATGCGAAGGCGGTCCAGGCCTACCGCGCCGGACATTACGCGGGGGAGATTGGCATCGTGCTAAACCTGACGCCGTCGTACCCGCGCTCGCAGAACCCGGCAGACGTGAAGGCGGCGCACATCGCGGATCTGATGTTTAACCGCAGCTTCCTTGACCCGGTCCTGCGCGGCGAATACCCGGCAGATCTCGTAGCGCTGCTGAAATCCTGCGATCAATTACCCGCCTGTAAACCGGAAGACGGCTTCCTGATTGCGGAAGGGAAAATCGACCTGCTCGGCGTGAACTACTATCAGCCGCGTCGCGTGAAGTGTCGCGACAGCGCGGTGAACCCGCAGGCGCCGTTTATGCCGGAGTGGTTCTTCGATAATTACGAGATGCCGGGCCGCAAGATGAACCCGTACCGCGGCTGGGAAATCTACGAGCCGGGTATTTACGATATTCTGGTTAACCTGCGCGACAATTACGGCAACCCTCGCTGCTTTATTTCTGAAAACGGCATGGGCGTCGAAAACGAGCAGCGTTTTATTGAAAATGGCCAGATTAACGATCAATACCGCATCGAGTTTATTTCCGAACATTTAGCCTGGCTACATAAGGGTATTAGCGAAGGGTGCAATTGTCTCGGCTACCATATGTGGACGTTTATTGATAACTGGTCGTGGTGCAACGCGTATAAAAATCGCTACGGATTTATCCAGCTCGATTTAGCGACGCAGAAACGCACCATTAAGAAAAGCGGAGAGTGGTTTGCCGCTACCGCGTTAAATAATAGTTTTGAAAAAGAGTAATGATGATGATCGCATTAGAAGAAGCCGTAATGGAAATTATCGTCAATGCCGGACAGTCCCGCAGCCTGTGCTTTGAAGCGCTGCACGCGGCGCGTCAGGGCAACATTGACGAAGCCAAAAGCCTGCTGCGCGAAGCCGACGGCTACGCGCGCCAGGCGCACAAGATGCAGACCAAACTGATCGAGCAGGATGCGGGCGAAGGCCGCCAGCCGATGACGTTAATTATGGTGCACGCGCAGGATCACTTAATGAATTCCTTATTAGCGCGTGAATTATCCGAAGAAATTATTCATTTATATCAGAGATAGTCTATGGCGAAATAATTACTGTAATACCTCTGTACCCTAAATAGAGATCCACTTGTTCTGATGATAGCGACATACTCTGTCAGATCGGAGCGGGATGGTTATTGTCTGAATAAATTTAAACTATATTGAGATAACCATGAATACGATTAAAAAACTTCCATTAACCATGGCGGTTATCGCCGCGCTTTGCCCAATTTCCGTGCTCGCACAGGAATTCACCCAGGAGCAAATCGACGCCATTGTGGCGAAAGCGGTGGATAAAGCCCTGGCCGAACGTCAGGCCAAAATGGATGCGGCGGTCGCGAAAAAAGCGGACGTGGTGACCGAGCCGCAAAGCGCGGCGCAATCTCCGGACATGGCGATCCCGTTCGGAATTAAATTTACCGGCTACGCCCGCTACGGCGCGCACTTCCAGGCCGCCGATCAGAAATACGTCGCGGTGGACGGTTCATACAACGGCGCGTCCGCCATTGGTCGTCTGGGCAACGAAGGCAACGGCGGGGAATTCCAGCTCTCCAAGGCCTTTAAGGGTGAAAACGGCGCCATCTGGGACGTTAACGTGATGATCGATCACTGGGGCGACGAAGTTAACCTGAAAAAAGCCTACGCGGGGGTGACCAACATTATGGCCTCCAACCCGAACGCCTATTTCTGGGCAGGCCGTGACTTCCACCAGCGTCCGCAGCAGGGCATCAACGACTACTTCTGGATGAACCACGACGGCCAGGGCGCCGGGGTAAAAAACTTCGACATCGGCGGCGTGCAGTTCGACGTGGCCGCCGTCGCGGCGGTGGAATCCTGTAGCCCGGAAGTGATGGAAGATGAAGCCAACCCGTCGCGCATCACCTGTACCGGCGGTTCCGGCACGGGCGACAAAGGCAACTACGCCGCGACCTCAAAAATCCACGGCATGAAGCTTGGCCCGATCGACATGGAGCTGTACGCCAACTACGGCTTTGACTCCAAAGCGGTGGAGAGCGACGAGCGTCTGAACGCGTGGCAGGGCGGCGTGGTGTTGAGCCACACCAACGACAGCGGCGTGAACAAGGTGATCGCCCGCTACTCCGATAACGCGGACAACAGCGTGTTCAACAAAACCGAGGATCTGACCACGGTCTACGCCAGCTTCGAAGGGCTGTACAAATTCACCCAGGCCACGCAGGTGGAGTACATCCTCGCCTTCCACGACTACGACAACAGCCGCGATAAGACCGACAACCGCAAAAACTACAACGCCATCGTGCGACCAATGCACTGGTGGAACGACGTTCACTCCACCTGGCTGGAAGCGGGCTGGCAGCACGTGGATTACGACAACGGCGGCGACAACAAGGGCTGGAAGCTGACCCTGTCCCAGAACATGTCTATCGCCATGGGGCCGGAGTTCCGCCCGATGCTGCGCTTCTACGTGACCGGCGGCAAAGTGGATAACGAACGCACCGCGCGCGTGAACAACACCAAAGACGAAACGCTCGACGACTTCAACGTCGGCGCGATGTGGGAGGCGTGGTTCTAAGCAAGGTAGAAGCAAAACGGCAACGCAAGTTGCCTTTTTTAGTGTTTGCTCCCTCTCCACGTGGGTGTACGGTCCGGGGTGAGGGCATCAGGCCGCACGCAACCATGCTATGCTGTTGACCGAATTAACGACAACATCGCAGGGGAGAAAATGGGTTCCACACGTAAAGGGATGCTAAACGTCCTGATCGCCGCCGTTTTATGGGGCAGTTCCGGCGTTTGCGCGCAGTACATCATGGAGAAAAGCCACATTTCTTCGCCTTACCTGACCATGGTTCGCCTGCTGTTTACCGGCGTGATCCTGCTGACGCTTTCTTTCGTGCACGGCGATAAGATTTTCTCGGTCATCAAACATCGCAAAGACGCCCTCAGCCTGCTGATTTTCTCACTCGTCGGCGCGCTCACCGTGCAGCTCACCTTCCTGCTGACGATTGAGAAATCCAACGCAGCCACCGCTACCGTGCTGCAGTTTCTCTCGCCGACCATTATCGTGGCCTGGTTCGCCCTGGCGCGGAAAAAGCGCCCCGGCGTGTTTGTGCTGTCGGCCATCATGACGTCGCTTGTCGGTACGTTTCTGCTGGTCACCCACGGCGACCCAACCTCGCTCTCCATCTCGCCTGCCGCGCTGTTCTTCGGCATCGCCTCGGCGTTTGCCGCCGCGTTTTACACCACCTATCCGTCAACGCTGATCGCCCGCTACGGCACGCTGCCGATTGTCGGCTGGAGTATGTTGATCGCCGGGCTAATGCTGGCGCCGTTCTACGCCGGGCGCGGGACCACCTTTGTGATTGACGGCAGCCTGCTGCTGGCGTTTTTCTACCTGGTGGTGATTGGCACGGCGCTGACGTTCAGCCTGTATCTGAAAGGCGCGCAGATGATTGGCGGGCCGAAGGCGAGCATTCTGAGCTGCGCCGAGCCGCTGAGCAGCGCGCTGCTGTCGGTGATTTTGCTGGGAGTGGCGTTCACCCTGCCGGACTGGCTGGGGACGCTATTGATTGTGTCGTCGGTAGTGTTGATTTCAATGGATTCGAGAAGACGGGTTCAGACATCGGCGTAGCCTGATGTCCCCTCACCCTAACCCTCTCCCCACAGGGGAGAGGGGACGGCTCGGTGCTGTCTTTTCACCCTCGCCCCTTTGGGGAGAGGGCCGGGGTGAGGGGGGAAATTGACTTACTTCGCCTTAACCTTCCCCGCCACCAGCAGCGCGGTCAGCAGCATCAGCGTGCCGGAGATCACCAGAGGTGACGTCAGCCCCAAATGGTCGAGCGCCACGCCGCCAATGGCCGCGCCGCAGGTGTTCGCCAGCTGGATCACCGCCACCTGAATCGACCCGGCTTTTTCCGCCTGATCGGCCAGCGTGCGGGTGATCCACGTCGACCAGCCCACCGGCACCAGGGCAAAGGCCAACCCCCAGATAATCGCGATGGCAGACGCCACCCACTTATCGCTGCCCCACAGCACCAGCACCGCCGCGCTCGCTGCCAGCACCAGCGGCGCACCCGCCAGCGCCACCTTCAGGGAGCGTTTCAGGAACTGGGAAGACAGCGAGGTGCCGACAAAGCTGGCGATACCAAAGCTCAGCAGCACCAGCGTCAGGCCGTCCACGTCAAAGCCCGCCATGGTCATAAACACCGGGCGGATGTAGGTAAAGAAGGCAAACTGCCCGGCAAAGGACATAAAGATGGCGGTCATCCCCGCCAGCACGCCGGGGCGCTTCAGCAGCGCGAACATGTTCTGTTTGTGGTGCGCCGCTTCGCCCGGCAGGGACGGCAGCGCCTTCCACACCCAAATGATGCAGAGCAGGCCCATCACCGCCGCCGCGTTAAAGACGTTACGCCAGCCGATAATCCCGCCGAGGAAGCTGCCGAGCGGCGCGGCAATCACCAGCGCGATAGAGACCGCACCGAAGATAACGGAAAGCGCTTTTGGCACCGTCCGCGCGGGCACCAGGCGCATGGTCAGCGAGGCCGACATCGCCCAGAAACCGCCTAATCCCAGCCCCAGGCAGGCGCGCCCCAGCAGCAGCAGGGTGAAGCTTTCCGCGAAGGAGACCAGCAGGCAGGAGAGCGTCAGCAGCACGCTGAACAGAATGACCACCTTGCGGCGGTCGATGGTGCCAATCACCTGGGTGATAAACAGGCTGGCGAACATCGCCACGAAGGCGGTAACGGTAACGGACTGCCCCGCCACGCCCTCGGAAATGCCCAGATCCTGCGCCATCGGCGTCAGCAGGCTCACCGGCAGAAATTCAACGGTAATCAGGCAGGCGACGCAGAACGCCACGGCGAAAACGGCCGACCAGTTGGGGCGAGAAACCTCTTTGGTCTGCGGTCTGGTCGTGGGCTGGATATGTTCTGTCATGGCGTCACCTGAAGATAAAAACGTGCGGAAAAGTCGCGCAGTTTATCATCAAAAGTGTGACGGATTTAACGATTTGACAACTTTTGTCGTTTTTACAGGGGATCAGTGCAGGTAAAACACGCCCTCTTCCGGCAGGAAGAGCTGGTTATAGCGAAGCTGGAAAGCGTTTAGCTCCTGCGGATCGGGCTCCATCTCGCGCATGAAGCCAAGCGCCAGACGAATTTGCGCATCGGTAATGGGTGCGGCAAGGCGGGCTTTACGCAGAATGCGGTGCCAGGCGTGCAGGTTCTCCTCGCTGCCGTCGACAATGCAAACCTGCCAGATCAGCAGCACCTGCGCAGCGTTTTGCAGATGCGCCTCGTCGGGTCGCTCAAGGTAGCGGATAAACTCATTGCCGGGCGTTTTACCGAACTGGTCGATCATCGACTCGACCGGCATCGGGGTGATCCCCAGACGCTCGCTCAAACGTTTGATGGCGCGGCGGGAATCTGAGGTCAGGACGCGAAATCCCACCACAAACACCACGGCAAGCGTTGCCAGCATTATCCAGACCATGCGTTCTCCTATGAATTGCCGCTCATCATAGCGGGAAACGCAGGGCGTCGACAGCGACAGGCATAAAAAAGCCCGGCATCACACACCGGGCAAAGAAGTTACCTGCACACTCAGGCTGTTTTTAATTTCTGCGCGCGATTCTCACGGCGAATTTTACGTTCTTCCAGCACCGCTACCATCGCCATCAGGACGATACAGCCGATGGCTGCCGCATCCAGCGCCGCGAAGGTGCCCGCCCAGCCGGTGAGGCCGAAAATTGGCGTGCCGTCGGCGATCATCCCCAGACCCAGCTTGGCGAAGCTGTCGCCGATCAGGTAGGCGAAGGTGCCTTTAATCCCATCGGCGGCGCCGATCGCTTTTTTCGGTACGAAGCCGACTGCCGCCACGCCGATCAGCAGCTGTGGACCAAACACCAGGAAGCCGAGCGCGAACAGGGACGCCAGGTAAACGTACTGGTTGCTGGCATGCTGGTAGACGCCGAGCGTGGCGATAATCAGCGCCAGCGCGACGCAGGCCACCAGCGCGCGACGGCCGTTGGCGAGATCGGAGAGCCAGCCCCACAGCAGCGTGCCGACCAGGGCGCCCACTTCGAACAGGGTGAAGCCCTGAATCGCCACTTCTTTAGAGAGCTTCAGCTCCTGGAAGGCATACACGGTCGACCACTGGTCAATACCAATACGCACCACGTAGAGGAAGATGTTTGAGAAGCACAGCAGCCAGATCACTTTGTTTTTCAGCACGTACTCAACAAAGATCTGCCATTTGGACATCTCGTTTTCTTCGGTCTCTTTGTCCTCTTCGCTGATCTCCTCGCCGAACAGCTCTTCGGCTTTGCCGAGGCCGTAAGATTCCGGGGAGTCGCTGCCGTAGCGCAGGCCGATAAAGCCGACAATCAGGGCGATAATCGACGGGAAGATAAACATGCCGATCACGTGGCCGTCGAACAGGTAGTTTGCGCCAAACAGCGCCACGCCTGCCGCCCCCGCCCCGCCGAGGTTGTGGGAGATGTTCCACATGCCGAGGTACGAACCACGCTTGCGGCGCGGGGTCCATTTGGTGATGGTGGAATAGCTGCACGACCCGCCGGTACTCTGGAAGAAGCCGCTCAGGGCGTAGAAGGCGATCATCATGAACAGGCTGACGGAGCCCGCGCCCATGCTGGCGCTGAAGCCGAGCATACAGATGGCGGAGAGGATCAGCATAAACGGCAGGAACTGCTTGGTGTTTTTGCCGTCCGCGTAGTAGGAAACGACGGTTTTACCCACGCCGTAGGTGATGGAGAAGCCCAGGCCAATCATCCCCAGCTGCGTCATGCTCAGCCCGTAGGTTGAGATCATGTCGTTCTGCGCGATGTTAAAGTTTTTGCGGATCAGGTACATGGTCAGGTAGCCGATGAAGACCACCAGATAGGACTGCATGAACGGTTTGAACCACATCTTGCGCCGCACGTCGAGCGGCAGATCCAGGGTCGGCTTGCGCACCTGGTTGAGGAAGGCCAGCATGGTTTGCTCCTGAGCTGATTTTTACCTGCGAATGGCAGGCATTGTAAAAATCAGCCGGGAGAGATGCCTGAGACAGCGTCCAGGTAAAACCGGGAAAATTTCCTGGTTTTGCGCCATTCGGGGTGAAAAGGTGAGACGCATCACGCTTCGCTCACCTCGCGCGGCGCCTGCGCGTGCAGGAAGGGCAGCAGCAGCAGCGCGGAAATCCCCGCCGCGATGGCGATCACCGCGAAGAAACCGCTCCAGTGCCAGACGTCGATCACCCGCGCCAGCGGCCAGCCGGAGAGCGATGCGCCGAGGTAGGCAAACAGCCCGACAAAGCCCGTCGCCGCGCCTGCCGCCTCTTTGTGGGAACACTCCGCCGCCGCCATGCCGATCAGCATCTGCGGGCCAAACACGAAGAATCCGGTGGTGAAGAAGCACGCCGCCTGCATCACGTAGCTGGCGAACGGCATCAGCCACAGCGAGCCGACGGAGAGCAAAATCCCGGCGGCGAAAATCAGGTTCATCGGGCCACGGTTGCCGTTGAACAGCTTGTCCGAGCCCCAGCCCGCCACCAGCGCGCCGATAAACCCGCCCAGTTCGAACATCGTCACCGCCGAGTTGGCGGTCACCAGATCCACGCCGAGCGTCTCGGACATGTACAGGTTGCCCCAGTCGTTGATCGCCGCGCGCACCACGTAGACCAGCACGTAGCAGAGCGACAGCAGCCAGATGTAAGGGTTTTTCAGCACGTACTTGGTGAGGATCTCCCTGCGGGTCAGCCCCGCGCCCTCCTGCTGCTGGGCAATCTCCATTTCGTCGTGCCGCCAGTCGCCCACCGCAGGCAGGCCGACGGTTTGCGGCCGGTCGCGCAGGCGCCAGCAGAGAAACAGCCCGGCAATTATCGCCAGGCCACCGGCAATCATCATCCCCGCGCGCCAGCCGTAGTGCAGCGCCGCCGCCCCCACCACCATCGGAATCAGCGCCCCGCCGACGTTATGCGCGGTGTTCCAGATTGCCCACCAGCCGCCGCGCTCGTTGCGCGAATACCAGGCGGTGAGCAGGCGGGCGCAGACCGGCGCGCCCCAGCCCTGGAAAAAGGCGTTCAGCGCCCACAGCAGGGCAAAGGCCCAAAGCGACGTCGAGAAGCCAAACAGGATATTCACCACCCCGGTGGCGATCAGCCCAACGCCCATGAAATAGCGCGCGTTGGAGCGGTCGCTGACGATGCCGGAGAAGAACTTCGACAGGCCGTAGGTGATGTAAAACAGCGTCGCCAGCAGGCCGATATCGGTGCGCGTCATCACGCCGCTGGCGAGGATTTCCGGTGCGGCGGCGTTGAAGCTTTTGCGGGTGAAGTAGAACAGCGCGTAGCCGAGCCAGATGGTCATCAGGATATGGCGACGCCAGTAGCGGTAGCGGGCGTCGATTTCCGCTTTATCGCCAATCGGCGCGGCGCTGGCAGGGGTTTTAAACATGGTAACTCCGTAGCGGCAGGCTGACGCTGACGCGCGTCCCGTGGGTGCAGGAGAGGTTCAGCGTGCCGCCCAGCGCCTTCACGCGCTCGCGCATGCCCGCCAGGCCAAAGCCCTGCTGGCCGGAACCCGGCGGCAGGCCGCAGCCGTCGTCTTCAATTATCAACTTCAGGCTGTCGTCCTGCTGCCAGCCCTGGATGGTAACCGCGCTGGCGCTGGCGTGCTTGACGATATTGTTAAGCCCTTCCTGACAGACGCGGAACAGCGTCACGCGCTGGCCTTCGCTGAGCGTAGATTCGTTAATGCGCCAATCGAGATGGCTGACTATTCCGCGGCTTTCCAGCTCCATCTCGCGCATCAGGGAACGCACCGCCTGCTCCAGCGTAAGGTCGTCAAGCTGGCGCGGGCGCAGCCGTCCTAACAGGCGTCGAACGGAATCATAGACGCCCAGAGAAAGCTGTTCGATATGCGCCCCGCCCTGCTTCACGCCCGCGTTTTCCGCCGCCAGGCGCTGGACAATGCCCGCCTGGGTGCGGATAGCGGTGATGGTCTGGCCGATATCGTCGTGCAGCTCGCGGGCGACCTCCTGCCGCACGCTCTCTTCGGTTTCCAGCAGACGCTCCGCCAGACGACGGTTGCGCGCCAGCTCGTTTTGCAGGGACTGGTTCAGCTCGCGCAGGCGCTGAATGCCCGCGCCGAGCAGCAGCCCGGTCAGGCTCTGAGCCAGCAGGGAAAGCAGTAAATCCACAGGGTGATCGTGCCAGGTCTGGCTGGCGATCAGCGCGATGGCGTTCATCAGCGTGGCGATCAGCGCCCCCTGCCAGCCGTAGTGCCAGGCCAGGGCGATAATCGGCAGCGCCAGACAAAACGGCGTGAAGCGAGAAAGCTCGGCGGGCAGGCCAAGCTGGAGCCACAGGCTCACCACAAACAGCAGCAGATACCAGATGAGGTGCCGGGCGCGCCAGTTCACCGGCTGGGAAACCAGCGCCGGGCCGAGAGGCTGCCAGACGGTGCTGGTGAGGTAGTGCCAGATCACCAGACAGGTTGGCGCGAGCGTCAGGCCGCCGGTGAGGGTCAGCAGCAGGGCGTTGAGCATCTCCTTCTCGCCGATCCACGGAAGCGACTGCAGCAGCGCGGCGGCCATCAGCGCCGCCCCCTGCCGCAGCAGAGTGCGCCAGTCGCGCTGGTGGCGGTAGCGGGAAATGAGGGCAACCGGGAGAAGCGTGAGCAGGCTTCCGGTCATCAATAAGGGCAGGTGCGCGAGGGCAACCTCCTGCGCCAGCCAGACCAGCATCAGCCATTCAGCACCGAGCAAAACGGGCCAGTAGGCGCGCGGACACTGGAGCATTAACCCCAGACGCAGGCCGAAGGGAAACAGCAGCACCGCCAGCTCCGGGCGTTCCACCAGGTGCAGGCTGATGCTCCACAGGCAAAACCAGGCGGCGGAGAAGATAAAAAAGCTGGCGACAACGGCGATCAGCCGTGAAAAAGCGGAACTCATTGCCAGCTGTCAAACATGCGGCGCGCCAGCTCGACGTCGTTGCTGACGTTGAGTTTTTCCATCAGGTTGGCGCGGTGGACGTGCACGGTTTTCGGGGACAGCTCCAGCTCGGCGGCAATCTCTTTCACCGACATCCCCTGCGCGAGCTTCTCAGCCACCTGGCGCTCGCGTCGGGTGAGCGGATCCTGACGTCCGGCCGCCAGCTTGATGGCGATATCCGGCGTTAAATAGCAGCCGCCGGTGGAGACGGTTCGCACGGCGGCGATCAGTTCGTCGGGGCTACAGCGCTTGGAGAGAAAGGCGCGCGCGCCCGCGTTGAGGGCCTGCTCGACCAGCGCCGGGCTGTCGTGGACCGACAGCATGATCGTCGCCATCCCTTTCGGCAGCTGGCTTAGCAGCTCCAGCCCGGAGAGATCCGGCATCGAGATGTCGCAGATACAGACCTGCACCCCGCGCCCCGGCAGGCCCGCCAGCGCCTCGCGACCGGAGCCAAACTCGGCCACGACCTGAAAATCCGGTTCGAGGTTTAAAAGCTGGGCAAAGCCGGAGCGGACGATAAGGTGGTCGTCGATGAGAGCGATGGTGGTCATGTGTGTTCCTGCGGTCTGAAAACGCCGGATGGCGCTGCGCTTATCCGGCCTGCAAGCGCGACGCCTGCAGGCCGACCAGGGCGCTTACCTTAAGCGATTTATTCGAAAAACACCGCAATTTTGTTAAACATGGTGGGATCGGACTGGTTGCGCGCCACTCTGGTGACGTCTTCCAGCTTGTCGATCTGCGCCATCATCTGCTCCAGACGCTGGTCGTCGTTGACCAGCAGCCAGATGCGGCTGTGCTCGCTGCCCTGAATCGGCAGACAGAGAATGCCTTCCACGTTAAACGCCCGGCGGGCAAAGAGCCCGCAGACGTGGGTCATGACGCCAGGGTGGTTGCGGACGGTGAGTTCCAGAATGACGTTATCATGTTGTTTCTGCATGGCTTATTCTCCCACCATCTCAGTATTTGCCGCTCCCGGCGGCACCATCGGATACACTTTTTGTTCAGGGTCGATACGCACGTGGATCAGCGCCGGGCCGGGGCGAGAAATCGCGTCCTGCAGCGCCGCGTGGGCATCCTCTTCGGCGTTCAGATCGCAGGTGTGCAGGCCAAAGCCGGCGGCAATCTGCATGAAGTTAATCATCCCCGGATAGGTCGCGGCAAACACGCCCTGCTTGTAGAACAGGCTCTGCTGCTGGTGCACCAGCCCCAGCGCCTCGTTGTTCATCAGGATGATTTTCACGTCTAACTGGTTTTCGGCCGCGGTGGCCATTTCCTGAATATTCATCATCAGGCTACCGTCGCCGGAGAAGCAGATGACCTTGCGGTCCGGGTTGGCGAGCGCCGCACCCACAGCTGCGGGCAGACCAAAGCCCATGGTTCCCAGACCGCCGGAGGTCAGCCACTGGCGCGGACGGTTCAGCGGGTAGGCCTGGGCGGTCCACATCTGATGCTGGCCGACGTCGGTGGTGATAATTGCGCTGTCGTCCACGCAGGCGGCCACGGCGTTGATAAGACCGTAGTGGCTCAGCGGGTCGCCTTCGGTTGGGATGGCGCCCGGGAACTCGCGCTGCAGATCGGCCACCAGCTGGCGCCAGTCGGCGCGGTCGGCTGCGTCCGTCTGCGGGATCAGCTGCGCCAGAACCTCGGCCACGTCGCCCTGAATCGCCACGTGCGGCTGCTTGATTTTACCCAGCTCGGCGCGGTCGATATCCACGTGAATGATTTTGGCGTTCGGGCAGAACTGCTCGGTTTTGCCGATCGCCCGGTCATCAAAACGCGCGCCCATAACAATCAGCAAATCAGCCTCTTGCAGGATGTAGTTGGTGCTGCGCGCGCCGTGCATGCCCAGCATGCCGAGAGAGAGCGGGTGCGCTTTAGGCAGCATGCCCAGCGCCATCAGGGTCATGGTGGTCGGCAGGTTGGCTTTCTCTGCAAACTGGCGGATTTCATCCGCAGCGTTAATCGCTCCGCCGCCCAGATAGAGCACCGGGCGTTTGGCGGCGTTAATCATGGCGGCGGCATCGCTCACGCTCTCAGCGCTGAATTCCGGCGCGGGGGCACGCTCGCCCGGCTCCGGCAGGACGTCGATTTCGATCTCAGCGGTCTGGACATCCTTAGGAATGTCTATCCACACCGGGCCCGGGCGGCCAGACTGCGCAATGCGGAACGCATCGCTGATAACCTGAGGAAGCTCGCTGATATCGCGAACTAAATAGTTATGTTTGGTGATGGGGATAGAGATGCCGTAGGTGTCCACTTCCTGGAACGCATCGGTGCCGATCATTGAGGACGGTACCTGGCCGGTAATGCAGATCAGCGGAATGGAGTCGAGGCGCGCGTCGGCGATGGCGGTCACCAGGTTGGTTGCGCCCGGGCCGCTGCAGGCCATACAGACCGCCGGTTTGCCCTGCGTACGCGCCATGCCCTGAGCAATAAAGCCTGCCCCCTGCTCGTGGCGCGCCAGCACGTGGCGGATCTGCGTGCTTTGGCTTAACGCATCGTACAGCGGCAGTACCGTGCCGCCAGGGATACCCGCAACCGTGGTGATGCCCTGCCGTTCCAGCAGATGAACGATCAGCTGCGCGCCAGTAAAACGCGTCGTGGTGGATGTTGTGCCCGAACTTGCCATGCTCCAGTCCTTTTCTTCTGGGCCGACGTTCCGGGGAGGGTCCTAAACGAAAAACCCCGCCCGGTTTGCGCCGGCGGGGTTTTGGATTCGTGTGTTGATCCAGTCCCTACGGCGCATTGCCGACGACCACCACCACACGCACGACGACCACTGCGGCTGGTTGCGCAGTTTTTAGTAGGGTCGAAGTGAAGATGGATGAAGTCATTGGGGACCTGTGTTTGGAATCATTGATGGAATTTATACAAACACAGGTTTTCGGGCGTGACAATGGAAATATTTTCATCTGCGCAAAAATGCGCCAGGGATCACGTTTCGTTTGTTGGGTGATGAAAACAAAAAACCCCGCCGGAGCGAGGTTTTTATCAGGATTTTGCGGTTGGTCGCCGCAGAACACACTGTGTTACGTCAACGCAAAAAGTATACGCGATCGAAGACGAACGCGCAATTCAGGCACGGATTTTGACGTTTTTGAGTATGGATGGGGTTTCGGGTTTTGTCCAGAAAATACTGTTCATGCATACAGTATTTATCTATACTGAGGGTGTTCGCAGTGAGCGAGGGGGCCGCAGTTTTACCGGCGCAACGAAGTCCTGGCTGAAACGGGTGGTGCCGTCAGTGCCTTAACCCCTGAAGTGAGCACACTGTGTTACGTCAATCCAGGTGCTGGCAACAGGCGGCGGAAAGGTACGCCAGCATCGTGCTCCTTTTAACCAAAAGGAGACGCGTATGAGCGTAGTGGATATGGTGATACTTATCCTCAAACTCATTGTTGCAGTACTGCAACTGCTTGATGCTGTCCTGAAATTCCTTCGGTAATTCAGGTTCAAGTCGCACCTGAGAGGGGCGGGAAACCGCCCCTCTTTAATAACGAGGGAATGCTATGTCGCGTCTGTTAATTGAGCCCGTCACACCGGATGAACCGGGGTATATCGCCCTGAAGGCTGAAAGTATCGCACTGAATTTCAACATGCTGCGCAGGCTGGAAGAGAACTGGCAGCGCGGCGAGAACCGCTTTAACGCGCCGGGAGAAAAGCTGCTGGGCGCGTTTCTCAACGGCAGGCTGGTCGGCGTGTGCGGCCTCAACCGCGATCCGTTCAGCCAGCAGCCGCGCGCCGGACGTATTCGCCATCTCTACGTCAGCGAGAAGTGCCGCGGGCTGGGCATTGGCAAACAGCTTTTAACCGTGGTGATGGCCGATGCCAGCATCTGGTTTGATTTTCTGAATACCCACGCGCCAGACACCGCGTATGGCTTCTATCGCCAGGCGGGTTTTACGCTGGTCTCGGACGAGCCGCGGGTGACGCACCGCCTTTTTTGTGCCGTGTAACCGGCTGGCAGCATCAGGGTGTGAATGTTACAGTTGAGTGACAATTCATCACCCGATACGCCATGACCACCACCGTTTTCTGCATTTTGCTCTTCGCCGCACTGCTGCATGCCAGCTGGAACGCCATCGTTAAGGCCGGAACGGACAAGCTCTATTCCGCGATAAGCCTCAGCGGATCCGCCACGCTTATCGCTCTGGTCTTACTGCCGTTTTCCCCACAGCCATCTGCTGCAAGCTGGCCGTTTTTGATCGTCTCCTGCGCCTTACAGGTTGTGTACACCGTGCTGGTAGCGAAAACCTATCAGGTCTCCGATATGAGCCAGACCTATCCTCTGATGCGCGGCACCGCCCCGCTGCTGGTGGCGCTGATCGGCGTGCTGGCGCTCGGCGATCGTCTCTCCTGGCTCGCCTGGTCCGGCATCGGAGTAATTTGCCTTTCGATTCTGGCGATGGCGATGCATGGCCGCATGCAGTCACGCAAAGGGATCTGGCTGGCGCTGCTGAACGCCTGCTTCATTGCCGGGTATACGCTGGTGGACGGCACCGGCGTGCGGCTGTCGGACACCGCGCTGGGCTACACGCTGTGGACCTTCTTTATGAATGGCTTCTGCCTGCTGAGCTGGGCAATGGTGGCGCGTCGGCGCGAGGCGTCCGGCTACCTGCGCCTGCACTGGAAAAAGGGGTTACTCGGCGGGGTGGGCACCATGGGCTCTTACGGTCTGGCGCTTTGGGCCATGACGCAGGCACCGCTGGCGGTGGTCGCGGCGCTGCGTGAAACCTCGATTCTTTTCGGGGCGCTGATCGCGTTTGTCCTTTTAAAAGAGAAGGTTGCGGGCCTGCGCATCGCGGCGGCGCTGGGTATTGCTGGCGGCGCCATTCTGCTGCGCCTGGCGTAAATCACTGGCAACATTAGTTGCCGTCCTTGTTTACAAATCCTGCCTTTCCCGGTTTTTTCATTCACCACGACAATGCTTAAATTGTCATCTCTCTGTGGTAGATTCCTCGCGCATTTATGGGAATGCGCAGTCACTTATTCTTCATTTTTCTCTTTTGGCAAAAGTATTCAGCGACATGAAAAAACAAAGGAACGTTAACTTATTGTTGATGCTGGTGTTACTGGTGGCCGTCGGTCAGATGGCGCAAACCATCTACATTCCGGCGATTGCCGACATGGCAAAGGAATTGAACGTCCGCGAGGGCGCGGTGCAGAGCGTGATGGCAGCCTACCTGCTGACCTATGGCGTTTCGCAGCTCTTCTACGGCCCGCTGTCTGACCGAATCGGGCGTCGCCCGGTGATCCTGGTGGGCATGAGCATTTTCATGGTGGCGACGGTGATTGCCATTACCACGCACAGCCTGACCGTACTGATTGCCGCCAGCGCCCTGCAGGGCGTCGGGACCGGCGTCGGTGGGGTGATGGCGCGAACCTTACCGCGCGATATGTATCAGGGCACCCAGCTCCGTCATGCCAACAGCTTGTTGAATATGGGTATTCTGGTCAGCCCGCTTCTCGCCCCGCTGATTGGCGGCCTGCTGGACACGATGTGGTCCTGGCGCGCCTGCTACGCCTTCCTGCTGGTGCTGTGCGTGATTGTCACCTTCAGCATGGCGCGCTGGATGCCGGAAACGCGCCCGCAGGACGCGCCGCGCACGAAGCTTATCACCAGCTATAAAACGCTGTTCGGCAACGGGTCGTTTACCTGCTACCTGCTGATGCTGATCGGCGGCCTGGCGGGCATTGCGGTGTTTGAAGCCTGTTCCGGCGTGCTGCTGGGCGCGGGTCTGGGCCTGAGCAGCATGGTAGTGAGTATTCTGTTTATTCTGCCGATCCCGGCGGCGTTCTTCGGTGCGTGGTTTGCCGGACGCCCAAATAAACGCTTCTCCACCCTGATGTGGCAGTCGGTGATCAGCTGTCTGCTGGCGGGTCTGATGATGTGGATACCGGGGCTGTTTGGCGTGATGACGGTCTGGACGCTGCTCATCCCGGCAGCGCTGTTCTTCTTCGGCGCGGGGATGCTGTTCCCGCTGGCGACCAGCGGCGCGATGGAGCCGTTCCCGTTTCTCGCAGGCACGGCTGGCGCGCTGGTGGGCGGTTTGCAGAATATCGGCTCCGGCGCGCTGGCCTGGCTCTCGGCGATGATGCCGCAGACCGGGCAGGCTAGTTTGGGCCTGCTGATGACGCTGATGGGGCTGCTGATTTTACTGTGCTGGCTGCCGCTGGCGTCGCGTGTTCCGCATCACGAGCAGCCGGTTTAACCGCATGATGGCCCGGCTTCTCGCCGGGCTTTTCACAGACGGGCGCAATCATCGCCTGCAGTAACGGCTCCGGCGCGGGCCGCCAGGCTCCCTCTTCCCCGTCGTAAAACTGGAAATCCGCGTTCAGCGCATACGGGATTTTCGCCTTTTGCAGCTCGCAGGCCATAAAGGTGGAGAACGCCATTTGCGAAGCGGTTGGCGTGAGATGGTTTGACTCTCCCACTCCCCAGCCCCCGACCCAGCTCACGTGCCCGGTTTTTTGCTGCCAGCGCAGCGCGGTAGTGATGCGATTATGGATAGCCGCTTTCTCCGTCGCCGTGCCGGACGTCCACGGGTATTTACCGCTATTTTTCAGCGGCCCCCACGGGAAAATATGCCACTCTGCCAGCAGGTAGTTTTGGCTGTGCGCGGGCAGCTTCAGGCTGGATAAATCCTCCGGCGCGGCGCGCAGGCGTGGCGCAATAAAGATCATGCGCTGCGGGTCCATGTCGTGGATCGCTTTAATGGTTTTTTCATACACGCGGTTTAGCGACGCGAGGTTGTGGTTAAGCTTGTCGGCCGGCTCATAAATGAGATCAAAACCCAGCAGCGGATAGCTCTGACCGAAATAGTGCGCCACGGCAATCCACCAGTTAATCGTCTCTTTCTCGTTATCGGCTTTCGGGTCGTTTTTATATTCATCAGCCTGATAAGCGATAATCGGGATCACGCCATACTGTTCGCAGGCTTCCACCAACTTCCGCAGGTGAATTAGCCGCGCTTCCGTCGGCTCATCGGCGACGCGAATGCGCACGTGGGTAATGCCTTTTGCACGAAAATCGCGCACCACCAGCGGGTCGAATTCGCGTATGCCGCGCTCGGTGCGCGCCCAGTCCACATCCATCCCGACGCCCAGCTGCTGCGCATAACGGGCAGCCGTCAGCGGCGGCTCAGCGGCAATCGCCCAGCCGGAAGAGATCAGTAATGCACAGGCAATAAAAGGCTTTAACACGGTTTACCCTGGATAAATCGAAAGCATTACCTGTATTTAGCACGCTTTTTCACATTTCGTGTAGAGCGAAAGCGTAATAATTCTTCAACCTGCCAGTTCTCTCAGCCAGCCGATAAAGGCGTCTATTTTCGGCCACTGTCGGCCAGAGAGCGTCGAGATATAGTAGTGCTGATGGCATTTCAGGGTCTTTTCACCAAACGGGGCGATAAGCTCGCCCCGTTCGAGCCGTTTCTGCACCAGCCGCTTTCTGCCCATCGCGACGCCGACGTGGTTGATGGCCGCAATAATCGCTAAATCGGAACGATCGAAACCAATACCCGACGATGGCGGCATATTCACCGCAAAATGTTGCGCCCAGCTCAGCCACTCATCCGTACCGGAATCGTTGCTCCAGGCCTGACGGTCGTGCAGCAGCGTGCAGTGGCTGAGGTTATCGGGGTTTTTCAGCAGCTCATGCTCGCGGGCATACTGCGGCGAGCAGACGGGCAAAATCTCCTCGTCCATCAGGAAGTGATGAGAGAGGTGGTTTGGCGGCGTATCGTCGAAATAGAGCGCCAGATCGACGCCCGTTCGCTGCATATTGACGTAATCATTGCCGGTCAGGATGGTGAGTGAAATCGACGGATAGCGGCGGGTAAAGTCCCCCAGCATGGGCACCAGCCAGCACTGAGCGATCGACGGCCGGGAGTAGACCGTCAGCGTGCCGGACAGCGCCTGGTTTTTGATGTCCAGGATCTCCTGATTCAGGGTGTCGAGGGACGACTTAAGCGTCCAGTAAACGCGCTTTCCCTCCTGCGTCAGCTCAACTTTACGGTGCGAGCGGACAAACAGCTGAATACCCAGCTCCTCTTCCAGCAGGTTGATGCGGTGGCTCACCGCGCTTGGGCTGAGCGACAGCTCCTCCGCCGCCAGGGCGAAAGACTCATGCCGGGCGGCCACTTCAAAGGTGTACATTTTCGACAGCTGCCAGCCGTTTAACAGGCGGTTTCTGGCTTCATTCGCATCGGTCATCACAATTCTCACGCGAGTTTTCTGCGCTCAGCATACCGCTCAAGGGTGAATTTATGTGAACCTAATACGAATTAAGTGCGCTTTTTAGACCGCAGTCACTCAGTTGATCCAATCTGGCTCACCTGAACGCCAATTTATATCGTTTGTCAGCCCACGCCGTTTTTTCGTCCAATACCCACAGATGACATAAGGGTGAGGTGAGATATGGGATCTCAGGTCTGGGTTGTGGCAACGCTGCTGGTCAGCATTGTGTTAATTGTTTTAACCATCGTTAAGCTGAAGTTTCACCCGTTCCTCGCGCTGCTGCTGGCGAGCTTTTTCGTCGGCGCGATGATGGGGATGAGCCCGCTGGATATGGTGAATGCCATTGAGAGCGGAATTGGCGGTACGCTGGGCTTCCTGGCGGCGGTGATTGGTCTGGGCACCATTCTCGGCAAGATGATGGAAGTCTCCGGCGCGGCCGAGCGCATCGGGATCGCACTGCAGCGCTGCCGCTGGCTATCCGCAGACGTGATTATGGTGCTGGTGGGTCTTATCTGCGGGATCACGCTGTTCGTGGAAGTGGGTGTGGTACTGCTGATCCCGCTGGCGTTTTCCATCGCCAAAAAGACCAACACGTCGCTGCTCAAGCTGGCCATTCCGCTCTGTACCGCGCTGATGGCGGTGCACTGCGTGGTGCCGCCGCATCCGGCCGCGCTGTTTGTGACCAATAAATTAGGCGCGGACGTCGGAACGGTCATTGTCTACGGTTTGATGGTAGGCCTGATGGCCTCGCTGGTCGGCGGCCCGCTGTTCCTGAAACTGCTCGGCAACCGTCTGCCGTTTAAACCGGTTCCGGCGGAATTTTCAGACCTGAAGGTGCGGGAAGAGCACACCCTGCCGTCGCTGGGCGCCACGCTGTTCACGGTGCTGCTGCCGATTGCCCTGATGCTGGTGAAAACCATTGCCGAGCTGAATATGGCAAAAGAAGGCACGCTGTATACGCTGCTGGAGTTTATCGGCAACCCGATCACCGCGATGTTTATCGCCGTGTTTGTCGCCTACTACCTGCTGGGGATACGCCAGCATATGGGCATGGGCACGATGCTGACGCACACCGAGCACGGCTTCGGCTCTATCGCCAACATTTTGCTGATTATCGGCGCGGGCGGCGCGTTTAACGCCATCCTGAAAACCAGCGGGCTGGCAGACTCGCTGGCGCATATTCTCTCGAACCTGCACATGCACCCTATCCTGCTCGCCTGGCTGGTGGCGCTGGTTCTGCATGCCGCCGTCGGCTCCGCGACGGTGGCGATGATGGGCGCGACGGCGATAGTCGCGCCGATGCTGCCGCTCTATCCGAACGTGAGTCCGGAGATCATCACCATTGCCATCGGTTCCGGCGCCATTGGCTGCACGATCGTGACCGATTCCCTCTTCTGGCTGGTGAAGCAATACTGCGGCGCGACCCTGAATGAGACCTTCAAATACTATACGACGGCGACGTTTATCGCCTCGGTGCTTGCACTTGGCGGCACATTCCTGCTTTCCTTCATTATCTGAGCGCGAAGAGACGTATTATGGAAAACGCAACTATCACTACTTTAACCGCACAGTTTCCTCTGGTTGAGGATCTGATCGCCCTGAAAGAAACCACCTGGCTTAACCCGCGCACCACGACGCTTGCAGAAGGGTTGCCCTATGTCGGGCTGACCAAAGACGACGTGGACGACGCGCACGCGCGCCTCAACCGCTTCGCGCCGTATCTGGCGAAAGCCTTCCCGGAAACGGCGGCAACGGGCGGGATTATCGAATCCGAACTGGTCGCGATCCCGGCGATGCAAAAGCGGCTGGAGAGAGAATCTGGTAAGCCTATTCCCGGCACGCTGCTGCTGAAAAAAGACAGCCATCTGCCGATTTCCGGCTCGATTAAAGCGCGCGGCGGCATCTATGAGGTGCTGACCCATGCGGAAAAACTGGCGCTGGAAGCCGGGTTGCTGAGCATAGACGACGACTACAGCATTCTGCTGGAGCCGCGCTTTAAGGACTTCTTCAGCCAGTACAGCATTGCGGTAGGCTCAACCGGCAACCTCGGGATGTCCATCGGCATTATGAGCGCACGCATCGGCTTTAAGGTGACGGTGCATATGTCCGCCGACGCCCGAGAGTGGAAGAAAGCCAAACTGCGCAGCCACGGCGTCATCGTCGTGGAATATGAGCAGGATTACGGCGTGGCGGTGGAGCAGGGACGAAAAGCGGCGGAAAGCGATCCGAACTGTTTCTTCATTGACGATGAAAATTCACGCACCCTGTTCCTGGGCTATGCGGTGGCGGGCGAGCGCCTGAAGGCGCAGTTTGCCGAACAGGGCCGCGTGGTGGATGCGGAGCATCCGCTGTACGTCTACCTGCCGTGCGGCGTTGGCGGCGGCCCTGGCGGCGTGGCGTTTGGCCTGAAGCTGGCCTTTGGCGATAACGTCCACTGCTTCTTCGCGGAGCCGACGCACTCCCCGTGCATGCTGCTCGGCGTCTACACCGGCCTGCACGATGAGATCGCGGTGCAGGATCTGGGCATTGATAACGTCACGGCGGCGGACGGTCTGGCGGTAGGACGCGCCTCCGGCTTCGTGGGCCGCGCGATGGAGCGCCTGCTCGACGGGTTCTACACCCTTTCCGACCAGAGCATGTATGACATGCTCGGCTGGCTCGCGCAGGAGGAAGGGATCCGCCTGGAGCCGTCGGCGCTGGCGGGCATGGCCGGGCCGGTGCGCGTTCATTCGCATACCAACGTTATCCACCTGGTGTGGGCGACCGGCGGCGGAATGGTGCCGGAGGACGAGATGGCGAAGTATTTAGCAAAAGGCCGTTAATCGTAGGCCCGGTAAGGCGTAGCCGCCACCGGGCTTACAGGCTCAAAATTTGCTGAATATGGGTTACCGCAAACAGCAGCGACAGCGAGAGAACAGCGAGCGCGATCAGGAACTTATCCCGCATCGCTTTCGGCTGTACAAAATCGTTCTGCGCCACGTCCATCAGGTTACGGCTGCGGGTATAGCGCCATAAAATGATGGCCACCAGCGCCAGCACAACAATAGAAATCCAGAATGGCACCCCCGTGCGGTGCCAGTTGTGCTTAATCGCCAGGGCAATCAGCGCGCCATACCCCAGCAGCGTGCGAAGCCAGGCCAGCGACGTCCGCTCCGGCTGCAGGCCGGGGTCCGCCTCGCGTCGCTCTTTGCGGCTATCCGCCATAGAACACCAGCACCATCACCACGCCCGCCACCGTCAGCAGAATCGTGCTGACGATCAGCAGCCCGCGCGTATAGGGCAGATCCTGCTTCAGGCGCATCGCCTTCTCATTGCGCAGCCAGCGCAGGTAGCCGTAAATCGCCAGCACGCCCGCACACAGGCACAGCAGCAGCGCCAGCACTTCACGGATCAGCGGCGTGGCGAAATCGGGCGCGAGCTGATCGAGACCCACCCCTGCGGCAAGAAAGCCCAGCGCGGTGCGGATCCACGCTAAAAAAGTGCGTTCATTGGCCAGAGAAAAGCGGTAGTCCGGCGCTTCGCCGAGGCGGGAAATTTTCATGAAGGTTCCTTGTCGTGCTGCGGGCAGGCTTCAGCATAGCGTAAATCGACAAGGACAAGGAGACCGGCATCGGGCGATGCCGGTCAGGACGATTAGTGCAGCGCTGGCCAGAAGTCCTTATTGGCCTCGATCAGGTCATCCAGAATCGCTTTTGCGACGGACGCGCTCGGCACGGTTTTCGACAGGGTGATCGCCTGCCAGAGTTTCTGGTACGAGCGCTGCTCCCAGGCATCCACCACCAGTTTTTCCACCGCCACCTGCTGGCTCATCAGCCCTTTCTGGAAGTGTGGAATATCGCCCACCGTAAGCGGCTCTGGGCCGTTATGGCCCACCAGGCACGGGATCTCCACCATCGCGTCGGCATCAAAGTTATGGATGGCCCCGTTGTTTGGCACAATCAGCAGCATCCGCTCCTGGGTGTTGAAGGCAATTGCCGTCGCCAGATCGACGATGTACGACGCATGTTCGTCGATTTCCAGCTCGCCGGCGGCGGAGTGACCGGCTTCGATAATCGCCCGGCAGGCGCTGAACACATGCTTCTCACGGTGATCCATGACCTCATTGGCGCGGGTGCGTTCCGGGTTGGAGTGCGCGACCACGTAGTCCGGGAACAGGTAATACTTCAGGTAGGTGTTCGGCATGGTATCCGGATCCAGCGCCTGCACGTCTCTGGCTTTGGCAAAAGTATCGTTCCAGCTCGCTTCGGTATGCGCATCTTCCGAAGGCGGAACATAGCCATTTTTCGCCACGTATTCGCGCAGTTTCGGCATCAGATCGTTGCCGTTGAGATCTTCAATCGACGTCCACCAGCCGAAGTGGTTCAGGCCGTAGTAGCGCACGCGCATCTCTTTGCGGTTTTTCAGGCCGACAATCTGCGCCATGCGCCCTTCAATGCCGATCGGCATATCGCAGATGTTGAGGATTTTGGCGTTCGGACGCAGGCGACGCGTGGCTTCCGCGACAATCGCCGCCGGGTTGGAATAGTTCAGCATCCACGCGTTCGGGGAGTACTGCTGCATATAATCCACCAGCTCCAGCACGCCGCCGATAGAGCGCATGCCGTAGGAGATGCCGCCCGGTCCGCAGGTTTCCTGGCCCAGCACGCCGTGGCGCAGCGGGATTTTTTCATCTTTTTCACGCATCGGGTATTTGCCCACGCGGATATGCGCCATCACAAAATCCACATCGGTAAACGCCGCTTTAGGATCGGTGGTGTAGCTGAATTCAATCTCCGGCGCCTGCTCCCTGAGGATGATTTTGCACGCTTCGGCGATGGTCTCCTGACGTGCGCCGTCGTTGTCATAGAACTTCAGCGCGCGCAGCGGGAAACGGTCACGGTTGGCTAACAGCATCAGGACGATACCAGGCGTAAAGGTGCTGCCGCCGCCTGCAATAACAACTGAGAATTTTTTCATGATATAGCCTCTGTCAGGGTGGTTTGTTCATTTGTTAAAGGGGTTTTCATCAGCGATTCCAGCTGGTCGCGCACCTGAGGAACGTGCAGGCCGACAATCACCTGAATGCCGTTGCCGCGTCGCACCACGCCGTGGGCGCCGAGGGCTTTGAAGACGTCATCGCTTTGGGTTTTCGCCATATCCACCAGCGCAATGCGCAAGCGGGCGGCGCAGTTGTTGATGCTTTCGATGTTGGCCGCGCCGCCGAGAGCCTGCAGGAATCCGGCGGCCTGCCCTACCTGCTGGCTGGCCGCCGCCGGGGCGGTGGTTTGCCCGCGCGCCGCCTTATAGTCGGCCTTGCTGTAGAGTTTGATTTCGCTCTCTTCCCGGCCCGGCGTTTTCAGGTTCAGACGTTCGATCAGCGTTTTGAAGACCACGAAGTAAATCCCGGTGAAGCAGACGCCAATGCCGATCTGGGTGAATACCGTCGAGGCGTGGTTGTGGAACATTGGGATCCAGTTTTGCGGCAGGAACTGGTCCAGCAGGCCGCCGCCCATGTTCCCCACGACGCCAAAGGCGTACATCACCGTTGCCATGGTGGCCGCCAGCACGGCGTGCACGGCAAACAGCAGCGGCGAGATAAACAGGAAGGTGAACTCAAGCGGTTCAGTGATGCCCACCAGCACGGCGGTGAGCGTGGCCGGGACCAGCAGCCCCGCCACCTTGACGCGGTTTTCCGGCGACGCGGTATACCAGATCGCCAGCGCAATCCCGACCGAGCCAAACACTTTTGAGTTGCCGTGCAGCGCGAATCCGCCTTCCGGGAAGAGGGTTTTCAGCGGCAGGGTGCTCTGGCTGAATTCCTGCAGATGCTGTGCCCAGTAGACCTGAATGCCGCCTTCCACCGCCGCCGGGCCGAAGATGAACGGACCGTAGACGAAGTGGTGCAATCCGGTTGGGATCAGAATGCGTTCCAGGAAGGTATACACCCACACGCCCAGCGCACCGGCGGAGCGCAGGAACGCCTGCAGGGACTCAATGCCCATCTGCACTTTCGGCCAGCCCAGCAGCGTCAGCCAGGCGCAGGGGATCATGACGAAGAACGCGAGGATAACGACAAACGAGCTGCCCTGGAAAATCCCCAGAAACACCGGCAGCGGCTTGTCGAAGTAGCGGTTGTGGATGGCGGTGACGATGCCTGAGATCACAATGGCACCGATGATGCTGGTATCGAGCGTTTTGATACCGGCAATCATCGCCAGCCCGCTTCCGGCCGTCGGTTCGGCGGAGAAGTCGACGCCGAAGAAGTGGCCCCAGGTCATCCCCATCGCGTTAATAAAGTAGTTCCAGGTCAGGAAGCTAATCAGCACCGCAAGACAGGCGCGGCCCTGCGCCTGCTTCGCCAGGCCAATCGGTAAGCCAACGGCAAAAATCAGCGGCATATTGCGAAACACCGCCCAGCCGCCCTCTTCAATGATGTGGACAATCTGCGCGAAAAGATGATCGGGGGCGGTTAAGGCTTCGCCGACAAACAGCGGGTTGCGAAGCATGATGGCGATTCCCACCACGATCCCGGCGAACGGAAACAGCAACACCGGGGTAAACATGGCACCGCCAAAACGTTGTATTTGACTGAGCATTTTTAAATCCTCATGAAACAACCTGTAGGGGTAGAGGCCTTTATGGTTTTTTGCTGGCCTGAGGTGAGCATAAGAAGTTACTGATGCGCGAACATGGCGTGCCGCTGCGATTCGTGATCGCATTCATGGTTTTATTTTGACCAATCAGGTCTACTTTTTGCGGTAAATATGGACATATCAGAACGCAATCCACGCCCTGATAACGGCAGAGAGGTCTACTGGTGATCTACAAATCTATTGCTGACAGATTGCGACTGCGGCTGAATTCGTCGGACTACAACGTCGGCAGCCCGCTGCCCGGCGAAAAAGCGCTGGCGCAGGAGTTCGGCGTGGCGCGAATGACCATCCGCAAGGCGCTGGATCTGCTGGTGAGCTGGGGGCTGGTTGAGCGTCGACACGGCAGCGGAACCTTTGTCTCACGCAAAGATGTTCACCACGAAACCACCAACCTGACCGGGCTGGTGGAGGTGCTGCGTCAACAGGGAAAAGAGGTGCAGAGTAAGGTCTTACAGTTTGAAGTGATGCCCGCCCCGCCCGCCATCGCCAGCCAGCTGCGGATTCAGGTGGATGAACGGATCTACTTTTCCCGGCGGGTGCGCTACGTGGACGGGAAGCCGCTGATGCTGGAGGACAGCTTTATGCCGGTGAAGCTGTTCCGCAATCTGTCGCTGGCGCATCTTGAGGGGTCTAAGTTTGATTACATCGAGAAGGAGTGCGGGATCACCATCAGCGGCAACTACGAGAGCCTGACGCCGGTGCTGGCAGATAAAACGCTGGCCGGTTATATGAACCTGCCGGAACAGACGCCGCTGCTGCGAATTACCTCTCTCTCCTACAGCGACAGCGGCGAGTTCCTCAATTATTCCGTGATGTTCCGAAATACCAGTGATTACCAGGTGGACTACCATCTGCGGCGCATCCACCCGGACGACCTGCTAGCTCATCCCCCAGAACAGCACCGCCAGTAGCTGCGGGGTGATGATGCGCAGGAACATCACCAGCGGATAGACGGTGGCATAGGAGAGCGCGGCCGCACCGCTGGTGGCGTGCAGGTTGTTGGCAAAAGCCAGCGCGGGCGGATCGGTCATGGAGCCCGCCAGCATCCCGCACAGCGTCAGGTAGTTCATTTTGGCGAACATCCGCGCCAGTATTCCCACCGTCAGCAGCGGGATCGCCGTGATAAAGATGCCGTATCCAACCCAGCTCATCCCTTCGCCCTTGACCAGGGTATCGACAAAATCCCCTCCGGATTTCAGGCCGACCACCGCCAGGAACAGCACGATGCCCAGTTCGCGCAGCGCCAGGTTGGCGCTCGGCGGCATAAACCAGTAGAGCTTGCCGATACAGCCGATACGCCCGAGGATCAGCGCCATAATCAGCGGCCCGCCCGCCAGGCCCAGCTTGAGCGCCACCGGGAAGCCCGGCACGTACACAGGAATAGAACCGAGCAGCACGCCGAGTCCGATACCGATAAACACCGGCAGCATCTGCACCTGCTGCAGTTTTTGCTGGGCGTTACCCACCATATCCGCCACGGCGTCGATGGACGACGGGCGCCCGACCAGGTTGAGGATATCCCCGAACTGCAGGCTAGCCTCCGGGCTGGCGACCAGTTCAACCCCCGCACGGTTAAGGCGAGAGATCACCACGTCATAGCGCTCTTTTACCTGCAGATCGCGTATTTTCTTGCCAAGAACGTGTTCGTTAGTCACCACAACGCGTTCCACGCGCATATCGGTGCCGCGGGTTGAGAGCGAGGTATCCACTTCCTGGCCAATCACCAGCCGCGCGTTGTTTAAATCTCCGGGCTGGCCGACCAGGTGCAGCAGATCGCCCTGCCGAATGACGGTGCCGGGCGCGGGCACCATCAGCATATCGTCACGCTTGAGGCGGGAGCAGATGATATTGGCGCTGTTGAGGATCGGCACGTCCTGAATCGCCATATTGTTCAGGTTGGGGTTATCGACCCGAATGTTGATGGTTTTGATCGGCATATGGCCGTTGGTGAGCGTGGTTTCGTGGTCCTTCGCCTCTTTGTCGACGTTAATGCGAAACAGGACGCGTACCAGCCACATGGAAAGCAGAATGCCGCAAATCCCAAACGGATAGGCCATGGCGTAGCTCATCCCCATCTGGTCGACGATGCCGGGTTCGATGCCCAAATCGCGAAGGATTTGCTGCCCGGCACCGAGCGCAGGCGTGTTGGTAACCGCCCCGGAGAAAATGCCCAGCACCACGGGGAGCGGGATATCGAAGATTTTATGCAGAATTGCGGTGACCAGCCCGCCCATCACCACTATGCCGAGGGCAAACAGGTTGAGCCGTAATCCGGAGACCCGAAGTGAGGCGAAAAAGCCCGGTCCCACCTGAATACCGATGGTATAAACGAAGAGGATCAGGCCGAACTCCTGGGTAAAGTGGAGCATTTCGGCGCTGAGGACCAGCCCGAGCTTGTCGGCGAAGTGCCCGACAAAAATGCCGCCAAACAGTACCCCGCCTATCCCAAACCCGACGCCACGGATTTTGATATTACCTATCCACAGGCCAACAACAGCGACCAGGGCCAACACGCTGACGGTTAACGCGATATCACTCATGACCCACTTCCTTATCATAACCTTAGTTATGCTAAGGATTCTCTCAGAGCCGGAGGCGGTTGTATGGGTGATGGCGCACAAAAAAGCCCTGCCGGGGCAGGGCTTTATCTTTTCACCCTCTCCCTACAGGAGAGGGCCGGGGTGAGGGCATCAGCCCGCACACTATTAGCTATTCAACGCAGGCCGCTCGCTAATGGCGATACGCTGCGGCGCGATGGCTTCCGGCACGTTGCGGATCAGGTCGATATGCAGCAGACCGTTGGTAAACGTTGCGCCGGACACTTCCATATGGTCTGCCAGGGTAAAGCTCAGGCTGAACGGCTGATTAACCAGCCCCTGATGCAGCCATTTGGTCTCGGTCTCTTGTTTTTCCGGCGTACCTTTCACGGTCAGGCGCGTGCCTTCAAGCTGGATGTCCAGATCGTCCTGGCGGAAACCGGCCAGCGCAAGGGTGATGCGATAGTGGTTATCGTCGCTTTTTTCGATGTTGTACGGCGGAAACGTCTGTTGCTCGGTGGTGCTTTGCAGGGCGTTCGCCAGTTTGTCAAAACCAATCCACTGACGCAGCAGGGGGGATAAATCGTAGTTACGCATACTAAATCTCCTTCTGAGAAGCGAGTTCGGCACAGTGTAATTTTGTGCACAGTTGTTCCTGCAAATCCTGAAGGATTCGCATATGCTCCCGTTACGGCAAGCAAGTCCGGGTGGGCCGCTCACGCGACCCGCGTAATTAGTTAATTTCGATACGGCGCGGTTTTTTCTCTTCCGGAATCACACGTTCCAGTTCGATAAACAGCAGGCCGTTAACCAGGTTCGCGCCTTTAACGTGAATGTTCTCGGCTAACTGGAACTTGCGTTCAAAGTTGCGCTCGGCGATGCCCTGATAAAGATAGGTACGTTCTTTCTGCTCGGCCGTATGGGAACCTTTCACCACCAGCAGGTTGTCCTGCGCGGTGATCTCCAGTTCATTTTCTGCAAAACCGGCGACGGCAATAGCGATGCGGTAGTGGTTTTCGTCAACCAGCTCAACATTGTATGGAGGGTAGCCGTTGCTCTGGCTTTGGTTATTTTCTAAATGGTTAAACAGGCGGTCAAAACCAATTGCAGAACGGTATAGCGGAGAAAGATCGAAGTTACGCATAAATAAAACTCCTGAAATCAGCGAGAAATTGTAGCCTTCCACCATGGACAGGCCTTTGCGCCCCCGAACACCCATCAGGCGAGTTCGTTATCGGGCCACATTCTTAAAATGGGTCTGCAATCGGGCTTTTCAAGAACGACAGCTGCACTTTTTTTTGCACTTTCCTGCATCTCGCTTAGACTGGGACAACAGCACAAAGGGTTAAATTGCGATGGCTGCCACAGTGCGGGGTTATCGGGCTATCCATTTTGGATAAGGCTCGCTATAACCCTGAGTTGCAGGTCTATGCAGTGCCATTAACGATGACTGAGTGATGATGAAAAATGTTCTGATAAAGCTGACGACGTTCAGCGGGGTAGTTTTACTTTGCGGGTGTTCGAGCGTGATGTCTCACACCGGCGGTAAAGAAGGAACATATCCGGGGACGCGCGCCAGCGCGGCGATGCTCTCCGATGACGATACAAACTGGGGCACCAAATCCCTGGTTATCCTGGATATGCCGTTTACGGCCGTGGCGGATACGCTTCTGCTGCCGTGGGATGTGTTTCGTAAGGACAACTCCGTACGCTCGCGGGTAGAGAAAAGCGAGCAGGAAAATCTGGCAACAAACGCCGTCATTCCGCCCGCTGACATGCCTCCACGCTAGTACTGCGCGGTTTCCGTTACCCAAAGCTGACGGAAACCGGCTGTCTCCTCCATCCACGCAATAACGCGCCCGTCCGGGGAAAACACGACCGCATCAGCAGACGGTGGGTTGCCATGATCGGACGTCAAAAACGTCACCTCTCCGGTCCGTGCGTCGCAGCAGGCGATCCGATTTTCGAGCACAAACCCCAGACTGCCGCCCGCAGGATGCCAGTTAAATGCTGACTGAATATCGCTCCCGGTACGCGTCAACTGGCGCGGCTCGCCGCCCGCAGGAGAGATCAGCCACAGCTGCACAATGCCGTTATCATCCCGCATCAGAAACGCAATCTGCGTCCCCTGCGGGTTGCTGCGAACCCAGTGACGCGGCACGTTCACCAGGCCCGGGTACGCCCTCTGATGCGTAAAGGTCAAACGACGCTGGTTCACACCCGCAGGCGGCGCTGGCAGGGTCTCCGTCGTGCCCTGTAGCGGCGCATCGCCCGCACGCTTCCAGCCCTGCTCGTCTTTCGGCAGGTCGACGATAAACAGTTCGGGGACTTTTTCGCCCTGCGCAGAGAGGGTATCGCCGATAAACGCCAGCCTGTCGTTGCCCACCCAACCCTCTTCGTAAGCGCGGTTGATTTCATCGCTGCCCGGCCGTGGGTTAGGCGTCGTGCGGCTAACCAGCACGCTCCAGAAGGTTCCCGAATATTCACGGGGATGGTTCCCCTGCGGGTTCACCGGGCCGTAAGGCGCAGCCACGCCGACGTTGCGTAAATCGAGTTTAGGATCGCGCTCGTGCAGGACATGGTCGTTATAGGTAAAGCTGACGAGCTGCCCGTTCGGGCTGAAGACATGGACGTGGCTACCCCCGCGCAGCGCGCCTGCGGTGTAAGGCGCGGTGATATCCATCGCGTCCAGGTTGCTCACCTGACCGTTTTGCGCAATCACTCCCTGGCGATGATGAAAATCGTAGCGCCAGTCGGCATCCGGGTTTTTCGGGCCGTGGATAAAGACATATTTATCTTCTGCAGGATGAACGGTCACCACGCCGACATGCGCGCCGTCAGTGGCGCGATATACCACCTCTACCTCACCCGTCGCGACATTGACCCGCTCGATGGTTTCACCGGTGAACGACGCACCGGACGGGCGCACGTCGTAGACCAGCCACTGGCTGTCCGGCGTCCAGGTATTGATGTTGGTCAGCTGGTGGTTGCGGGAAGCGAAGGTGATTTGTTTCATGAGGATACCCTGATGCGCAGTTATCGCATCAGGGTATCGCAAGCGGGTTTTTAGTTCAGCACAAACTTCTCAATGGCATAAGCCACGCCGTCTTCGAGGTTGGATTTAGTCACGAAGTTGGCCACCTCTTTCACCGATGGGATCGCGTTATCCATCGCCACGCCCATACCGGCGAATTCGATCATCGCGATGTCATTTTCCTGGTCGCCCAGCGCCATGATCTCTTCCTGTTTAATGCCCAGCGCATCGGCCAGCGATTTGACACCGGTGCCTTTATTGACGCGTTTATCGAGGATTTCGAGGAAGTACGGCGCACTTTTCAGCACGGTGTACTTCTCTTTTACCTCCGCCGGAATGCGCGCAATCGCTTTATCCAGGATCTCCGGCTCGTCGATCATCATCACTTTCAGGAACTGCGTCGCCGGGTCCATTTTCTCCGCTTCACAGAACACCAGCGGAATGGTCGCAACGTAGGATTCATGTACCGTGTAGTAGCTGATATCGCGGTTGGCGGTATAGAGCGTATTGCGATCGAGCGCGTGGAAGTGGGAACCCACTTCACGGGACAGTTTTTCCAGGAAAAGATAGTCATCGTAGCTCAGCGCGGTTTGCGCAACCGTACTGCCATCAGCGGCTTTCTGCACCAGCGCGCCGTTATAGGTGATGCAGTAGTCGCCCGGCTGATTCATGTGCAGCTCTTTCAGGTAGCTGTGTACACCCGCATACGGACGTCCCGTGGTCAGGACCACATTCACGCCCTTAGCGCGCGCCGCGGCGATCGCGTTTTTAACGGCTGGAGAGATGGTGTGGTCTGGCAGCAGCAGCGTGCCGTCCATGTCGATTGCAATGAGTTTGATAGCCATGAGTTCCCCGGAATAAATGAGTGCTGCCTCATGCTAACGCGATTAAGCACACAAAAATAGAGCTATATTGCGCAACAGGAATGCCCCTTTTACGCTTATTCCGGGGAACGAAGGCTTACTCGCGGGTGAGCACAATTTTACCGAACGCGCCGCGATCCAGATGTTCAAGCGCCTGTTCAAGCTCGTTAAAACGGTAGCGATGCTCAATCACCGGCTTCAGCCCAGTGACGTCAACAGCGCGGACAAAATCTTCCAGCGCCCGGCGGTGCCCCACGCCAATCCCCTGAATGACGGGGGATTTCAGCAAAAGTTCGCCAGCAGAGAGGGTAATCTCCGTCCCGGCCAGCACGCCAATGACGGAGATACGTCCGTGAACGGCAACGGCGCGCAGGGAATGCTTCAGATTCTCTCCACCGACGGTTTCAATAATATGGTCGATACCGCGATCCTGCGTGAGCGCCAGCGTATTTTCAGCCCAGTCGCCTTTCAGCCGGTTGATGCCGTGGCTGGCCCCCAGCGTTTTGGCCAGCGCCAGTTTCTCATCGCTCCCCGAGGTGACAAACACCTCCGCGCCGTGCGCTTTTGCAATCTGAAGGGCGAATAACGCCACGCCGCCCGTGCCCTGCACCAGCACCGATTGCCCGGCGCGCAGCTGGCCGCGTTCCACCAGCGCAAACCAGGCGGTAAGCCCTGCGCAAGGTAAGGTGCTGGCCTCGGCGTCATCCAGGGTCTCCGGGGAGGCCACCAGCGCGTCTTCCTTCACAATCACATACTCGGACAGCATGCCCTGGAAGTATCCACCGGACGTTTTATAGGGCAGATTGCGCGCGTCCGCCTGCGGCTTACCGTCGATCCACTCCGGGAAGAAGGTTGAGATGACGCGCGCGCCGGGCTGGAAGCGCGTAACGCCTTCACCAATGCTGTCCACCACGCCCGCCATGTCAGACGCCGGGGTAAACGGGAAGGAAAGCGGGATCGGCATTGTGCCTTCAACAACCATTTTATCGCGATAGTTAAGCGCAACGGCATTTACGCGCACGCGCACTTCACCCGGACCTGGCTGTGGAACGGGCGCCTGAGTCAGCTTGAGGTTCTCGCGCCCGAGGGCATCCATGGACCAGCGTTGCATTGTCTCTGTCATTTTATTTCTCCTGCCATCAGATGAGCTTTAGTCCTGACAGTCTACTGTTGACTAAAGGTCGCCAGTGGCGATAAGTTTTCTCTTTATTGACGCCAGAATAGATACAATCCATGACCGATACGCTGAAGGATATTCCTGTTTTCGTGGCCGCCGTTGAGGCGGGAAGTTTCGCGCAGGCCGCGATTCGCCTGCATTTGTCACGCTCGGCGGTCGGAAAAAGCATCGCTCGCCTCGAACAGCGGCTTGGGGTACGTCTTTTTCAGCGCACCACCCGCAGCCAGAGTCTGACCGATAACGGCGCCCTTTTTTATGAACGCTGTCTGCGCGCTGGAGGAGATTCGGGGTGCGGAATCGCTGCTTGAAACGGGGAAACAGCAGGTCAGCGGCCGCCTGCGCATTTCCATGCCGGTGCTGTATGGTCGCCAGTGTGTCGCCCCGCTGCTGATAGCGCTGGCGCAGGAACACCCCGGGCTTGAGCTGGAAATGTCATTCAGCGACCGCGTGGTGGATCTGGTTGAGGAGGGGTTTGATATGGCGGTGCGTAACGGCACGCTTCAGGACAGCAGCGTGCTGGTCGCCAGAAAGCTGGGAGAACACCGCATGGTGCTGTGCGCCGCGCCGGAGTATCTGCTGAAGAAAGGCCAGCCACAAAGCGTTAATGATTTATCCCAGCATACGGCCATTAACTATTTGAGCGCAGGCAGAGTGTTGTCCTGGCAGCTGATGGATAACGAAGGAACGTCGCACACCTTTACGCCCCGATCGTCGCTCAATATGGATGATTTGCAGGCGATCTGCGACGCTGCGCTGGCCGGACACGGCATTGCATGGCTGCCCTGCTGGATGGTCGTCAAAGATATTCATCAGGGTAAACTCGTCCCGCTCCTGAAGCAGGCACCGGATGTGCATTTCAACGTTCATGCCGTGTGGCAGCAGACGCCGCATCTGCCGCTGAGGGTAAGAATAGCGATAGATACGCTGGCGAGCCGTTTACCGGCAGCGATGTCACTGGACCTTCCAGCGTCCATAAAAAAGCCGCGCTAAAAGCGCGGCCAGTTATCGTGCGGTATAACGACGATTAAATATCGATATTTGCCGCTTTCAGGGCGTTCTCTTCGATGAAGGCACGACGTGGTTCAACCGCATCGCCCATCAGGGTCGTGAACAGCTGGTCCGCGGCAATCGCGTCCTTAACGGTCACGCGCAGCATGCGGCGGCTTTCCGGATCCATGGTGGTTTCCCACAGCTGGTCCGGGTTCATTTCGCCCAGACCTTTATAGCGCTGGATCGCAAGACCACGACGAGACTCTTTCACCAGCCAGTCCAGCGCCTGCTCGAAGCTGGCTACCGGCTGACGACGTTCGCCACGCTCGATGAACGCATCGTCTTCGATCAGGCCGCGCAGCGTCTCGCCGAGCGTGCAGATACGACGGTATTCCGGACCGGTCACAAACTCGTGCTCCAGCGGATAGTCGGTGTCAACGCCGTGGGTACGCACGCGAATAATAGGCTCGAACTGCTTATCGGCGTTCTGCTGGATATCGCATTTCCACATGCTGCCGTGCTGCTCTTTTTCGTTCAGATCGGTCACCAGGGCATTCACCCAGCGGGTCACGGTCTGCTCGTCGCTCAGATCGGCTTCGGTCAGGGTCGGCTGATAAACCAGCTCCTTCAGCAGCGTTTTCGGATAACGGCGTTCCATACGCGTAATCATTTTCTGCGTGGCGTTGAACTCGGACACCAGACGCTCCAGCGGCTCACCGGCCAGTGCAGGGGCGTGCGAGTTCGCGTGCAGGGTCGCGCCATCAAGGGCGATCGCGATTTGGTACTGATCCATCGCTTCGTCGTCTTTAATGTACTGTTCCTGCTTGCCTTTCTTCACCTTGTACAGCGGCGGCTGTGCAATGTAGACGTGACCACGCTCAACGATTTCAGGCATCTGACGATAGAAGAAGGTCAACAGCAGCGTACGAATGTGCGAGCCGTCAACGTCCGCATCGGTCATGATGATGATGCTGTGGTAGCGCAGTTTGTCCGGGTTGTACTCATCACGGCCGATGCCGCAGCCCAGCGCGGTAATGAGCGTCGCCACTTCCTGAGAAGAGAGCATCTTGTCGAAACGGGCTTTCTCAACGTTGAGGATTTTACCCTTCAGCGGCAGGATAGCCTGGTTCTTACGGTTACGGCCCTGCTTCGCAGAACCGCCCGCGGAGTCCCCTTCCACGAGGTACAGTTCGGACAGCGCCGGGTCACGTTCCTGGCAGTCAGCCAGTTTGCCCGGCAGGCCTGCTAAGTCCAGCGCGCCTTTACGACGGGTCATTTCACGGGCCTTACGCGCCGCTTCACGGGCACGCGCCGCATCGATAATTTTACCCACAACGATTTTCGCGTCGGACGGGTTTTCCAGCAGGTATTCGCTCAGCAGTTCGTTCATCTGCTGTTCAACCGCCGATTTCACCTCGGAAGAGACCAGCTTGTCTTTGGTCTGGGAGGAGAACTTCGGATCCGGCACCTTCACGGAGACAACGGCAATCAGGCCTTCACGGGCATCGTCACCGGTGGCGCTGACTTTTGCTTTCTTGCTGTAGCCTTCTTTGTCCATGTAGGCGTTCAGGGTACGGGTCATTGCCGCACGGAAGCCTGCAAGGTGCGTACCGCCGTCACGCTGTGGAATGTTGTTGGTGAAGCAGTAGATGTTTTCCTGAAAACCGTCGTTCCACTGCAGCGCCACTTCCACGCCGATACCGTCTTTTTCGGTTGAGAAATAGAAGATATTCGGGTGAATAGGCGTTTTGTTCTTGTTCAGATACTCAACGAACGCCTTGATACCGCCTTCGTAGTGGAAGTGGTCTTCTTTGCCGTCACGCTTGTCGCGCAGGCGGATAGAGACGCCGGAGTTCAGGAACGACAGTTCGCGCAGGCGTTTCGCCAGGATGTCGTACTCGAATTCGGTGACGTTGGTGAAGGTTTCATGGCTCGGCCAGAAACGCACCATGGTACCGGTTTTGTCGGTATCGCCGGTAACGGCCAGCGGTGCCTGCGGCACGCCGTGCGTATAGAGCTGACGGTGAATTTTGCCTTCGCGCTGGATAACCAGCTCCAGCTTCTGCGACAGGGCGTTAACCACGGAGACGCCTACGCCGTGCAGGCCGCCGGAAACTTTATAGGAGTTATCGTCAAACTTACCGCCTGCGTGCAGCACGGTCATGATCACTTCCGCAGCAGAGACGCCCTCTTCCGGGTGAATACCGGTTGGGATGCCACGACCATCATCGGTGACGGAGACGGAGTTGTCCGCATGGATGGTGACCACGATGTCTTTACAGTGACCCGCGAGCGCTTCGTCGATAGCGTTATCTACCACCTCGAATACCATGTGGTGCAGACCGGTGCCGTCATCCGTGTCGCCGATATACATACCCGGGCGCTTACGCACCGCATCCAGCCCTTTCAGGACTTTGATACTGGAGGAGTCATAAGAATTCGACATCAACGTTTCTCGCTCATTTCAACTTGGGTTAATCCGTTATTTTACCCTTTTCCACGGTAAACATCTTCGAATTTTCGTCCGACATGTCTATAACGTGTTCAGCACTAATGGCGCTGACGAAAACCTGCGACTGAGTGGCTTTTAAGCGGCTGGCAAGCAGCCCGCGCCGCGCGTCGTCAAGTTCCGAGGCAAAATCATCTATCAGGTACAGGCAGCGTCTTCCGCTCTCGCGGGTGAGAAACTCTCCCTGTGCCAGGCGCAGCGCACACATCAGGAGCTTGAGCTGCCCGCGCGACAGCGTGTCTTCCACCGGTGCACCGTCGGCACGAATGCGGAAATCCGCCTTGTGCGGGCCGTGCGCGGTATAGGTCAACATGCGGTCGCGCTCGAAGCTTCTCTCTAACACCTCGGCATAATCCGTCTCTTTCTCCCAGCCACGCTGGAAAGAGAAGGAGAGAGAGAACTCGGGTAAAAACTGTTTGCAGGTGTCGGCCATGTCTTCGGCGATACCTGCGCTGTATTCGGCACGCCAGTTGCTGATTTGTTCCGCGAGAGGGATTAACTCCATGTCCCACGGACGCAGCTGGGCGTAACGGGTAACCTGGCGCAGTGCAGCGTTACGCTGCTTGAGCAGACGCTTCAGATTGCTCCAGGCGTTAAAGAAACCGGCTTCGTTGTGAAAGCATCCCCAGTCGAGGAATGCTCTTCTGTATTTGGGGCCGCCGTTGAGTAAAGTAAACCCCTCCGGCGTAATCAGCTGCATTGGCATCAGCAGCGCCAGCTCCGCCACTTTATGGCCGTCGGTGCCGTCGATGCGCACCTTGCTGTCGCCCTGCTTGTCTTTGGTCAGGCCGATCGCGGTTTCCCGCTCCGCCCCCTGCAAACGCCCGTGCAGAACAAAGGATTCCTGCTCGTGGCGAATGACGCGACCAATCTGCAAACTGCGAAACGCCCGACCGTGGCCGAGCGTATAGATGGCCTCAAGCACGCTGGTTTTGCCGCTGCCGTTTGCGCCAACCAGGAAGTTAAAGCCAGGGGATAAAGCGAGATCCGCGCTTTCAATATTGCGAAAGTCGCGGATCAACAGACGGGTGAGCGACATTACAGTCTCATTGGCATAACAACATAGGCAGCCGACTGTGATGCGGCATCTTCAATCTGTACGCTTGAAACGGAGTCGGTCAGCAGAATGCGCACGTTTTCGCATTTCAGCGCATTCAGCACATCCAGTACATAGCTGACGTTAAAGCCGATTTCCATCTCGGTTCCGGCGTAGGTGACGTCCAGAATCTCTTCTGCCTCTTCCTGCTCCGGGTTGTTAGCGGTGATTTTGATCTGGTTTTCACTCACGTACAGGCGCACGCCGCGGAATTTCTCGTTGGAGAGAATGGCTGCACGGGCAAAGGCCTGCTTGAGGCTATCGCAGCCCGCTTCCAGCGTTTTGTCCGGATTCTTCGGCAATACGCGGCGATAATCCGGGAAACGACCGTCAACCAGCTTCGAAGTGAAAACAAAATCGCCCACGTGTGCGCGGATGTTGTTGCTGCCGATCTGCACTCGCAGCGGCGTGTCGCCGCCGTCGAGCATACGCATCAGCTCAATCACCCCTTTACGCGGCACGATCACCGAATGGTTTGGCAGCGCGTCGCCAATCGGCATAGAACAGACCGCCAGACGGTGGCCGTCGGTGGCTACGGTACGCAGCTCTTCACCTTCGGTTTCGAACAGCATGCCGTTTAAGTAGTAACGGACGTCCTGATGCGCCATGGAGAACTGCGTGGCTTCAATCAGACGCTTCATCGTCGCCTGCGGCAGGGTGAATTCAACTTCGCTCTGCCAGTCGTCCAGGTTCGGGAAGTCCGCAGCAGGCAACGTGGAGAGCGAGAAACGGCTGCGGCCAGAGCGCACCAGCATACGGTCGCCTTCCAGCTGCACGGCGATTTCAGCGCCTTCCGGCAGCCCGCGGCAGATATCAAAGAATTTACGTGCCGGAACCGTGGTCGCGCCCGCGTCGTGCGGCTGCGTCAGCGTAACGCGCGCGATCATTTCCATTTCCAGATCTGTACCGGTCAGCGACAGCGTACCGTCCGCGACCTGAAGCAGCAGGTTTCCGAGAATAGGCAGCGTTGGGCGGCCACCTAATGGGCCACTCACCTGTTGCAGCGGTTTTAATAAATGTTCACGTTCAACGGTAAATTTCATAGCGTCACGATGATAATGTTCTGATTAAATTGGAAAAATCTTCTTTTATGTCGTGGCTTTCTTCGCGTAACTGCTCAATCTTACGACAAGCGTGCAGCACGGTCGTATGGTCACGGCCACCAAACGCATCCCCGATTTCCGGCAGACTGTGGTTGGTTAACTCCTTTGCCAGCGCCATCGCCATCTGACGCGGACGCGCCACCGAGCGGGAACGACGTTTAGACAGTAAATCTGCCACTTTGATCTTGTAGTACTCAGCCACCGTCTTTTGAATATTGTCGATAGTGACCAGTTTTTCCTGCAATGCCAGCAAATCGCGCAGCGCTTCACGCACAAAATCGATGGTGATCGCACGACCGGTAAAGTTGGCATTGGCGATAACGCGGTTCAGCGCCCCTTCCAGCTCACGCACGTTGGAGCGCAGACGCTTGGCAATGAAGAACGCCACTTCGCCCGGCAGGCGAATGTCGTTTTCATCGGCTTTCTTCATCAGGATCGCGACGCGGGTTTCCAGCTCCGGTGGCTCGATCGCCACGGTCAGGCCCCAGCCGAAGCGGGATTTCAGACGATCTTCAACGCCGTTGATCTCTTTTGGATAACGATCCGAGGTCAAAATGATCTGCTGATTGCCTTCCAGCAGGGCATTGAAGGTATGGAAAAACTCTTCCTGCGATCGTTCTTTATTCGCAAAGAACTGGATGTCATCGATGAGCAGCGCGTCAACTGAACGATAGTAGCGTTTAAACTCTTCGATCGCATTGTTTTGCAGGGCTTTTACCATGTCCTGAACGAAGCGCTCGGAGTGCATATACACCACTTTGGCATTGGGCTTGCGGGCCATTATGCCGTTACCCACCGCATGCAGCAGGTGCGTTTTACCCAGACCCGTGCCGCCATAAAGGAACAGCGGGTTGTAGGCCCCACCGGGATTATCAGCAACCTGACGAGCCGCCGCGCGCGCCAGCTGGTTCGACTTACCTTCAACGAAGTTATCGAACGTGTGTTTCACGTTAACGTTAGAGCGGTAGGTTGGCTCAGCCGGTGCAGGGACATTATCCCAGCCCTGACGAGCGGGTGCGACGCGAGGGGCCGGAGCAGGCGCGGCCTGAGCGGGCGCTGCTACGTTCACGGTTTCACGAACGGTTTGGGTGACCGGCTTTGTGCCCACTTCAAAGCGCAGCTGCGGAGCATCTGACCCGCAGAAATCGTTCAGCAGTCCATTGATGTTATTAAGGTACTTGTCCCTTACCCAATCGAGCACAAAACGGTTTGGCGCATACAAAGCCAGCGTGTTATCGCTCAGTTCCGCCTGCAACGGGCGGATCCACATACTGAATTCTGTGGCTGGTAACTCATCCTGCAATCGGGCAAGACACTGCTGCCAAAGCGAAAGTGACACGGCGGACTCCACTCGAACAATAAAAGAAAACTATTGAATATTCATGATTGTTGGCGCACATCGACATGACCCTGTGCAAAAGGGTGATGTGCGAACCGCTATCTGCGGTTATACACTTCATCGTTCAAGCCGTCTCTGCGTTGGCTGCACTTGCTCGCCCCAGTCACGTACTTGTGTACGCTCCAGAGGACTCGCCCCTTTGCCGCCTTGATACAGCGTGAACGATTTTGTGTCATACCCGGCCAGGATCGCTGGATCCCGATCGGGACCGCGGATCATAGCCTAAACTGAGCCAGAGATCTTCTGTTTCTCACAGATTCTTCCCGATTTATCCACAGGAAGATCCGGAACCGGATAAGTGTAAACGATCCTGGCGCCAGTGCCCCACGATTTAGTCCGCATATTGGAAAAATTAATGAGCACAGACAATTTATTGCTTAAATGATCTAACGAAGATCCGGGACGATCCTTGCGCTTTGTTGGCGAGGCCGTATAATCCTCGACCCGGCGCGTGATGCTCATCTTCCTGCGTCGTCCGTTGCTCATTTTCCACGCGAAAACGTGCGGAAATACGCGGGAAATAAGGAAAGAGAATTGACTCCGGAGTGTACAATTATTACAATCCGGCCTCTTTAATCACCCACGCTGAGGCGTTAGTCGTTCGAAACTCGTTCGGGTATACGCAAAAGTCAGTGAATTTATTCAAGTTTAGGTAGAAATCGCCATGAAACGCACTTTTCAACCGTCTGTACTGAAGCGCAACCGTTCTCACGGCTTCCGTGCTCGTATGGCTACTAAAAATGGTCGTCAGGTTCTGGCACGTCGTCGTGCTAAAGGCCGCGCTCGTCTGACCGTTTCCAAGTAATAAAGCTAACCCCTGAGTGGTTAAGCTAGCATTTCCCAGGGAGTTACGTTTGTTAACTCCCGCTCATTTCACTTTCGTCTTCCAGCAGCCACTACGGGCTGGCACGCCGCAAATCACCATCCTCGGCCGCCAAAATTCGCTGGGGCATCCCCGCATCGGTCTCACAGTCGCCAAGAAAAATGTTAAGCGTGCGCATGAACGCAATCGGATTAAACGTCTGACGCGTGAAAGCTTCCGTTTACGTCAGCACGAACTGCCTTCAATGGATTTCGTGGTGGTGGCGAAGAAAGGGGTTGCCGACCTCGATAACCGTGCTCTCTCGGAAGCGTTGGAAAAATTATGGCGCCGCCACTGTCGCCTGGCTCACGGGTCCTGATAGCCCTCATTCGGGTCTATCAACGCCTGATTAGTCCGCTACTCGGGCCGCACTGCCGTTTCACACCAACATGCTCAAGCTACGGAATTGAGGCATTGCGCAGGTTTGGAGTGATAAAAGGCAGTTGGTTGACGGTGAAACGCGTATTAAAATGCCACCCTTTACACCCCGGTGGAGACGACCCCGTCCCCCCAGGACCCTTTGATACCAGAGAACACTAACGATGGATTCGCAACGCAATCTTCTTATCATCGCTTTGTTGTTCGTGTCTTTCATGATCTGGCAGGCATGGGAGCAGGATAAAAATCCTCAACCCCAGCAGCAGACCACGCAGACTACGACCACCGCAGCGGGTAGCGCCGCCGACCAGGGCGTACCGGCCAGTGGCCAGGGGAAACAGATTACGGTTAAGACCGATGTGCTTGAGCTGACAATCAACACCCGTGGTGGTGATGTTGAGCAGGCGCTGCTGTTGACCTACCCGAAAGAGCTGAAGTCTAACGAACCGTTCCAGTTACTGGAAACCACGCCTGAGTTTATCTACCAGGCGCAGAGCGGCCTGACCGGTCGTGATGGCCCGGATAACCCGGCTAACGGTGCGCGTCCACTGTATAACGTCGAGAGCGACACCTTTGTACTGGCTGATGGTCAGAACGAACTCGCGATCCCGATGACGTACACCGACGCCGCAGGCAACACCTTCACTAAAACCTTCACCCTGAAACGCGGTGAATATGCGGTGAACGTGGGCTACAGCGTACAGAACGCCAGTGCGAAACCACTGGAGCTGTCGACCTTTGGCCAGCTGAAGCAGTCCATCAATCTGCCGTCTCACCGTGACACCGGAAGCAGCAACTTTGCGCTGCATACCTTCCGTGGCGCGGCGTACTCCACGCCAGACGCGAAGTATGAGAAATACAAATTCGACACCATTGCCGATAACGAAAACCTGAACGTTAGTTCCAAAGGCGGTTGGGTTGCGATGCTGCAACAGTATTTCGCAACGGCCTGGATCCCAAACAACGACGGTACGAATAACTTCTATACCGCGAATCTGGGTAACGGTCTTGCAGCCATCGGCTACAAATCCCAGCCGGTTCTGGTTCAGCCGGGTCAAACCGGTAAGATGGCAAGCACCCTGTGGGTCGGCCCGGAAATTCAGGACAAAATGGCCGCTGTTGCGCCGCACCTGGATCTGACCGTCGATTACGGCTGGTTGTGGTTCATCTCTCAGCCGCTGTTTAAGCTGCTGAAGTTCATCCACAGCTTCCTGGGTAACTGGGGCTTCTCCATCATCGTTATCACCTTCATCGTTCGTGGCATCATGTACCCGCTGACTAAAGCGCAGTACACCTCCATGGCGAAGATGCGTATGCTGCAGCCGAAGATTGCGGCGATGCGTGAGCGTCTGGGCGATGACAAACAGCGTCAGAGCCAGGAAATGATGGCCCTGTATAAAGCAGAGAAAGTAAACCCACTGGGTGGTTGCTTCCCGCTGCTGATTCAGATGCCAATCTTCCTTGCGCTGTACTACATGCTGATGGGTTCCGTTGAGCTGCGCCACGCGCCGTTCGCACTGTGGATCCATGACCTGTCCGCACAGGACCCGTACTACATCCTGCCGATCCTGATGGGCGTGACGATGTTCTTCATCCAGAAGATGTCGCCGACCACCGTGACCGACCCGATGCAGCAGAAGATCATGACCTTTATGCCGGTCATCTTCACCGTGTTCTTCCTGTGGTTCCCGTCAGGTCTGGTGCTGTACTATATCGTCAGCAACCTGGTGACCATCATCCAGCAGCAGCTGATTTACCGTGGTCTGGAAAAACGTGGCCTGCATAGCCGCGAAAAGAAAAAGTCCTGATTCGGTAAGTTAACGCTAAAATAAGGGCGGTCGATTGACCGCCTTTTTTATTTGTATTGAACGAGACCAACCATGAGCCATAACGACACTATCGTCGCCCAGGCAACCCCACCGGGACGCGGTGGTGTAGGCATTCTGCGTATCTCCGGCCTGAAGGCGCGCGAGGTGGCCGAAGCGGTGCTGGGTAAACTGCCAAAGCCGCGCTACGCTGATTACCTGCCGTTTAAAGATACCGACGGCACGCCGCTGGACCAGGGCATTGCGCTGTGGTTCCCTGGCCCGAACTCCTTTACCGGCGAAGACGTGCTGGAGCTGCAGGGCCACGGCGGCCCGGTTATCCTCGACCTGCTGTTAAAACGTATCCTGACCCTGCCTGGCCTGCGCATTGCGAAGCCGGGCGAGTTCTCCGAGCGTGCCTTCCTCAACGACAAGCTCGACCTGGCGCAGGCAGAAGCGATTGCAGACCTGATCGACGCCAGTTCTGAACAGGCGGCCCGCTCCGCCCTGAACTCGCTGCAGGGGGCATTCTCCGCGCGCGTAAATCACCTTGTGGAAGCACTTACTCACCTGCGGATCTACGTGGAAGCGGCTATCGACTTCCCGGATGAGGAGATCGACTTCCTCTCTGACGGTAAAATCGAAGCGCAGCTCAACCAGGTGATGGCCGATCTCGACGCCGTTCGCGCCGAAGCGCGCCAGGGCAGCCTGCTGCGTGAAGGGATGAAGGTCGTTATCGCCGGACGTCCTAACGCCGGGAAATCGAGCCTGCTGAACGCCCTGGCGGGCCGTGAAGCGGCAATCGTCACCGACATTGCCGGCACCACCCGCGACGTGCTCCGCGAGCATATCCACATAGACGGCATGCCGCTGCACATCATTGATACCGCCGGCCTGCGCGATGCCAGCGACGAGGTTGAACGCATCGGTATCGAACGCGCCTGGCAGGAGATCGAACAGGCAGACCGCGTGCTGTTTATGGTGGACGGCACCACGACCGACGCCGTTGACCCGGCAGAAATCTGGCCAGACTTTATCGCCCGTCTGCCGGCGAAACTGCCCATCACCGTGGTACGCAACAAAGCGGACGTCACCGGCGAAACGCTGGGCATCAGCGATGTGAATGGTCACTCACTGATTCGCCTGTCCGCGCGTACCGGTGAAGGCGTTGAAGACCTGCGCAACCATCTCAAGCAGAGCATGGGCTTTGACATCAGCATGGAAGGCGGTTTCCTCGCGCGTCGTCGTCACCTGCAGGCGCTGGAAGAGGCGGCAAACCACCTTGTTCAGGGTAAAGCGCAGCTGATCGGCGCATGGGCGGGCGAACTGCTGGCGGAAGAGCTGCGCCTGGCGCAGCAGAATCTGAGCGAAATCACCGGGGAGTTTACGTCGGACGATCTGCTGGGACGGATCTTCTCAAGCTTCTGTATTGGTAAGTAATTCCCGCTAATCCATGGTGATTTCCTCCCGGGAAATCACCATTGTCCAAATGGCAACTCGCCTAATCCCTTTTCACCCCCTATCCTGCATGCCTGCATCTATGGGGGGTTTATGGCGCGTTTTCTGTTTTGTAGTTTCGCATTAGTTCTGCTTTATCCGTCCGGCATTGATATGTATCTGGTGGGATTACCGCACATCGCCCGCGATCTGGGCGCCAGCGAAGCGCAGCTCCACATCGCGTTTTCGGCTTACCTAGCGGGGATGGCGTCGTCGATGGTGTTTGCCGGGAAGATCGCGGATAAAGCAGGCCGTCAGCCTGTCGCCATAACGGGCGCCATCATTTTTGCCCTGGCTTCTCTTATCTGCTCACTGGCGCAAAACAGCACGCTGTTCCTGGCCGGACGGTTTATCCAGGGCATTGGCGCCGGTGGCTGCTACGTCGTCGCGTTTGCCATTTTGCGCGACACCTTAAGCGCCCAGCGTCGCGCCAAAGTGCTTTCGATGCTGAACGGTATTACCTGCATCATCCCGGTGCTGGCCCCGGTCGTGGGATATCTGATCATGCTGAAATTCCCGTGGCAGAGCCTGTTCTGGACCATGGCGGCGATGGGCGCGCTGGTGTTTGTCCTGTCCATCGCCGTGCTGAAAGAGACCCACCCGGGCTCGCAGAATACCGGTCATACCGTAGCCATTCACCCAGCCGAGAAGCTGCTTAACCGCTTTTTTCTCAGTCGTCTGGCCGTGACCACGTTAAGCGTGGCGGTGATCCTGACCTATGTAAACGTTTCCCCGGTTTTACTGATGGAAACCATGGGCTTCGATCGGGGTGAGTATTCAACGGTGATGGCATTAACCGCCATGGTCAGTATGGCAGTGTCGTTTTCTACCCCGTTTGCGCTAAATGTTTTTAGCCAGCGTACGTTGATGCTGACCTCACAGGTTTTATTCCTCACGGCAGGCGCGATCCTGGCAACCGCCAGCTCGCATGCGGTAATGCTGGCCGGCATTACCCTCATTTGCGCCGGGTTCTCGGTTGGCTTTGGCGTGGCGATGAGTCAGGCGCTTGGTCCCTTCTCGCTGCGGGCAGGCGTAGCAAGCTCGGTGCTGGGAATTGCGCAGGTCTGCGGCTCGTCGCTGTGGATTTGGCTGGCGGCGGTCATCGGGCTTAACGCGCTGAATATGCTGATCGGGGTTCTGATTGGCTGTAGCATACTGTGCATCACCTTACTTATGGTCATCCAGCCCGCGGCGCATTATGAAGAAGCCCATCAGCAGTCTCGATCTTAACCTGTTGCTGTGCCTGCAGCTTTTGCTGCAGGAGCGCAGCGTCACCAAAGCGGCGAAACGGATGAACGTGACGCCGTCTGCGGTGAGTAAATCGCTGGCCAAGCTGCGTGACTGGTTTGACGACCCGCTGTTTGTCAAAACGCCGTTGGGGCTGCTGCCGACCCCGCTGACGGTAAGTCTGGAGCAGGATCTGGCTGACTGGATGCAAATCGGCAACCAGATCCTCGATAAATTCCACCATGATTCCCCGGGCGGGCTAACGTTCGTGCTGGCCGCCGAAACGCCGTTGATGCTGATCCGCTTTAACGCCCTGCTGGAGCAGGTGAACCAGCGCTATCCGCAGGCTACGGTGAAGATGCGTCACTGGGATTACGACTCGCTGGACGCCATTACGCGTGGAGAGGTGGATCTGGGATTCACCGGACGCGAAACGCACCCGCGCTCGCGTGAATTGCTGAAGCTAATGCCGTGGTTCATCGACTATGAGATCCTGTTCAGCGACCGTCCGTGCGTGTATCTGCGTGAGGATCACCCCGCGCTACAGGACGAATGGAACCTAGAGACCTTCCTGCGCTACCCGCACATCAGCATCTTCTGGGAACGCAGCGACACCTGGGCACTGGACGAAGTGCTAAAGGAGATGGGTCGGGAGAGAAACATTGCCATGAGCGTGCCGGGCTTTGAGCAGTCGATGTTTATGGCGGCGCAGCCCGGCCATAACTATATCGCCACGGCTCCGCACTACTGCCATCACTACAATCAACTCCACCAGCGGAAGCTGATCGCGCTGCCCATTCCCATTGACGAAGCGCAGGCTGAAAAGCTTACCGTTCCCTTCACGCTGATCTGGCATAAACGGAACAGCCATAATCCGAAAATCCTCTGGCTGCGGGAAACCATCAAGGCGCTGTACGGTGCCAGCGATCCAATTTTTGCCTAAGAAAATGTAAAGTTCGGTCCTGAGGCTTCTCTTACTCCCATTTACTGATTAAAACAGGAGTCAAGTTAAGCGATAATCATGTAACCGTTTAACCGATTACGACCATTATCAAGGAGCGAAAAATGGCTACGCACTTTGCAAGAGGGATACTTACGGAAGGACGTCTCGTATCGGCAAGAATTTCTTCAGCCTGTCACAATGAAGCACTCACTCTCCCGGAACACCGCAGAACGCGGTTTTTAGCTTCCCGGGCGCTTCTCGCAGAACTGCTGTTTATGCTGTACGGCACCAGCGAGCTGCCGGACATCATTACCCAACCCGAAGGTCGCCCGATCTTTGCCGACCCGGATCTCCCTCGTTTTTCGATTGCCTACGCGGGCAATATCATTGGCGTCGCGCTGACCACCGAAGGGGATTGTGGGCTGGATATGGAACTTCAGCGCGCGACACGTAGCTTCCATGGCGGTAATGCGCATGAAGACTATCCGCTCTCCAGCAATGAGAAGCTGTGGGTACGCAACCAGAACGATCCTGTCGAAGCCCGAGCCCAGCTCATTACCCTGCGCCAGAGCATCCGAAAGCTCTGTGGATGCGCCTCAGACGACGCCAGCCTGCTGCAGCTGCTGCCAGGCTCCGGACGTCTGCGTGCCGCCCAGGCCACGCTGGTAGAGGCGCTCAGTGACGCAGAGGATGTGCTCATTTGGTCCATTGCGGTTACCCCCGCCATCGAACGCATGAAAATCTGGGAATTTGACAGCCAACAGGGATGGCGTAGCCTTCCTGATGTGCCCGAGCGCGCCAACGAGCCCGCCGCACGCCTGATGCGTTTAACCAGTTTACCGGCAGAAAAAGCATTCACCCTTAGCTGATCCAATCAGGGTCATCATGATGAAACAGGAGTAATCATGTCTGATACGTTGAAAGTAGTTACGTTACTGGGAAGCCTGCGCAAAGGTTCATTTAACGGGATGGTTGCCCGCACGCTGCCACAGCTGGCACCGGCAGGAATGGAAATTAGCGCCCTGCCGTCTATTGGCGATATTCCGCTGTATGACGCTGACGTACAGCAAGAAGAGGGTTTTCCGCAGAGCGTTGAGGCGCTGGCAGAGCAGATCCGCCAGGCCGACGGCGTGGTCATCGTCACGCCGGAGTACAACTATTCGGTTCCGGGTGGCCTGAAGAATGCCATCGACTGGCTGTCCCGCTTACCTGAGCAGCCGCTGGCAGGCAAGCCGGTGCTGATCCAGACCAGCTCAATGGGCGCGATTGGCGGCGCGCGCTGCCAGTATCATCTGCGCCAGATCCTAGTGTTCCTGGATGCGATGGTCATGAACAAGCCGGAATTTATGGGTGGTGTGATTCAGAACAAGGTCGACCCACAAACGGGTGAAGTGGTGGATCAGAGCACGCGCGATCATCTGTCTGGCCAGCTGACGGCGTTTGGGGATTATATTAAGCGGGTGAAGGCGTAAGCTTATTGCAGCCTGATGCCCTTACCCTGGCCCTCTCCCACAGGGAGAGGGAACAAACATTAAAGCCCTTTTCGAAGAAAAGGGCTTGCTGTTTATTTGGCGTCAATAAACACAATCTTCAGCACAAACAGCAGCGCCACAACGATGACGCAAGGGCTGAGGTCGCGGAAGCGGCCGGTACCGATCTTCATTACGCAGTAAGAGATAAAGCCCAGCGCGATACCTTCGGTAATCGAGAAGCTGAACGGCATCATCACGGCGGTAATAAACGCCGGCACCGCTTCGGTTAAATCATCCCACTTCACGCGTGACAGGCTGGAGGTCATCAGCACCCCCACATAGATCAGCGCGCCGGCTGCCGCATACGGAGGAACCATACCCGCCAGCGGAGAGAGGAAGATCACCAGCAGGAACAGAATACCCACAACCACCGCCGTCAGGCCGGTACGGCCGCCCACGGACACGCCGGAAGACGATTCAATGTACGCGGTAACGGACGAGGTTCCGATAAAAGCACCGGTCACAGAGGAGACGCTGTCCACAAACAGCGCCTGCTTCATGCGCGGGAATTTCCCTTTTTCATCCGCCAGGCCCGCTTTATCGGTCACGCCAATCAGCGTGCCGGAGGAGTCAAACAGGTTGACCAGCATGAAGGAGAAAATCACGCCCGCCAGGCCCAGGTTCAGGGAACCCGCCAGATCGACGTGACCAATCACGGTAGAGACGCTCGGTGGCGCGGAGACGATACCGTTATAGTGAACGTCGCCCAGCATCCAGCCCAGCAGGGTGGTGACAACGATGGACACCAGCACCGCCGCGTGAATATTACGGGAAGCCAGGATCGCGATGATAAAGAAGCCCAGCACGCCCAGCAGCACGTTATGAGAGGTCAGGTGACCGATGCTCACCAGCGTATCCGGGTTCGCCACGATAACGCCGGCGTTTTTCAGCCCCATCATACCGATGAACAGACCGATACCGCTGGTGATGCCCACGCGCAGGCTCACGGGAATGTTCGCAATCATCCAGTAACGCACGCGGAAAATGGTCAGCAGCAGCAGGCCAACCGCGCCCCAGAAGATGGCGCCCATGCCAACCTGCCACGGCAGACCCATAGCCTGAACCACCACGAACGCGAAGAACGCATTCAGGCCCATTGCCGGTGCCAGCGCAACAGGCAGGTTAGCGAACACACCCATCAGGATGCTGCCAAGAGCCGCGATCAGACAGGTTGTCACGAAGACGGCGCTGGTATCCATGCCAGCGACGCCCAGAATTTGAGGGTTCACAAAAACGATATAGACCATCGTCAGGAAGGTGGTGAAACCAGCGATCACTTCGGTGCGTGCCGTTGTGCCGTGCTCGCGCAGTTTAAAAACGCGCTCAAGCAGACCCTGACCAGATGTCTGGGTAGTGTGTTGTTGACTCATCATCAATTCCGAACAAGGAGGGAAAATTCGTCGCTATCCTATACCAAAATGCGACAATAGTGGCGGTTACGTGATACTTTTTTCATTGATTTTGCTTATACGGCAACGATTGCGTGCCGGCGAACTGCCGTACGTAAACGTTAAACTTGTTAAAAGGGAAAGGCATGTCCGGAATTGAAGCGGTATTTTTCGACTGCGACGGTACGCTGGTCGACAGTGAGGTCATTTGTTCCCGCGCGTATGTCACCATGTTCCAGGAATTTGGCATTACGCTGGAACTCGAAGAGGTGTTTAAACGCTTTAAGGGCGTAAAGCTCTACGAGATCATCGACATCATTAACGAAGAACACGGTGTGAATCTGGCGAAAGCCGATCTGGAACCGGTGTACCGCGCCGAGGTCGCACGCCTGTTCGACTCCGAGCTGGAGGTTATCTCCGGAGCTAACGCGTTGCTGGATGCGATGACGGTGCCAGTCTGCGTCGTCTCTAACGGCCCGGTCAGCAAAATGCAGCACTCGCTGGGCAAGCTTGAGATGTTGCACCATTTCCCGGAAAAACTGTTCAGCGGCTACGATATCCAGCGCTGGAAGCCAGACCCGGCGCTGATGTTCCATGCGGCAAAAGCGATGAACGTCAACGTAGAAAACTGCATTCTGGTGGATGACTCGTCTGCGGGCGCGCAGTCGGGGATTGATGCGGGGATGGAGGTGTTTTACTTCTGCGCCGACCCGCACAACAAGCCGATCGATCATCCCAATGTCACGACCTTTACCGATCTGGCGCAGCTGCCAGCGCTGTGGAAGGCGCGCGGGTGGGATATTACTCGCTGAGTTTTCCCCTCACCCCGACCCTCTCCCCAGGGGAGAGGGAGAAAACCGAATTGTCCCCTCTCCCTGTGGGAGAGGGTTAGGGTGAGGGTAAAAATCACTCTTTCGGATCTTTACCCGCCAGCAGCTTGTCCAGCTCGTCGCCGCCCACGTGACGGAAGTCCTGACCTTTCACGAAGTAGAAGATGTATTCGCAAATGTTCTGGCAGCGGTCGCCGATACGCTCAATAGAGCGCGCGCAGAACAGGGCGGTCAGTACGCTTGGGATCGTACGTGAATCTTCCATCATGTAGGTCATCAGCTGACGCACGATGCCTTCATACTCCTGGTCGACCTTCTTGTCTTCACGGTAGATACGCACCGCTTCGTCCAGGTCCATACGCGCAAAGGCATCCAGCACATCGTGCAACATCTGCACGGTGTGGCGGCCCAGCGACTCCAGGCTCACCAGCAGCGGCTGGTGCTGTTGAGAGAACTTCTCCAGCGCGGTGCGGCAGATTTTATCCGCAACGTCACCAATACGCTCCAGCTCGGCGATGGTTTTGATGATCGCCATTACCAGACGCAGATCGCTCGCCGTCGGCTGGCGTTTCGCGATAATGCGCACGCAGGCCTCGTCGATAGCGACTTCCATCATGTTGACGTTTTTGTCGCCTTCAATGACGCGCTTCGCCAGCTCGCTGTCCTGGTTGTGCATTGCCGTAATCGCATCAGAAAGCTGCTGCTCGACCATGCCGCCCATGGTCATTACCTGGGTGCGAATGCTTTCCAGCTCTGCGTTGAACTGGCCGGAAATGTGTTTATTAAGATTGAGGTTGTCCATGGTTTCTCCACATGCACTAAGGCAAATCAACCGTAGCGGCCAGTAATATAATCTTCGGTTTGTTTCTTCGCGGGCCTGGTGAACAGCGCGTCCGTATCGCTGAACTCAATCAACTCGCCCAGGTACATAAACGCCGTGTGATCGGAACAACGTGCAGCCTGCTGCATGTTATGGGTCACGATAACCACGGTGTAATCCTGCTTCAGCTCGGTGATCAGCTCTTCAATACGGCCGGTTGAGATCGGGTCCAGCGCTGAACACGGCTCATCCAGCAGCAACACTTCCGGGCGAATAGCAATACCGCGCGCAATGCACAGACGCTGCTGCTGACCGCCGGAGAGAGAGTAACCGCTCTGGTGCAACTTATCTTTGGTTTCGTTCCATAATGCGGCCTTGGTCAAAGCCCACTGCACGCGCTCGTCCATATCGGCACGGGAGAGTTTTTCAAACAGACGCACGCCAAACGCGATGTTGTCGTAAATCGACATCGGGAACGGCGTTGGTTTCTGGAACACCATCCCCACTTTGGCGCGCAGCAGGGCGATATCCTGCGCCTGGGTCAGAATGTTTTCACCGTCCAGGATGATTTCACCCTCAGCGCGCTGCTCCGGATAGAGCGAATACATTTTGTTAAAGGTGCGCAGCAGCGTGGATTTCCCACAGCCGGACGGACCGATAAATGCCGTGACCTGGTTCTTCGCGATATCCAGGTTGATGTTCTTCAGGGCATGGAATTTGCCGTAGTAGAAGTTCAAATCACGAACCTGAATCTTACCCGGGGCAGTATCAACCATACTCATTGACTCATTTCCTCATTCGGCGCCGCGAGCTGCCGCGCCGTAAAAAATTAACCGTGTTTCTTCTTCGCGAAAATGACGCGCGCCAGAATGTTCAGCAACAGTACGCAAAGGGTAATGATCAGCACTCCGGCCCAGGCCAGCTGCTGCCATTCCGCGAATGGGCTCATCGCAAATTTAAAGATCGTCACCGGCAGGTTGGCGATCGGCTGCATCATGTCCGTGCTCCAGAACTGGTTGGAGAGAGACGTAAACAGCAGCGGCGCCGTTTCACCCGCGATACGCGCAACTGCCAGCAGGATACCGGTCATGATCCCGGAGACGGACGCCTTCAGCGTAATCGCAGAGATCATCTTCCATTTCGGCGTACCCAGCGCATAAGCCGCTTCGCGCAGGCTGTCCGGCACCAGTTTCAGCATGTTCTCGGTGGTACGAATAACAATCGGCACCTGCAGCAGCGCCAGGGCAATAACACCCGCCCAACCGGAGAAGTGTTCCATCTGCGCCACCACCACGGTGTAAACAAACAGACCCACGACGATAGAAGGTGCAGACAGCAGAATGTCGTTGATGAAGCGAATGACTTCCGCCAGCCAGGATTTACGACCGTATTCAGCCAGGTAGATACCCGCCATGATGCCCAGCGGCGTGCCGAAGACCGTCGCCCAGAGGATCAGCAAGCCGCTGCCCGCCAGGGCATTCGCCAGGCCACCACCCGCCGTGTTCGGCGGCGGCGTCATTTCGGTGAAAAGCGACAGTGACATCCCGTCAATCCCGCGAACGACCGTCGAGAAGAGGATCCAGACCAGCCAGAACAGGCCGAATGCCATCGTCGCCATAGAGAGCGACAGGGCAATACGGTTTTTCATGCGGCGTCTGGCCTGCATTTTGCGGCGGGATTCCGCCAGTTCAGCGGTTGCTTGCATTTCGAGAGTTGCCATTAGCGTGCCCCCTCATTTTTAGCGAGGCGCATAATCATCAGCTTGGAAATCGCCAGAACAATAAAGGTGATAACAAACAGAATCAGACCCAGCTCCATCAGCGCCGCCACGTGCAGCCCGGATTCCGCTTCTGCAAATTCATTCGCCAGCGCCGAGGTAATACTGTTACCCGGCATGTAGAGCGACGCGCTGTCGAGCTGGTAGGTGTTACCGATGATAAAGGTGACCGCCATGGTTTCACCCAGCGCACGACCCAGGCCCAGCATCACGCCCCCGATCACCCCATTTTTGGTGAACGGAAGGACAATGCGCCAGATAACTTCCCAGGTGGTGCAACCGATACCGTAGGCCGACTCTTTCATCATCACCGGCGTTTGTTCGAAGACATCGCGCATAACCGCCGCAATGTACGGAATAATCATGATGGCGAGGATCACACCTGCCGCCAGAATGCCGATACCGAAAGCCGGGCCAGAGAACAAGGCACCCACAAACGGAATGGCGGAAAGCACGTTACCGACCGGTTCCTGGAAATACGTGGCGAACAGCGGAGCAAAGATGAACAGGCCCCACATGCCGTAAACGATACTTGGAATGGCCGCCAGCAGTTCGATAGCAATACCCAGCGGGCGTCGCAGCCAGCCCGGCGCCAGCTCCGTCAGGAACAGGGCAATACCAAAGCTCACCGGAACCGCAATCAGCAGGGCGATGAACGAGGTCACCAGCGTGCCGTAAATCGGCACCAGGGCACCGTAGATGTCGTTCGGCGCGTCCCACTCTTTGGTCCACAGGAAGGAAAAACCGAATTTCTGGATGCTCGGCCATGAGGAGAAAATCAGAGACACGATAATGCCGCCCAGCAGCAATAGCACAATCAGCGCAGCCAGTTTCACCAGCGCGCTGAAAATCATGTCACCTTTTTTACCCGGAGGGTTAAATGCAGGCTTGGTTGCAGCCATAAATTACTCTTCTGTTTGAGACGTTTTTACGAATATGCCCGGTGGCGCTGACGCTTACCGGGCCTACAGCTTAAACCGTAGGGCGGGTAAGCGCAGCGCCACCCGCCATCTTCGTTAAATATATCCTGTTAGTACAGCGCTTTACCGCTGCTGTCTTTCACGTTGGTTTTCCATGCAGCGCGAATCTGCTCAACCACGTTGTCCGGCAGGGTGGCGTAATCCAGGGCGTTAGCCTGTTTGCCGCCGTTTTTGTACGCCCAGTCGAAGAACTTCAGCACTTCGGCGCCCTGCTCAGGTTTCTTCTGCTCTTTGTGAACCAGGATGAAGGTGGTAGAGGTGATTGGCCATGCACCTTCGCCTTTCTGGTTAGTCAGATCCTGCGCGAAGGATTTGCTCCAGTCAGCGCCTTTCGCCGCGTTAGCAAAGTTCTCTTCGGTCGGGCTAACCGGTTTGCCGTCGGCTGAAACCAGTTTGGTGTAGGACAGGTTGTTCTGCTTAGCGTACGCATACTCTACGTAACCAATTGAGCCAGGCAGACGCTGTACGAACGCGGCGATACCGTCGTTACCCTTACCGCCCAGACCGGTTGGCCAGTTAACGGTAGAGCCGGAGCCGACTTTAGATTTCCACTCTTCGTTCACTTTTGCCAGGTAGCTGGTGAACACGAAAGAGGTACCGGAACCATCCGCGCGGCGAACCACGGCGATGTTCTGAGAAGGCAGCTTCAGGCCTGGGTTGAGTTTAGCGATCGCTTCGTCATCCCATTTTTTGATTTTGCCCAGGTAGATGTCACCCAGCGTTTTGCCGTCCAGCACCAGCTCACCCGACTTCACGCCCGGCAGGTTGATGGCCAGAACCACACCGCCGATCACGGTAGGGAACTGGAACAGGCCTTCCTGAGCCAGTTTGTCATCAGACAGCGGAGCGTCTGATGCGCCGAAATCAACAGTGTTCGCGGTAATTTGTTTAACGCCACCGGAGGAGCCGATACCCTGATAGTTAACCTTGTTACCGGTTTCTTTCTGGTAGGTATCCGCCCATTTGGCATACACCGGCGCAGGGAAGGTTGCACCAGCGCCAGTCAGGCTTGCTTCTGCAAATACAGAGAACGCGCTCAGAGATAAGGTCGCGGCGACAACAGTTGCGACAGTGGTACGCATAACTTTCATAATGTCTCCTGCAAGATTTTCGTAAATCGTTGTTTAGTGGCTACGATGAGCAAAATAGGACAAACAGGTGACAGATAAATGTACGAATTATGACAGTTTTATGACAACGTAAATTTCACTTAAAAACAAGCAAAAGAAAGCTTATTTTTCATCGCGTTAGCCGCTTTTATGACAAGAGGTTTTCAGAAATATTTTCTTTATGTGACACTGAAAAAAGTAGCTGAAGATGACAAAATGTCATTATTAAAAACGAGAAAGGATTGATTAAAAACAAGCCGGGCAGGATAAAAAGGCTCCACCCGAAGGTGGAGCCTGAAGGGATTATTCTACGGTAACCGATTTCGCCAGGTTACGCGGCTGGTCAACGTCGGTGCCTTTGATCAGCGCAACGTGATAGGCCAGAAGCTGCAGCGGAACGGTGTAGAAGATTGGTGCAATCACCTCTTCCACATGCGGCATCTCGATGATATGCATGTTGTCGTTGCTGACAAAACCGGCATCTTTGTCGGCGAAGACGTACAGAACGCCGCCGCGGGCGCGCACTTCTTCGATGTTAGACTTCAGTTTTTCCAGCAGTTCGTTGTTTGGTGCCACAACGATGACCGGCATATCCGCGTCAATCAGCGCCAGCGGGCCGTGCTTCAGCTCGCCAGCCGCATAGGCTTCAGCGTGAATGTAGGAGATCTCTTTCAGCTTCAGCGCGCCTTCCAGTGCAATCGGATACTGATCGCCACGACCCAGGAACAGGGCGTGATGTTTGTCAGAGAAATCTTCCGCCAGCGCTTCAATGCGTTTGTCCTGAGACAGCATCTGCTCAATACGGCTCGGCAGCGCCTGCAGGCCGTGAACGATGTCGTGCTCAACGGACGCATCTTCACCTTTCAGACGCGCAAGCTTCGCCACCAGCATCAGCAGAACGGTCAGCTGAGTGGTAAACGCTTTGGTGGAGGCCACACCGATTTCTGTGCCCGCTTTGGTCATCAGCGCCAGATCGGACTCACGCACCAGCGATGAGCCAGGAACGTTACAGATAGCCAGCGAGCCCAGGTAACCCAGCTCTTTAGACAGACGCAGCGCTGCCAGCGTATCCGCCGTTTCGCCGGACTGGGAAAGGGTGATCATCAGGCTGTTACGACGCACCGCGGATTTGCGATAGCGGAATTCAGACGCGATTTCCACATCGCACGGCACGCCCGCCAGGGATTCAAACCAGTAGCGAGAAACCATACCGGAGTTGTAGGAGGTGCCGCAGGCCACGATCTGAATATGTTCGACCTTGCCGAGCAGTTCGTTCGCGTTTGCGCCCAGCTCGCTCAGATCCACTTCACCGTGGCTGATACGCCCGGTCAGCGTGTTTTTGATGGCGTTTGGCTGCTCGTAAATCTCTTTCTGCATGTAGTGACGGTAAGCGCCTTTGTCGCCCGCGTCGTACTGCAGATTCGATTCGATCTCCTGACGTTTCACCTGCTCGCCTTTGGTATCGAAGACGGTCACGCTGCGACGGGTCACTTCCGCGATATCACCCTCTTCGAGGAAGATAAAGCGACGAGTGACCGGCAGGAGCGCCAGCTGGTCAGAAGCGATGAAGTTTTCGCCCATGCCCAGACCGATAACCATCGGGCTACCGGAACGCGCGGCCAGCAATGTGGACGGATCGCGGGAATCCATGATCACCGTACCGTACGCACCGCGCAGCTGAGGGATAGCACGCAGCACCGCATCACGCAGTGTACCGCCCTGCTCCAGCTCCCAGTGCACCAGGTGAGCAATCACTTCGGTGTCAGTTTCAGAGACGAAGGTGTAGCCGCGCGCTTTAAGTTCTTCACGCAGCGGTTCGTGGTTTTCGATAATGCCGTTGTGCACGACCACGATGTGTTCAGACACATGCGGGTGCGCGTTACCTTCAGACGGTTCGCCGTGCGTCGCCCAGCGGGTGTGCGCAATACCGGTACCACCGTGCAGCGGATGTTCTTCCGCGGCCTGGGCCAGCATCTGCACTTTACCGAGACGACGCAGACGGGTCATATGACCTTCTGCATCGACGACAGCCAGACCGGCTGAGTCATAACCACGGTATTCCAGACGACGTAAACCTTCGAGAAGGATTTCAGCAATATCACGCTGCGCAACTGCGCCAACAATTCCACACATAATTTTAGATTCCGAATTTAGGCATTATGCCTGCGTTGTCGCTGACCTGTATTTTCCCTGCGTCTTTCACGCTGCGGCTGCGTTGGCTTCTCGTACTCGCCACGGTCACTTACTTAAGTAAGCTCCCATGGACTCATACGCTTGCCGCCTTGCCACAACGCGAAATCCTTTGGGTAACGCCCTTTCCGGGCACCCCGAGCCTTGTAGAGAGTGGGGTTATTTTTATGGGTACTGCTTGTGGGGGGAGGATTATATTATCCCCTCACCCCGGCCCTCTCCCCAAAGGGGCGAGGGAGAAAAACACCGCACCGAACGATCCCCTCTCCCCTGTGGGGAGAGGGTTAGGGTGAGGGGTAAATCCGTTACTTTTTCTTCACCGGGCGTTTCCAGCCCTGCTTGCTGACCTGCGGCACGCGGCTTAACACCAGCTCGTTCTCGGCCACATCGCGCGTAACGGTTGTTCCGGCGGCGATAGTCACCCCGTTACCCACGGTAACAGGCGCCACCAGCTGCGTATCGGAGCCAACGAACACGTCGTCACCGATGATGGTTTTAAACTTATTCGCGCCGTCATAGTTACAGGTAATAGTCCCTGCACCAATATTCACGTTATTGCCAATTTCCGCGTCGCCCAGATAGGTCAGATGACCGGCTTTCGAGCCTTTACCCAGACGCGCTTTTTTCATTTCCACGAAGTTACCCACGTGAGCGCCTTCCAGCAGCTCAGCGCCCGGGCGCAGACGCGCAAACGGGCCGATGGTACAGGCCGCATCCAGACGAGCATCTTCTACCACGCTGTACGGGCTGATTTCGCAATCGTCGCCGATGACGCTGTTTTTAATCACGCAGCCGGCGCCAATTTTAACGCGATTGCCCAGCGTGACGTGACCTTCGAGGATAACGTTCGTATCAATTTCAACGTCACGACCGTGAGATAACGAACCACGCAGATCGAAACGCGCCGGATCGCGCAGCATCACGCCCGCCAGCAGCAGTTTTTCGGCCTGCTCGGACTGATAAACGCGCTCCAGGCGGGAAAGCTGAAGACGGTTATTCACCCCTTCGGTTTCGCTGATGCGCGCCGGATGAACCGCCGCAATCTCACGTCCTTCCTGGTACGCCATCGCAATGATGTCGGTGATGTAGAATTCACCCTGTGCGTTGTTGTTGTTGAGCTGAGACAGCCAGCGCTTCATGTCCGCGCCACTGGCAATCAGAATACCGGTGTTGATCTCCTGAATCTGGCGCTGTTCGTCGCTGGCATCTTTATGCTCAACAATACCCGTGACGTTGCCGTTTTCACGGGTGATGCGGCCATAACCGCTTGGATCGTCCAGCACGACGGTCAACAAACCGATACCGCCCTGCGGTTTGGCTTCACGCAGGCGAGTCAGGGTTTCAACGGAGATCAGCGGGACATCGCCGTAGAGCATCAAAATGTCTTCGTCATCCGCAAAGAAAGGCGCAGCCTGCTGCATCGCATGGCCTGTGCCCAGCTGTTCGGCCTGAAGCACCCAGTTGAGCTTGTCATCGCTCAGCGTCTTTTTAAGCAGATCGCCGCCGTGGCCGTAGACCAGGTGGACCTGACCGGCACCCAGTTCGTTCGCTGCATCAATGACATGCTGCACCATTGGCTTTCCTGCAAGCGTGTGGAGCACCTTAGGCAGATCGGAATACATGCGGGTCCCTTTGCCAGCGGCAAGGATCACCACGCTCATCGCACTGTTTGACATACGCATCCTGACGGTAGTTTGAGTGTGAAGTAAAAACGTTTGATGCTTAAAATTCTACATCTTTTTCATCATGAATTAAGGCCGAAAAAAAAAGCCAGCCTGGTATCCAGACTGGCTTTTGTGCTTTTCAAGCCGGTGTTACATCGCTTTTTTGGTCAACTCGATAACGCGCAGTTTCGCGATCGCTTTGGCCAGCTCCGCAGACGCCTGAGCGTAATCCACGTCACCATGAGAGCTGCTAATGTGCTCTTCAGCCTTACGCTTCGATTCCAGGGCTCGCGCTTCGTCGAGATCCTGTCCACGGATAGCGGTATCGGCCAGAACGGTCACACTGCCAGGCTGCACTTCAAGAATGCCGCCGGAGAGATAGATAAACTCTTCGTGACCGAACTGTTTAACGATGCGGATCATACCAGGCTTAATGGCGGTGAGCAGCGGTGCGTGACCCGGGAAAATACCCAGTTCACCTTCACTACCCGTTACCTGGATTTTCTCGACCAGACCAGAGAACATTTGTTGCTCTGCGCTGACGACGTCCAGGTGGTAAGTCATTGCCATATCACCCTCCGATTAAGGCGTTAAAGTTTTTTGGCTTTTTCCACGGCTTCGTCGATGGAACCAACCATGTAGAACGCCTGCTCCGGCAGGTGATCGTATTCGCCTTCCATGATGCCTTTAAAGCCACGGATGGTGTCTTTCAGGGAAACGTATTTACCCGGAGAACCGGTGAATACTTCCGCAACGAAGAACGGCTGGGACAGGAAGCGCTGGATCTTACGCGCACGTGCTACCACCAGTTTGTCTTCTTCAGACAGTTCATCCATACCCAGGATGGCGATGATGTCTTTCAGTTCCTGGTAACGCTGCAGCAGGGACTGTACGCCACGCGCGGTGTCGTAGTGTTCCTGACCAACAACCAGTGGATCCAGCTGACGGCTGGTGGAGTCCAGCGGGTCAACGGCCGGGTAGATACCCAGAGACGCGATCTGACGGCTCAGTACCACGGTTGCATCTAAGTGCGCAAAGGTGGTTGCTGGAGATGGGTCAGTCAAGTCATCCGCAGGTACGTATACCGCCTGAACGGAGGTGATAGAACCGGTTTTGGTAGAGGTGATACGTTCCTGAAGAACACCCATCTCTTCCGCCAGCGTAGGCTGATAACCTACCGCTGAAGGCATACGACCCAGCAGTGCAGATACTTCCGTACCGGCCAGGGTGTAACGATAGATGTTATCAACGAACAGCAGAACGTCACGGCCTTCGTCACGGAATTTCTCAGCCATAGTCAGACCGGTCAGCGCAACGCGCAGACGGTTTCCAGGTGGCTCGTTCATCTGGCCGTAAACCAGGGATACTTTGTCCAGAACGTTGGAGTCGGTCATTTCGTGGTAGAAGTCGTTACCCTCACGAGTACGTTCACCTACGCCCGCAAACACGGAGTAACCGGAGTGCTCGATCGCGATGTTACGGATCAGCTCCATCATGTTTACGGTTTTACCAACACCCGCACCACCGAACAGACCGACTTTACCGCCCTTCGCGAACGGACACATCAGGTCGATAACTTTGATACCGGTTTCCAGCAGTTCCTGAGAGCTTGACAGCTCTTCGTAGGAAGGTGCTGCGCGGTGGATAGCCCAACGCTCTTCTTCACCGATGTCGCCTTTCATGTCGATTGGCTGACCCAATACGTTCATGATACGACCCAGTGTTGCTTTACCTACCGGGACTTCGATCGGGTGCTCAAGGTCTTTGACTTCCAGACCACGACGCAGACCGTCGGAAGAACCCATCGCGATGGTACGCACGATACCGCCGCCGAGCTGCTGCTGAACTTCCAGCACCAGGCTCTCGTTACCATTCTGTACCTCAAGCGCGTCGTACACGCGTGGTACGGCGTCCTGAGGGAACTCGACGTCCACCACGGCGCCGATTACCTGGACAATCTTTCCAGTAGCCATCTTGAATCCTCTACGTAATTCGTAAACCTGGTTAAACCGCGGCGGCCCCCGAGACGATCTCGGTGAGTTCCTGAGTAATGCTGGCCTGACGAGCTTTGTTGTAAACCAACTGCAGCTCTTTAATCAGGCTGCCGCCATTATCGGTCGCGGCTTTCATCGCCACCATTCGTGCGGCCTGCTCGCTGGCCAGGTTTTCTACAACGCCCTGATAAACCTGAGATTCAACGTAACGACGCAGCAGGGTATCCAGCAGCGGTTTCGGATCGGGTTCATACAGGTAATCCCAGGCTTTTTGCTTCAGCTCGTCATCTTCTGATGCCGGTAACGGCAGCATCTGAGTGAGCGTTGGAACCTGAGACATGGTGTTAATGAATTTGTTGCTGACAACGTACAGTCTGTCCAGACGGCCTTCATCATAGGCCTGCAACATCACTTTAACCGGGCCGATCAGTTCGGACAGGGACGGGTTATCACCCATACCGGTCACCTGAGCGACAATGTTGCCACCAACGGAGTTAAAGAAAGAGACGCCTTTAGAGCCGATCATTGCGATATCGCACTGAACGCCTTTTTCAGACCATGCTTTCATATCCGCCAGCAGTTTTTTGAACAGGTTAATGTTCAAGCCGCCACACAGACCACGGTCGGTCGACACCACCAGGTAGCCCACGCGCTTAACGTCGCGTTCTTCCAGGTAAGGGTGCTTATATTCCAGATTACCGTTCGCAAGGTGACCAATCACTTTGCGCATGGTTTCTGCATAAGGACGGCTGGCCGCCATGCGATCCTGCGATTTACGCATTTTGGAAGCGGCGACCATCTCCATCGCTTTAGTGATCTTTTGCGTGTTCTGGACGCTTGCGATCTTACTACGTATCTCTTTTGCGCCGGCCATGAGCTTCTCCTCAATGCCAGGCGGCTTGTCCTGAGACAAGCCGCCGGACGATTACCAGGATTGGGTTGCTTTGAAGGAATCGAGGATAGCTTTCAGCTTGCCTTCGATTTCGTCGTTATAGCCACCGGTCTGGTTGATCTCTTGCATCAGCGGAGCGTGATCACGGTCGACGTAAGCCAGCAGAGCGGCTTCGAAGCTACCGATTTTCGCCAGTTCCACATCTTCGAGGTAACCGCGTTCAGCCGCGAACAGTACCAGGCCCTGCTGAGCAACAGACATTGGTGCGTACTGTTTCTGCTTCAGCAGCTCGGTCACTTTCTGACCGTGGCTCAGCTGTTTACGGGTTGCTTCGTCCAGATCGGATGCGAACTGAGAGAACGCAGCCAGTTCACGATACTGTGCCAGCGCGGTACGGATACCACCGGACAGTTTCTTGATGATCTTGGTCTGAGCAGCACCACCAACACGGGATACGGAGATACCCGGGTTAACCGCCGGACGGATACCGGAGTTAAACAGGTTGGTTTCCAGGAAGATCTGACCATCGGTAATGGAGATTACGTTAGTCGGAACGAACGCAGAAACGTCACCCGCCTGGGTTTCAATGATCGGCAGAGCGGTCAGAGAGCCCGTTTTACCCTTCACTTCACCTTTGGTGAAGTTCTCGACGTATTCCGCGTTAACGCGGGAAGCACGCTCCAGCAGACGAGAGTGGAGGTAGAATACGTCGCCAGGGAACGCTTCACGTCCAGGTGGACGACGGAGCAGCAGGGAAACCTGACGATAAGCAACAGCCTGTTTAGACAGGTCATCGTATACGATCAGTGCATCTTCACCGCGGTCACGGAAGTATTCGCCCATTGCGCAACCGGCATATGGCGCCAGGTATTGCAGTGCAGCAGATTCAGACGCAGTTGCTACCACAACGATGGTGTTAGACAGTGCGCCGTGCTCTTCCAGTTTACGAACCACGTTAGAAATGGTGGACGCTTTCTGGCCGATGGCCACGTACACACATTTGATGCCGGAGTCACGCTGGTTGATGATGGCGTCGATAGCCATCGCGGTTTTACCGGTCTGACGGTCACCGATGATCAGTTCACGCTGACCACGACCGATTGGGATCATGGCATCAACGGACTTATAACCTGTCTGAACAGGCTGATCTACGGACTGACGGTCGATAACGCCTGGTGCGATAACTTCGATTGGGGAGAAGCCATCGTGCTCAACCGGACCTTTACCGTCGATTGGCGCACCCAGGGTGTTAACAACGCGACCCAGCAGGCCACGGCCAACCGGCACTTCCAGAATACGGCCAGTACACTTAACCTTCATGCCTTCGGCGAGGTCAGCGTATGGACCCATCACAACTGCACCTACGGAGTCGCGCTCCAGGTTCAGTGCGATAGCGTAACGGTTACCCGGCAGGGAAATCATCTCACCCTGCATACAATCGGCCAGGCCGTGGATGCGGATAACACCATCACTTACAGAAACAATAGTACCTTCGTTGTGAGCTTCACTCACAACACTGAACTGAGCAATGCGCTGCTTGATCAGTTCGCTGATTTCGGTGGAATTCAGTTGCATGCTCCAGTCCCCTTAAGACTGCAAGACGTCTGCAAGGCGTTCAAGACGGCCGCGTACGCTGCCATCAATGACCATATCACCCGAACGGATGATTACGCCTGCCATTACAGACTTATCGATTTTGCAATTCAGCTTAACTTTGCGTGACAGACGTTTTTCCATCGCGGCGGTGATTTTCGCAAGCTGTTCATTACTCAGTTCAGTCGCAGAAGTCACTTCAACTTCAGCGGTTGCTTCACTAAGGGCACGTAAGTGCTCAAACTGCTCGAGAACATCCGGGAGCACACGGAGACGACCATTTTCTGCCATCACCTTAATCAGGTTCTGGCCGTTGGCATCCAGTTGCTCTCCGCACACGGCGATAAACGACGCGGCGAGAGTTTCAGGTGCTAACGCACCGGAAAGCAACTCAGCCATTTGTTCGTTTTTCGTCACCTCAGCGGCAAACGCCAGCATATCCTGCCAGCGATCGACATTTTGGTGTTCGACAGCAAAGTCAAAAGCTGCTTTGGCGTAGGGGCGAGCTACCGTAACAAATTCAGACATCAGCCCCTCCCTCCTTACAGTTCAGCGACAAGTTTGTCCACGATGTCGCTGTTAGCAGCTTCATCCACGGAACGTTCGATGATCTTCTCGGCGCCAGCAACAGCCAGAATCGCAACCTGCTTACGCAGTTCTTCACGAGCACGTTTACGCTCAGCATCAATTTCTGCCTGAGCCTGTGTCACGATCTTAGTACGTTCCTGTTCTGCTTCAGCTTTGGCTTCGTCCAGGATCTGAGAACGGCGTTTGTTAGCCTGTTCAATGATTACCTGAGCTTCAGCTTTCGCTTTTTTCAGCTGGTCTGTCGCGTTGGCCTGTGCAAGGTCCAAATCTTTCTTAGCGCGTTCTGCGGAAGCCAGACCGTCAGCAATTTCTTTCTGACGTTTTTCGATGGCAGCCATTAAAGGCGGCCATACATACTTCATGCAGAACCAGACAAAGAGAATAAACGCGATGGCCTGGCCGAGGATTGTTGCGTTCATGTTCACAGCACAATACCTCTTTAATTTCTGTGGCTTAGGGTTTTAAAACTACTACTACGCGACAGCAAACATCACGTACAGACCCAGACCTACAGCGATCATTGGGATAGCATCCACCAGACCCATAACGATAAAGAACTGAGTACGCAGCAGAGGAATCAGATCAGGTTGACGCGCTGCGCCTTCCAGGAATTTGCCCCCGAGGATGCCGATACCGATCGCAGCACCGATAGCCGCCAGACCCATCATCACAGCGGCAGCCATGTACAGCAGATCCATATTCAGGTTTTCCATGACAGTCTCCAGTTTGTTTCAATTAAAACGTAGTAGTGTTGGTAAAAAATCAGTGCTCTTCAGACGCCATCGACAGATAGACGATCGTCAGAACCATGAAGATAAAGGCTTGCAGCGTAATGATCAGGATGTGGAAAATGGCCCATGGCACATTCAGAATCCACTGTGACCACCACGGCAGAAGACCCGCGATCAGAATGAAAATCAGCTCACCCGCATACATGTTGCCAAACAGTCGCAGACCCAGTGAAACAGGTTTGGACAGCAGGCTAACGCCTTCCAGGATCAGGTTGACCGGAATAAACGCCCAGTGGTTGAACGGCTGCAAGGTAAGCTCTTTCACAAAGCCGCTTACGCCTTTCATTTTGATGCTGTAGAAAAGAATCAGGATAAATACGCCCAGCGCCATCGACAGGGTGATGTTCACGTCCGCAGACGGTACAACACGCAGCGCAGGCAGGCCGAAGATGTGCTCGCCGATAAACGGCAGCAGATCGATTGGCAGCAGGTCCATCAGGTTCATCAGGAAGACCCAAACGAACACGGTCAGGGCCAGCGGAGCAATCAGCTTGCTCTTACCATGGTACATGTCTTTGACGCTGCCATGGACGAAGCCGATGATCATTTCGATGAAAGTCTGGAATTTCCCTGGTACACCGCTGGTCGCTCGTTTAGCAACACCGCGGAACATGGCCAGGAACAGAAGACCCAAAACCACCGAGAAGAACATGGAGTCGATGTTGATCGTCCAGAAGGTGGCCGGGGGGTTATGTGGATCCACCAGCGAGAATGTACGCAGGTCCAGCTGAAGGTTATTCAGATGGTGACCTATGTAATCCTGCGGCGTCATATTTTCTGAAGCCATGATGCCTTTTACCCTTTGTTATTGATTACAGCTGGAGCCAGAACTTGTACCACCAGCACCAAAACCCACGTTGCTATCAGCGGCATGAAGACCACTTTCAAAACCGCCAGCGCCATCACCAGTAGAGCAAAGGTCAGCAACACCTTACACACTTCGCCGAGGGCGAAGGACCAGGCCACGCGGCCTTTGGCGGGTGTATGCGCCTGATGACGCCAGGCAAAAATCATAAACAACACGTTTGGCAGCACAACCGCCAAACCCCCGCACACGGCGGAGATGCCCCAGAAGGGGTCTTTGAGGCTAAACAGCAGTCCACTTGCTATCACAGCCAGAAACTGAATGAACAGAAGCTTACGAGCAACGTTTCTACTCAAGAGCGACACAGACATCACGTTTTTACTCCTGCTCCCTTCGAGGTATGCCGCGTGTCGTATAAAACGTCCTTTAAGGCTCAGAGTCAAGCATCAAAAAGCGGTCAAATTATACGGTGCGCACCCGTGATTTCAAACATTAAGTAGCGAAAAGGTGAATAAATGTTTAAATATTTTTCCCCACCGCTATTTTTTAACTTTCGCTTAAAGCGTCAACCTTCGACCAAAACTGCAAACAGCGCGAAAACGTTGGCGATAAAGCGTGCACGAGATCACAAAACACACATTTGCGATAAGGTTGTATTTATCAAAGGCGCAAATCGCGCAAATTTATCTTTATGAAATTAAACGCAAAATGCCGTAACTATTTTCAAAACAGCCCAGTACACAATAAAAACGTTTTATTGACATTCTTAATAAATAATTAACATTGCGTTCTGGTTACTGCCTTCCACTTTTAGCAGACTTATATTTTCACAGATGACTATCTTCTCGGTGAATAAAAGTCGCCAGGTTAACCATAAGAAAAACCTTAGTGAAAAAGAGGTTAAAAGCCCGCCGGTAAATCCTCTGTCTTTGTGCTGTTTTTTAACATGCGAAGAACAGCACAAATTCCACATTTTTTATTAATTTTTTAAAAATTGTTTGGCTTAATTATCACCAGATGACGCTCCCCATCGAGCTGAGGAATGTGTAATTTCTCGATGGATTCAACAGCAAAACCGTCCGGGAGCTGTTCAATTTCATCGCCTGGCAACTGCCCTTTCAGCGCATAAAAGCGGCCATTCTCTGCAGGCAAGTGCTTACACCAGCTCACCATGTCATTGAGTGAAGCAAACGCGCGGCTGATAACCCCGTCAAACGGCGGCTCTGCCGGGAACTCCTCTACCCTGCTCTGCACGGGCGTGATGTTCTCAAGCTTCAGCTCATGCTGTACCTGACGTAAAAAGCGCACGCGCTTGCCGAGGCTGTCCAGCAGCGTGAAGTGGCTCTCAGGGCGAACAATCGACAGCGGAACGCCCGGTAAACCTGGTCCCGTCCCCACGTCGATGAAACGCTCACCTTTCAGCCACGGGGCAACCACGATGCTATCGAGAATATGGCGTACCAGCATCTCGTTGGGGTCACGTACTGAGGTCAGGTTGTACGCTTTGTTCCATTTGTTCAGCATATCGACATAGGCCACCAGCTGATTTTTCTGGTGATCGGTGAGCGAAATACCTGCCTGATCCAGCAGACGAGAGAGTTTGTTGAGCACGGTGAATACCTGTTGGAAAACTTAGATGGCGGGTGGCGCTTCGCTTACCCGCCCTACGGGTTCATCTGGCCCGGTAAGCGCAGCGCCACCGGGCAATGTTCTGGCATTACGCGCTGCGGCGCAGCATGCCCTGCTTTTTCAGCCAGACCAGCAGAATCGAAATCGCCGCAGGCGTGACGCCGGAGATACGGGATGCCTGGCCGATCGATACCGGTTTGTGATCGTTCAGCTTGGCGATCACTTCGTTGGAAAGCCCCGTCACCTGGCGGTAGTCCAGCATTTCCGGCAGCAGCGTGTTTTCGTTACGCTGCTGTTTTTCGATCTCATCCTGCTGACGCGCGATGTAACCTTCGTACTTCACCTGGATCTCAACCTGCTCTGCCGCTTCAGCGTCTTCCAGGCCAGGCGCGAACGCGGTCAGTTTGACCAGGTTCTCGTAGGTGACTTCAGGACGGCGCAGCAGATCTTCCCCGCTGGCTTCGCGCGACAGCGGCGCGGTTAAGTGAGCGTTTACTTCGGCAGCGGTTTCCGCCTGCGGATTCACCCAGGTGGTTTTCAGGCGCTGACGTTCCTGTTCAATGCGCTCCAGCTTTTCGTTGAAGCGCGCCCAGCGTTCGTCATCGACCAGACCCAGCTCGCGGCCCATTTCGGTCAGGCGCAGGTCGGCGTTATCTTCGCGCAGCATCAGGCGATATTCCGCGCGAGAGGTAAACATACGGTACGGCTCTTTGGTACCCAGCGTGCAGAGATCGTCAACCAGCACGCCCAGATACGCCTGAGAACGGCCTGGTGCCCAGCCCTCTTTCTCAGCGGAGAAGCGTGCGGCGTTCAGACCGGCAAGCAGGCCCTGTGCAGCCGCTTCTTCGTAGCCGGTAGTGCCGTTGATCTGCCCCGCGAAGAACAGACCGTGGATGAATTTGCTTTCCAGGGTTGGCTTCAGGTCGCGTGGATCGAAGAAATCGTACTCAATAGCGTAGCCGGGACGAACGATTTTCGCATTCTCCATCCCCTGCATTGAGCGAACAATTTGCATCTGTACATCGAACGGCAGGCTGGTGGAGATGCCGTTCGGGTAAATTTCGTTTGAGGTCAGCCCTTCCGGCTCCAGGAAGATCTGGTGCTGGTTACGATCGGCAAAGCGCATCACTTTGTCTTCGATCGACGGGCAGTAGCGTGGGCCGATCCCTTCGATCACGCCGGCATACATGGGGCTGCGATCGAGGTTATTGCGGATCACGTCATGGGTTTTCTCGTTGGTATGCGTGATATAGCACGGTACCTGCTGAGGATGCTGTGCCGCATTGCCCATGAACGAGAAAACCGGCATGGGGTTATCACCGTGCTGTTGCGCCAGCACGCTGAAATCAATGGTCCGCGCATCAATACGCGGCGGCGTGCCGGTTTTCAGGCGGCTGACGCGCAGCGGCAGTTCACGCAGACGGCGAGACAGTGGAATAGACGGCGGATCGCCGGCACGGCCACCGCTGTAGTTATCCAGACCGATATGAATTTTACCGTCCAGGAAGGTGCCCACGGTCAGCACCACGGCTTTCGCACGGAATTTGAGACCCATCTGGGTCACGACGCCCACGACGCGATCGTTCTCAACGATAAGATCTTCAACCGCCTGCTGGAAGATCATCAGGTTCGGCTGGTTCTCCAGGGCGGTACGCACAGCCTGACGGTAAAGCACGCGGTCTGCCTGGGCACGGGTCGCACGCACAGCGGGACCTTTACTCGCGTTTAGTATCCTAAACTGGATGCCAGCATGATCGATCGCTTTCGCCATCAGGCCGCCAAGAGCATCCACTTCTTTTACCAGGTGTCCTTTCCCAATGCCGCCAATCGCCGGATTACAGGACATTTGTCCCAGCGTGTCGATATTGTGTGTCAAAAGCAGGGTCTGCTGACCCATACGCGCTGCGGCCATTGCGGCCTCAGTGCCTGCATGACCCCCGCCAATGATGATGACGTCAAAAGGATCCTGATAAAACATGGTGGTCTGCCTCGCGTAAAGCGGTATGAAAATGGATTGAAGCCCGGGCCGTGGATTCTACTCAACTTTAGTCTTTCGAGAAAGCATTGGGATCCTGGGCTATTAAAAAGAAGATCTTTTTATTTAGAGATCTGTTCTATTGTGATCTCTTATTAGGATCGCGAACATGTGTGGATAAGTCCGATCTCATAAAGAAGATCATGCAGTTAGAAAGGATCGTTTGCTGTGAATGATCGGTGATCCTGGACAGTATAAGCTGGGATCAGATCGCGACTTTATACACAGGTCAAAAACGATACAACAGTTGTCCTTTGGATAACTACGGGTTAATACGAGCTTTTAACCAGAGTTATCCACATCTGTTCGCGCGATCTTTAATCGTTTTTGAGTAAATTTTTCCATTCCGCGAGCCAGATCTCGGCTGGATCCTCCGGAATGTCATGATCGAGGATGTTGATCTTGAGCGTTTCACCCAGCTGTTTTGCTCCACAAGAGGTAACAGCGGCTTCAACTTTCTCTATTGCCCCGCAAAAGGTGTCATATTCACGACTGCCGATCCCCACCGCGCCAAAACGGACGTTTGACAGGTCGGGCTGCTGTTCCAGCAGTTCGTCATATAAAGGTTGCAGGTTATCCGGCAGATCGCCCGCGCCGTGCGTGGAGGTGATCAGCAGCCAGACCCCGTCAGTCGGGAGATCTTCAAGCAACGGACCGTGCAGGGTTTCAGTAGAAAAGCCCGCATCTTCCAGCTTTTCAGCCAGGTGTTCCGCTACGTATTCCGCACCACCAAGGGTGCTGCCGCTGATAAGGGTAATGTCCGCCATTGATCGCTCGCCCAGATAAAGAGACGGCCATTGTACGCTGTGAACGAGCTGGGATCTACCTGTGGAAAATGTGGGAATGAATTTGCCCGATCACGGGCGGATGGTACGCATGATCGGGTTTTGCAGGGAGATCAGCGTCTCGGTGGACTGAATTTCATCGATTGTTTGGATCTTGTTGATAAGTACCTGCTGGAGGGCGTCGATGGATCGGCACATGACTTTAATAAAGATGCTGTAATGCCCGGTGGTGTAATACGCCTCGGTGACTTCATCCAGCGCGTTCAGCTTCGCCAGGGCTGAAGGGTAGTCTTTGGCGCTTTTAAGAATGATGCCGATGAAGCAGCAGACGTCGTAACCCAGATGTTTAGGACTGACGTCGATGCGTGCGCCGGTAATGATCCCCGCCTGTTTCATTTTCTCTACGCGAACGTGAATGGTTCCTGGGCTGACGCCAAACTGTTTCGCCAGCTCGGCGTAGGCGGTACGGGCATTGGCCATTAACGCCTCCAGGATGCCGCGGTCGAGATTGTCGATCTGATAATTTTCCATAGCTTTTTCTTATGAAGATTAATGAATCACTCTATTCTAGCGTTTAATTTTATCGAATCAAAAGTGAAGGTGGCTTTTTGTTGATGAGTTATTGAATATGATGCCATTTCTGTTGCTTAATCAATATCAACAGGACGCAGGAGTATAAATAATGAAAACCGCTTACATCGCAAAACAACGCCAGATCAGTTTCGTAAAATCCCATTTTTCCCGCCAGCTGGAAGAGAAGCTTGGCCTTATTGAAGTTCAGGCGCCGATTCTGAGCCGCGTGGGTGACGGGACGCAGGATAACCTCTCTGGATGCGAAAAAGCGGTACAGGTGAAAGTGAAAACACTGCCAGACGCTCAGTTCGAAGTGGTTCATTCACTGGCGAAGTGGAAGCGTCAAACCCTGGGACAACACGACTTCAGCGCGGGCGAAGGGCTTTACACGCACATGAAAGCCCTTCGTCCCGATGAAGATCGCCTTTCACCGATTCATTCCGTTTACGTTGACCAGTGGGACTGGGAGCGCGTAATGGGTGATGGTGAACGTCACGTCGGCACGCTGAAATCCACCGTTGAGGCGATCTACGCCGGGATCAAAGCAACCGAAGCGGCCGTGAGCAAAGAGTTTGGTCTGGCGCCGTTCCTGCCGGATACGATCCACTTTGTTCACAGCCAGGCGCTGCTGAGCCGCTTCCCGGATCTCGATGCTAAAGGCCGGGAGCGTGCGATCGCCAAAGAATTAGGTGCAGTATTCCTGATCGGTATCGGCGGCAAACTGTCTGATGGCAAACGCCACGACGTTCGCGCGCCGGATTATGATGACTGGAGTACTGAGGGTGAGGGCGAATTTGCCGGGCTGAACGGCGATATTCTGGTGTGGAACCCGGTACTGGAAGACGCCTTCGAGCTCTCTTCTATGGGGATCCGCGTGGATGCTGACTCGCTGAAGCGCCAGCTGGCGGTCACCGGCGATGAAGATCGTCTCAAACTCGAGTGGCACCAGGCGCTGCTGCGCGGTGAAATGCCTCAGACTATCGGCGGTGGTATCGGCCAGTCCCGTCTGACCATGCTGCTGCTGCAATTACCCCATATCGGTCAGGTTCAGTGTGGCGTCTGGCCGCAGCAGGTACGTGAAAGCGTCGGTTCTCTTCTGTAATTAACGCTGCCAGCGTCTGAGCAGGCGGCTACGCAGCCCGGTATCAAAGCGCCAGATATGATCGAAGATGCGCATGATGCCGGGTTTTCCATGGGCTGACATCGCCACCGCATGAAATCGGTGCTGGTGCACCCGCTGTAACTCCTTCACCTTATTCACCACGTCATCCGGCAGCCGCTGGGCAATAAAATCGGAAATGACCACCGCGTCAGCGTCGTACCAGTCGCCTCCCTGCATACGCTCCACAATGCTGCGAAAGCAGCTGGCCAGATCCGTGCCGCCGCGAAAGCGCTGGCTCAGGAAGCGGATTGCCTGCTCGATACCCTGCTGGTTCGTCAGCTCATAGCCCACCACCTCGCTGGAGAAGAGCATGATGAAGCAGCGGCGGCGATCGGCCAGCGCCACGCGCATCAGTGCCAGACAGAACGCCTTAGCGCACTGCTCGTTAAACCCGCCCATCGAACCGGACGTATCCACGCAAACAATGAATGGCCCGCGCGGCTGTTCATCAAAATCCTGATGGACGACCGGCCGTTGGCTGACTTTCTCACGCCAGGCTTCGCCGTGCAGTCGGTAGGTGAGAAGCTGTTTTTCCACCAGCCGACGATAGAACTCATACTCCAGCTCGGTCATCCCCAGCGTGCTCAGTTCCGTGGGCAGCAGGCGTAAAATGTCATCGCTCTGCTGGAGCCCGTCGACCTGCTCCGGCACGGTAGCCGGTTCGCGCACCAGGGTGCGGAAGGTTTCCATCGGGGCATCTTTCTTTGGGACCGACTTTGCCTCCCTTGAGCGACCCAGCTGTTCTGCAAGCTTCATCAGCTCGGGCTGCTGCGCCAGAAAATCGCCGTATTTGACGATCAGCTGATAATCCCCGCGCCGGAGCTGGCCGGCGCTCATGTCCCACAGGCGTCCTGCGGCGTTTTCATTCTCCACCAGCACCTGTTCTAGCTGGCCGCTCAGCGTCATCCGTTCCTGAACTTCACTGAGCAGCTGTTCACGCTCTTCGTCCAGCAGCTGCTGGTTCAGCGTTGTGGCCTGAACCACCAGGCTGAGGCGCCAGCGCTGTAGGAACAGGGTATGCAGCGCCGGGGTAAAAGTGGCGTTATCCGTAACCAGCGCCCGCGCCTGGCTGGCAAACGGAGAGTGGACTTTATCAAGCAGCGTAAGGGTTTGCGGCAGCTGGACGATAAACTGCGGTGTCGACAGCCGTTGGCACTGCTGATAGCTGGCGACCTCCTCCGTCAATTCAGGCGGGACTTCCGTCTCCTTAAACCGCTGGCGAAGGTTATCGCGCCAGCGCGGAAGATCGTCCGTCATCGCCTTTTTAAGCTTTGGAAATTTTTCAAAAAACGCCGCCAGCTGCGGCGACGCCAGAAGGGTAATGACCACTTCTTCGATCAACCCCTCCTCGCTGACGGCCAGCATGACGTTAAGCGTATCCAGCGTTAGCATTGACGCGCCTGTTTGATCTGCGCGCTGACGTCCTGCAGGCTGGCTTCGATGCGACCTAGCCAGTCGCTATGAATAAAGAGGCATTTTTGCTGCTCGCTAAAGCGGGTGTGCTGCTGATGCCATTCGGTATCCAGCGCTTCCAGCTGCTGCTTAATCTCTTCGGGGACGCTGTCAGAGGCGGTGCCCGGAAGCGCAAGACGCGATCCCAGGAGGCTGACGTCGCGGATCACCAGGTGCTGGCTGCTGTCCACTTCCATATTCAGCGGCTGCGCGAAACCAATGCCGTTGAGTTTTCCTCGGATCTCTCCGCCCTTATCCAGCCACTGCGCCAGCGCCTCGCGCTCAATCGTAATGTGCACCACCTGCATATCATGCAGTTTAAGCGGCTGCTGGAGCAGCAACGTTAGCGTTGCGCCAGTCAGATCCGCGGGAAGCTCGTAGTGCGGTTTGCGGGCGAACATGCCCCCAAGACGATTCACTTTCAGCGCGGTTTTATCACTTTGCAGCTGCTGGAGCTGGATGCGCCGCTGGGCAATCGCCCCCAGCTGGTTGAGCATTGCCTGCTGCCCCCAGGCGTGTCCGGTCATCAAAACGTCAAGCTGCTGCTGCATCAGGTTCATGCCTTCTGCATCGTGCCAGAGGCAGTCTTTCAGCAGGATCAGATCGATTGGCGCAACGGCATCACGCCCGCTGAACAGGGCGCTCGCCTGCAGCAGGCGGATCGCTTTTTTCCAGCGGCGATCGGAGACATAGGGCGCTGAAGGGATGAGATCAAGCTGCTGGCGCAGCAGATAGATCAGCTCGAAGACGGCGTCTGGCAGTTTGATTTTGCCGATATCCTGCTGCCACTGGTGATACTCCTCATCCGTTACCTGCAGCGAAGCGGATACCGGGTTTTCACTTTCATCCTGCTGGCTGACCAGCATGGAGCGGAAGTTGGATTTATCCTGCACTTTGTCCAGCCACAGGCGGATAAGCATACGGTCATACAGCGCTTCCAGACTGCTGTCGGCTTCAGGCAGTTCGTTAGAGGCGGCCACCAGCAGGCGCATCGGGATTTTCTCTTCACTGGCGCCGTTACGGAACCGACGTTCGTTTATCGCCGTGAGCAGGGTGTTCAGAATAGCCGGCCCCGCTTTCCAGATCTCATCGAGAAAAACAATCTCAGCCTCCGGAAGATACCCTTCTGTCAGACGCTGATAGCGCCCCTCATCTTTCAATGCCTGAATGGAGAGCGGACCAAAAACTTCTTCTGGGGTGGAAAACCGGGTCATGAGATATTCGAAGGCGCGGGCGTTCTGAAAAGCAAATTTCAGCCTGCGGGCAATCAGGCTTTTGGCAATGCCCGGCGGTCCCAGCAAAAACACGCTTTCACCGCTCAACGCCGCCAGTAAGCAGAGGCGGATGGCGTGGCTACGCTCGAAAAGGCCTTTTTCCAGCGCGCTGCTGAGGCGGGAAATTCTTTCTGCTAATAAATGTGAGTGAGCCATAATAGTTTTGCATCCTTTCGCCGTCGTGGCGGCCAATTGAAGCGAGTATAGACGTTTCAGTCAGGGCTGGTAATAGACTGAAGTGCGGCGCAATTTTCTTTGCGCTACATTAATGCGGTTGCATTTAGGGGTACGATTTTGCAATGAATCGTGCATACTGTGCGCTTTTTGTGGGCCAAGGGACCGGGAACACATTTGTTATTTAAACGAAAAGACTAGTCTATGAGCACTGATAATAAGCAATCATTACCCGCAATAACGCTTGCGGCGATCGGGGTTGTCTACGGTGATATCGGCACCAGCCCGCTTTATACGCTTCGTGAATGTCTGTCCGGCCAGTTTGGTTTTGGTGTTGAACGCGATGCCGTGTTTGGCTTCCTGTCCCTCATTTTCTGGCTGCTGATCCTGGTGGTTTCCGTTAAATATCTCTCCTTCGTTATGCGTGCTGATAACGCAGGTGAAGGTGGGATCCTGACCCTGATGTCTCTTGCCGGGCGTAATACCTCGGCCAGGATGACCTCTGTGCTGGTCATTATCGGCCTGATTGGCGGCAGTTTCTTCTACGGGGAAGTGGTGATAACGCCGGCTATCTCGGTGCTGTCGGCGATTGAGGGGCTGGAGATTATCGCTCCGCAGCTCGATTCATGGGTGGTTCCGCTGGCCATTATTGTCCTGACGCTGCTGTTCATGATCCAGAAGCACGGTACAGGGCTGGTGGGCAAACTGTTCGCGCCGATTATGCTGGCCTGGTTCCTGATCCTGGCGGCGCTTGGCTTGCGCAGCATTATTGCGAACCCTGAAGTGCTGCATGCGCTGAACCCTTACTGGGCGGTGCATTTCTTCCTCGAATACAAAGTGGTTTCCTTCGTGGCGCTGGGGGCCGTCGTGCTCTCCATCACCGGTGTGGAAGCGCTGTATGCTGACATGGGCCACTTCGGGAAACTGCCTATCCGCGTGGCATGGTTTATTGTGGTGCTGCCGTCGCTGGTGCTGAACTATTTCGGTCAGGGCGCGCTGTTGCTTAAAAACCCGGAAGCGATCAAGAACCCGTTCTTCCTGCTGGCGCCCGACTGGGCTCTGGTGCCGATGCTGATCCTGGCGACGCTGGCGACCGTCATTGCCTCCCAGGCGGTGATTTCCGGCGTGTTTTCTCTGACGCGCCAGGCCGTGCGTCTGGGGTATCTGTCACCGATGCGCATCATCCATACCTCAGAGATGGAGTCAGGCCAAATCTACATCCCGTTCGTTAACTGGCTCCTCTATTTCGCTGTTGTTATTGTTATCGTCAGCTTCGAGCACTCCAGTAACCTGGCGGCGGCGTACGGTATTGCGGTAACCGGTACGATGGTGCTGACATCGCTTCTCTCCACCACGGTGGCGTACCGAAACTGGCACTGGAATAAATTCCTCGTGGCGATGATTCTGGTGGGCTTCCTGTGTATCGACGTACCGCTGTTCTCAGCGAACCTCGATAAAATTGTCTCCGGTGGCTGGCTGCCGCTGACGCTGGGTCTGGTGATGTTCATCGTCATGACCACCTGGAAAAGCGAGCGTTTCCGCCTGCTGCGCCGCATGCACGAGCACGGGAACTCTCTTGAGGCGATGATCGCTTCTCTGGAGAAATCCCCGCCGGTCCGCGTGCCGGGTACTGCGGTATATATGTCTCGCGCGCTGAACGTCATTCCGTTCGCGCTTATGCATAACCTCAAGCACAACAAAGTGCTGCACGAGCGCGTGATCCTGCTGACGCTGCGCACCGAAGATGCGCCGTATGTTCACAACGTGCGTCGCGTGCAGATCGAGCAGCTGTCGCCGACCTTCTGGCGCGTGGTGGCAAGCTACGGCTGGCGCGAAACGCCAAACGTGGAAGAGGTGTTCCACCGCTGCGGCCTGGAAGGGCTGAGCTGCCGGATGATGGAGACGTCGTTCTTTATGTCGCACGAGTCGCTAATCATCGGCAAGCGTCCGTGGTATCTGCGCCTGCGCGGCAAGCTGTACCTCATCCTGCAGCGTAACGCCCTGCGCGCGCCTGACCAGTTTGAGATCCCGCCTAACCGCGTGATTGAGCTGGGGACGCAGGTCGAGATCTAATCCCTTCTGAAAATGCCGGGTGGCGCTTCGCTTACCCGGCCTACCAAACCCCTCGCCAACCCACAATAATTGTCTCTGCATTTCACTTAGCGAAACGTTTCGACGTCGATCACAAATCTGTTACGTCATGATGGTTTTCTGAACATTCTTGAGATTAAACTGATGTCAGCGAAACGTTTCGCTAGTGGAGCAATAAAATGAAGAAAGGCACGGTACTCAACTCAGAAATCTCATCGGTTATTTCCCGTCTTGGGCATACCGATACGCTGGTGGTTTGCGATGCAGGCTTACCGGTTCCGCGCAGCACAACCCGTATCGATATGGCGTTAACGCAGGGTGTACCCTCGTTTATGCAGGTACTGGAAGTTGTGACGGCGGAGATGCAGGTTGAGGCGGCCATTCTCGCGGCGGAAATCAAACAACATAATCCGCAACTCCACGAAACGTTGCTCAGCCATATTGAGCAACTGCAACAACACCAGGGAAACACCATAGAAATTCGTTACACGACGCACGAACAGTTCAAACAACAAACCGCAGACAGTCAGGCGGTGATTCGCAGCGGGGAGTGTTCCCCGTATGCGAATATCATTCTCTGTGCTGGCGTCACCTTCTGAGGCCATCATGGACGCATTACTGCAACTCAAAGGGATCGATAAGTCGTTCCCGGGCGTAAAAGCCCTCTCCGGCGCGGCGCTGAACGTCTACCCCGGGCGCGTGATGGCGCTGGTGGGCGAAAACGGTGCCGGCAAATCCACCATGATGAAAGTGCTGACCGGTATCTATCAACGCGATGCCGGTTCACTCGTCTGGCTGGGTAAAGAGACTACCTTCAATGGCCCAAAATCTTCTCAGGAAGCGGGTATCGGTATTATTCACCAGGAGCTGAACCTCATTCCTCAGCTCACCATTGCGGAAAACATCTTCCTCGGCCGCGAGTTTGTTAACCGGTTCGGCAAAATCGACTGGAAAACCATGTACGCCGAAGCGGACAAGCTGCTGGCGAAGCTGAACCTGCGCTTTAAGAGCGACCGCCTGGTAGGCGATCTGTCCATTGGCGATCAGCAGATGGTGGAAATCGCGAAGGTGCTGAGCTTTGAGTCGAAGGTCATCATTATGGATGAACCGACCGACGCCCTGACCGATACCGAAACCGAATCCCTGTTCCGCGTGATCCGCGAGCTGAAGTCGCAGGGGCGCGGGATTGTCTATATCTCTCACCGCATGAAAGAGATCTTCGAAATCTGCGATGACGTTACCGTCTTCCGCGACGGGCAGTTTATTGCCGAGCGCGAAGTCGCCACGCTGACCGAAGATACGCTCATCGAAATGATGGTGGGACGCAAGCTCGAAGATCAGTATCCGCATCTGGAGAAAGCGCCGGGTGAGATCCGCCTGAAGGTGGACAACCTCTGCGGTCCGGGTGTGAACGACGTGACCTTTACCCTGCGCCAGGGCGAGATCCTGGGCGTGGCGGGACTGATGGGTGCCGGACGTACCGAGCTGATGAAAGTGTTGTACGGCGCACTGCCGCGCACCAGCGGTTATGTCACCCTCGACGGTCATGAAGTGGTCACCCGTTCTCCGCAGGATGGTCTGGCGAACGGCATCGTTTATATCTCCGAAGACCGCAAACGCGACGGCCTGGTGCTGGGGATGTCGGTTAAAGAGAACATGTCCCTGACCGCGCTGCGCTATTTCAGCCATAGCGGCGGTAGCCTGAAGCATAAAGATGAGCAGCAGGCGGTCAGCGATTTTATCCGCCTCTTTAACGTCAAAACCCCGTCGATGGAGCAGGCGATTGGCCTGTTGTCCGGCGGTAATCAGCAGAAAGTGGCGATTGCGCGCGGGCTGATGACGCGCCCGAAAGTGCTGATCCTCGACGAGCCAACCCGTGGCGTGGACGTGGGCGCGAAGAAAGAGATCTATCAGCTGATTAACCAGTTCAAGGCCGACGGTCTGAGCATCATTCTGGTCTCTTCCGAGATGCCAGAAGTATTAGGCATGAGCGATCGCATTATCGTCATGCATGAAGGGCATCTCGGCGGTGAATTCACTCGCGAGCAGGCCACCCAGGAAGTTCTGATGGCTGCCGCTGTGGGCAAGCTTAATCGCGTGAATCAGGAGTAAGAAGATGACTACCCAGGCTGTTTCTGGTCGCCGCTATTTCACAAAGGCATGGCTGATGGAACAAAAATCGCTGATTGCCCTGCTGGTGCTGATCGCGATTGTGTCGACCATGAGCCCGAACTTTTTCACCGTTAATAACCTGTTCAACATTCTGCAGCAAACATCGGTGAACGCCATTATGGCGGTCGGCATGACGCTGGTGATTTTGACCTCAGGTATCGATCTGTCCGTCGGTTCCCTGCTGGCGCTCACCGGCGCGATCGCCGCTTCGATTGTCGGCATTGAAGTCAACGCGCTGGTGGCCGTGGCCGCTGCCCTGGCGGCAGGCGCGGCGATTGGTGCCGTAACCGGCGTGATTGTAGCAAAAGGCCGCGTTCAGGCGTTTATCGCCACGCTGGTGATGATGCTGCTGCTGCGCGGTGTGACCATGGTATACACCAACGGTAGCCCGGTTAATACCGGCTTTACCGATAACGCGGATCTGTTTGGCTGGTTCGGTATCGGTCGCCCGCTGGGTGTTCCGACCCCGGTCTGGATCATGGCTATCGTCTTCCTGGCGGCGTGGTACATGCTGCACCACACCCGTCTGGGCCGTTATATTTACGCGCTGGGCGGTAACGAAGCGGCAACGCGCCTGTCCGGGATCAGCGTTAATAAAGTCAAAATTATCGTTTACTCCCTGTGCGGTCTGCTGGCATCGCTGGCAGGTATCATCGAAGTGGCGCGCCTCTCTTCTGCGCAGCCGACGGCGGGCACGGGGTATGAGCTGGATGCTATCGCAGCAGTGGTTCTGGGCGGTACGAGTCTTGCGGGCGGTAAAGGTCGCATTGTTGGGACATTGATCGGCGCACTGATTCTCGGTTTCCTGAATAATGGTTTGAATTTGTTAGGTGTTTCCTCCTATTACCAGATGATCGTTAAGGCAGTGGTGATTTTGCTGGCGGTACTGGTAGACAACAAAAAACAGTAACTGACGACACTACAGGACATCTTAGATATGAACATGAAAAAACTGGCTACCCTGGTTTCTGCTGTCGCGCTGAGCGCAACCGTAAGTGCTAACGCCATGGCGAAAGATACCATCGCGCTGGTTGTCTCTACCCTGAACAACCCGTTCTTCGTCTCCCTGAAGGACGGTGCGCAGAAAGAAGCGGACAAACTGGGCTACAACCTGGTGGTACTGGATTCACAGAACAACCCGGCGAAAGAGCTGGCTAACGTTCAGGACTTAACCGTTCGCGGCACCAAAATTCTGCTGATCAACCCAACCGATTCTGACGCCGTAGGTAACGCAGTTAAAATGGCAAACCAGGCGAAAATTCCGGTGATTACTCTGGACCGCCAGGCAACGAAAGGCGAAGTTGTTAGCCACATTGCGTCTGATAACGTGCTGGGCGGCAAAATCGCGGGTGATTACATCGCGAAGAAAGCCGGCGAAGGCGCGAAAGTTATCGAACTGCAGGGGATTGCCGGTACGTCCGCAGCCCGCGAGCGTGGTGAAGGCTTCCAGCAGGCTGTGGCTGCGCACAAATTCAACGTGCTGGCCAGCCAGCCGGCAGACTTCGACCGTACTAAAGGTCTGAACGTTATGCAGAACCTGCTGACCGCACACCCTGACGTGCAGGCGGTATTCGCGCAGAACGACGAAATGGCGCTGGGCGCGCTGCGTGCCCTGCAGACCGCAGGTAAATCTGATGTGATGGTTGTCGGATTTGACGGCACGCCGGATGGTGAAAAAGCAGTAAACGATGGCAAACTGGCTGCGACCATCGCTCAGCTGCCTGAGCAGATTGGCGCCACTGGCGTTGAAACTGCCGACAAAGTGCTGAAGGGCGAAAAAGTTCAGGCTAAATACCCAGTTGACCTGAAGCTGGTCATCAAGCAGTAAAAGGCGAATCAGGCAGTCGCTGGCTGCCTGAGGGACACCAATAAAGAAAAGTGTGGCATACGCCACCGGGTAACACCGGTGGCGCTCTCAGATGGACAACCCAACCATGAAAACCGCAGGCAACCTCGTCGTCCTTGGCAGTATTAATGCCGATCACATTCTTAACCTTGAATCGTTCCCTGCACCGGGCGAAACCGTCACGGGTAACCAGTATCAGGTGGCATTTGGCGGTAAAGGTGCCAACCAGGCCGTCGCCGCCGGTCGCAGCGGGGCGAATATTGCGTTTATCGCCTGCACGGGTGATGACGATACCGGTGAGCGCGTACGCAAACAGCTGGCGAGCGACAACATTGATGTCGCATCGGTCAGCGTGGTTGCAGGGGAATCGACCGGCGTGGCGCTGATTTTCGTCAACGCTGAAGGTGAGAATGTCATCGGTATTCATGCGGGTGCTAACGCTGCGCTGACGACGGAGCGCGTAGAAGCGCAACGTGCCATCATCGCCGGAGCGGAAGCCCTGCTCATGCAACTGGAGTCACCGGTTGAAAGCGTGCTGGCTGCCGCGAAAATTGCGCATGAAAATCATACCACTGTCGTACTTAACCCGGCCCCGGCCCGGGTATTATCAGACGAGCTGCTGGCGCTGGTGGACATCATTACGCCGAACGAAACCGAAGCCGAAAAGCTGACGGGCATCCGCGTAGAAAATGATGACGATGCCGCGCGAGCCGCGCGTGCACTGCATGATAAGGGCATCGGTACCGTGATTATCACACTTGGTAGCCGTGGGGTGTGGGCAAGCGTAAATGGCGAAGGCCGTCGCGTGCCGGGCTTTAAGGTCAAAGCGATTGATACCATCGCAGCGGGAGATACCTTCAACGGTGCACTGGTCACCGCGCTGCTGGAAGGCAAGAGAATGGATGACGCTATTCGCTTCGCACACGCTGCTGCAGCGATTGCGGTGACGCGCAAAGGCGCCCAGCCTTCCGTTCCGTGGCGTAAAGAGATCGATGAATTCTTAAGTCAGCAGGGGTAACGCTTGGCCACAATGAAAGATGTCGCCCGCATGGCGGGCGTTTCTACCTCGACGGTCTCCCACGTTATAAACAACGATCGCTTCGTCAGCGAGGCGATTCGTGAGAAAGTCGAAGCTGCGGTAAAAGAACTCAACTATGCGCCGTCTGCGCTGGCGCGCAGTCTTAAGCTCAACCAGACGCGCACCATCGGTATGCTGATCACCGCCAGTACCAACCCCTTTTATTCAGAACTGGTTCGCGGCGTGGAGCGCAGCTGCTTCGAGCGTGGCTACAGCCTGGTGCTGTGCAATACCGAGGGAGACGAGCAGCGCATGAATCGTAACCTGGAAACGCTGATGCAAAAACGCGTCGACGGGCTACTGCTGCTCTGCACCGAAACGCACCAGCCCTCGAAAGAGATCATCCAGCGTTATCCTTCGATTCCCACCGTGATGATGGACTGGGCGCCGTTCGACGGAACCAGCGATCTCATTCAGGATAACTCCCTGCTGGGCGGCGATATGGCGACTCAGTACCTGATTGATAAAGGACACACTCGCATTGCCTGTATTACGGGGCCGCTGGATAAAACTCCGGCGCGTTTGCGTCTGGAAGGGTATCTTTCCGCCATGGAACGAGCGGGGCTTGCCATTCCTGATGGCTACCGGATCACAGGCGACTTTGAGTTTAACGGCGGCTTCGAGGCAATGCAGAAACTGCTAACGCAAAAGCCGCGTCCGCAGGCGGTCTTTATTGGTAACGACGCGATGGCGTTTGGTGCCTATCAGGCGTTGTATCAGGCGGGGCTACGCGTGCCGGACGATATGGCGGTGATTGGCTATGACGATATCGAACTGGCCAGCTACATGACGCCGCCGCTGACCACTATTCATCAGCCGAAGGATGAACTGGGCGAGCTGGCCATCGATGTGTTGATCCACCGTATGGCGCAGCCCACGCTGCAACAGCAACGGCTGCAGCTTACTCCTGTTCTGATGGAACGCGGTTCGGTTTAGCTTTCTCTTTGTGACGCTCTTTAATCAGGTTTCGGCCGTCTTTTGGTTTTAACAGCATAAAGACCAGCGCCGATACCACGGTAAGTGCGCCCATGGTGATAAAGGTATAGTGGAACTGCTCAACGGTATTCGCGCTGTCAAAACCCTCATAAAACCTCAGCACCGCTGCACTCACTGCAACCCCTAAACTGATCGACAGCTGTTGCGTTACCGCCAGCACGCTGTTGCCGCTACTGGCGTTCTCGTCAGTCAGGTCGGCGAGGGTGATGGTGTTCATCGACGTGAACTGCGTCGACATCGCCATGCCCAACACAAACAGCGGCAGGATCAGCATCCAGACGGGTAACGCGGCGGATTGCAGCGAGAACTGCGCAATCATCAGACCGATAAAGACCGTCACGCCAACCAGCGTCTTACGATAGCCAAACCAGCGCAGCACCTGTGTCACGGTTGATTTTGCCAGAATCGAGCCCATTGCCGTGGGCGCCATCATGCAGCCAGCAATCAGGGCCGGGTAGCCGAAACCCACCTGCAGCATCAATGGCATCAGGAACGGTACGCAACCCGTCCCCAGACGAGACGCAATGTTCCCAGCAATCCCTACGGAAAACGTTCGGGTGTTAAAGAGCCCCAGGGAGATTAACGGCGTCGGGTGACGGCGCGCGTGACGTATATAAAGAAGGAATAACAGAATACCGCCGAGGATAACGGAGAGTGCTAACCACGTCGCGACGATCTTCTCGCCAAACAGCTCCATCCCGCTGGAGAATAACACCAGGCTCAGGCCAAACAGGAAAAAGCCGCCCATATCGAAGCTGCGCCTTGGCGTGGTGAAGTTCGGCATATATTTGCGGGCATACAGCAGCCCCGCAACGCCAATTGGAATATTAATCAGGAAGATCCAGTGCCAGCTTGCCCAGGTGACAAACACGCCACCGAGTACCGGGCCAAGAATCGGGCCAACCAGGCCCGGCATGGTGACGAAGTTGAGTACGGGAAGCAGTTCGCTCCTGGGGTAGGCCCGCAGCAAAGCAAGGCGCGCCACCGGCATCATCATCGCGCCGCCAATGCCCTGCAATACGCGGAAGATAACCAGCTCCGTTAAGGATGAGGAGAGCGCACAGGCCAGCGAACCGAGCGTAAAGAGCGTGACGGCCAGCATGAAAACTCTGCGGGTGCCAAAGCGGTCGGCCAGCCAGCCGCTGACCGGAATTAACATTGCGACCGTCAGGGTGTAGCTGATGATGGCGGACTGCATCGCCAGCGGGGAGCGGTTAAGGCTTTGCGCTATAGCGGGAAGCGCTGTGTTGAGGATGGTGGCATCCAGTGCCTGCATAAAAAACGCCATGGCTGCAATCCACGGCAATCCGGCCATGCTGCGCGCTTTTTTCGTTGTCATTTATTTACCTGCTGGTGGGTTGGCGCGGCCAGCAATGCCTGGCACGCACTCAGGGCTCGCTGCCCGTCGCTTTCCTGGATGGCATCAACTATCGCCTGGTGCAAATCCAGTTTTACCACTTCGTTTTGTGTAATAGAGGTAAAGTAGGTGTGATACACCGAATGAAATAAAGAGGCAAAAGAGGTGAGGAACGGATTGGCGCTCATCATATAGATGTGTTCATGCCAGGCCATATCGACCTCAACCCAGCGTTCGCGGTTGAAGTGTTTTTTCAGGAACACCATCTCTTCCATCAATGCGTTAAGCTGCGCTTTCTGCTCTGCTGTTCCTAGCGTGGCGGCAAGCAGGCATGCCTGAGGTTCAAGGCTGCTGCGCATCACCAGAAAGTGATCGACGACCTGATGAAAGTTATCTTCCGTCATCCACCAGGAGAGCAGCTCCTGATCGAGAAAATTCCAGTTACTCTGTGGCATCACGCGCGTGCCAATGCGAGGGCGTGGAAGCACCATACCTTTTGCCGTTAGGGTTTTCACCGCTTCGCGCACGGCGGTACGGCTCACCCCAAACTGCTCACCCAGCTCCATTTCACCCGGCAGGATGCTACCCGGGGGATATTTACCCGCTAAAATCCGCTGAGCCAGCTTTTCTGCCAGCACGTACGACAGGTTTTTTTGGGCGGCCAGCTGTTGTGCGCTTAATGGCATCGCTTTTATTCCTTAAAGATTCATGCTGATAATTATGCCACCTCGAATGTGATTGTGGTTGCAGATACATCAAATAGAACAATTTGTAGCTTGATTTCACCTCTGTTGGTGAAAAAAAACGCGGATGGAAACTTTTTTTAAATTTCCTCTTGTCACGTCGGAATAACTCCCTATAATGCGCCTCCACTGACACGGAACAACGGCACACACGCCGCCGGGTCAGCAGAGAAAAGCGAAATTAATCACTTGACTCTGAAGCGGGAAAGCGTAATATGCACACCCCGCGCCGCTGCGAAAAGCGAAGCGGCACTGCTCTTTAACAATTTATCAGACAATCTGTGTGGGCACTCAAAGTGACATGGATTCTTAATGTCTTCGGACAA
>NZ_JBSKJQ010000015.1:0-81788 GCF_053709655.1 Enterobacter sp. UPMP2060
ATGTTCACTCAGAGACTTGGTATTCATTTTTCGTCTTACGACGTTAAGAATCCATGTCACTTTGAGTGCCCACACAGATTGTCTGATAAATTGTTAAAGAGCAGTGCCGCTTCGCTTTTCGCAGCGGCGCGGGGTGTGCATATTACGCTTTCCCGCTTCAGAGTCAAGTGATTAATTTCGCTTTTCTCTGCTGACCCGGCGGCGTGTGTGCCGTTGTTCCGTGTCAGTGGAGGCGCATTATAGGGAGTTATTCCGACGTGACAAGCATAAAATACAAAAAACTTTTCGTTCGCTCACTTTTCAAACTTAACGCTTATTTATGTCGCGAATCGCCCGTTAAATGTGCGATTTCCCGCGCAAAACTGGCCACCTGCGACCAGTCGGTATAAACCACTTCTTTACGCGTATCGGTTTCACCCCCCGTCATCTTCATAATGAGGCGGATCATAAAGCGGTCATACCAGCGGTAGCGAGGGTAACGCAGCGCGCCGGCAAAGACGGCGCACAGGTCTGGCTGCCACGGCGAGCTGAGTAAAAACTTGCGCGTGTAGCTATTGGTCTGCGGCGTACGCTTCTCGGCTTTACGTGCGACCAGGTTGACCGAGTAAAACGCACCAGGCAATTTGTTGAGCACCGCCGTGTGCTTTTTCACAAAGCGATCCAGCGCCGGATGGAAATGCCCGTAACGAATTGACGCGCCAATTACCACGCGATCGTACTCCTGCCAGGCAATCTGCTCCGCACGGTTCAGGTTCACCACATCAGAGTAAATACCCAGCTCTTTTAATTCCGATGCCAGATACGCGGCAATCTCACGCGTTTGTCCGTCTCGCGTAGAGAAAAGAATCAATGTTTTCATCAACGGCTCCTTACTCGCGCCAGAATGTAGGGGTGAACAGCACCAACAGCGTAAAGACCTCAAGACGACCAAACAGCATATTGGCGATGAGGATCCATTTCGCGACCGGGTTCATGCTGGCAAAGTTATCCGCCACAACGCCCAGGCCGGGCCCGAGGTTATTCAATGTCGCTACGACGGACGCAAAGGCTGAGAAATCATCCACCCCCGTCGCGATAATCGCCAGCATACTGACGATAAACACCAGCGCATACGCCGAGAAGAATCCCCACACCGCTTCGAGGATACGTTCCGGCAGCGCGCGGTTCCCGAGTTTGATGCTGTAAACCGCGTTCGGGTGGACCAGACGCTTCAGCTCACGGTTCCCCTGCTTAAACAGCAGCAGAATACGAATCACCTTCAGGCCACCGCCCGTAGAACCCGCACAGCCCCCGATAAATGCCGAGCATAACAGCAGCACCGGCAGGAACAGCGGCCAGCGCGCGATGCTGTCCGTGGTAAACCCGGCGGTCGTTGCCATCGATACCACCTGGAAGAACGCCTGATTTAGCGTGGTCAGCGCGGAGTTGTAGACATCATGGAACCACAGCACCAGGGTACAGATGATCACCAGCGTAAGCTGGACGCCAATGAACATGCGGAACTCAGGGTCACGCCAGTACACTTTCAGGCTGCGCCCGCTCAGTAAAGAGAAGTGCAGGCCATAGTTACAGCCTGAAATCAGCAGGAAAATGGCAATAATAGTGTTAATCGTAGGGCTGTCGAAGTAGCCGACGCTGGCGTCGTGAGTGGAGAATCCACCGATCGCGATCGTCGCAAAGCTGTGTCCGATGGCGTCGAAAGCGGGCATCCCGGCAAACCATAGCGCCAGCGCACAGGCTACCGTCAGCAAGACATAGATAAGCCAGAGAGTTTTCGCCGTCTCGGCAATACGCGGGCGCATCTTGTTATCTTTCAGCGGCCCGGGCATTTCGGCGCGATAAAGCTGCATGCCGCCAACGCCCAGAATAGGAAGAATAGCCACTGCCAGGACGATGATCCCCATCCCCCCGAACCACTGCAGCATTTGACGATAAAAGAGAATGGCGTGCGGGAGGGAATCCAGCCCCACCAGCGTCGTCGCCCCGGTGGTCGTTAAACCGGAGAAGGATTCAAAAAAGGCATCCGTGATGCTCAGATTAGGCTGTTCAGAGAAGATGAAGGGCAGCGAACCGACGCTCCCCAGCACCGTCCAGAACAGGACCACAATCAGAAATCCTTCGCGAGATTTCAGCTCACCTTTCTGACGACGGTTTGGCCACCACAGCAGCGAGCCGATCGCCAGCGCGACAAAGAAGGTCTGGGTAAATGCCCGCCCCGCGCCGTCCCGGTAGATAAGCGCCACCAGTCCTGGGAGAATCATCGTCCCGGAAAAGAGTATGACCAGCAGTCCAACGATTCGGGTTATGGCACGAAAATGCATCTCTGCCGCTTCCTTTGGTATTCAAAAAAGTGAGGTGGGGATTATTCTTCAATCGGCAGCAATTGCAACGAACCACGACTAAAATCAGCCAGTTTTGCTGAAAAAGCAGCCAGTTCCGCCTGCGGAAGCGCCACGCGTAATTGCACCATTGCCTGGTAATCACTGTGCGCGATGACGCCGTTAAACTGTTTGAGCAGCGTTTCAATGCCCGATAGCTGAGCGTAATCGCACAACAAAGTATATTCGGTGAGCGGCGTTTTGCGGGTAGTTGTGAGCATATTCAGTGCCTGCTGAACTCCGCCGCCATAGGCTTTTACCAGCCCACCCGTGCCTAACAGGATGCCGCCGTAGTAGCGCACCACCACGGCGGTAATTTCACCCACGCCGCTGCCCATCAGCTGCGAAAGCATGGGTTTACCGGCCGTGCCCGCCGGTTCACCGTCATCGGAAAACCCCAGCTGTTGCGAATCGTCCGGCGGCCCTGCCACCCACGCCACGCAGTGATGACGCGCGTCAGGATGCTCAGCCCGAACGGATTCGACAAACGCCTTTGCCGCCTCTACGCCGTCGGTATGCGCCAGCAGCGTAATAAAGCGGCTTTTCTTGATTTCCTCAACAAAGGTGACCGGTTCAGCCGGTATCAGCCAGCTTTCCATCAGGCCAGCTTCAGGTCTCGCGTCATGTTCTCAATACCGTTTTCGTGAACCACAACGTTATCTTCGATGCGAATACCGCCAAACGGCTTCAGCGCGTCAATTTTTTCCCAGTTGAAGTGTTTGCTGAACTGGCCTTCACGCCACGGTGCCAGCAGGGATTCGATAAAGTAGATCCCCGGTTCAATCGTCAACACCATACGCGGCTCCAGAATACGGGTGCAGCGCAGGTAAGGATATTTAGACGGTGCCGCCAGGTGCGTGCCGGTGTCATCCTGCATAAAGCCCGCAACGTCGTGAACCTGCAGGCCCAGCGGGTGGCCGATACCGTGCGGCATGAATGGCCCGGTCAGATCGTTCTCGACCATCGCCTCTTCGCTCATGTCTTTCACAATCTGATGTTTACGCAGCAGTTTTGCGATACGCTGATGGAACTGGATGTGGTAATCCACATAGCTGGTTCCCGCCTTCATGGTGCCAATCAGCGCCAGCTGTTCATCGTTTACGTCTTTAATCAGCTGCGCGAAATCGGTATCCGCATTCGCCGCCCAGGTACGGGTCAGGTCGGCCGCGTAACCGTTGTACTCGGCGCCTGCGTCAAGCAGGAAGCTGCGCATCTCCGACGGTACGTGGTGATCCAGCTTGGTGTAGTGAAGCACGGACGCGTGCTCATTCAGCGCGACGATATTGCTGTACGGCACGTCGGTATCACGGTGGCCTGTCGCGGTCAGATAGGCCTGATTGATGTCGAACTCGCTCATCCCCGACTGGAACGCTTCGTGCGCGGCACGGTGGCCATTCACCGCCGTTTTTTGCGCTTCACGCATGCAGTAAAGTTCGTAGTCGGTTTTATACGCGCGGTAATAGTGCAGGTAATCCAGCACGCCTTTCGGATTGAGTTTGTCTGCCGGAATATCCAGACCCAGCGCGCGCTCCGGAACAGGGCCAATATAGGCGATGTTGCCCCGCGCGGCAGGCAGCTGGCTGCCAATGCCGTCCGCTTTCGGCAGTGCAATCACATCAATCTCTTCCGTCCAGAAAGAGGTCGGCAGCGGTTCTACGTTGTGCCAGTAATCGACCGGCAGGTAGAACCACAGTTTCGGCTTGTTCACGCCATCCACCAGCAGCCAGCAATTTGGAACCTGAGTCACCGGCACCCAGGCTTTAAACTGCGGGTTCACCTTAAACGGATAAGCGTGGTCATCCAGAAAGGTATTCATCAGCTCGCCGGAGTGGATCAGCAGCGCATCCAGCTTAAAGCGGGCCAGTACATCGCGGGTACGTTCCTGTAGGGTAACGATATGATTTTTATAAAGCGAAGCCAGTGAGTCCATCATTCTTCCTTTCGTTTTTTTGACCTCAAGTCATCGCATCTTAGCACACCTCACTCCGGCTGCGTGATTTCCACCGACCGTGATCAACGCAGCATTTTCTTAATGAGTAATTTGCATTTTATTAACATAAATCCCACACTCCGATTCATCTGGTATGACCAGATCCAATTGCTGGATTCAGGAGACTGACATGCTCTACAAAGGCGACACCCTGTACCTCAACTGGCTGGAAGATGGCATTGCCGAACTGGTGTTCGATGCTCCCGGCTCAGTGAACAAGCTTGATACCGCGACGGTGGCCAGTCTTGGCCAGGCGCTGGATGTTCTTGAAAAACAACCTGAATTAAAAGGGCTGCTGCTGCGTTCGAACAAAGCGGCCTTTATTGTCGGTGCCGATATCACCGAGTTTCTTTCGCTGTTCCTGGTCCCGGAAGAACAGCTGAGCCAGTGGCTGCACTTTGCCAACAGCGTCTTTAATCGTCTGGAAGATCTGCCTGTCCCGACCATTTCCGCCGTTAACGGCTATGCGCTGGGCGGCGGCTGCGAATGCGTACTCGCGACCGACTACCGTCTGGCGACGCCGGACCTGCGCATCGGCCTGCCGGAAACCAGGCTGGGCATCATGCCGGGCTTTGGCGGCTCCGTGCGTATGCCGCGCATGCTGGGCGCCGACAGCGCGCTGGAGATCATTGCCGCAGGTAAAGATGTCGGCGCAGAACAGGCGCAGAAAATCGGCCTGGTCGACGGCGTCGTGAAGCCAGAGAAACTGGTTGAAGGCGCACTCGCCATTCTGCGTCAGGCCATTAACGGCGATCTCGACTGGAAAGCCAAACGCCAGCCGAAGCTGGAACCGTTAAAACTCAGCAAGATTGAAGCCACCATGAGCTTCACCATCGCTAAAGGCATGGTGATGCAGACGGCGGGTAAACACTACCCGGCGCCGATCACGGCGGTGAAAACCATTGAAGCGGCTGCTCGTCTCGGACGCGATGACGCGCTGAAGCTCGAAAATCAGAGCTTTGTCCCGCTGGCGCACACCAATGAAGCTCGCGCGCTGGTCGGTATCTTCCTCAACGATCAGTTCGTGAAGGGTAAAGCCAAGCAGCTGACCAAAAACGTTGAGACGCCAAAACATGCGGCGGTACTCGGCGCCGGCATTATGGGTGGCGGCATCGCTTACCAGTCGGCCTGGAAAGGCGTGCCGGTAGTGATGAAAGACATCAGCGAGAAATCCCTGACGCTGGGCATGACCGAAGCGGCCAAGCTGCTGAATAAACAGCTGGAGCGCGGAAAAATTGACGGGCTGAAGCTTGCAGGCGTGATCTCCACCATTCAGCCCGTGCTGGAATACAGCGGTTTCGACCGCGTGGACATAGTAGTCGAAGCCGTCGTCGAGAACCCGAAAGTCAAAAAAGCGGTGCTGGCAGAAACGGAAGACAGGGTTCGTCCTGAGACCGTGCTGGCCTCTAACACCTCCACCATTCCAATCAGCGAACTGGCGAGCGTGCTGAAGCGTCCGGAAAACTTCTGCGGGATGCACTTCTTCAACCCGGTACACCGTATGCCGCTGGTCGAAGTGATCCGCGGGGAAAAAACCTCTGACGAAACCATCGCTAAAGTGGTGGCATGGGCCAGCAAGATGGGCAAAACGCCGATCGTTGTTAACGACTGCCCGGGCTTCTTCGTCAACCGCGTGCTGTTCCCTTACTTCGCCGGTTTCAGCCAGCTGCTGCGCGACGGTGCGGACTTCCGCAAAATCGACAAAGTGATGGAGAAACAGTTCGGCTGGCCGATGGGCCCGGCGTATCTGCTGGACGTGGTCGGGATTGATACCGCTCACCACGCTCAGGCGGTGATGGCGGCAGGCTTCCCGCAGCGTATGCAGAAAGATTATCGCGACGCCATTGACGCTCTGTTCGATGCTAACCGCTTCGGCCAGAAAAACGGCCTGGGCTTCTGGCGCTATAAAGAAGACAGCAAAGGCAAACCGAAGAAAGAAGAAGATGCCGTGGTGGACGGCCTGCTGGCCGATGTAAGCCAGCCGAAACGCGACTTCACCGACGATGAGATCATCGCCCGCATGATGATCCCGATGATCAACGAAGTGGTGCGTTGCCTTGAAGAAGGTATCATCGCCAGCCCGGCAGAAGCCGATATGGCGCTGGTGTACGGCCTGGGCTTCCCTCCGTTCCACGGCGGCGCGTTCCGCTGGCTGGACACGCTCGGCAGCGCTCGCTATCTCGATATGGCTCAGCAGTATCAGCACCTCGGCCCGCTTTATGAGGTGCCGGAAGGGCTGCGTAACAAAGCGCGCCATAACGAACCCTACTATCCAGCAGTTGAGCCAGCCCGTCCGGTTGGCGAGCTGAAAACGGCTTAAGGAGTCACAATGGAAAAGGTTGTCATTGTTGATGCGATTCGCACCCCGATGGGCCGTTCAAAAGGCGGTGCATTCCGTAACGTGCGTGCGGAAGACCTCTCCGCGCATCTGATGCGTAGCCTGCTGGCGCGTAACCCGGCGCTGGATCCTGCTGCGCTGGACGATATCTACTGGGGCTGCGTGCAGCAGACCCTGGAGCAAGGTTTCAACATCGCCCGTAACGCGTCGCTGCTGGCGGAGATCCCGCATTCGGTTCCGGCCGTCACCGTCAACCGCCTGTGCGGTTCGTCAATGCAGGCGCTGCACGACGCGGCGCGGATGATCATGACCGGTGATGCGCAGGCCTGCCTGGTGGGCGGCGTCGAGCACATGGGTCACGTGCCGATGAGCCACGGGGTCGATTTTCATCCTGGCATGAGCCGTAACGTGGCGAAAGCCGCGGGGATGATGGGTCTGACTGCCGAGATGCTCTCTCGTCTGCACGGCATTAGCCGTGAAATGCAGGATGCCTTTGCCGCGCGCTCTCACGCTCGCGCATGGGCGGCGACGCAGTCCGGTGCCTTTAAGAATGAGATCATCCCGACCGGCGGCCACGACGCTGACGGCATACTGAAGCAGTTCAGCTACGACGAAGTCATCCGCCCGGAAACCACCGTAGAAGCGCTTTCTACCCTGCGCCCTGCGTTTGATCCGGTCACCGGTACGGTAACGGCAGGTACTTCGTCGGCGCTGTCAGACGGTGCCGCCGCGATGCTGGTGATGAGCGAAAGTCGCGCCCGCGAGCTGGGCTTAACGCCTCGCGCACGGGTACGTTCGATGGCGGTCGTGGGCTGCGATCCTTCAATCATGGGTTACGGCCCGGTTCCGGCCTCGAAGCTGGCGCTGAAAAAAGCGGGATTAACCGCCAGCGACATCGACCTGTTTGAAATGAACGAAGCGTTCGCCGCGCAGATCCTGCCGTGCATTAAAGATCTGGGGCTGATGGAGCAGATCGACGAGAAGATTAACCTCAACGGCGGCGCGATCGCCCTCGGCCACCCGCTGGGCTGCTCCGGGGCGCGTATCAGCACGACGCTTATCAACCTGATGGAACGCAAAGATGCCCAGTTTGGTCTGGCAACGATGTGTATCGGGCTGGGTCAGGGTATCGCGACGGTGTTTGAGAGAGTGTAAATCAGGAAAAGTATCTCAAAGCCAATGGCGTCAGAACAAGGCGGCAAGCGAGCGAATCCCGATGAGCTTACTCAAGTAAGTGATTCGGGTGAACGAGCGCAGCCAACGCAGTTATGGCGTCATTGGCGAAGAGAAAGAGTTTAGTTGCCGTTCTTCCCGCCTGTCAGGGGCGGGTTTTTTATTTAAATGAAGGCAAACGCATCGCCAAACAGGCGGTCTTCACGAGCGTCACGTTCGTTGCAGAACAGGTCGCGGGCAATTTTCGCCATCTCAAAACGGCCAGCAATGTAGATATCGTGCCCTGCCAGCGTGCCGTGATCCTGCAGCACCGCCGTCAGCACCGTCCCGCTGCGACCACGCCAGCCCTCTTCCGGCTGCTCAACCACCGGCTCAATGCGCAGGTTAGGATGGGTTACGCTCAGCGCTTCCAGCTCAGACAGGTCGTACAGATGTTTCTCTTCGCGGCCACCCCAGTAAATGGTGATGTCACGGTCTGGATTACGCGCCAGGGCGGTCAACAGAATAGAGCGCACATAAGAGAAGCCCGTACCGCCAGCGATCAGGATCAGCGGACGGTCTTCGTCATCGCGCAGCCACGCATCGCCGTGCGGAATATCCACCACGATTTCACGTTCCTTCAGGATCCGATCCATCACCGCCATCGCATACAGGTTAAGCTCTGACGCACCAATATGAAGCTCAATAAATTCCTGCTCCGCTGGCGTTGAGGCCATAGAGAAAGGACGCTTATCACGCTCATCCATCACAACCATCAGGTACTGACCCGCGCGGAAAGAGAATGGCGCTTCTGGCACTAAACGGACGCGATATACGGTGTCGGTGATGGCATCTACCGAGGTCACTTTACAGCTTAAGGTTGTCATTCGCTCTCTCTGTCGGGAAGTCTATAGGGCTTAACGGTCAGCTCAGGGTTTACCGTTATTCATTATGGCCAGCTCGTCCCAGATCGCGTCAATTCGCGCGGTCACTGCAGGATCTTTTTTGATCGGGCGACCCCATTCACGGTCGGTTTCGCCAGGCCATTTATTTGTGGCATCCAGTCCCATCTTTGAGCCAAGGCCGGAAACCGGCGAGGCAAAATCCAGGTAATCTATCGGCGTATTTTCGACTAACACCGTATCGCGCGCCGGGTCCATTCGCGTGGTAATGGCCCAGATTACGTCATTCCAGTCGCGGGCGTTAACGTCATCATCGCAGACAATAACAAATTTGGTATACATAAACTGGCGCAGGAAAGACCATACGCCCATCATCACGCGTTTAGCATGACCAGGATACTGCTTCTTCATCGTGACCACCGCCATGCGATACGAGCATCCTTCAGGCGGCAGATAAAAATCAACAATTTCCGGGAACTGCTTTTGCAGGATCGGCACAAACACTTCATTCAGCGCCACGCCCAGCACCGCCGGTTCATCCGGTGGACGTCCGGTATACGTGGAGTGATAAATCGCATCTTCACGCTGCGTAATGTGCGTCACGGTAAACACCGGGAAGTTATCCACTTCGTTGTAATAGCCGGTGTGGTCGCCGTAAGGGCCTTCTGGCGCCATTTCACCCTGCTCAAGGTAACCTTCCAGCACAATTTCCGCACTGGCCGGAACTTCGAGATCGTTAGAGATACACTTCACGACTTCGGTTTTCGTTCCGCGCAGCAGGCCTGCAAACGCATATTCAGAGAGCGTATCCGGCACCGGCGTGACGGCTCCCAGAATGGTGGCCGGATCGGCGCCTAAGGCGACAGACACCGGGAAACGCTCCCCCGGATGCGCAGCGCACCACTCCTGGAAATCCAGCGCGCCGCCGCGATGCGACAGCCAGCGCATGATGAGTTTATTCTTGCCAATCAACTGCTGGCGGTAAATACCGAGGTTTTGCCGCTCTTTATGCGGGCCGCGCGTAACGGTCAGCCCCCAGGTGATAAGCGGAGCGGCATCTTCAGGCCAGCACTGCATGATGGGGATTTTAGTCAGATCTACCGCATCGCCTTCCAGCACTTTCTGCTGGCACGGCGCACCGCGCAGGCGTTTGGTGGGCATGTTCAGCACCTGCTTAAACTGCGGCAGCTTGTCGAACAGATCGCGGAAGCCTTTCGGTGGCTCCGGCTCTTTCAGAAACGCCAGCAGTTTACCGACTTCACGCAGCGCAGATACGTCTTCCTGCCCCATTCCCAGTGCAACACGACGCGGTGTACCAAACAGGTTGCACAGCACCGGCATGGAGTAACCTTTCGGATTTTCAAACAGTAATGCGGGGCCACCGGCACGCAGGGTGCGGTCAGCAATTTCTGTCATCTCCAGATAAGGATCGACAGGAAGTGTAATACGTTTGAGTTCACCCTGCTTTTCCAGCAGCGTCAGGAAGTCGCGGAGATCGTGGTATTTCATGCAGTTAATCATGGCCTCTCTGTAAGCGCTTCATTATACGGCGTAAGCCTGCTTGATGCTGTAATTTTGTTAAATAAGCGTGAACTTATGCGTTCTGTTCCATTTTCCCCCATTATAATCAACTTAGCGATCCCGCCAGGGTTTTGATATGCTTGCGCCCCGAACTAAGGGAAAGAGTGATTATGCAGGCCTGGTATTTACTGTATTGCAAACGCGGGCAACTTCAGCGCGCGCAGGAACATCTTGAACGTCAGTCTGTAAATTGCCTGACACCCGTGATCACGCTTGAAAAAATGCAGCGCGGGAAGCGCACAACCGTCAGTGAGCCGTTGTTCCCGAACTACCTGTTTGTGGAGTTCGACCCGGAAGTCATCCACACCACCACCATCAGCGCAACGCGCGGTGTCAGCCACTTCGTTCGTTTTGGTGCCCACCCGGCAACGGTTCCGTCGACGGTCATTCATCAGCTGTCAATTTATCAACAACCTGAAGGGATCACCGACCCCGAAACCCCTTACAGCGGCGATAGCGTCGTGATTACCGAAGGCGCTTTCGAAGGCCTGCAGGCGATTTTTGCCGAGCCAGACGGGGAAGCGCGCTCTATGCTGTTGCTCAATCTGCTGAACAAGCAGGTGCTGCAGAGCGTTAAAAACACCGACTTCCGCAAGCTTTAAACGTTTATCCCGAACAGATTACGCACGTTGTCATCCGTCTGCGCCGAAAGCCAGTGCGGATCCTCTCCGCGCCACTTCGCGACGCTCTCAACAATGTGCCCCAGATACGCGGGCTCATTTCGCCGAGATGCCGGTTTGGGTTTCATATCGCGCGGTAGCAGATAAGGCGCATCGGTTTCGAGGAGCAGCCGGTCAGCCGGGATTACCGGCAATAGCTCACGAAGTTCAAGCCCGCGACGCTCATCGCACACCCAGCCGGTAATACCCAGATAAAGCCCTCGCGCCAGGCAATCCAGCGCTTCCTGCCGTGAACCGGTGAAGCAGTGCAATACCGCGCCGGGCAGTTTCTCCAGCCACGGATCCAGAAGTGCCAGGAAACGCTCATGCGCGTCGCGGCAGTGCATAAACACGGGCATTCCAAGCTCTGCCGCCAGCGCAAGCTGGGCAGTAAACGCCTTTTCCTGCTCTTCAGGCGTGGAAAAGTTACGGTTGAAATCGAGACCGCATTCGCCGATCGCCACAACGTCTGGCGTCTTTGCCAGCCTGTACAGGGTGTCGCCACTTTCTGCGGTCCACTGGCTGCTGTCGTGAGGATGCAAGCCAGCAGTAGACCAACAGCGATCGTAACGTTGCGCCAGCTGCTGCGCCTGCTCGCTCTCATGCAGGTTGGTGCCCGTCAGCAGCAGTCCTTTCACCCCGGCGGCAAACGCGCGCGCAACCACCTCATCACGGTCTTTCGCAAACTGCGAGCTGGTCAGGTTGAGTCCGATATCAAACATGCAAATCCCCATATAACAACCGCCCTGACGGGCGGCTGGTTTTACTCTTCAGTGGTCTTGTCGGACGTATCGTCTTCGTCATCCGCTCGACGTCCTTTACCCACGTAGAAACGCGAGAAGAAAACGCCGACCTCAAACAGACAGTACATCGGTATGGCCAGCAGCGTCTGCGAGAACACATCCGGCGGTGTCAGAAGCATGCCGACAACAAAAGCGCCCACAAGGATATACGGACGCTTCTTACGCAGGTCATCCGGGGTCGTTACTCCTACCCAGCAGAGCAGCACAATAGCCACCGGCACTTCGAATGCCACGCCAAACGCCATAAACAGCGCCATCACAAAGCTGAGGTAGCTGGCGATATCCGTCGACACCTGGACCCCTTCCGGCGCAGTATGCGTCAGGAAGCCGAAGGCCAGCGGGAAGACAACGAAATAGGCAAACGCCATGCCGATATAGAACAGCAGCGAGCTGGACACCAGCAGCGGGATCACCAGCTTGCGTTCATGCTTATACAGCGCGGGCGCCACAAACGCCCACACCTGGTAAAGAATGACAGGTGCAGAAGCAATCAACGACACCCAGAAGGTGAGCTTGATGGGGGTAAAGAACGGCGAAGCAACGTCTGTTGCAATCATCGTTGCGCCCAGCGGCATCTGCTTGATCAGCGGCGCAGAGACCACCTGATAGATATCGTTGGCAAAATAGACCAGGCACAGGAATATGAGTAAAACCGCAATAATGCAGTTTAACAGGCGCTTACGCAGCTCAATGAGGTGCGTAATCAGCGGTTGAGTATCATCTACTGCCATGTTTACGCTTTATCACTCGACGAGGGGGATGATTCGGAAACGGACGCAGCGGGCTTCACTTCCGCCGTTTTTGCTACCGACTCTTCCGGCTGCGCCTGTTTTTTCACTTCGGTTTCCTGAGGCGTCTGTTCTGGCGCGGCAGCCTGATGTTCAGCGCTGGCAGGCGTTACGCCCTCGCGCTGCTCCTCGCTGCCCTTCACCACCGGGTTATGGATGGTGTTCGCTTCATCGCTCGCTTTTTCAGGATCGTTAACGCTATAGGAGCGCTTCATCGATTCTGCCGCTTCGCGCAGCTCATCCATTGACGCTTTCAGTTCCGGCGTCAGGTTATCCATGCTCGCCTTCTCGACCTTTTTCAGGCTTTCCTGAAATTCCTGCAGCTTAAGCTCCTGCGCCAGTTCATTCTGAACGGTCGATGCCAGAGATCTCAGCGCACGAACCCAGCCCGCAACGGTTTTCACTGCCACCGGCAGACGCTGCGGCCCCAGCACAATCAGGCCAATCACAAAGACCAGCAGGAGCTCACTAAAACCAATGTCGAACACGACTTACACCTGCTCTTTATCGTGGCGTTTAGCGTCTTCCTTTTTGGCTTCTTCTTGCTTGTCGGCGATGGATTTAGCAGTAAAGTCAGCGTCCTGGCTGGTTTTATCCTGCTTGCTCTCATCATCGCTCATCGCTTTCTTGAAGCCTTTGATAGACGCGCCCAGATCGGAACCAATAGAACCGAGCTTTTTGGTGCCAAACAGCAGCACGACGATGACGGCAATGATCAACAATTGCCAGATACTGATACCACCCATACATGTTCCTCAGGGATAGATGATTAATGAGTCAGGCCGCATTATACGTATGCGACCCGTCGATAGCGACGCACGCTCAGCGCGTTTTTCGCCAGCCTGCTAGCCAGACTACCACCCCGCCAGCCATCAGCCAGGCGGGCATCATCTGCCAGTCCGGACGGTTGATCAGCAGCAGCGTACCGCTCAGCAGCAGCGTTGCGCCAATCCCAAAGAGATAGCGTGACTGTCCCTGGCGAACACGGCTGGACTGAAGTTCGCGGGCGATTTTATCCATGCTGTGCTGAAGGTTCTTGCTCTGACGCAAACTGTCATAAACCAGTTCAGGAATTTCAGGCATTTTTTCTATCCAGAACGGGCCTTTCTCTTTCAGCGAGCGCACCAGCGCCGGAATGCCAACCTGATCCTTAATCCAGGATTCAAGGAAAGGTTTCGCGGTCTTCCACAAGTCTAACTGAGGATAGAGCTGTCGGCCTACACCCTCAACGTAAAGTAATGTTTTCTGGAGTAAAACTAGCTGTGGCTGAACTTCCATATTAAAGCGGCGAGCCGTGTTGAACAGGTTTAACAGCACATGCCCGAAGGAAATTTCCGCCAGCGGTTTTTCAAAAATCGGTTCACAAACGGTCCGGATCGCGAACTCGAACTCTTCGACGTTGGTGTCCGGCGGCACCCAGCCGGAATCGACGTGCAGCTCGGCCACCTTACGGTAGTCGCGGTTGAAAAACGCGATGAAGTTCTCAGCCAGATACCGTTTATCTTCTTTGTTCAGCGACCCCACAATCCCGCAGTCGATACCGATATACTTCGGATCCTCAGGATGTTCGTAGCTCACGAAGATATTGCCCGGATGCATGTCCGCATGGAAAAAGCTGTCGCGGAACACCTGGGTAAAGAAGACCTGTACGCCACGTTCGGCCAGGAGCTTCATGTTCGTTCCCTGTTTCTCCAGGGCGACCACATCCGAAACCGGAATACCGTAGATACGCTCCATCACCATCATGTTCTGGCTGCAGTAGTCAGAATAGACTTCAGGTACATAGAGCATCGGGCTGTTTTCAAAGTTGCGACGCAGCTGAATGGCATTCGCCGATTCACGCAGCAGGTTAAGCTCATCAATCAGCGTTTTTTCATATTCCCGCACCACTTCCAGTGGACGAAGGCGACGCCCGTCCGGCAGCAAGCGTGGCACCCAGCGCGCCAGTCGATAAATCAGCTTCATGTCCGCTTTGATGACTGGCAGGATGTCCGGACGAATGACTTTAATAACGACTTCTTTGCCGTTTTCTTTCAGACGCGCGGTGTGCACCTGCGCGATAGAGGCCGATGCCAGTGGCTTAATATCGAAATCGTCAAACCATGTCTCGACGGGGACATTACCCATCGCCTCTTCAATTTGCTTTTTCGCGCGCGCGCCGTCAAACGGTGCGACGCGATCCTGCAGCATCGCAAGCTCATCGGCAATCAGAGGCGGGAAGAGATCGCGGCGGGTCGACAGCATCTGTCCGAATTTAATCCAAACCGGGCCGAGCTCCTGCAGCGCCAGGCGCAGACGCTCACCCAGCGGTTGACCTTTATGGCGATTGGGCATCCAGAAGAGCATCCGCCGCCAGATACGAAGCGGCAGCGTGATACGCATTTTGGGGATAAGCTCGTCGAGCCCGTAGCTCAAAAAGGTGCGAATAATAAAATAGAGGCGCCGAATTTCACCAGGCGTCATTTGCCCTCCAGTTTTTCCAGCCGTTTGGTTAACGCATCAACCGCACGTTCAACAGCAGCGGTCTCTTCCGCAAACCATGCAACTTCCAGTGGCCCGGGCGCCATTCGCCACTCCTCAGTCAGCACTTCCGCCGCATAGCGTTGCTGGCGCTGAAGGTTTTTACGCGCAAAGGAGGCGCCACCATGAAGGATTTTCCCGATGCCTTCGGCGGCAATGTCGCCGGTAAAAGGCGCGAGCAGCTCTGCCGGGTCGAACTCCGCCAGATCGGTGAGCGCAACGAAGTTCTGCACGACCTGAATGTCGCCTTCCACTTCCAGCTCACCGCTGCGGATAAGCGCCGTTAATTGCTGGCGATCGCGCAGTTTTGGCAGCACGCTCATGTGCGTGATGACCGAGCAGTCGGCTTCACCTTCCCACGCCCCCAGAACGTCAAGCTGGCGTTCGCTGAATACCAGCACAAGCGGCGTCGAGAACTCTTTTAAAACAATACGTAATACCTTTCCGTTAAGCCGCTGACGTGCAGCTTTCAGCGCAGGGGCGCGATACAGAAAAGCGTTCAGTACATTCTCGATGCCTGCGGAGACTAAGGGTTTAAAGGGCACGGGACACCTCCACTCAGAATTTGTAACCGCGATGCAGCGCGACGACACCCGCCGTCAGGTTGAAATATTCAACGTTCTCAAATTCCGCGTCCTGCATCATGGCTTTTAATGTGTCCTGATCCGGGTGCATACGGATAGATTCCGCCAGATAGCGGTAGCTTTCAGCGTCGTTAGCCACCAGCTCACCAATACGCGGCAGCACGTGGAAGGAATAGGCGTCGTAGGCTTTGCTCAGCGGCTCAATGATCGGTTTAGAGAACTCGAGCACCAGCAGACGTCCACCCGGCTTCAGCACGCGGTACATGGAGCGCAGCGCTTTTTCTTTATCGGTCACGTTACGCAGACCGAAAGAGATCGTGATGCAGTCAAAGGTATTGTCCGGGAATGGCAGCGCTTCAGCATTTGCCTGTACATACTCCACATTCCCCACCACGCCGATGTTACGCAGCTTTTCGCGTCCCATTTTCAGCATGGAGTCATTAATATCGGCGAGAACTACGCGACCGGTTTCGCCCACCAGACGGGAGAATTTCGCGGTTAAATCGCCCGTGCCACCGGCTAAATCCAGCACCGTTTGTCCACGACGTACGCCGCTGCAGTCAATGGTGAAGCGCTTCCACAAGCGATGAATGCCGAACGACATCAGGTCATTCATCACATCGTACTTCGCCGCCACGGAATGAAATACGTGGGCCACCATGTCAGCTTTCTGCGCTTTGGCGACAGTCTGAAAGCCAAAGTGCGTTGTGTCTTGTGAATCGTCAGCCATCTCAGAGCCTGCTTATCAGTAAAATGTTCGTGAAGTGTAACAGATTGGGCGCGTTTGCCCTACGTTTCAACCACCGCGAATGAAACGCGCTGGAGTCTCGTCTGGTGACAAATCCGCCGCTAACGTGTTGTCTTCACTGTTTGTATTTTGTTCATCAGAACCTTCTCGCAGGCGAAATTCGTCGTCCTGGGCGGTGGCCTGTTCGACCAATTCCGGATTAATCTCGCGTTTAACCTCAACCCCCAGGCTGCGGAATGATTCAGCCTGTGCCAGCAGATTGCCGCGTCCGGAGGCGAGTTTTTTCATCGCCTGGCGGTAGTTATCCTGCGCACGATCCAGGCTCTGACCGACTGAAGACATGTCGTCCACGAAGAGGCGCATTTTGTCGTACAGCTTGCTGGCGCGATCGGCAATCTGCTGCGCGTTGCGGCTTTGGTGCTCATAGCGCCACAGGTTCGCAATGGTGCGTAACGCCACCAGCAGCGTGGTGGGGCTGACCAGCATAATGTTATTTTTGAGCGCTTCGGTGATAAGTTCAGGCTGTCTGTCGAGTGCCAGCAGGAACGCGGGTTCTACCGGGATGAACATCAGGACATAGTCCAGCGAGCGCAGACCCGGCAGCTGCTGGTAGTCTTTTCTGCCAAGCAGGCGAATATGATTACGCACGGAGGCAATGTGCTCCTGCAGCGCAGACTCGCGGGTGTAGTCATCGTCCGCATTAAAGTAGCGTTCATACGCCACCAGCGTCATTTTGGCGTCAATCACCACATCTTTACCCTGCGGCAACCGCACAATCACATCCGGCTGCATGCGAGAGCGGGCATCGTTTTCGATACTCACCTGCGTTTCGTATTCGTATCCTTCGCGCAGACCAGAGGCCTCCAGCACGCGGGTCAGCACCACTTCTCCCCAGTTGCCCTGGATTTTGTTATCCCCTTTCAGCGCGCGGGTCAGGTTGACCGCTTCCTGCGCCATTTGCGCATTCAGCTGCTGAAGATTGCGAATCTCATGCGCCAGCGTGTGTCGCTCGCGGGCTTCCTGACCAAAGCTGTCCTGCACCTGACGACGAAAACCGTCCAGCTGTTCGCGCAGCGGCGTCAGCAGGCTGTTCAGGCTCTGGCGGTTCTGTTCGTCAACGCGGCGGTTGCTGTGCTCAAAAATTCGGTTGGCGAGGTTCTCAAACTGTTCGCTGAGGCGCTGCTCGCTGTTGATCATCTGGCGGATTTTGTCTTCCGCATGCAGCTGGGTGGATTCAAGGCGGGTAGTGACTTCGCGGAGATCGGCCTCCAGCGAGGTGTTAATGTCTCGCAGGTTACGCAGCTCGTTGTTGAGCAGTTCGCACTCGTCGCGCCAGTGTTCGCTCAAAGCAAGCTGCTGTTTTGCCGCGCTTAAATCGGCGACCATCTCTTCTCGCTCGGCCAACTGGTCGGCCTTCTGCTGCGCATGCTGGTAGCTGGAAATCAGCCAGCCAATCCCTAAGCCCACCAGCGCAATCACCGCGTAAATCAGGATCGAGATATCCACAATGCCCCCTGCATCAACGTATTACCCGCACAAAATAGAATTGTGCTGTATAAACGTCCAGTTTTAAAGGGTTTTCCTGCGAGGCGCTACGCAAAAAATAAAGGCCGAACGCGTCGGCCTTTGATTTCAGAAGAGAGGATTAGATCAGGCGACGCGCTGCTTCCACCACGATTTTCACTGCATGACTTTCGGTCTGCTTCATGGTTTCGGCGTTCGGGATCTCCTGCTGGGTGCGGTTGACGATCACGCCCGCCACCATACCGGCACGCAGACCCTGGCTTGCGCACATGGTCAGCAGCGTTGCGGATTCCATTTCGTAGTTCATCACGCCCATGGACTGCCACTCTTCCATTGAGCCTTTGAAACGGCTTACCACGCGGCCTGAGAAGGTGTCGTAACGCTCCTGGCCCGGGTAGAAGGTGTCGGAAGAGGCGGTGACGCCCACGTGGGTGGTTGCGCCCACGGATTTCGCAGCTTCAACCAGCGCGGTGGTGCATTCGAAATCAGCCACTGCCGGGAATTCCATCGGTGCAAAGTGTAGGCTTGCGCCGTCCAGACGAACGGACGCGGTCGTGACCAGCACGTCGCCGACGTTGATGTGCGGCTGGATAGCGCCAGTGGTACCAATACGCAGGAAAGTACGGATGCCCAGCTGTGCCAGCTCTTCAACAGCAATAGACGTAGACGGACCACCAATACCGGTAGAGCACACGATCACCGCTTTGCCATCCAGCTCTGCGCGCCAGGTGGTGAACTCACGATGGGCAGCCAGCTTGACCGGCTTATCCATCAGCGCGGCGATCTTTTCCACACGCTCAGGATCGCCAGGGACGATAGCGAGCGTAGCCCCTTGTAAATCGTTTTTGGTGAGGCCGAGATGAAAAACATCAGACTTAGACATAGGTGACTCCTCTGTGGGTCGGTTAGTCAGAAGAAGTAAAACGGTACTTTACAGAAGCAGTAAGCATATTTTCGTGACACACCTCACCATGAATGAAAATGATTACATTGAATTTCCATAAAAAAGTGATTCACATCACATTAACAAGTTATATCGCCAGGTGCTGCACAAAAGATAGACCGTTTAAGGCACTGTGAGTTGTTAACCTGGTGTCTATATTTACCTTTGCGCTAACTCATTGGTACGGAGAATGCCATGACTGAAAAAACCGGTTTTGCACCTGCTGCGGCCCCACATGCTTCAACCATCGTGTCGACGCCAGAAGCGGCAATTACCGCGGGCGAGACCTCCATTCCCTCGCAGGGGGAGAATATGCCTGCTTATCACGCACGGCCAAAATCGGCAGACGGTCCGCTGCCCATCGTGATTGTGATTCAGGAGATATTTGGTGTTCACGAACACATTCGCGACCTCTGCCGCCGACTGGCGCTGGAAGGGTATCTGGCCGTTGCGCCAGAGCTCTACTTCCGTCAGGGCGATCCGAACGACTACAGCGATATTCCAACACTGCTCAGCAACCTGGTCAGTAAAGTCCCGGACGCGCAGGTGCTGGCCGATCTCGACCACGTCGCCAGCTGGGCGGCGCGCAACGGCGGCGATCCGCATCGTCTTCTGGTCACCGGTTTCTGCTGGGGTGGACGCATTAGCTGGCTGTATGCCGCGCATAACCCGCAGCTCAAAGCCGCTGTCGCCTGGTACGGCAAACTGGTGGGTGAGAAAACGCTGAATTCACCGAAACATCCCGTCGATATCGCCACGGAGCTAAACGCCCCCGTGTTAGGGCTTTACGGCGGTCAGGACACCGGTATTTCGCTGGATTCGGTAGAGACCATGCGCCATGCGCTCCGTGCGGCCAATGCGAAGGCGGAGATCGTGGTGTATCCGGATGCCGGGCACGCGTTTAACGCCGATTATCGTCCGAGCTATCACGCAGAATCAGCCAAAGATGGCTGGCAGAGAATGCTGGCGTGGTTTAGCCAGTACGGCGGTAAGAAAGCGTAATAAAAAAAGCCCGGTGGCGGCTATGCCTTACCGGGCCTACGCATCATCAAGCCTGACGCAGGTTCTGCGCCGCCTTCACCATGTTCGCCAGCGCCGCGCGCGTCTCCGGCCAGCCGCGGGTTTTCAGTCCGCAGTCCGGGTTCACCCACAGGCGCTCTGCCGGAATGCGCTGGGCCGCTTTTTTCAGCAGGGCTTCAATCCACTCCACGCTCGGCACGTTCGGGGAGTGAATGTCGTACACGCCCGGCCCGATTTCATTCGGGTAGTCGAACTCTTCAAACGACTCCAGCAGCTCCATGTCTGAACGCGAGGTCTCGATGGTGATCACATCGGCATCCAGCGCGGCAATCGAATCCATGATGTCGTTGAATTCGCAGTAACACATGTGGGTGTGGATCTGGGTGTCGTCCTTCGCCACCGCGGCGTTGATGCGGAACGCCTCCACGCCCCACTGCAGGTAGGCATCCCAGTCGCTGCGGCGCAGCGGCAAGCCTTCGCGCAGGGCCGGTTCGTCAATCTGAATAATGCCAATGCCTGCCGCTTCCAGATCCGCCACCTCATCACGCAGCGCCAGGGCGATCTGTTTGGCGATGGTTTCACGAGTCACGTCTTCACGCGGGAACGACCAGCAGAGAATGGTCACCGGACCGGTGAGCATCCCTTTTACCGGCTTGTCGGTCAGGGACTGGGCATACTTCGCCCACTCCACGGTGATCGCTTCCGGGCGGCTGACGTCACCGATAACCACCGGCGGCTTCACGCAGCGGGAGCCGTAGCTCTGCACCCAGCCGTTCTGGGTAAAGACAAAGCCGTCCAGGTGCTCGCCAAAGTATTCCACCATGTCATTACGTTCGGCCTCGCCGTGCACCAGCACGTCCAGCCCCAGGCGTTCCTGCTCGATAATCGCCTGCTTGATGTGTTCGGCGATGCCGGTGCGATAGTGATTCGCATCCAGATTGCCCTTCTTGAAGTCCAGACGCAGGCCGCGTATCTCCGTAGTTTGCGGGAAAGAGCCAATTGTGGTGGTCGGCCACGCGGGCAGATTAAAGCGGGCGCGCTGCGCTTCGGCGCGCACCTCGTAAGGGCTCTGCCGCTGGCTGTCCTGAGCGGTGATGGCCGCCAGGCGTTTTTCCACCGCCGGGTTGTGCACGCGCGCCGAGTGACGACGCGCCTGGATCGGGGCGCTCCATTCGGTAATCGCCGCCGTGTCGCCGCTGTTCAGCGCGTCGCGCAGCAGCGTCAGCTCTTCACATTTTTGCAGGGCGAAGGCAAACCAGCTTTTCACCTCGGCATCCAGACGCGTTTCCACGCTCAGATCGATCGGGCTGTGCAGCAGCGAACAGGACGAGGCCACCCACAGCTCACGTTTGCCGACGATGTCTTTGATTTGCGCGTATTTCTCGGTGAGATCGGCGCGCCAGACGTTACGGCCGTTGATCAGCCCGGCAGAGAGCAGCCAGTCCGCTGGCAAACGCTTGTGCAGCTCCGCCACATCATCTTTACCGTGTACGAGGTCAACGTGCAGGCCCTGGACCGGCAGCGCGGTAATGGTCTTCAGGTTCGGCGTCACGCCTTCAAAATAGGTCGTCAGCAGGAGTTTTACCTGACCGGTGAGCGCGTCATACGCCGGTTTTAAGGCATCGAGCCAATCCTGCGGCAGCTCAAGCACCAGCGCCGGTTCGTCGATTTGCACCCACTGAATGCCGCGTTTGCCCAGCTCACTCAGCACCTGTTTGTAGACCGGCAGAATATCCTTCAGCAGGCTGAGTCGGTCAAACGGCTCGCCCTTTACTTTTCCCAGCCACAGGTACGTTACCGGCCCGAGCAGCACCGGCTTCACCTGGTGGCCCAGCGCCAGCGCTTCATCCACTTCGTCCAGAAGCTGCGTCCAGGTCAGCCTGAACTGCTGGCCTTTGACGAACTCCGGCACCATATAGTGATAGTTGGTGTTAAACCACTTGGTCATTTCCGCCGCTGCCGCTGGCTCCCCCGTCGGCGCGCGGCCACGGCCGATGCGGAACAGGGTATCGATATCTACCGATCCATCTTTGTTCTGATGACGAGCCGGCACGTTGCCAAGCAGCAGGCTGGTCGTCAGAACATGGTCGTACCAGGCGAAATCGCCCACCGGCAGCAGGTCAATGCCCGCCTGTTTTTGCTGATCCCAGTGGCGGGCGCGCAGCTCGCGTCCTACCGCCAGCAGTTCTTCGCGGGTGGCATTACCCGCCCAGTAGCTTTCTTGTGCTTTTTTCAGCTCGCGACGCAGGCCGACGCGAGGGAAACCGAGAGTGTGATTGCGGATTGTCATGGTGTGCCCCTTGTGAAATTCGTTATTTAGACGTCCAGATGTTTACACTTCTATAATTGGCAGGTACTGTATATTCCTCAAGCGCAATATGTTCATGGCGAAGTGAAGGACTTTCATGATCGAGATTAAACACCTGAAAACGCTACAAGCGTTGCGGAACTGCGGTTCGCTCGCGGCGGCTGCGGCCACGCTGCACCAGACCCAGTCCGCCCTTTCTCACCAGTTCAGCGATCTGGAACAACGCCTCGGCTTCCGTCTTTTTGTGCGTAAGAGCCAGCCGCTACGCTTTACGCCGCAGGGTGAAATTCTTCTTCAGCTGGCGAATCAGGTACTGCCTCAAATCGCGAGCGCGCTGCAGGCGTGTAACGAACCGCAGCAGACCAAACTGCGCATCGCCATTGAGTGCCACAGCTGTATTCAGTGGCTGACCCCCGCGCTTGAGAACTTCCGCCAGAAGTGGCCGCAGGTGGAGATGGACTTCAAATCCGGCGTGACCTTTGACCCGCAGCCGTCGCTGCAGCAGGGCGAGCTGGATCTGGTCATGACCTCTGACATCCTGCCGCGCAGCGGCCTGCACTATTCGCCGATGTTTGATTATGAAGTGCGCCTGGTGCTGGCGCCGGATCACCCGCTGGCCGCCAAAACGCGCATCACGCCGGAAGACCTGGCGACAGAGACGCTGCTGATTTATCCGGTGCAGCGCAGCCGCCTGGATATCTGGCGCCACTTCCTGCAGCCGGCAGGCATTAGCCCGAAGCTGAAAAGCGTGGATAACACCCTGCTGCTGATTCAGATGGTGGCGGCCAGAATGGGTATCGCGGCGCTGCCGCACTGGGTGGTGGAGAGTTTTGAACGCCAGGGTCTGGTGCAGACCAAAACCCTGGGTGAAGGATTGTGGAGCCGACTGTACGCCGCCGTGCGCGATGGCGAGCAGCGTCAGCCGATTACGGAGGCGTTTATTCGCTCAGCGCGGAACCACGCGTGCGACCATCTTCCGTTTGTGCGGAGCGCGGAGCGACCCATCGGCGATGGACCCACAGCGAAGCCAGGATCACCGCTCCCCCAATAAGGAAGCTCGGCCAGTGCGGCTGTTGCTGCCAGATGGCGAGGTTGACCAGCAGCCCTGCCGGAACATGCACGTTGTTCATGATCCCCAGCGTACCGGCGTCTACCTGCGTAGCGCCGTAGTTCCACATGAAGTACCCCAGCCCTGACGCCACTACGCCCAGCCAGACCAGAACGCCCCACTGCACGGCGGTGGTCGGCAGTTTTTGCGGGTTGCCGAGCATAAACCACGCCGCTACCGCGACAATCGCGGCGCCCATATAGAACCAGGCAAACGCGTTGTGCTGCGGCATCGGTCGGGTTTCCATCAGACGTTTGTAGCCCACCATGCCGATGGCGAAGCTGATGTTGGCAAGCTGGACGAACATCAGCCCGGTCCAGAAGTGATCGCTGACTTTGTCATAGCGAATAATCGCCGCGCCGATCACCGCCAGCGCCGCGCTCAGCAGGTATCCCCAGCGCAGACGGCGTCTGCTGAGCAGGTCGTAAATCAGCGTGATATAGAGCGGCGTCAGCACGGTAAAGAGCAGGAATTCGGAGACGGACAGGTAGATGTAGGCCCGGAAGCTGAACAGATACATGATGCCGAGCTGCATCGCTCCCACCAGCATATACAGCACAATCGTTTTCAGCGATTGCCCGCGCGCGCGCAGAAACGGCAGGAACACCAGCGCCGCCAGCCCCACGCGCATCAGCACCGAGAAGTAGCTGTCGACCGAACCGGCAAGATATTCGCCAATCAGGCTAAAGGAGAAGGCCCACAGAATGGTGGTGATAATGAGTAGCGCCACAATGCTTGTCTCTCAGAAAGAAGGAGAGGCATTGTAGCGAACTCTTTAGTTGACAACTGAGCAATAAACAACCGAATGAAGATTATTCAAGGAACAGTTTGCGCAGATACTTCGGTACCGCGTTGTCAGCGTTAGAACCAATCACTTCCAGCTCAGGATGCAGATCCTTCAGACGCTGGTGCGCGTTCTGCATGATGCAGCCCTTGCCCGCCATCGAAAGCATCTCGGCGTCATTCATGCCGTCACCGAAGGCGATACAGTCTTTCAGCCCGAAGCCCAGACGTTTCGCAACCGCTTCCAGCGCGTGACCTTTAGAGACGCCACCCGCCATCACTTCCAGACAGGTCAGGGTTGAGAAGCTCACGTTGACGCGATCGCCCCAGCGGGCGTTGATCGCCTGTTCCAGCGGGAGCAGCTCTTCGTGGCTGTCACAGGTGAAGAACACCTTGCTGATCCCTTCCGGCTCCAGCAGACCCGGTTCGTAGAGGGAGTAGTTGAATACCGCTTCCTTGAAGAAACGCATTTCATCCGGGCGATGGCGGTTCATAAACCAGTCGTCGTCGCGGTAAACGTTAGTGACGATAGCCGGGTTGTTATGCACCACGCCGAACAGATCGGCGGCGATATCGCGATCCAGGTTGTGGGTAAAGATCAGGTTGCCGTCGGTATCATGCACGCGCGCACCGTTGGAGGTGATCATGTACGATTTGATCTCAAGATTATCGCGGATCTGCCCCACGTCCACGTGGTGGCGGCCGGTGGCGAACACAAAGTTCACGCCACGTGCAGTCAGGAGTTTTAAGGTCTCTTTCGCGTAAGGCGACAGGGTGTGGTCGGGGGAAAGCAGCGTGCCATCTAAATCAGATGCAACAACCTGGTACATAGGGATTTCAACCTCTGGTGGAAAACAAGAATCAATTATGCCTGTTGAAAAATTCAACAATGGCGTTAAGCGCGACTGAGCGCATAGCGTCCTTTTCAAAAAGGATCTCATGGAACGCGCCGTTAATGACCAGCGGTTTACCCCCTTCACAAGGGTGACCGGCTGCAGCGCGCAGTTCACAATAGCGGTCATGCATGCGGTTATCCACCACACGCTCTTCTTCCGCCTGGATCAGAAGCGTCGGCGTGTCATCATCGCCTACGCCCGCCAGCACCTGCTCACCGGCCAGAATACCCTCCCGCACCCAGTGCCAGGTCGGGCCGCCGACGCGCAAGCGCGGTTCATCGGCATAAAAGCGCAGGTTGCGGCGATAACGCTGCCGGCTGTGGGTTAAGACGTTGATGGCGAACGGCAGCGCGCGCCAGCGTCCTGTGCCAATGGCATAACCTTCACGAATGCGCTGATGGCCCTCAGCCCAGTCAAGAAGATGGCGCACCATCCAGTCAGGAAAACGGATGACGATACCGTACATCGGCGCGGTGAGCGCAATGGCGTCGCACTGGTGCGCGTAACGCTGCAAAAACAGCGTCGAAATGGCGCCGCCCATGGAGTGCGCAAGAATATACCGCTTGCGCCAGGGACCGGGCTGAACGTCCTGCTGCCAGAACGCGGCAAAATCGTCGACGTAATCGCTGAAGCGATCGACGTGCCCACGGTGCGTGTCCGGCAGCATACGTCCGGACAGCCCCTGTCCACGATGGTCGATGATCAGGACATCGAACCCCATATGGACCAGGTCATAGGCCAACTCGGCATATTTAACGTAGCTTTCAATACGCCCAGGGCAGACCACTATCACCCGGTCATTTTTTTCATTTCGGAAACGAACGAAACGCACCGGGACGCCCCCGATGCCCGTAAACTCATCTTCCTCACGCTGCCGCCAGAAATCGGTCAGCGGCCCCATAGAGAAAGCAGCAAAAGCGTTTTCTCGTGTTTCCCAGTCCTTTTTCTGCTGAAACATTGGGTTTCCACTCACGTAATCCAGGGAATATCGTTTTTTTCGTCACCGGTCACAAAATGACTCAATAATAGCGTATTGTGGCATAAAAATAGACGGTTCGGGAGTTTCAAATGACCTTCGAATGGTGGTTCGCCTACCTGCTGACATCCATTATCCTCAGCCTTTCTCCGGGTTCGGGTGCTATTAACACCATGACCACCTCCATCAACCACGGCTACCGCGGTGCGGCAGCGTCGATTGCCGGTTTGCAGACCGGGCTGGGCATTCATATTGTGCTGGTCGGGATCGGTCTGGGGACCCTGTTCTCCCGCTCCGTGCTGGCCTTTGAGGTGCTGAAATGGGCCGGGGCAGCGTATCTGATTTGGCTCGGCATCCAGCAGTGGCGCGCGGCAGGCTCCATCAACCTGAATACGCTGGCTCAGACGCAAAACCGCGGCCATCTGTTTAAGCGTGCGGTGTTCGTCAACCTGACCAACCCGAAGAGCATCGTTTTCCTCGCCGCGCTGTTCCCGCAGTTTATCGTTCCGCATCAGCCGCAGGTGATGCAGTACGTGGTGCTGGGCGCGACCACCATTATCGTCGACATCATCGTGATGATTGGTTACGCGACGCTGGCGCAGCGAATTGCGGCATGGATTAAAGGGCCTAAGCAGATGAAGGCCCTGAATAAAGTCTTTGGTTCGCTGTTTATGCTGGTTGGCGCGCTGCTTGCGTCAGCGCGTCATGCTTAGCGAGAAATGATGAGATGAATGCCGAAGCCGGCGAACAGCGCGCCGGCGAAGCCGTCAATCCACTTCGCGATACGCTGGTAGCCGCGGCGCATTGCCGGTAAGGCGAACAGGCTGGCTACGATGGTAAACCAGGCAAAGGTTTCAACGACGATCAGCAGGAAGATGCCCCAGCGTGCGCCCGCGCCGACGCTATCGCCGACAAACAGCGAGAACACCGAGCCGAAATAGATAATCGCTTTTGGGTTCGCCAGATTGGTCAGCAGCCCTTTTACAAAGCTGCGACCGCCCGTAGCCAGCTCGACCTTCGGCTCTTGCGGTTTTTTCTCTTCTTTCTTCAGCGCCCCGCGCAGCATCTGGTAGCCCATCCAGCACAGGTACAGCCCGCCGCCGACCATAATGATGTTATGCAGCCAGGCCATCTTCGCCAGGATAAGGTTCAGACCGAGCAGCGCAACGGCCGCCCAGACCATAACGCCCATGGTGATACCGAGCACGCCCATCATCGCCTCTTTGCGGGAGCGGCTGACGGCCGTTTGTGATACGAAGAAAAAGTCCGGGCCGGGGCTCATCAGCGCAACGATGTGCACTAACGCCACGGTGAGAAATAGCATTAACATAATTAGCTCGCGGGGAAATAATTTAGTGAGTCATCATCCTGGCACTTTTTCGCCCGGCTGACTACTCCTCATCATCACCGTCGGCGTGAGAGCGGATGAGCGCCATAAACTCTTTACCGAAGCGCTCCAGCTTGCGCGTTCCCACGCCGTTGACGCTGAGCATCTCGCTGGCGCTGAGCGGCATCTGCTCGGCCATCTCGATCAGCGTCGCGTCGTTGAACACCACGTAAGGCGGGATGTTTTCTTCGTCGGCGATGGCCTTACGCAGCTTGCGCAGTTTGGCAAACAGCTTGCGGTCGTAGTTGCCGCCGTAGGATTTCTGCATCACGCGTGGCTTCAGGGCGATGACGCGCGGCACGGCGAGCTTGAGTTCAACGTCACCGCGCAGGACCGGACGCGCCGCCTCAGTCAGCTGCAGGGCGGAGTGCTGGGCAATGTTCTGCGTGGCGAAGCCGAGGTGGATCAGCTGACGAATGATACTCACCCAGTGTTCGTGGCTCTGCTCCTTGCCAATACCGTAGACGGGCAGCTTGTCGTGGCCCATATCGCGGATACGCTGGTTATTGGCGCCGCGCAGCACCTCCACCACGTAGCCCATCCCGAAGCGTTGATTCACACGGTAAATGGTCGAGAGCGCTTTACGCGCGTCCATCAGGCCATCGTACTGTTTCGGCGGATCGAGGCAGATATCGCAGTTGCCGCACGGCTCCTGGCGTCCTTCACCAAAGTAGTTGAGCAGAACCAGACGACGGCAGGTTTGCGCTTCGGCAAACGCGCCCATCGCGTTGAGCTTGTGGCGCTCGATATCCTGCAGCTGTCCCTGCGGCTTCTCTTCCAGACAGCGGCGCAGCCACGCCATATCGGCCGGATCGTAAAACAGCATCGCTTCCGCAGGCAGACCGTCACGCCCGGCGCGGCCGGTTTCCTGATAGTAGGATTCGATATTGCGCGGGATGTCGAAGTGCACCACAAAGCGCACGTTGGGCTTGTTGATCCCCATCCCAAACGCCACCGTTGCGACCACGATCTGCAGGTCATCGCGCTGGAATTTCTCCTGCACGTCGGCGCGGATGTGGTTCTCTAATCCGGCGTGATAGGCGGCGGCGCTAAAGCCGCGGTTTTGCAGACGCGCGGCGGTGTCTTCCACCTTCGCACGGCTGTTACAGTAGATGATGCCGGACTTGCCGCGCTGCTCCTGGACGTAGCGCAGGAGCTGATCCAGCGGCTTGAATTTTTCCATCAGCATATAGCGGATGTTAGGGCGGTCGAAGCTGCTGACCTGAATATAGGGGTCGTTCAGCCCGAGCAGACGAACGATGTCCAGACGGGTGGTGTCATCCGCCGTGGCGGTAAGCGCCATAAACGGCAGCTCGGGGAAGCGCTGACGCAGCTGGCCGAGGGCAGCGTATTCCGGGCGGAAATCGTGTCCCCACTGGGAAATACAGTGCGCTTCGTCCACCGCCAGCAGGACCGGGTTCCAGTGCGCCAGGTGGTCGAGGAAGTTATCCAGCATCAGGCGTTCCGGCGCGATATACAGCAGGCGGATCTGCCCGGTACGACAACCGGCCATCACCTCTTGCTGCTGCTCCCGGGTTTGGGTCGAGTTGAGACAGGCCGCCGCCACGCCGTTGGCGAGCAGCTGGTCAACCTGGTCTTTCATCAGAGAAATAAGGGGGGATACCACGACCGTCAGGCCGTTAAGCACCAGCGCGGGCACCTGATAACAGAGGGACTTGCCGCCACCGGTCGGCATCACCACCAGGCAATCACGACCTTCCAGCACCGTTTCAATGATGGTTTCCTGGCCGGGGCGGAACTGCTGGTAGCCAAAGGTTTCATGCAAAACCTGTTTAGCCAGCGACTCCTGATTCAATACTTCCGCCTGCGCCACGTTAACCCCATATGCCAGAAATGAAACAGGCGCTATTTTCAGCGCCTGAGAGAGAAACTTCAACGTTTAACGCAAAAACATTCGAACAGCCTAGAGAATATCGTTCAGCATCACGCCCACGCCGACGCGGGTCTGGTTGAAGTTGTAATCGATAAGCGACTCGCCGTAACCGCTGTACACCTGCGTATAGATACGGACATGCTTCGTCATTGGATAGCTTAAGCCCACTTCCGCACCGCCGTAGCCGGTGTTCCAGTTGTACTGGCCTTTGGCGCTGAGCACGGCATCACCCAACTGATAGCCGACTTTGAGCTGGTAGTAGCCCATATATTTGGTGATATCCGGGTTGTCATCGGTTTCGCCCACCACATACCACGGCTTCACTTCCACCATCCAGTTACCGTTCTGCGCCATCAGACGCGTATAGGCACGGTTCCAACTGCGCGAGGTAGGATCAGAGCGACCGTTGGAATCGTGGTTAAAGCCCACTTCGACGTCACGCAGCGTCCAGCCCGCAAACTCATAATCCGTTGCAAAACCGAGGAACAGCTGCGGCTCATAGTTGGTTTCACGGAACGGCGAGGACTCTCCGCTGTTAGAGAGCTGCCACCAGGATTTCTGCGTGTAAGACGCCCCGAGCACCGAGTTCGGCCCCAGAATACCGCGCCAGAACGGGAACGCCAGGCTGAGCTGGAACTTCACCTCATCTTTACGCGCATTATCAGACCAGTTATAGGAGCTTATCGCCTCTTTGTTAAGATCGCTGGTCTGGGTGTAAATCACATAGTTGGTGTCATACGGATAGAGCGTGAACGGATTGTCATGCTCCTGAAGAAGGTTCGCGATAATGCTACCGTGAACGGCAGGTTTATCATGCACCTCTTTGATCGTTGCTTCCTGCGCATATGCTGTGAGGGGCAGCGCAACCGCCGCCAGTAACCAGGCCAGATACGTCCGCATCGGTGGTGTTCTCCTGCAAAAGAGTAAAATTAGCTGAATAGTTATGTGGCGAACATTCTACAGACTTCTGCGACAACTGCTGCATCCTCGTTTCTGAAAGTGGAATTCCTTGTTGCCGAGGCATAAAATCAACATTTCGTTAACAATAAGGATGTGATGCCTCATGTCAGCCATGCTTACCGCCGAAGAAGTGTTAAAACTCGTGGGCGAGATTTTTGTTTACCATATGCCGTTTAACCGCGCGCTGGGACTGGAGCTGGAGCGTTACGAGAAAGATTTTGCCCAGCTGAGCTTTAACAACCAGCCGATGATGGTGGGTAACTGGGCGCAAAGTATTTTGCACGGCGGCGTGATTGCCTCCGCGCTGGACGTGGCGGCAGGTCTGGTCTGCGTGGGCAGCACGCTGACCCGCCATGACACCATCAACGAAGACGAACTCCGCCAGCGTCTGGCGCGCATGGGCACCATTGATTTGCGCGTCGACTATCTTCGCCCGGGGCGCGGAAATCGCTTTACCTGTACCAGCAGCCTACTGCGCGCGGGAAATAAAGTTGCCGTGGCGCGCGTTGAATTACACAACGAAGAGCAGGTATATATCGCCAGCGCAACCGCCACTTATATGGTGGGTTGAGGCGGCAAAATCGGGTAAAATTAATTCACTTTTTTGTAACGGATTTTCCCGATGGATGCTAAACAGACGCGGCAGGGCGTTTTACTCGCCCTTGCCGCTTATTTTATTTGGGGTATCGCCCCGGCGTATTTCAAGCTTATCGCCTACGTTCCGGCCGATGAGATCCTGACTCACCGCGTTATCTGGTCATTCTTCTTTATGATTGCGCTGATGAGCCTCAGCCGTCAGTGGTCGGGCGTCAAAACGCTGCTGCAAACCCCGAAAAAGATTTTCCTGCTGGCGCTCTCCGCGGTGCTGATTGGCGGCAACTGGCTGCTGTTTATCTGGGCGGTGAATAACCATCACATGCTAGAAGCGAGCCTGGGGTACTTCATTAACCCGCTGGTGAATATCGTGCTGGGGATGATTTTCCTCGGTGAGCGCTTCCGCCGGATGCAGTGGGTGGCGGTGATTCTGGCCTTCTGCGGCGTACTGGTGCAGCTCTGGACCTTCGGCTCGCTGCCGATTATTGCTCTCGGTCTGGCGTTCAGCTTTGCATTCTACGGCCTGGTGCGTAAGAAGATTGCGGTGGAAGCGCAGACGGGGATGCTGTTTGAAACCCTGTGGCTGCTGCCCGTGGCGGCGATTTATCTCTTCGGCATCGCCGACAGCGCCACCAGCCATATGGGCAGCAACCCGTGGTCGCTGAACCTGATGCTGATGGCGGCGGGCGTGGTGACCACCATTCCACTGCTGTGCTTCACCGGTGCCGCGACGCGTCTGCGTCTCTCCACGCTGGGCTTCTTCCAGTACATTGGCCCGACGCTGATGTTCCTGTTGGCGGTGGTGTTCTACGGTGAGGTGCCGGGGGCGGATAAGATGGTGACGTTCGCCTTTATCTGGGTGGCGCTGGCAATCTTTGTTGCGGATGCGATTTATACCCAGCGCAGGGTGCGCAAAGGGTTGTGATGTTGCCCTCACCCTAACCCTCTCCCACTGGGAGAGGGAATTCGATCGTAGGGCGGGTTAGCGAAGCGCCACCCGCCAGATTTTTACAGCCAGTTCCGGCGCTTAAAGTACAGATACGGCGCCAGCCCCGCGAGGATCATGAAGATAATCGCCCCCGGGTAGCCAAAGCTCCACTTCAGCTCCGGCATAAACTCAAAGTTCATCCCGTAGCTGGACGCCACCAGCGTCGGCGGCAGGAACACCACGGACACCACCGAGAAGATCTTGATGATGCGGTTCTGCTCGATGTTGATAAAGCCCATCGCCGCCTGCATCAGGAAGTTCACCTTCTGGAACAGGGATTCGTTGTGCGGCAGCAGGGATTCGATATCGCGTAAGATCTCACGCGCCTGCTCCAGCTGACCGCCCGGCAGACGCGCCTTGCGCACCAGGAAGTTCAGCGCGCGCTGCGTATCCATCAGACACAAGCGCACCTTCCAGCCGATATCTTCCAGCTCCGCCAGCGTGGAGAGCGCTTCGTCGTACTCATCGCCCTGATGGCCTTCCATGATCACGCGGCTCAGCTTTTCCAGATCGCTGTAGATGTTTTCAATTTCGTCCGCCAGCTGTTCAATTTTGGTCTCGAACAGATCGAGCAGCAGCTCGTAAGCGTTACCGTCCACCATTGCCTGGCTGCGGGCGCGCATGCGGTAGAGGCGGAATGCCGGCAGCTCGCGCTCACGCAGGGTAAACAGACGGCCGTCGCGAATGGTAAACGCCACGGTGGAGTTACCCGCGTGGTCTTCCGCATCTTCAAAGAAGAAGAAGGAGTGAATATGCAGACCGTCTTCGTCTTCAAAAAAACGCGCGGATGCTTCGATGTCTTCCAGTTCCGGGCGGGTTGCCAGGCTTTGCCCCAGTTCAGATTGTACGCGAAGGCGTTCATCGTCGTCCGGCTCGACCAGATCCACCCATACGGCATCAATGAGGGGCTGTGACTCTTCGGCTTCAAGCCGAGTCAGTCGGTTATTTTCGAGTTGAAATGCGCTCAACATGACCGGGACTCCCAATGCAAAAAATATCGGACAGTTCGGTGGGCACACAGAAACAAATTGGGTTTCAGACCATTAAACAGCCTGACTCAGCGCGACGGGAATAATGCAGGTCGCTGACAACCACTAAGGCCATCAGCAAGAGGAGATAGCCTTAGGAGTTGTTCCTGGATGACAGGGAATTGAGCCAGTATCTACTGGGTGTGTCCAAGGCGAATGTCCTCTTAGCGTAATCGTGCGCGCATGTTACGCCAGCTATAACTATGGCGTCAACACGCAACGGAACGCTGAAGGGCATTAATTGACCTTCGCTGTATAAGGCTAGCAGATTATTACAAAATAATGATATTTTTCTGAATGTTAGACTGTTTCCAGCTTCGCATAGGCCGCCACCAGCCATTTGATCCCCTGCCCCTGGAACGCCACCTGCAGGCGGCTGTGCTCGCCGCTGCCTTCCAGATTCACAATAGTGCCTTCGCCAAACTTCGAATGGCGCACGCGCTGGCCCAGCTTGTAGCCGGTGTCGGTTTCCGCAATCGGCGAGCCCATGCGCTGATGGCTGACCGGACGGCTGATACTCGCCCGCAGACGCACCTCTTCCACGCACTCTTCCGGCAGTTCGCCTATAAAGCGCGATGGACGGTGATAAACCTCTTTGCCGTACAGACGGCGGGTTTCGGCGTAGGTTAGCGTCAGCTTTTGCATCGCGCGCGTCACGCCCACGTAGGCCAGACGACGCTCCTCTTCCAGACGTCCGCCTTCATCCAGCGACATCTGGCTCGGGAACATCCCCTCTTCCATCCCGACAATAAACACCTGCGGGAACTCCAGGCCTTTGGCGGAGTGCAGTGTCATCAGCTGAACCGCATCCTGCCAGGTGTCCGCCTGCCCTTCACCCGCTTCCAGCGCGGCGTGGGAGAGGAACGCCTGCAGCGGCATCAGATCTTCGTCTTCTTCGTTGTAGCTGAACTGACGCGTCGCCGTGACCAGTTCCTCTAAGTTCTCAATACGGGTCTGGCCCTTCTCGCCTTTCTCCTGCTCGTACATGGTTCTCAGGCCGGAGTCTTTAATCACCCGGTCGGTCTGCACGTGCAGCGGCATGTCGGCGGTTTCCTGCGCCAGAGCGTCAATCAGCTCAAGGAAGCGCTGTAATGCGCTGGCGGCACGTCCGGCGAGCGCTTTTTCCTGCAGCAGCTCGCGGCACGCCTGCCACAGCGTCAGCTGGCGATCGCGCGAGGCCTGACGCACGACGTCCAGCGTGCGGTCGCCAATCCCGCGGGTCGGCGTATTGACCACGCGTTCAAACGCCGCGTCGTCGTTACGGTTCGCAATGAGGCGCAGATACGACAGCGCATCTTTGATTTCCTGACGTTCGAAGAATCGCATGCCGCCATAAATGCGGTACGGCATGCTCACCTGCAGCAGCGCCTCTTCCAGCACGCGCGACTGGGCGTTGCTGCGGTAGAGAATGGCGCACTGCTCCAGCGCGCCGCCGTTGTCCTGCCAGGTTTTGATGCGGTTCACCACGAAGCGGGCTTCGTCGAGCTCGTTGAAGGCGCAGTAAATCGAAATCGGTTCACCGTCGACGCCGTCGGTCCACAGCTTTTTACCCAGACGCCCGTTGTTGTTTTCAATCAGGGCGTTGGCCGCGCTCAGGATGTTGCTGGTTGAACGGTAGTTCTGCTCCAGACGAATGGTTTCCGCGCCGGGGAAATCGTTGAGGAAGCGCTGAATGTTTTCCACCTGCGCCCCGCGCCAGCCGTAGATCGACTGGTCATCATCGCCCACGATCATCACCTTGCCGGTATCACCGGCCAGCAGGCGGATCCACGCGTACTGGATGTTGTTGGTATCCTGGAACTCGTCCACCAGGATATTGGTGAAGCGTTCACGGTAGTGCTGCAGGATGTGCGGTTTGTTCAGCCACAGCTCGTGAGCGCGCAGCAGCAGCTCGGCAAAATCCACCAGGCCAGCACGATCGCACGCTTCCTGGTAGGCCTTGTAAACGTTCTGCCAGGTCTGCTCGACCGGGTTGCCGAAGCTCTGAATGTGGTGCGGGCGCAGCCCTTCGTCCTTCTGGCCGTTGATGTACCACATCGCCTGACGCGGCGGCCACTGCTTCTCGTCGAGGTTCATCGCCTTGATCAGGCGCTTCAGCAAGCGGAGCTGGTCTTCGCTGTCGAGGATCTGGAAATCCTGCGGCAGGTTGGCGTCCATATGGTGCGCGCGCAGCAGGCGGTGCGCCAGGCCGTGGAAGGTGCCAACCCACATGCCGCCCTGGCTGGTGCCCATCAGTTGGGCGATACGGTGGCGCATCTCTGCTGCCGCCTTGTTGGTGAACGTCACCGCCATGATGGAGTACGGGGAGCAGTTCTCCACGCTCTGCAGCCAGGCGATACGGTGAACCAGCACGCGCGTCTTACCACTGCCCGCCCCAGCCAGCACCAGCATGTTGGTGCGTGAGGCGGCAACCGCATCACGCTGTTTGTCATTAAGGCTGTCGAGCAGGTAAGAAACGTCCATTGGCACCGTCACATAGTATTCAGGAACACAGCGAAGCGCCCGGTGGCGCTTCGCTTACCGGGCCTACAACTGCAAACCCCTGGTAATTTATACAATATTACTGGTGATTATATCAGCGTCGTGAGGGATGCCAACCGTGAAATTTCCACGTGCGGCAGAAGACGGCTGTCGGTTGCGGTCATCAGCTCCGCATTTTCCGGCTTGATCCAGCAGGCCTGCATCCCGCAGCGAATAGCACCGGCCACGTCCGTGGTCAGGTCATCCCCCACGTGCAGAATGTTACCCAGCGGCAGGTTAAGCTTATCCGCCGCCAGATGGTACATATCATTAAACGGCTTCGCGCGCCCGTGCGGGCCCGCGCGCAGCACAAATTCAAAGTAATCGCTGAGGCCAAACAGCTCGGGCTGGGCATTGCCGTTGGTGATGGCCACCAGCGGCCACTTTTCGGCAAGCTTCGCCAGCGTGTCGTGGGTCTCCTGCGGCACGTCGATACGGCTGCGCCATTTGGCAAAGTTTTCCATGGCCGCTTCGGCCCCGATGGCCGCGTCCTGCGCGCTCAGGCCAGCATTGAGCATCGCCTGCTCGACCGCACGACGACGCCATTCGGTCACGTCGTGGTAAATGTCCGGCTCGGTTTCCCGCAGGGACTGACGGAGCTTCTGAAAGTCCTTGTTCTGTATCGCTTTCAGCGCGGGATGGTAGTTCTGCACAAACGCCAGCGACTCCTGCTCGGTACGCAGGATCACCTCGCGGTTGTCGTAAAGGGTGTCATCAAGGTCAAACGTCAGGGCTGAGATCTGACCAAGTGGGCGGTAAAAACGCATTATTTCCCCCGTTTGGCGCGTGGATGCGCCGCGTCATACACCGAGGCAAGGTGTTGGAAGTCTAAGTGGGTATAAATTTGTGTGGTCGACAGGTTCGCGTGGCCAAGCAGTTCCTGCACGCCGCGCAGATCGCCGCTCGACTCAAGCATGTGTGTCGCAAAGGAGTGGCGCAGCTTGTGCGGGTGAACGTGGCTGTTCAGCCCCTGCTTAATGCCCCACTCCGCAAAGCGCTTCTGGACGTTACGCGCCGAGATCCGTTTGCCGAGCTTCGACAGGAACAGCGCATCCTCTTCGCTGCCAAACAGCCCGCGCAGGTCAAGCCAGTGCTCAATCCAGGAAACCGCATTGCGGCCAATCGGCAGGCGGCGCTCTTTGCTGCCCTTACCCATTACCCACACTTCACCGGACTCCAGATCGAGGTGTTTGATATCAAGATTAACCAGCTCGGACAGACGCAGCCCGGCACCGTACATCACCTCCAGCATCGCGCGGTCGCGCACGGCGAGCGGATCGTTAAGGTCGATATCCAGCAGGCGGTTTACGTCGTCGACGTCGATATTTTTAGGCAGATGGCGCGGCGCTTTCGGCGTGGCGATTCCCTTTGCCGGGTTGGCTTTTAAGCCCCCCTGGCTGACCAGCCAGTCGAAGAAACTGCGCAGCGCTGAGAGCCTGAGCGCCAGGCTCGCCGGGCTGAGATTTTTTTTACGGCTACGCACGACGAACCCGCGTACCGTCGCAGCGTCACATTGTTGCCAGCTTTTCAGGCCGATTTCGTCGGCGATCTGCATGATGGCATCAAGCTGACGCTGGTAGTTGAGCAGGGTAATGGGGCTAAGCTGACGCTCCACGCCCAGATAGCGCAGAAAGCGCGAGACGTCAGTGGCGAGCAGTCCGTCCATCATACGCGCTCAATCCAGCGCTCCAGCAGCTCGGGCAGCATCAGGGCGATCTCCTGCAGCAGGTGCGTGGCTTGCCCCTGCTCATAGTGATGCGCATCGCGGCTGGTAAATAACATGACTCCCAGATCGCCATCGCGCCCCATCAGCGACATCGCCACCGAGCCAATCGCTTTGGCTTCCGGTAACACCACCAGCAGCTCAGGCCCGTTCAGCGGCCCCAGATAGTGGTGCTCATGGCCCAGACGCTGAATGCGCAGCGGTTCAAACGCCTGACGGCTGAGCGCCAGATGGGTGAACCCCGACGGTGCGCCAATGCGCCAGCGGTCAGGGAAAAGCCGAATCGTTGCGCCCGCCAGCCCCAGCTCGCGAGCCCAGCGGTGGAAGCGGCTGAGGAACTCGTCAAGACTGTGCGCGGACGCCAGACGCGCCTGCAGGTGTAGCAGACGATAGAACAGGCTTTCGTTGGTGCTGGCCTGCTCCATCAGCAGCGTCATATTCTCTTCAAGCTGATTGATGTGGTTGCGCGAGCGCGCCATGTGCCATTCGACCAGCGACACGGTTCCGCGAACCGGATGCGGCACGCGCATCTCTTCGACGACGCGTGCATTGCGAATAAAAAACTCAGGATTGCGCAGCAGATAATCAACAACAGCTCTGTCGTCCAGTTCCGTCACTGTTTCCTGCAGTTCTTCCCCTGGTTGTTTCATAGATGGATAAACCCGTCATAGACATGTGCCGCCGGGCCAGTCATATACAGTGGATGACCCGGTCCTTTCCAGGCGATATCAAGCCGACCGCCCGGTAACTCCACGCGAACCTCTTCTGCCAGTAACCCCTGAGAGATGCCCACGGCCACCGCAGCACAGGCACCGCTTCCGCAGGCCTGCGTCTCGCCCGCGCCGCGCTCGTAAACCCGCAGGCGAATGTGCTCGCGCTTCACCACCTGCATAAAGCCGATGTTCGCGCGCTCCGGGAAACGTTCGTGGCTTTCCAGCACCGGGCCGAGCGTTTCGACCGCGGCGGTTTCCACATCATCAACCTGAATCACGCAGTGTGGGTTACCCATTGAGACGACGCCGCACAATACTGTCTGCTCGGCCGCACGCATAATATAGGTCTTTTCCGCTTTGTTTGCGCGAAACGGCACGACGGAGGGCTCGAAGTTAGGCTCGCCCATGTTCACGCGCACCAGCTCATCATCGGTGACGCTGAGCACCATGCGGCCATTGGCCGTGCTGACGCGAATATCACGCTTGTTGGTCAGCCCTTTCAGGCGGACAAAGCGGGCAAAACAGCGCGCGCCGTTGCCGCACTGGTTAACTTCGCTGCCGTCCGCGTTAAAAATACGGTAGTGGAAATCGAGGTCGGGATCGTACGGTGGCTCGACCACCAGCAGCTGATCGAACCCCACGCCCAGATGCCGATCCGCCAGGCGACGGATCAGTTCCGGGGAGAAAAACACATTCTGCGTTACCGCGTCGACGACCATAAAATCGTTGCCAAGGCCATGCATTTTAGAGAACTGCATCATTTGCTCCATTGCGCGGGTACAGAACGTTGTCGTCAGAGATTAACCTGAGTCGGGCCACCGTTGTCGCCACGATCGTTAGTATTTGGCGTGGTAGACTCAATGCCGCTTTGCACGGGTTTCGTCGGCGGCGGCGCGGTTTTATCCGCAGGTGGGAAGTACAGTGGTCCCTTCAGTCCGCAGCCAGTCAGGCTAAACAGCGTGATGAGAACGGCAAGCGTTCGGAAAGCGTTTTTCATTATAAAGTTGCCCGTAAGTTCAAATCTGTTTCTATCATCGCAGGAGAAGACACAAAAGCAAGAGTTTGCCGCTTTCCTGCAACGGGAATTATTTAGGGTTATACTGCCGGCATCACGAAAAACAGGAACAAAACCATGAACGACAGTGAATTCCATCGCCTTGCCGACAACCTGTGGATGACCATCGAAGAGCGTCTTGACGACTGGGACGGCGACAGCGATATCGATTGTGAAATCAACGGCGGCATTCTGACCCTGAGCTTCGAAAATGGCAGCAAAATTATTATTAACCGCCAGGAGCCGCTTCACCAGGTGTGGCTGGCCGCGAAACAGGGCGGCTATCATTTCGATCTGAAGGACGGGGAATGGGTTTGCGACCGTAGCGGCGTACCGTTCTGGGATCTGCTGGAACAGGCGGCGACCGCGCAGGCGGGTGAGGCTGTGAGTTTCAGGTAGTTTTGTTGCCGGGTGGCGCTGCGCTTACCCGGCCTACGGGTTCGAACTGTTGTAGGCCCGGTAAGGCGTAGCCGCCACCGGGCGAGCGAAAAGGCTCAGGAGAAATACTGCTGCAACAGCGGCGCGGTGTCCTGATTGGCAGGCGCGGCTGGCGTTACGGCCTGTGTACGGAACGGGATCACCTGCGTACGTCCGTCGACGTTCACAATCTGGTAGAACTGCGGCAGGTTAAAGTTGATAAAGCTTGAGCCGTAGGTGAAACGGTCATGCGAAGAGGAGTAGAAGCGGCTGACGTCGCGCACCAGCTCCTCTTTACTGCCTTCACAGTGGTGATACACCTCGGCGCGGTTGGTTTCATCCAGAATGTAGATGTTGAACCCGGCATCGTCGCCCGACTCTTCAAAGAAGAACTGAATAATCCCTTCGCTGGCGAATCCGTCCACCACCTGCGGGAGCTTAACGTGGTTGGTTTCCACCTGCACCGACAGGCCATGCAGCTTGTTGTGTGAAATCGCGCCGTAGAACTCGATGGCGTTTTCCAGCTTCTGTACCGACACGTTCAGACGTTCGAAGAACAGGCCCCAGGTCTGACCGGAGACGCGCAGCGCTTTAAAACGCCCGGTTTCCTGACGGGTGCTGGACAGACGCAGTTCGATACACTCAGAAACCAGCTGCTGCACGCGGGTACGAATTAAACCGCGCAGGTGCTGGCTGTAGCAGAACACCTCAACGCTGTCCGGCGGTGCGGCATCCTGGTGCATCTTGCCGAGAATCGTTTTCAGCGCTTCGATCATCGCCTGCTCGCCGTTGAAATGCAGGGTACGCACTTCGTTCCACGAGTTGCGGTACAGCAGATCGACGCTGCCCACCAGGCAGTTTTGCTGCTCGCCAAAGCTGAAGACGTCCAGCTTGCGGAAGTCAAAGTGAACCACCTGATTGCGGAAGGCCGCCGTCGGGTCGTATTCCAGGTTGACGATAATCGCCAGATGGCGAATTTCGCAAGGGCTGTAGAGCGCTTTCGGCGTTGGGGCAGGCAGACGCAGCGGGAAGTGGTGCGACACATCCGCGACCATCTCCTGCAGCTTAGCGAGATCTACCACCTCGTTACCTTTGATAAACAGGCGCGTGCGCGAGGTCAGCAGGCCGTTAAACCAGGCCCAGGCCACCAGCTTGTTCAGGTAGCGGTTATACTCCAGCGGCTGATGGCTGATGATTGAGTCCATGCTTGGCGCACGGTTATACAGATACCATCCGGTGCGGTTTGCGCGGCCCGGCGGCACGTAGATAAAGGTCAGGTTCGGTTCTGACAGGTCTGGCGAAATCTGCGGGTTAACCAGGGTGACTTTGCCCGGCAGCGCTTCAAACGCGGCGTACAGCTTACGGGTCAATACCCCGATGTCCTGCGGGCTGGCGGAAACGCTGAGGTTGTTACGGCGCGCAAAGCGGATCAGGTTACGGTAGCTTTGCATCATCGCATCGAGCAGTTCGTTGTGCGCTTCACGCACCTGATCGATTTTCCAGTTGGCCCGGTTGTCGAGCATGGACAGACGCGCTTCGTCCCATCCCCACTCTTTCACTAACTGACTGACCACTTCACGACGCCAGCCCACGCAGGCGCGCTCGCGGCTCAATTTCTCACAGACTTTGAGATAGAAACATCGACGCACCAGGTCAAGACGCGTGGTGTCATCAATGGCTTTCAGGTATTCGGTCACGCGCTCCAGCATCATGCAGTAGGCGTCCAGCCCGAAGGAGACGATCTCCCCGTCGTGCAGACGCTGCTTGATATCTTTCGCCAGCAGGCGCGGCGTAGGGTATTCCCAGGAATAGGCTTCCAGCAGCAGCGTTTTCAGCACCGCTTTGTACGGTGAGTCGATACTCTTATAGAGCTGCCAGAGGCTTGCGCCAAAGTACTCTTCGGCTGACAGAGAGCTGAGGCCGCCAAGATCCAGCCATTCGTTTGGCGTCAGTACGCCCTGCGCGTAAAGCGACATGACGTAGTCATCGTAATGCTCTTCTTCTTCGCACGGGACCATATTCCACAGAATACGCTTCCCGGCCAGACGCACGGCAGTACGGTAAAATTCATCCAGCAGTAAGATGTGCTGAGTCGAGCCGCAGTCCTCACCACCCAGACTGCCGCTTTCGTTATGGCGGAAACGGTTTTCATCAATCAGGAAGAAGCTTACTTCCACGCCGAGCGAGGCCGCCCAGCTCTCCAGCAGGCTGCACTTGCGCTGCAGCAGCTGACGCTCGTCGTTATCGAGCCAGGACTGATGGCAGACCCAGATGTCCAGGTCCGAAGAACAGCTTTGCCCTACCGATGAGGTGCTCCCCATAGAGTAAACGCCGGTAATCGGCAGTTCACCTTTTGGAGACTCCTGTGGCGGCATGCCGCGGTAGAGTTCCAGCTCGTTCAGGTAATGCTGTTGGGTTTCATCAGGCGTGAAAAGGCAAATGCCCTGGGGAACGTTACCGTCAAGGTAGCCAGGCATCAGCGGATGGTGATAGTGCAATAATGTCGGCAGCAGACTGTATACCTGCTGGAAAGCAGGGCCCATGGCAGCAAGCGCGCGATCCACACGCAGTTGATTAATGGCATCCAGTCTCTGTTTCAGAGTCTCAATATAGAGGTACAAGACGTATCGCCTGATGTTTCCGGGTGTCGCAAGCTATTCAAAACACGAATAACAGCGGACCCGCAGTATTTCAAAAAGATAACCGTTACCCTTTTTCGCCCTTATCATTTTTGGTGGTAGCGACGAAAAAATGGTCTAAAACGTGATCAATTTAACACCTTGCCGGTTGACCGTAAAGAAAGATGCGCTACATACAAGTGTAGCACCGTTCTGTACGTGTAAATTCCTGAATACGGCTATGGCTGACGAATACGCCGCCTTGTCCCTCTCACGCTTCATCAACCGTAAAACTGCCATCCCAGAGTCAACAATGTTAGGATGGTTAGCGATTGATAATGACGGTAACAAGCATGTTAGACAATGTTTTGAGAATTGCCACACGCCAAAGCCCCCTCGCGCTCTGGCAGGCACATTATGTGAAGCAGCGCCTTGAAGCCTGCCACAGTGGATTGCGCGTCGAGCTGGTGCCGATGGTCACGCGCGGTGACGTGATCCTCGATACGCCCCTGGCGAAAGTGGGCGGCAAAGGCCTGTTTGTCAAAGAACTGGAACTGGCATTGCTTGAGAACCGCGCCGATATCGCCGTCCATTCAATGAAAGACGTGCCCGTCGAGTTCCCGGAAGGGCTGGGGCTGGTGACCATCTGCGAGCGCGAAGATCCGCGCGATGCGTTTGTCTCTAACCACTTTGACTCGCTCGACGTGCTGCCGGAGGGTAGCGTGGTTGGCACGTCCAGTTTACGCCGTCAGTGTCAGCTGGCAGAGCGCCGTCCTGACCTGATCATTCGCTCGCTGCGCGGTAACGTCGGAACGCGTCTGGGCAAGCTGGATAACGGCGATTACGATGCCATTATCCTCGCCGTTGCCGGCCTCAAGCGTCTGGGGCTGGAGTCGCGCATTCGCGTGGCGTTGCCGCCAGAGCTGTCGCTTCCGGCCGTGGGCCAGGGCGCCGTCGGCATCGAGTGCCGTCTGGACGATGCGCGTACCCGCGAACTGCTCGCACCGCTGAACCATGACGAGACCGCTATCCGCGTAAAAGCCGAGCGTGCGATGAATACCCGCCTCGAAGGAGGATGTCAGGTACCGATTGGCAGCTATGCTGAATTAACAGAAGGTGAACTGTGGCTGCGCGCGCTGGTGGGCGCTCCGGACGGTTCCCAGATGGTACGCGGCGAACGTCGCGGTAAAGCGCAAGATGCCGAGCAGCTTGGCGTGTCGCTGGCGGAAGAGCTGCTGGATAACGGCGCCCGCGAGATTCTGGCTGACGTTTATAATGGAGAGCCCCCTGCATGAGTATTCTTGTCACCCGCCCTTCTCCCGCAGGAGAGCAGTTAGTGAGCCGTCTGCGCACACTGGGGCAGGTGGCCTGGAGTTTTCCGCTCATTGAATTCTCCCCCGGTCGGGAGCTCTCCGCGCTCGCCGACCAGATGAATACCCTTCAGGAAGGCGACCTGCTGTTTGCGCTGTCGCAACATGCCGTGGAATTTGCCCACGCGCAGCTGCAACAGCAGGGTTTAGTCTGGACAGCCGCCCCCCGCTATTTCGCGATTGGCCGCACAACGGCACTGGCGCTGCATACCGTAAGCAGCGCGGACGTTCGTTACCCGTTAGATCGGGAAATCAGCGAAGTCTTGCTACAATTACCTGAATTACAAACTATTGCCGGAAAACGTGCGCTCATTTTGCGCGGCAACGGTGGCCGCGAACTGCTGGGCGAAACGCTGCGTGAACGCGGTGCAGACGTAACGTTCATTGAGTGCTATCAGCGCTGTGCAAAACACTACGATGGCGCGGAAGAGGCGATGCGCTGGCACGCGCGCGGCATTAATACGCTGGTGGTCACCAGCGGTGAAATGTTACAACAGCTTTGGTCGCTGATACCGCTCTGGTATCGCGAAAACTGGTTACTCCGCTGTCGGCTTCTGGTCGTCAGTGAGCGTCTGGCGAACCAGGCCCGGGAACTGGGCTGGCAGGATATTCGGATCGCTGATAACGCCGACAACGATGCGCTGCTGCGCGCATTACAATAACTCTCAAATGGGAAGCCATAATGACGGAACACGACAAATCCTCCGCCGTGGTTGAAGAGACCAGGGAGACTGTGGAGACGACGCCACAGCCAGAGACGACTGAGAAAACCGCTGAGAAGAAAAACGGCAGCAACAAAACGAGCCTCGCGCTGAGCGCGATTGCCATTGCCATTGCGCTGGCAGCAGGGGTTGGCCTGTACGGCCTGGTGAAGCAACAGGGTGCGAATCAGACGTCCACCAGCGATGCGCTGGTGAATCAGCTCACTGCCCTGCAAAAAGCGCAGGAGACGCAGAAAACCGAGCTGGAAACGGTGATTAAGCAGCAGGCCGCCGCGCTTGCCGAGGCGAACAGCAAACAGGAAGAGCTGGCTAAACAGCTGGGCGACGTGCAGCAGAAAGTCGCCACGATTTCCGGTACCGATGCCAAAACCTGGCTGCTCTCGCAGGCTGACTTCCTGGTGAAGCTCGCCGGACGTAAGCTCTGGAGCGATCAGGACGTCACCACTGCCGCCGCGCTGCTGAAAAGCGCCGACGCGAGCCTGGCAGACATGAACGACCCGAGCCTCATCACGGCCCGTCGCGCGATCACCGAGGACATCGCCAGCCTCTCCGCCGTCTCGCAGGTGGATTACGACGGCATTATCCTTAAGGTGAACCAGCTGTCGAATCAGATTGATAACCTGCAGCTGGCGGATAACAACGACGACGATTCCCCGATGGATTCCGACGGTACCGAGCTTTCCAGCTCCCTGAGCGAATGGCGCATAAACCTGCAGAAAAGCTGGCAGAACTTTATGGACAGCTTCATCACTATCCGCCGTCGCGACGAAACTGCCGTGCCGCTGCTGGCGCCGAACCAGGATATCTATCTGCGCGAAAACATTCGTTCCCGCCTGCTGGTGGCGGCTCAGGCCGTGCCGCGTCATCAGGAAGAGACGTACAAACAGGCGCTGGATAACGTCTCAACGTGGGTACGCGCCTACTACAACACCGATGATGCGACGACCACCGCCTTCCTCGAAGACATTGATAAGCTGAGCCAGCAGAACATCACCATGAACGTGCCGGATAAGCTGGCCAGCCAGCCGATTCTGGAGAAACTGATGCAGACGCGCGTACGTAACCTGCTGGCGCAGCCGGGCGTACCGGCAGAGCCGACGGACGGAGCGGCACCTGCTCCGGCGCCTGAAAGCGCACCACAAGGAGAGTAATGATGCTAAAAGTTCTCTTACTCTTCATCCTGCTGATCGCCGGGATCGTGCTGGGACCTATGCTTGCGGGTCATCAGGGTTACGTCCTGATCCAGACGGATAACTACAACATTGAAACCAGCGTAACCGGCCTGACGATCATTCTGATCCTCGGCGTGGTGGTGCTGTTTGCGATCGAGTGGATCCTGCGCCGTATTTTCCGCACCGGTGCCCACACGCGCGGCTGGTTCGTTGGTCGTAAACGCCGCCGCGCCCGCAAGCAGACCGAACAGGCGCTGCTTAAGCTTGCCGAGGGTGACTATCAGCAAGTTGAAAAGCTGATGTCGAAAAACGCCGACCATGCCGAACAGCCGGTGGTGAATTATCTGCTCGCTGCCGAAGCGGCGCAGCAGCGCGGTGACGAAGCCCGCGCCAATCAGCATCTGGAGCGGGCGGCTGAGCTGGCTCAAGGCGACCCGATTCCGGTAGAAATCACGCGCGTTCGCCTGCAGCTGGCGCGCAATGAAAATCACGCGGCGCGTCACGGTATCGATCGCCTGCTGGAAGTTGCGCCACGTCATCCGGAAGTGCTGCGTCTTGCCGAGCAGGCGTATATTCGTACCGGCGCCTGGGGCTCGCTGCTGGACATCATTCCGTCGATGGCGAAGGCCGAGGTGGGCGACGATGAACATCGTGATGAGCTTCAGCGTCTGGCATGGATTGGCCTGATGGATCAGGCGCGCGCCGACCTGGGCAGCGACGGTCTGAAAACGTGGTGGAAGAATCAGAGCCGTAAGACGCGCCAGCAGGTTCCTCTGCAGGTCGCCATGGCGGAACATCTTATTGAATGTGACGATCATGACACGGCTCAGGAGATCCTCCTCGATGGCCTGAAGCGCCAGTATGACGATCGTCTGGTGATGGTGATCCCGCGTCTGAAAACCAATAATCCTGAGCAAATCGAAAAAGTGCTGCGTCAGCAGATTAAAACCGTCGGTGACCGCCCGCTGCTGTGGAGCACGCTCGGTCAGTCGCTGATGAAGCACGGAGAATGGCAGGAGGCGAGCCTCGCCTTCCGCGCGGCGCTGAAGCAGCGTCCGGACGCGTTTGACTACGCGTGGCTTGCCGATACGCTGGACAAGCAGCACAAGCCGGAAGAGGCAGCCGCCATGCGGCGTGACGGATTGCTGCTAACGCTGCAAAATAACGGTACGCAGCAGTAAATAAAAAGGAGGCCAGAGGGTCTCCTTTTTTTATCGCCTTTCTCCTGCTACATTCTTTGCACCCACATCCGCAAACGAATCCGCCAATGTAACGATGTCTTTTCATTAACCTTTTTTCACACACGCGCACATTTTGCAGCGTGGACTAAATCGTTTTTGAAAGGAAATCTCAATGAACTCGCTTTTGTATGCGCTTATCCAGGCGCTGCGCTGCCACCGCTGGCTGCGCCTGCTTGCCTGTGCTTTTATCTTTTCTTCACTGGGGAATGGCTTAACCCAGGTCGTGGTCTTCGGTTTGCTGCTGGCGTGGTCAGCCCCGCCCGCTCTGCTTACTCTCGCTTTTCTTTTCGCTACGGTACCAGGGTTCATCGGCAGTATCTTCGGCGAAAAGCTGTGCTCGCGCTTTTCGCCGATATCCCTGCTGATACTGACCGAGGGGCTGGGCCTGCTCGCCCTGCTCTTTCCCCTGCTTGGTGTGGGTTACCACAGCGTTGCCGCATTGCTCGCCGTGCAATCCACCGAAGCCCTGCTCAGCGGGATGAGCTGGCCCGCGCTGACTTTGCTCTTTAAGCGCGGACTTAGCGAAGCGGAGCTGCCCGCTGCAACCTGTCTGGAAAATGTGATTTTTGCTTCTCAGGTGTTGTTAGGGACCGGCCTGGGCGTGGTGCTGTTTCAGAAGACGTCCGTGTTTACCCTGCTGGCCATTGATGCCGCCAGCTTTCTCGGGTCAGTGGTACTGCTATGGCTGGCTGGGCGCCGGTTTTCTCCGGCACCACATCCCACCGCTATGGAAAGGGGAGTTTCTGCAACATTACGCTGGCAGGCGTTGACCGTTCGGCAAAAACGCAGCCTGCTCATCCTGCCGGCGCTGGCCGCCGTCGGCTCACCGGCGATGGCGCTGCTTCCGGCACTGGCCCAGCAGCTTAGTCCTCAGGATGCGGCGGGCCTTGCTTTGCCTCTGCTTTTCGCGAGGAGTCTGGGGCAGCTTTGTGGCCCCCTGCTGCTAAAAAAAGAGAGCCTGACGCGCTTTGCGGCCCACACGCCGCGAATAATCGTTTGCCTCAGCATCTTTCTGGCCGCTTATGGCATGCTGCCTTTTTTGTCCGGGTGGACGATATGCGCGCTGGGGATGATCTTTATCGCGCATCTGGCCTCGAATGTTCTCTTCGCAGCGGGCACGTTTGGGGTACTCAGTAGTTTTCCTCTCACGCAAACCGCTTCGGCCAGCGGTAAAGCCTGGCGCTGGCAAACGCTCAGCGCCTCTCTTTTCACCGGCATTGCAGCGGCGGTAGCTTCAGGGTTTGGCTCCGTACAGGCGCTCTATGCTGTCTCTGTATCGGCCCTGCTGATGGTTGCCCTGATCATGCGCCTGTATCGGGAATAAGGCATAAAAAAACGCCTGCTATAAAAGCAGGCGTTAAAACAGGTCTGTAAGACAACATATTTGGTGCTTCACTCAACGTTGTGTCCATGGTGTCTGATGAGGCCGAAGCGACATCTGTCAGTGGACGATAAGCACCGTAAATGGCTCTGCGTCATTCCTGAGTTTATGAGGCACTAAGGCGAACATAAGAGATGGAATGAGCATCTACACGCATATTATTGCACGTAACGTGCCAACATGACACCCAGAACTTTTACATGACGCAACATTTTAAGATAAAAGGAAATTATGCTGCCTGGCACCGTCTTAGGCTCTACAACGTATCGGGAAAAGGCGGGAATATGTCGCCAGGAGGAGACAGCAAAACCCATAAATAGTTATTTATTTAATTTTCAATGAGTTGCATGTCGCTGAATTGCGACAAAGAAAAAGGGCGCTGTCGGGGCATGACTACAGGAATGAGAGCTCGCAGAAAACAAAAAACCCCGCCGAAGCGGGGTTCAAAATTGGTCGGCGAGAGAGGATTCGAACCTCCGACCCACTGGTCCCAAACCAGTTGCGCTACCAAGCTGCGCTACTCGCCGATGTACTGCTTTTTGAATTTTTAGTTCAATTCATTTAAAAAGTCGTGGTGCGAGGGGGGGGACTCGAACCCCCACATCCAAAGGACACTAACACCTGAAGCTAGCGCGTCTACCAATTCCGCCACCTTCGCAATTCACAACTCTTTCAAATAATGGGGTGGCTAATGGGATTCGAACCCACGACAACTGGAATCACAATCCAGGGCTCTACCAACTGAGCTATAGCCACCACTGTATTCTTTCACGCGGTACTGACTACTTCTCAGACCACCGCAGCTCTAGCGCCGGGACTAAAATGGCGCGCCCGACAGGATTCGAACCTGAGACCTCTGCCTCCGGAGGGCAGCGCTCTATCCAGCTGAGCTACGGGCGCTTAGCGCCGTTGCGGGGCTGGATATTACGTACCTCCGTCCCCGCTGTCTAGTGCTTTTTTGAAAAAAATGCGCGTTTGGTTATGGTTTGCACATTTTGCCGCTTATTCCTCCACTTTCTGCGTGGTGCCGCGGCGACCCAGGCCAAAAAGCTTATATGCAGCCGTTACAGCCGCCAGGAAGATCATCCCGACAAACAGCGACATGCGGGTATCTTCATTAAAGTACATGCCGATTAATACGCAAATCAGGAACGCCATCGTCAAATAGTTCGCATAGGGGAACAGAATTGAGCGGAACGGATGGCTTTCAATCGCTTTTTTATGCGCATGACGGAAACGCAGCTGGCTGATGAGGATAACAAACCACGGCACCATGCCCGGCAGTACGCTGGCGCTGTAGACGTAAACGAACACGCGCTGCGGGTTAGGAATGATGTAATTCAGGCAAGAGCCAATCAGCAGGATTACAATGGAGACCGCCACACCCGCCACCGGTACGCCGGCACGTGAAACTTTACTCATCGCCGCAGGCAGCTGGTTATTCTTCGAAAGCGCATAGAGCATACGCCCGCAGCTGTACATCCCGCTGTTACAGCCTGACAGCGCTGCCGTCAGGACCACAAAGTTGATGATACCCGCCGCCGCCGTGATACCAATTTTGGCGAAGGTTAATACAAACGGGCTACCCGTCGTGCCAATTTCGTTCCACGGGAAGATGGTCACGATGACGAAGATCGCGCCCACATAGAAAATCAGGATACGCCACAGCACTTTGCCCACCGCGCTACGCAGCGTGACCTGCGGGTTTTTCGCTTCACCGGCGGTAATACCGATCAGCTCCACGCCCTGATACGAGGCCACAACGATACACAGCGCCGTCAGGAAGCCCTTCCAGCCGCCGGCGAAGAAGCCGCCGTTTTCGGTCAGGTTGCCAAAGCCGATAGCGTGTCCACCGTTGCCAAAGCCGAAGAAAATCACGCCCAGGCCGACGACAATCATCACGATAATCGTGGTGACTTTGATCATTGCGAACCAGAACTCAATTTCACCGTAAAGGCGCACGGCGGCCAGGTTTGCCAGCGCCACCAGCCCCACGGCAATGAGCGCGGGTATCCACTGGACCATGTCCGGGAACCAGAACTGGACGTAGACCCCTATCGCGGTGATCTCTGAGATGCCCACCGCCATCCACATAAACCAGTATGACCAGGCCGTCAGGTAGCCGAAGAAGGGGCTCATATAGCGATGCGCGTAAACGGCGAAAGAGCCGGTTACCGGCTCCAGGAAGAGCATTTCGCCCATGGAACGCATAATGAAGAAAACAAACAGCCCGGCGATAATATACGCCAGTAATACGGAAGGGCCTGCCCATTTGAGCGTGCTTGCGGAGCCCATAAACAGGCCTACGCCGATAGTGCCGCCCAGCGCTATCAGTTCAATATGACGAGCTTCCAGCCCACGCTGTAGCTCCGGTTGTTTCTCTGCCATAGATCCTCGATTGTGTTTGCTGTTTCCCGGCTTAATACCGGGTATTGTTTTTTAGGGGTACTAAAATACGGAGCGAATGGTTTCCTAAAATCTGCCAAATGGCAAACGATGCATTAAAAAAATGAATGCATTGCACAGATTATCAGCAGTTTTGCAGGCGAGTTGCAGCGCGAATAGCATATCGCGCTACATTTTGATTACATTTTCCCGGTGTAATGCCAGGCGAGGTAGCGAAGCAGACGGATCTGTCGTTTAATGCGCGTCGGTTGCGATAGCAGGCGGTACAGCCACTCCAGCCCCAGATTTTGCCAGACCTTTGGCGCACGCTTAACGTGGCCGGTAAAGACGTCGTACGTGCCGCCGACGCCCATGTAGAGGGCATCCGGACAGACCAGACGGCAGTCGCGCATCAGGATCTCCTGGCGCGGGGAGCCCATCGCCACGGTGACAATTTTCGCCCCGCTGTCACGAACGCGCTCAAACAGAGCCTGTCGATCTTCCGGTTTGAAGTAACCATCCTGGCTGCCGACAATATTAACATTCCATTGACGACGCAGTTTCTCCTCCGTCTGGGCCAGTATCTCCGGCTTTCCGCCAATCAGGAACACGGGCGTACCCTGCGCACCTGCCCGGGCCATAAGCTGCTCCCAGAGATCGGCCCCCGCCACGCGGGATACATTAGCGTCAGGATACTTTTTACGGATAGAGCGGACCACGCTGATCCCGTCCGCGTATTTAAATTCAGCCGCTTCAATCAGGCTTTTGACTTCCGCATTATCCTCAACCGCCAGCATTTTTTCCGCGTTGATGGCCACCAGCGTACCGGATTTCATCTGGCCGTCGGCGAACAGAAAGTCCAGCGCGTGCTGCATGTCGCGCCAGCCAATAAGCTGCAGGCCACGTAGCGCGTAGCGCGGTGCAGAAATTTTATCAGTCATTACTATCCTTACTCAGACTTGCGACAGCGTTGTGCTGCCCTGCCGCTCGCGCTTGTGCACAAGACCTGCGCTGTCAAACAGCCAGTACAACAGTTTGGCCAGCAACAGGCAGAGGCCGAAAACGACCATGAAGAACACCACGCGCGAAACGAACGAGTCCAGCCCTTCGCGCGCCAGAACGATCATATTGAAAATGGCACCAAAGCAGAAACTGTGCAAAATGGCGGCTTTATAGCGGTTGGTCTCTTCGTTGCCGCGCAGGTAAAGCCAGTCGAACCACTTGATAATCAGCCCCACGGCAACCGCCCCGGGCAGAATGAACCACGCCCCCCCCATCACCACCAGGGAACCAATCAGCGTTGGCGAGATTGCCAGACCGGAATGGTTGTTCAGCACTTCCCAGGTAAAGTAATTCGCCGTGTTAAGCACCACGCCGGGCCGGTCCGGCCATAGCCAGGAAGGGATAAAGACGTAGAAGTCTCGAACAATCGGCGCCAGCCCCTGGAAATCAATCTTGTCGTAGTTTTGCAGCAGCAATGCCAGGTTTTCCCACGGCGAGAACGTATCGCGCGTCAGGTAGAGGAACGTGTAAAACGCCTCATCGCCCGCCACGTTCATCCCGTAGCGCTTCAGCGCCAGCCAGAACATCCCGACAATGCCAAACACGCCTGCTGCAACCAGCATCCACAGCGAGATCCAGCCGCGGATGATGCCGATAAACAGGAAGATGGCGAAGGCGATGATGATGTTCGCGCGCGTGCCGCCAACAATCATGTAGGTCAGAATGCCAAACGCGACGGTGCTGACCAGAAAGAACAGCCACGCTTTGCTGTCCTGACGCAGGAAAAAGACCACCAGCATCGCCGGGATGAAGAAATAGAAGAAACGCTTAAGCGCCACGCCCGAGACTTCGGCCGAAAAAATCTGGCTGTAGGAGTGGAGCTTAAACAGCAGAAAGCCGTTATGCATGAAGAAGATACCGACGCTGACCAGGGCGATGGTCATCAGCATCACCCACGTCAGGTGGGTTTCCACCCGATTCATGGTAAAAAGCGGCCGACGCGGGACTGCAGCCTGCGCTGAACGCAGACGCGTTTTATAGGTGACGTAGTAGACGGCATAGAAGCAGGTCGCCGCCAGAAGCGCCTGGAGCAGGATTTCCGGCGGTGCGACGCTCACGTCAAAACGGAAGACCAGAATGCTGGTCAGCGGGAAGCCGAAAAAGAAGGTCAGCAGAAACAGTAACGAGAAGAATACGTTAAAGTTGAACCGCACCCGGCGGAATTCAAACCAGGTAAGCGTGGCGATAAACAGGGCGCTCAGAAGCCAGACAACCAGTAAGCCGCTGAATTGCAACTGACTCATGCTTTGTCTCCTGAAGCGATACGCAGCGCGCGATGCCACGGCGTGAGGTAATTCGGGCTGAAAAAATCGATGCTATTTTTATCCACCAGCGTGAGCTGGCGTTGGGCTTCCCGTACCACCTCGACATTCAGCGTGTCTGAGGTAAACAGCACCGGAATATGCTGCTCGGCCATGTCCTGCCAGAACGGGTTGTCGCGGTTGAGCACGCACGGTACACCCGCCTGAATCAGCAGACACAGCGTGCCGATTCCCTGCTGTCGGGCGAAGATGAAATAGCCAAGATCGCATTTTCTCAGCAGCGCAAGATACTCATCAAATTCCAGCCTATCGCTGAGGATGTGCAAATTTTCTGCGCTAAACAGCGCAAGTCCCTGCTGGCGAACCTCAGCAATATAGGCGTCGTTGTTGGCGGGATAGCCCATCGGCACCACCACGTTCACCGTGTCGCCGAACTGCTGATGCACCGCCCTGAGCGCTGCGACGTGTTCGTTACTGCGATCGCCGGAATTCCCCACCAGGATCGTTAGCTTGCCTTCACGCACCGCGTCATTCGCCATGGCGTTCAGCGCCGGATCCATGCGGGTTGGGAAATAGAGCAGTTCTCCGCGCACGTTCGGGTGCTGTTTAGCAAAATAGTTGAGATCGCCACGGGTGGCAAACACACAGCCCACGCGCCCCTGCGCCATGCGGCGCAGCGGATAGAAAAGACGGAATTTCCAGCCGCGGGAGACTTCGTAGAGATCGGCTCCCCAGATATGCCAGCTGCACTGGGAGGGTTTAATCCCCCCGCTGAGCAGCGCCAGCCACAGGCCGGTATTGAACTGCCCGTGGAAAAAGAAACGTTGCTTACGATCCGCCTTGGCTCTGGCAACGACCGCCTTCGCCAGCGCGGCCTTATCCGGCCAGAAGCGAATCGTCAGCGCCGGAAACGCCTCGCTCAGGCCCTTATCCTGACCTGCAACCATAAACTCACGCGCATCAGGATTACCCGATGCGAGCTCGTCGTTGAAGAACCGCAAAACGGTCTGGTTATGGTGTGGGATATCCGATCCCAGGATGTGAATCAGTGCAGTCATGCGCGTTTACGCCACAATAAAAATACGCCGCAACAGGCGGCGAAATAAACGATATAGGTTGCCATGTAGGCCTGAGCCGCCCCCAGCGCACCGTGCGCGGGTATCAGCCAGTGTGAAAATGCTGTCAGTAACGCAAACTGGCTAATTTCCGCCAGGATATACATCCGCAGGGACGCTTTTGCAATCACCAGATAGCCAAAAACGTAAGCACCCACTTTCAGCACATCACCCACCAGCTGCCAGGCAAAGAGATCGCGCATGGCGGTGAACTTCGCCGAGAACAGCAGCCAGATGGCGACATCGCGCAGTAACCAGACGGTAAAGCTGGCCGCCGCGACGGCTGGCAGCACAAAGCGCAGCGATCGGAAAATCTCACGGGTAATATCCTGTCTGGACGTCAGACGCGATAAGGTTGGCAGCAGGTAAACGCTAAAGGAAGCCGTAATAAACTGGAGATAGGCGTCGGAAATACTGCTTACGCCCTGCCAGATCCCCACTTCATCCCAGCTATAATGCGCCGCCAGCAAATTTCGCATCATCACGTAGGCTACCGGCAGCGTAACGGAGGTGATGAGCGCCATCAGGGTAAATTTACCCAGCTGGCTGGCAAGCATCGTGTCCCATTGCGGTTTCAGGAAGCTCAGAGGGATGACGCCCCGACGCATCAGCATAAATGCCGCAGGCACAACAACCAGTGCCGGGACCAGGGCCAGCCCCAGCAGTGCGCCCTCATAGCCGCCCAGGCGATAGCAAAAGTAATAGGCAATCACGCCGATGACGCTGCCCAGGATTAAGGCAAGCGCGTTCCCGGCGGCATCACGAAAACCTTTCATCAGCGCCAGCAGCAGGTTAGCCCAGGCAATACCCATCTGAACCAACGCGACCAGACGCACCAGCCCCTGATAATGGGTATGACCGAACAATCCCTGGCTGATGGGCGCCGCCGCCAGCAGAAAGACAATCGCCATCAGGGTCGAAAAACCCGTGACCATCGCCGAAGAGGTACCCACCACTCTGCGCAGCTGAGCCGCATCATCATGATACTGCGCAACGTATTTGGTGACGCCGTTGAAGATACCGGCACCGGCCAGCACGCCAAGGACGGTAACGAGCTGGCGGAAATTACCTGCCAGCCCGACACCAGAGGGGCCAAATGAGACGGCCAACAGCTTGACGACCAGCAGCCCGGCGCCAATTTTTACAAGCGTGGACGCGGCGGTCCACACCGATGCTTTTGCCAGAGACATATCAGCCGAAATAACTCAGAAGGGTATTAATTACCGTACGCTGGTTAACAGGCGCGAGGTTGTAGAACAGTGGCAGGCGAAGCAAACGCTCACTTTCTTTGGTGGTGTAACGATCTTCACCCGCGAACGTGCCAAACGCTTCGCCGGCCGGGCTGGAGTGCAGCGGGATGTAGTGGAACACCGCCATAATTTCGGCCTCTTTCAGCCAGGCGATGAGCTCGCTGCGGTCGTCGTTATCGCGCAGCTTGATGTAGAACATATGCGCGTTGTGGACGCAATCCGCCGGGATGGTCGGCAGCTCAATACGCCCGGCTTTGGCCAGAGGCTCAAGCGCATCGTAATACGTTTGCCACAGGGAAAGACGCTGAAGGTTGATACGTTCCGCCGCTTCCAGCTGCGCCCACAGATACGCCGCCTGCAGATCCGCCATCAGATAGCTGGAGCCGATATCGCGCCAGGTGTATTTATCTACCTGTCCCCGGAAGAACTGGCTGCGGTTGGTGCCTTTTTCGCGGATCACTTCCGCACGCTCCACGAGAGCCCGGTCGTTAATCAGCGTCGCGCCACCTTCTCCACCCGCCGTGTAGTTTTTGGTTTCGTGGAAGCTAAAGCAGCCAATGTGGCCGATCGTGCCCAGCGCGCGTCCCTTGTAGGTGGACATCACGCCCTGCGCGGCATCTTCCACCACGAACAGATTATGTTTTTTGGCGATGGCCATGATGGTGTCCATTTCACAGGCCACGCCCGCGTAGTGAACCGGCACGATCGCGCGCGTTTTGTCGGTGATCGCCGCTTCAATCAGCGTCTCATCAATGTTCATGGTATCCGGACGGATATCCACAAAGACGATTTTCGCTCCGCGTAGGACAAAGGCGTTCGCGGTGGAAACGAAGGTATAGCTCGGCATAATCACTTCATCACCGGGCTGGATATCCAGCAACAGTGCCGCCATTTCCAGCGATGCCGTACAGGACGGGGTCAGCAGCACTTTGGCGCTGCGAAAACGCTGTTCCATCCACTGCTGACAGCGACGGGTAAAACCGCCGTCACCACAGAGTTTGCCGCTGCCCATGGCAGACTGCATATAGTCGAGTTCAGTTCCGACAACGGGTGGTGCGTTAAATGGAATCATCTTGTCACCTGTATAACCAGTAGGCGGTGGCGTCGATGTTGGCACCACTCGCAATATAACGTTTAAGCGCGGCGGTGTTGCCCAGTTGGGTCGCGACCCGCAGCGTCACAAGCTGTTGCTGCTGCGCCCAGTGCAGCGCCGCCTGCATGAGTTTCTCACCCATGCCGCGCCCGGCTAATAAGCCGATACGCGCCTCGCGCTCGTTGAGCTTACGCAGCGAGACGAACCCCTGGATTTGACCGTCCCCTGCACGAAAAACCAGGCAGACATGGTCAAAGGTGCCTTTGACCGCATTTTCTATCCACTGGGCATAGAAACGTCCGCTATCGTCAGGTGCATACCAGGGCGCACGAAAGCGGCTCTGAGCAAATGCCTGGGCCGCCATCTGACGCAGCGCGGGGATGTCCTGCTCTGTTGCAATTTCCGCGCCGGACGCATCGTGCCGGGTAAGGGTAATGGAAAGGTCTACCTCACCTTCAACCAGCTGAAAGCCGTGTTGCTGCAGCGCATCAAGCAGATCGGCACGCTCCGTCGGGATCTTAGCCTGCACCCGTTGCCAGGCGATAAAATCCGGTTCAGCCAGCATCGGCGCGTCATCGCGCAGACGCACGATGGCCGACGGCAGGCCGAAAAAGGCACTCTCCCACTGCAGGGACTCGAGCACCCCATTCAGGCTGTTCAACGCCAGACACCTTTGGTATCCACAATATACTGCTGACGAACAGCATCGCCGGACGTTGCTTTAAACTCTTTATGATCCACCAGCAGCACCAGCACGTCCGCCGTCGCCAGCGCGTCGTCCAGCGCCGTCAGCGTGCAGTGCCCCGCCAGTTTTGCCGGTAATTGATGGATATTCGGCTCAACCACCAGCGTTTCACCCTTGTGCCATTCGGCAATCATCTCGGCAATTTCCATCGCCGGGCTTTCACGCAGATCGTCAATATTGGGTTTGAATGCCAGACCAAAGCAGGCAATTTTCAGCTCGCTGGCGCGCTTGCCGCTCTCTGCCAGACAATCCGCTACCGTCGCTTTAACCTGATTGAGCACCCAGTGAGGCTTGCTGTCGTTCACTTCACGCGCGGTGCGAATCAGACGCGCCTGCGCCGGATTTTGCGCCACGATAAACCACGGGTCGACGGCGATACAGTGTCCGCCCACGCCCGGACCTGGCTGGAGAATGTTCACGCGCGGATGGCGATTCGCCAGACTAATCAGCTCCCAGACGTTAATCCCCTGATCGGCGCAGATCAGGGACAGTTCGTTCGCAAAGGCGATATTGACGTCGCGGAAGCTGTTTTCCGTCAGCTTGCACATCTCGGCGGTGCGGGAGTTGGTCACCACGCACTCACCTTCCAGGAAAATCTTGTACAGCGCGCTGGCACGTTCGGAACAGACGGGCGTCATACCGCCAATGACGCGGTCGTTTTTAATCAGTTCGACCATCACCTGACCCGGTAACACGCGCTCCGGACAGTAAGCGATGTTGATATCCGCCTGTTCACCCGCCTGCTGCGGGAAGCTTAAATCAGGGCGCGCGTCGGCCAGCCACTGTGCCATCTGCTCGGTAGCGCCGACCGGAGATGTTGATTCCAGGATCACCAGCGCCCCTTTCTTCAGCACAGGCGCGATGGATTTTGCCGCCGCCTCGACGAACGCCATGTCGGGCTCGTGGTCGCCTTTAAATGGAGTGGGGACGGCAATCAGGTAGGCATCCGCTTCAACTGGCGTCGTGCTGGCACGCAGGAAGCCCCCCTCCACCGCCTCTTTCACCACGCGGTCAAGATCGGGCTCCACAATATGAATCTCGCCACGGTTAATGGTTTCTACCGCCCGTGCGTTGATATCCACACCGACAACCTGTTTCTGACGAGAGGCGAACGCGGCCGCAGTAGGCAAGCCAATGTAGCCAAGACCGATGACAGAGATGGTAGTAAAACTCATAGCGATACCCGATTGTGTTTAAGTGCTTGCAAAATACGGCCACAAGCCTGCCCGTCTCCGTACGGATTATGGGCCCGGCTCATCGCCTGATACGCTTCATCGTCATGCAGCAGGCGCGTGACCTCTTCGACGATGAGCTGCGCGTTGGTGCCGACCAGCCTCACCGTACCGGCTTTGACGGCTTCCGGACGTTCGGTCGTTTCACGCATCACCAGCACCGGTTTGCCGAGGGATGGCGCTTCTTCCTGAATTCCGCCGGAATCGGTGAGGATCAGCCAGGCGTGGTTCATCAGCCAGACAAACGGCATGTAGTCCTGAGGTTCAATCAGAAGGACATTTTCGACATGGCCCAGGATCCGGTTAACCGGCTCGCTGACGTTAGGGTTAAGGTGTACTGGATAGACAATTTGCACATCATCGTTCTGCGCGGCGATTTCAGCCAGCGCGTGACAGATTTGCTCGAAACCCCGGCCAAAGCTTTCGCGACGGTGGCCAGTAACCAGAATGGTTTTTTTACCGTTGTGAAGGAACGGATAGCGGGCAGCGAGCTCTTTCTGAAGCTCGCTATTTGCCAGGACGCGGTCACGTACCCAAATTAACGCGTCAATGACCGTATTGCCGGTCACAAAGATTTTGTTATCGGCGATATTTTCACGCAGCAGGTTCTGACGGGAGTTTTCCGTTGGCGCAAAGTGGTACATCGCCAGATGACCCGTTAACGTGCGGTTGGCCTCCTCCGGCCACGGCGAATAAAGATTGCCGGTACGCAGACCCGCCTCAACATGCCCCACGGGAATTCGCTGGTAAAACGCGGCCAGGCTTGTCGCCACGGTTGTGGTGGTGTCACCGTGAACCAGCACCACGTCAGGCTTGAATGACTCCAGGATCGGCTTTAGCTCTTGCAGAATGCGACAGGTTATTTCCGTTAATCCTTGCCCCGGTTTCATAATATTAAGGTCGTAATCCGGGACGATGGAGAAGAGCGTTAAAACCTGATCGAGCATCTCACGGTGTTGGGCAGTGACGCACACTTTCGCTTCAATATCAGGATCGCAGGCCAGCGCATGAACCAGAGGTGCCATCTTAATGGCCTCCGGCCTGGTGCCAAATACGGTTAGTACTTTCACATCGATTCTCTTCGATTAGGCGATGAAGGCCGCAGCCTTCATCGTAGACGGCGTTCTTAGTTTTTGCGACGACGCGTTAACGCCACGCCAGCGCCCGTCAGTGCGCCTACAATCCCCCACATAATCATCAGGAATGCACGACGCGGACTATCGCGTTTTACAGGTTCTTCAGGCGTTCGCAAATAACGATAGGTCTGAAAACGCGGGTCCAGAGATGGACCTACATTAAGCGTATTGAGCATCGCGCGATTTTGATCGTAATCGAGGTCAAAATCAGGACCGACGGCCTGGAGGTTTTCCAGACGCGCCTGCAACATAGGGCGACCAAGGAGGAACATCTCTGAATCAGGCAGCTCATCGGCAGGCACGTCAGTCTCAGTACGGGAAATATTGCGCTGTTCCGCAATTTTCAGCGCCTGCTCAATGTTATGCACGCGGCGACCGAAAATGGTATTCGCCACCTCTTCCTGACGTTTCACCTGGGCTTTCATCTGGATGGTACGAGCCGCCCAGGCACCTTTAAGCTCTTCGTTAAGATGGCTTGCGGCACGCTGGCTGGCAAACGCGACGTACTGACGCAACAGGTTGTTGGCATCCGGCGCGGTTTCTGCAATCAGCTTGACGCTGTCATTCACGTTACGCAGCGCGTCGCCCGGCATAAACTGAATATTGTTAATCAGATCGTCCAGCAGGGCGGCGTCGGCTTTTGTATTATCAACCCGACGCTGCTTGTAGTAATCCGTCTGGGACCAGAAATCGCGTCGGGTATCCCACGAAGCCAGCTGCATCACAAACTCTTTATAGGCTTCATCCATAACGGAAGCCTGGTCTGGCGTAGCAAGACTGGCTTTGATGTCCAGGTTACGCAGGAATTGCTGCTGGGAATAGTATCCCCCGAGCATGTTAACCGTTGGCTTGTCTGTAATTGCCGTGGCGCTCCACTCTTGTTTTGCAAAGAACGTATAGGCCAGCGCTAACAGTGCAAAACCCAGCGCGATCCCCGCAATCCAAAGTTTGCCTGCCCATAACACGCGAAACAAACCCCGAATATCCAGTTCATTCTCAGTTACCACTGATTTCGCTCCCGCCAACGGTTGAGTCATCATAGTCCCGGTTTTACTTAGTTAATGTTGTATTTTTGCCACTGTTACGACGCATCCTGCGTTTAAGACGTTTAATAAATCGCGCCACTTTCCATGCGCGTTTAATGCAGTAGCCGTACAGGAAAAATGCCAGCAAGAATAATGCCAACATAACCCACTCAGGAATAATATGAGAATATTCTGCAGCTACACCAATCGCGGCCAAAATAGCGGCGGCCAGAGTAATCAGCACAAACGCCTGACGAGAAGTAAAACCCGCACGCATGATGAGATGATGAATATGTTGGCGGTCAGGAGAGAAAGGACTCATCCCCTTGCGCAGGCGGCGATACATAATCGCCACCATATCCATTAATGGAATGGCAATAATCCACAGCGCGGTTACGGGGCTTATCGGATGGGTTTGACCCTGTGTGGTTTCAAGCAGGATCCAGATAACCGTAAAACCAATCAGCGTACTGCCCGCGTCACCCATAAAGACTTTATAGCGACGGCCCAGCACACCGAGATTTAAGAGAATATAAGGCAGAATGGCGGCAATCATGGCAAAACACCACATTGCCAGGCTGTACTGACCATCAAACCATAAAATAATGCCGATAGCGGCGAACGAGACGGATGACAACCCACCGAGCAGGCCGTCAATGCCATCCACCATGTTGAAAGCATTGATTGCCGCCCAGACGGCAAAGAGTGTCAGGAAGAAGCCAAATGGACCCAGGACTAACTCCCAGGGGCCAAATACATAGCCAAGGCTTCGCAGATACAGTCCGCCCACTACCATCATCACCACGCCAATGGCCGCCTGAACGGTGGCGCGTATTTTCACCGCAATATCGAACCGGTCATCAAGGGCCCCGACTAACACCAGAACACCGGCGCAGGCAATGTAGAGGGCAGCATGCGGGATATAATAATCGGCAATACCAAACGTGAAGCAAATCCCTGCGTAAACAGAAATCCCGCCGACTAAAGGAATAAGTCCCTGATGGCGTTTACGAAAATTAGGCTTATCCACCAACCCTATTCGTTTTGCCACCTTGCGCGCAATGAACAAAAAACAGGTTGTGAATAAAAAAATACTGATCAGTTCAGTAACGGCGGTGAATAGATTCACAATGGATTGCTCTCAACAAATGTTAGTCCCGGAAGTATAACCATGAAGCCACAGCCTCAGAAGTAATAAAGATGGCTTCTGACTACTCCCTTTGTATATTTTTCAATCAATTATTTCTTTAGCTGCACAAACGACCCTATTGTCGCACCGACCGGTCAAAATTGGGAGTAGATGGTACTAGCGTATAGTCCATAAAAGGAAAACGCCACGTAAAAACGTGGCGTTCGCTGGCTTTATTTGCGTTACGAGCGTTTCATCATGTCGAAGAAATCGTCGTTGGTTTTGGTCATCGCCAGTTTGTTAATGAGGAACTCCATCGCGTCAATTTCACCCATTGGATGGATGATTTTGCGCAGGATCCACATTTTCTGCAGCTCTTCCTGCGTGGTGAGCAGCTCTTCTTTACGGGTACCGGAACGGTTGTAGTCGATAGCCGGGAAGACGCGTTTCTCAGCGATTTTACGAGAAAGGTGCAGTTCCATGTTACCTGTACCTTTAAATTCTTCGTAAATTACTTCGTCCATTTTAGAACCGGTATCGATCAGCGCCGTCGCGATGATGGTCAGGCTGCCGCCCTCTTCCACGTTACGTGCGGCACCGAAGAAGCGTTTCGGGCGATGCAGGGCGTTAGCATCCACACCACCGGTCAGCACTTTACCTGACGCAGGAACGACGGTGTTGTAGGCACGCGCCAGACGGGTGATGGAGTCAAGCAGGATGATCACGTCTTTCTTGTGCTCAACCAGGCGTTTCGCCTTCTCGATAACCATTTCCGCAACCTGAACGTGGCGAGATGCCGGTTCGTCGAAGGTAGAAGCAACCACTTCACCTTTAACCAGACGCTGCATCTCGGTCACTTCTTCCGGACGTTCGTCGATCAGCAGCACCATCAGCACGCAGTCTGGGTGGTTATAAGCGATGCTCTGCGCGATGTTCTGCAGCAGCATGGTTTTACCCGCCTTCGGCGGTGCCACAATCAGACCACGCTGGCCGCGACCAATTGGTGATGCCAGATCCAGAACACGCGCGGTTAAGTCTTCAGTTGAACCGTTACCACGCTCCATGCGCAGGCGAGAGTTCGCGTGCAGCGGCGTTAAGTTCTCAAAGAGGATCTTATTACGCGAGTTTTCCGGTTTGTCGAAGTTAACTTCATTGACTTTCAACAGCGCAAAGTAGCGTTCACCCTCTTTAGGAGGACGAATCTTACCTGAAATGGTGTCACCAGTGCGGAGGTTGAAACGGCGGATTTGGCTGGGGGATACGTAGATGTCGTCAGGGCCGGCGAGGTAGGAGCTGTCTGCAGAGCGGAGGAAACCAAATCCGTCTTGCAATATCTCCAGCACACCGTCGCCAAAGATATCTTCGCCACTCTTAGCGTGCTGCTTCAGGATGGCGAAAATGATGTCCTGCTTGCGCATACGGGCCTGGTTTTCCAGTCCCATATTTTCGCCGAGAGTGATCAGCTCAGAAACCGGCGTATTCTTTAATTCGGTAAGATTCATAATGGTGTGGGTTCTTAAACTCGGGGTGATTCTCGAACTTAATGTTGTGAATGGTATGGCAGGGTCATCCATGCCTGTTTAGCGGCCATCAACTCATGTCTGTTCGCTGTCTGGTCACAGGGAAAGAACGCAGAACTGAAACGACAAGACGGATTGAGTGACAAGCCCGGAATTTAGCCACTTCACGCACTGTTCATGTTAACAACGGGAAGTATCGGGTAAAACAAGATTCAAACAACAAGATATGTTTAAAACGAAGTCATAGCTAACTTAGCACGACTTCAGCCGGGCGTCCAGAGTTCCACATCATTTAGCCGGGAGCCCTGAACGCACAGCGGAGAAACCTTACGCCAGGTTAGCGTCCAGGAACTCTTTCAGTTGACCTTTGGACAGTGCGCCCACTTTGGTCGCTGCCACTTCGCCGTTTTTGAACAGCAGAAGGGTTGGGATGCCACGGATACCGTATTTTGGTGCGGTGCCCGGGTTCTGGTCGATGTTCAGCTTGGCAACGGTCAGTTTGCCCTGATATTCGTCAGCGATCTCATCCAGAATCGGGGCGATCATTTTGCAAGGACCACACCATTCAGCCCAGAAATCGACGAGGATCAGCCCGTCAGCCTTAAGTACGTCCGTGTCAAAACTGTCGTCAGTCAGGTGAATAATTTTATCGCTCATATATAACTCCACAGGAATAAGCCTGGTACGTTGGTTTTGTCTCCACCAACGACGTGTTGATGTCGCATTAACCAACTAAAGGTTGACTTTATTTCACCGGATACGCTTTCGTAAAGCAATAGTAAGCTGATATTCTACCACACTATGAGCAAAACACATTTAACAGAACAGAAGTTTTCCGACTTCGCGCTGCACCCGAAGGTGATTGAAGCCCTTGAAAATAAAGGGTTTCATAACTGCACGCCCATTCAGGCCCTCGCGCTGCCGCTGACGCTGGCCGGTCGCGATGTTGCCGGGCAGGCGCAAACCGGTACCGGCAAAACGATGGCGTTTTTAACGTCAACGTTTCATTATTTACTTTCTCACCCAGCGATTGCAGACCGCAAAGTTAACCAGCCGCGCGCGCTAATTATGGCACCGACGCGAGAACTGGCGGTACAGATCCACGCAGACGCTGAACCCCTGGCGCAGTCTACCGGACTGAAGCTTGGCCTGGCCTATGGCGGCGACGGCTACGATAAACAGCTGAAAGTGCTGGAAAGCGGTGTGGATATCCTGATCGGTACCACCGGCCGTCTTATCGATTACGCCAAACAGAACCACATTAACCTCGGCGCAATCCAGGTTGTGGTGCTCGATGAAGCTGACCGCATGTACGATCTGGGCTTCATTAAAGACATTCGCTGGCTGTTCCGCCGCATGCCGCCGGCCAATCAGCGTCTGAACATGCTGTTCTCCGCTACCCTTTCTTATCGCGTACGCGAGCTGGCGTTCGAACAGATGAACAACGCCGAATATGTCGAAGTGGAACCGGAGCAGAAAACGGGTCACCGCATTAAAGAAGAGCTCTTCTACCCTTCAAATGAAGAGAAAATGCGTCTGCTGCAAACGCTGATCGAAGAAGAGTGGCCAGATCGCGCCATTATCTTCGCGAACACCAAACACCGTTGTGAAGACATCTGGGGCCATCTGGCTGCAGACGGTCACCGTGTTGGTCTGCTGACCGGCGACGTGGCGCAGAAAAAACGCCTGCGTATTCTTGAAGAGTTTACCCGTGGCGATCTCGATATTCTGGTCGCAACCGACGTTGCTGCTCGTGGTCTGCACATTCCGGCCGTGACGCACGTCTTTAACTACGATCTGCCAGACGACTGCGAAGACTACGTACACCGTATCGGTCGTACCGGTCGTGCGGGCGCAAGCGGTCACTCGATTAGCCTGGCGTGTGAAGAGTATGCGCTGAATCTCCCGGCCATTGAGACGTATATCGGTCACTCTATTCCGCAGAGCAAATACAATCCGGAAGCGCTGTTAAGCGAACTGCCGCCGCCTAAGCGTCTAACCCGCCCACGCTCCGGCAATGGTCCGCGTCGTTCAGGTGGCGCGCCGCGTAATCGTCGTCGTTCAGGTTAAGAAAATATGCTCAGCTCCACCTCGCTTTATGCGGCAATTGATCTCGGTTCGAATAGTTTTCATATGCTGGTTGTGCGCGAGGTGGCGGGAAGCATACAAACGCTGACGCGCATCAAGCGCAAGGTCCGCCTCGCGGCGGGCCTGAGCAGCGATAATCACCTCTCCCCTGAAGCCATGGAACGTGGCTGGCAGTGTCTGCGGCTCTTTGCCGAACGTCTGCAGGATATCCCGCACGCCCAAATCACCGTGGTCGCCACTGCGACACTCCGCCTGGCGGTCAACGCCGTGGATTTCATCGCCAGAGCGCAGGAAATTCTGGGTTGTCCGGTACAGGTTATCAGCGGTGAAGAAGAGGCTCGCCTGATTTACCAGGGCGTTGCGCACACCACGGGAGGTGACGATCGCCGTCTGGTGGTGGATATCGGCGGTGCCAGTACCGAGCTTGTGACCGGCACCGGCGCGCAGGCAACGTCGCTGTTCAGCCTGTCGATGGGCTGCGTGACCTGGCTTGAGCGCTACTTTACCGATCGGAACCTGGCGAAAGAGAACTTCGACGAGGCAGAAAACGCCGCGCGCGAGGTATTACGCCCGGTGATGGACGAGCTGCGCTATCACGGCTGGAAAGTCTGCGTGGGTGCCTCGGGTACCGTGCAGGCTCTGCAGGAAATCATGATGGCGCAGGGAATGGACGAGCGGATTACGCTTGCCAAACTTCAGCAGCTGAAACAGCGCGCCATTCAGTGCGGACGCCTGGAAGAGCTGGAAATTGAAGGCCTGACGCTGGAACGCGCGCTGGTCTTCCCGAGCGGACTGGCTATTCTTATCGCCATTTTCACCGAGCTGAACATCCAGTGTATGACCCTGGCCGGCGGCGCGCTGCGCGAAGGTCTGGTCTACGGGATGTTACATCTGTCGGTCGATCAGGATATCCGCAGCCGTACCCTGCGCAACGTTCAGCGTCGTTTTCTGGTTGATATCGATCAGGCAGGACGCGTATCGCAGCTGGCGTCACGCTTCGCCGATCAGGTTGCTAACGTCTGGGATCTTGACCATCTGAGCCGGGATTTACTGCTGAGCGCCTGTGCGCTACATGAAGTGGGGCTGAGCATTGATTTTAAGCAGGCACCGGCTCATGCAGCGTATCTGGTGCGAAACCTGGATTTACCGGGCTATACGCCTGCGCAGAAAAAATTGCTGGCCACGCTGCTGCTGAACCAGACCAACGCCGTCGATCTCTCCTCTTTGCATCAGCAAAACGCCGTACCGCCGCGCGTGGCCGAGCATCTGTGCCGCCTGCTGCGTCTGGCGATCCTGTTTGCCAGCCGCCGCCGCGATGATTTGCTGCCGGCCATTAATCTGGTGGCCGATGACGAGAAGCTTTCGCTGACGCTGCCGGAGAACTGGATTGATCGTCACCCATTAGGGGCTGAAATGATCGAGCAGGAGTGCCAGTGGCAGAGCTATGTGCACTGGGTGCTGGAAGTAAAGTAATACGCTGAACAGTGCCGGGTGGCGGCTTCGCCTTACCCGGCCAACAGGTCCCTCCGGACTCATCCTTTTTCTTTGGCTTTTGCCAGCATAGCGCGTATGTTCGCCACGTTAGCCTGTCCCTTGTGCATCCGCTCTTCTGCGGTAATCACTTTGCGCTCCTGTTCCCAGATCAGGTCATCCTGCGGCAGTTCCAGCAGGAAACGACTCGGCTCCGGGCGAACCAGTTCACCGTACTGGCGGCGCTCTTTACACAGCGTAAACGTCAGCTCTTTCTGCGCGCGGGTGATCCCCACGTAGGCCAGACGGCGCTCCTCGTCGACGTTGTCTTCATCAATGCTGCTCTGGTGCGGCAACAATCCCTCTTCCATGCCGACCAGATACACATACGGGAACTCCAGCCCTTTTGACGCATGCAGCGTCATCAGCTGAACCTGATCGGCCTCTTCTTCGCTCTCGCCGCGCTCCATCATGTCGCGCAGGGTAAAGCGGGTGACCACCTGCGTTAGGGTCATCGGCTCGTCGATTTCAGAGCCCTCCAGCATTTCGGTCATCCAGCTGAAGAGCTGGTTAACGTTTTTCATGCGCATCTCAGCCGCCTTCGGGCTGGCTGAGGTTTCATACAGCCAGGACTCATAGTCGATGCCGTGAATGAGATCGCGCACTGCCGCCACCGGCTCGCGCTCCGCGAGACGCTGCACTTCGCCAAGCCAGTGGGTGAAGCGGGTTAACGAGTCATACCCGCGTCCGGTTAACGTCTGGCTCAGCCCCATGTCGAAGCTGGCAGTGAACATACTTTTGTTGCGGGTCATCGCCCACTCGCCGAGCTTTTGCAGCGTCGCCGGGCCAATCTCGCGTTTAGGCGTATTCACGATGCGCAGAAACGCGCTGTCATCATCCGGGTTTGTGAGCACGCGAAGATAGGCCAGCAGATGTTTGATTTCTGGCCGCGAGAAGAACGACGTGCCGCCCGAGATTTTGTACGGAATGCGGTTCTGCATCAGCATCTTTTCAAAGACGCGCGACTGGTGATTGCCGCGATAGAGGATCGCGTAATCCTTATATTCGGTTTTGTTGACGAAGTGGTGAGCGATGAGTTCGCCCGTCACGCGCTCCGCTTCATGATCCTCATTGTTGGCGCTGAGCACTTTCAGCTCCGTGCCGTAGCCCAGTTCGGAGAAGAGACGCTTCTCAAACACGTGCGGGTTATTGGCAATCAGGATGTTTGCCGCCTTCAGGATACGCCCGGAGGAGCGGTAGTTCTGCTCCAGCTTAATCACCTGCAGGGCGGGGAAATCTTTGCTCAGCAGCACCAGGTTTTGTGGGCGTGCACCGCGCCAGGAGTAAATTGACTGGTCGTCATCGCCTACCACGGTGAAACGCGCGCGCTGCCCCACCAGCAGCTTCACCAGCTCGTACTGGCTGGTGTTGGTGTCCTGATATTCATCCACCAGCAGGTAGCGGATTTTATTCTGCCAGCGCTCGCGCACCTCTTCATTGCGCTGCAGCAGCAGCGTGGGCAGCAGGATCAGATCGTCAAAGTCCAGCACGTTGCACGCTTTCATATGCGCATCGTACAGACCGTAGCAGTGGGCGAAAATCCGATCCCGTTCGCCTTTGGCGATCGCCGCGGCCTGGGCCGGCGTCATCAGATCGTTTTTCCAGTTCGAGATCGTCGAGATCAGCTGCTGCAACAGCACCTTGTCATCTTCGATCAGCCCCTCGGTGAGCTCTTTGAGCAGCGCCACCTGATCGGTATCGTCAAAAAGCGAGAAGTTGGACTTCATTCCCAGCGCCGCATACTCGCGTTTGATGATATCCAGCCCCAGCGTGTGGAAGGTGGAGATCATCAGGCCACGCGCTTCTTTACGGCCCAGCGTCTGGCCGACGCGCTCTTTCATCTCGCGCGCCGCTTTATTGGTAAAGGTGACCGCCGCAATGTGTCGCGCCTGATATCCGCAATTGTGGATCAAATGGGCGATTTTGTTGGTGATCACGCGGGTTTTACCCGAACCGGCCCCTGCCAGCACCAGGCATGGTCCAGTAACGAATTCGACCGCTTGTTGTTGTCCAGGGTTTAAACGCATGGGAGTGTTGCTCAATCTTCGAACGGGGTGTGGATTGTAGCAGAAAGCCGGGCGCAGATTTACTGGCTAATGATAAAGTGGAGAAATCGCGTTTAACTCGTAGAGCAGAACTATGAAAAAGACCGCAGCAGCCCTGCATATTCTGGTAAAAGAAGAGAAACTGGCCCAGGAGATCCTGGCCAAGCTGGAGCGCGGCATCAGCTTTGATCATCTGGCAAAGCGCTACTCTAAATGCCCGTCCGGGCGCAATGGCGGGGATCTCGGCGAGTTTCAACAAGGTGCGATGGTCGGCCCGTTCGATCGGGCGGTCTTTAGCTGCCCTCTCCTGAAGCCCTACGGCCCGGTAAAAACCAAATTTGGCTACCATATCATTAAGGTGCTTTATCGCCGCTGACGCGTGGTATATTGCGCCCCGATTTATTTCAACCTATTCAAGGCACGATCATGGCAAAAACAGCAGCAGCAGTGCACATCCTTGTTAAAGAAGAGAAACTGGCTTTAGACCTTCTGGAGCAGATTAAAAACGGTGCCGACTTCGGCAAGCTGGCGAAGAAGCACTCCATCTGCCCGTCAGGCAAACGCGGCGGCGATCTGGGTGAGTTCCGCCAGGGCCAGATGGTTCCGGCGTTCGATAAAGTGGTGTTCTCCTGCCCGGTGCTGGAGCCAACCGGCCCGCTGCACACGCAGTTCGGCTACCACATTATTAAAGTACTGTATCGGAAATAAACATTCAAGGCCTTCTCTTAGAGAAGGCCTTGAATGTTTGCACCCTCTCCCAGTGGGAGAGGGGCGGGGTGAGGGCATCAGCCCGCACCAGGTGTTAACCCGCTACCGCGATACGCTTCATATCGGTCATGTAGCCACGCAGTTTGTGACCCACTTTCTCGATCTGGTGGCTGCGAATCGCTTCGTTCACATCACGCAGCTGCGCGTTATCCACGGCACCTTCCGCAATCGCTTTACCCAGATCGCCCGTCTGCAGAGTGGTCATAAACTCTTTCAGCAGCGGTACGCAGGCGTAAGAGAACAGGTAGTTACCGTATTCTGCGGTATCAGAAATAACCACGTTCATTTCGTACAGACGCTTACGGGCGATGGTATTCGCGATCAGCGGCAGCTCGTGCAGAGATTCGTAGTACGCGGACTCTTCGATGATGCCGGAATCCACCATGGTTTCGAACGCCAGCTCAACGCCTGCTTTCACCATGGCGATCATCAGTACGCCTTTATCGAAGTACTCCTGCTCGCCGATTTTACCTTCATACTGTGGCGCGGTTTCGAACGCGGTTTTACCGGTCTCTTCACGCCAGGTCAGCAGGTTTTTATCGTCGTTTGCCCAGTCCGCCATCATGCCGGAAGAGAATTCGCCGGAGATGATGTCGTCCATGTGTTTCTGGAACAGCGGTGCCATGATGGTTTTCAGCTGTTCAGACAGCGCGTAAGCACGCAGTTTTGCCGGGTTGGACAGACGGTCCATCATCAGCGTAATACCGCCCTGCTTCAGCGCTTCGGTGATGGTTTCCCAGCCGAACTGGATCAGTTTTTCCGCGTAGGCCGGGTCGGTGCCTTCTTCCACCAGCTTGTCAAAGCACAGCAGAGAACCGGCCTGCAGCATGCCGCACAGAATGGTCTGCTCGCCCATCAGGTCAGATTTCACTTCGGCAACGAAGGACGATTCCAGAACGCCCGCACGGTGGCCGCCGGTCGCCGCTGCCCACGCTTTGGCAATCGCCATGCCTTCGCCTTTCGGATCGTTTTCCGGGTGAACTGCGATAAGCGTCGGCACGCCGAAGCCACGTTTGTACTCTTCGCGTACTTCCGTACCCGGACATTTCGGTGCCACCATCACCACAGTGATGTCTTTGCGGATCTGCTCGCCCACTTCAACGATGTTGAAGCCGTGGGAGTAACCCAGCGCGGCGCCGTCTTTCATCAGCGGCTGTACGGAACGCACTACGTCAGAGTGCTGTTTGTCCGGGGTCAGGTTAACCACCAGATCCGCCTGCGGGATCAGCTCTTCGTAGGTGCCCACTTTGAAGCCGTTTTCGGTCGCTTTACGCCAGGAAGCACGCTTCTCGGCAATCGCTTCTTTACGCAGGGCATAGGAGATATCCAGACCGGAGTCACGCATGTTCAGGCCCTGGTTCAGACCCTGTGCGCCACAGCCGACGATGACCACTTTTTTACCCTGAAGGTAGCTCGCGCCATCGGCAAATTCGTCGCGCGCCATGAAGCGGCATTTGCCCAGCTGCGCCAGCTGCTGGCGCAAGTTCAGTGTATTAAAGTAGTTAGCCATGGGTGATACCTCGTGATGTTGTGTGTCTTATTGTTCGGTTCGCGTTTCAGCGAGAATGTACCCACATTACAACAGGAAATTTATTGCGGAAATTGATATATTCACAACGTCATATTGCAATTTTTGCAATGTAAAAAGAGGGAGTGGAATCGGTGGATTTACGCGATCTGAAAATGTTCCTGCACCTGGCGGAAAGCCGCCATTTTGGCCGCAGCGCCCGGGCGATGCACGTTAGCCCCTCCACGCTTTCACGCCAGATCCAGCGCCTTGAGGAGGACCTCGGCCAGCCGCTGTTCGTGCGCGATAACCGCACCGTCACCCTCACGGAAGCGGGTGAAGAACTGCGCATTTTTGCCCAGCAGACGCTGCTACAGTACCAGCAGCTGCGACACTCAATTGACCAGCAGGGGCCGTCGCTTTCCGGCGAGCTGCATATTTTCTGCTCCGTGACCGCCGCCTATAGCCATCTGCCGCCCATCCTTGACCGCTTCCGCGCGGCGCATCCGTCGGTTGAAATTAAGCTCACCACCGGCGACGCCTCCGACGCAATGGAAAAAGTGGTGACGGGCGAAGCGGATCTCGCCATAGCAGGGAAACCCGAAACCCTGCCGGGCGCGGTGGCATTCTCAATGCTGGAGAATCTGGCGGTGGTACTGATTGCCCCGGCGCTGCCCTGCCCGGTGCGTAACCAGGTGTCGGTGGAAAAACCGGACTGGTCGACGGTGCCGTTTATCATGGCCGATCAGGGGCCGGTGCGCCGCCGCATAGAGCTGTGGTTCCGCCGTCAGAAAATCAGCAATCCGTCGATTTACGCCACGGTCAGTGGCCACGAGGCGATGGTGTCGATGGTGGCGCTGGGCTGCGGCGTGGCGCTGCTGCCGGAAGTGGTGCTGGAAAATAGCCCCGAACCGGTGCGCAATCGCGTGATGATTCTGGAGCGCAGCGACGAGAAGACGCCGTTTGAGCTTGGCGTGTGCGCACAAAAAAAGCGGCTGCATGAGCCGCTTATTGATGCGTTCTGGACGATATTGCCGAACCACTAGCCTGCCAGGAAGAAGCGGAAGGCCGGGTTATGGGTTTCGTCGTGGCACTCATAGCCCAGCTCGTTCAGCCGCGTTTCGAAATCCGGCTCGTGCTCGCCCAGTTCGAACGCCGCCAGCACGCGGCCATAGTCGGTGCCGTGGCTGCGGTAGTGGAACAGGGAAATGTTCCAGTGCGTGCCCAGCGTGTGCAGGAACTTGAGCAGCGCGCCCGGTGATTCCGGGAACTCGAAGCTAAACAGACGTTCCATGAGCGGCTTCGATGGACGCCCGCCGACCATGTAGCGCACGTGCAGCTTCGCCATCTCATCGTCAGAAAGATCGACCACGCTGTAGCCGCCCTCATGCAGCAGGTTGAGGATCTCTTTGCGCTCCTCCACGCCGCGGCTCAGACGCACGCCGACAAAAATGCAGGCGTCTTTGGCATCGGCAAAACGGTAGTTAAATTCCGTCACCGAACGGCCGCCCAGCAGCTGGCAGAACTTCAGGAAGCTGCCCTTCTCTTCAGGAATCGTCACCGCCAGCAGCGCTTCCCGCTGTTCCCCCAGCTCGCAGCGCTCGGAAACGTAGCGCAGACCGTGGAAGTTCACGTTCGCTCCAGACAGCACGTGCGCCAGCCTCTCGCCGCGAATGTTGTGCTGCGCGATGTATTTTTTCATCCCCGCCAGCGCCAGCGCGCCTGACGGTTCCGCCACCGCGCGCACATCCTCGAACAGATCTTTCATCGCCGCGCAGATAGCATCGCTATCAACCGTGACGATATCGTCGAGATACTCCTGGCACAGGCGGAAGGTTTCGTCCCCAATGCGCTTCACCGCCACGCCCTCGGCAAACAGCCCGACGCGCGGCAGGTCCACAGGATGCCCGGCATCCAGCGCCGCTTTCAGGCAGGCAGAGTCTTCCGCTTCAACGGCAATGACTTTGATCTGCGGCATCAGCTGTTTGATCAGCACCGCCACGCCTGCGGCCAGGCCACCGCCGCCTACCGGGACGAAGACGCGGTCGAGATGGGCATCCTGCTGCAGCAGTTCCAGCGCCAGCGTGCCCTGCCCGGCAATCACCATCGGGTGGTCGAACGGCGGCACCCAGGTAAAGCCCTGCTGCTGCGCCAGTTCAATCGCTTTGGCTTTGGCTTCGTCAAAGTTGGCGCCGTGGAGCAGCACTTCGCCGCCGAAACCGCGCACCGCGTCGACTTTGATATCTGCGGTAGCGACCGGCATCACGATCAGCGCTTTCAGCCCCAGACGGGCAGACGAGAACGCCACGCCCTGGGCGTGGTTGCCCGCAGACGCGGTAATCACGCCGCGCGCTTTCTGCTCGTCGGTCAGCCCGGCCATCATCGCGTAGGCGCCGCGCAGCTTAAAGCTGTGCACCGGCTGACGATCTTCGCGCTTCACCAGAATGACGTTGTCGAGGCGCGAAGAGAGTTTTTCCATTTTCTGCAGGGGCGTGACCTGCACGGCTTCATAGACCGGCGCGCGTAGCACCGCTCTCAGGTATTCCGCCCCCTCAGGGGCGGCGGATAAGGGTTGTGACTCGGCCATCATTAGCCCCCAAGTTTAGATTTATCGCGCACCGCGCCTTTATCTGCACTGGTGGCAAGGCTCGCGTAGGCGCGCAGGGCGAAGGAGACTTCACGCTGGCGGTCTTTCGGCGTCCAGGCTTTGTCGCCGCGGGCTTCCTGCGCTTCACGACGGGCCGCAATTTCCTGGTCGCTCAGCTTCAGCTGAATGCCGCGATTCGGAATGTCGATTTCGATCAGGTCGCCGTCTTCGATGATGGCGATGTTGCCGCCGCTTGCCGCTTCCGGCGAAACGTGGCCGATAGAGAGGCCGGAGGTGCCGCCGGAGAAACGCCCGTCGGTGATCAGCGCACACGCTTTACCGAGTCCCATAGATTTCAGGAAGGTGGTTGGGTAGAGCATCTCCTGCATGCCGGGACCGCCTTTCGGCCCTTCGTAGCGAATGACAACCACGTCGCCTTCCACCACTTTGCCGCCGAGGATGGCGTCTACCGCTTCATCCTGGCTTTCGTATACCTTCGCCGGACCGGTGAATTTCAGGATGCTGTCGTCCACGCCTGCGGTTTTCACGATGCAGCCGTTTTCCGCGAAGTTACCGTACAGCACGGCCAGACCGCCGTCTTTGCTATAGGCATGTTCCAGCGAGCGGATGCAGCCTTCGGCGCGGTCATCGTCCAGAGTGTCCCAGCGGCAATCCTGCGAGAACGCCTGGGTGGTGCGAATCCCGGCAGGGCCGGCGCGGAACATCTTTTTTACCGCGTCGTCTTTGGTCAGCATGACGTCGTACTGGTCCAGCGACTCAGGCAGCGTCAGGCCAAGCACGTTTTTCACGTCACGGTTCAGCAGCCCGGCGCGATCCAGCTCGCCCAAAATGCCCAGCACGCCGCCCGCGCGGTGTACGTCTTCCATATGGTACTTCTGGGTACTCGGCGCGACTTTACACAACTGCGGGACTTTGCGGGAGAGCTTATCGATGTCGCTCATGGTGAAGTCGATTTCGGCTTCCTGCGCGGCGGCCAGCAGGTGCAGAACGGTGTTGGTGGAGCCGCCCATGGCGATATCCAGCGTCATCGCGTTTTCGAACGCGGCTTTGCTGGCGATGTTGCGCGGCAGCGCGCTGGCGTCGTCCTGCTCGTAGTAGCGTTTGGTCAGCTCAACGATGCGCTTACCGGCGTTGAGGAACAGCTGCTTACGGTCGGCGTGGGTCGCCAGCAGCGAACCGTTGCCCGGCTGAGACAGGCCCAGCGCTTCGGTCAGGCAGTTCATAGAGTTGGCGGTGAACATACCGGAACAGGAGCCGCAGGTCGGACACGCGGAGCGTTCCACCTGATCGCTCTGCTCGTCAGAGACTTTCGGGTCCGCGCCCTGGATCATCGCATCGACCAGGTCGAGCTTGATGATTTTGTCGGAGAGCTTGGTTTTCCCCGCTTCCATTGGGCCGCCGGAGACGAAGATCACCGGAATGTTCAGGCGCAGGGAGGCCATCAGCATCCCCGGGGTGATTTTGTCGCAGTTGGAGATGCAGACCATCGCATCGGCGCAGTGGGCGTTCACCATATACTCTACGGAGTCGGCGATCAGCTCGCGCGACGGCAGTGAATAGAGCATGCCCCCGTGCCCCATCGCGATACCGTCATCCACCGCAATGGTGTTGAACTCTTTTGCCACGCCGCCGGAGGCTTCGATTTGCTCGGCAACCAGCTTACCGAGATCGCGCAGGTGCACGTGGCCCGGTACAAACTGGGTGAAGGAGTTCACCACGGCGATAATCGGCTTGCCGAAATCGGCGTCGGTCATTCCGGTGGCGCGCCACAGCGCGCGGGCTCCCGCCATATTACGGCCGTGGGTGGTGGTGGCTGAACGATACTTAGGCATGCTTTATTGACTCCCGTCTGACTATTTAATGGGACGGTGCGTGCCGTCCCAAATTTATGCTTAGTGATTAACCTGATCCAACCAGCCGTATTTATCTTCTGTCTCGCCGGTGAAGAGGCCGAAGAACGCTTGCTGAATACGTTTGGTGACCGGGCCACAGCGGCCTTCGCCCACCTGGATACCGTCCACGCTGCGTACCGGCGTGATTTCAGCCGCGGTACCGGACATGAACACTTCATCCGCCAGATACAGGGATTCGCGGGACAGTACCTGCTCGCGCACTTCGATACCCAGATCTTTCGCCAGCTTGATGATGGCGTCACGGGTGATGCCCGGCAGCGCGGACGAGGTGAATGGCGGCGTGAACAGAATGCCGTCTTTCACTTCAAACAGGTTTTCACCCGCACCTTCTGAGATGTAGCCATTTACGTCGAGGGCGATACCTTCCTGATAGCCGTGGCGGCGCGCTTCGCTACCGACCAGCAATGAGGAGAGATAGTTACCGCCTGCTTTCGCGGCGGTCGGGATGGTGTTTGGCGCCACGCGGTTCCAGGAAGAGACCATTGCGTCGATCCCCTGCTCCAGGGCTTCTGCACCCAGGTAAGCACCCCACGGGAACGCGGCAATGATCACATCTGTGGTATAGCCGGCTGGCGGGTTCACGCCCATACCGACGTCGCCCACGAACACCAGCGGACGAATATAGGCGCTGGTCAGGTTGTTCTTGCGAATCACGTCGCGGCAGGCTTCCATCAGCTCATCGACGCTCTGGGAAACCGGGAAACGATAAATTTTGGCTGAGTCATGCAGACGCTGCATGTGTTCGCGATGGCGGAACACCACTGGCCCTTTGTGAGAATCGTAGCAGCGGATGCCTTCAAATACGGAGGTACCGTAGTGCAGCGCGTGGGACATCACGTGGACCTTCGCGTCCTCCCAGCGAACCATCTCACCGTTGAACCAAATGTAATCAGCTTTTTTTGTCGTCATTTTTTCGTCCTGTCACGCTTAAGCGCGGATTTGTTGTGATGTGGTTGTGCTCTGGCAGATGGCAACATGGGCAACGTCTACCAGCTTTGATAACTGACTAAACAGTAAGTCGACCGACCGCGGGCTGGCAACGGTTAATTCGATACTGATATTCCGGGCGTCAGTGGCCGTCTCCATATTCATAGAGCAAATCTGAAAACCACGATGACGCACCACACGCAAAACGCGTTCTAAGGTTTCCGGGTTGAAGCGAGCCTGTACGGCGACCTGATGCTGCATCATGATAATTTCTCCATCATTTGTGAGTTACTGGCACCAGGCGGTACCAACGGCCAGACGTTCTCGAGTTCGTCGATTGAGACATGAAGCAGGTAAGGCCCATCGCTGTTCAGCATGGTGTCGAGCGCCGCTTCAACCTGATCTTTACGGGTGATGTGCTGACCAGGGATGCCGAAGGCGCTGGCCAGGGTGAGGAAATCGGGGTTATCGGTGAGAGTCGTTTCGCTGTAGCGCTCCTGGAAGAACAGCTGTTGCCACTGGCGAACCATTCCTAAACGCTGGTTGTCGAGCAACACGATCTTCAGCGGTAATTGCTTGCGCTTAACGGTGCCGAGCTCCTGAACGTTCATCATGAAGGAGCCGTCACCGGAGATACAGATAACGGTATCATTCGGGCGGGCAACCTGCGCGCCAACGGCGGCCGGCAGACCGAAGCCCATCGTTCCTAACCCGCTGGAGGTGATGAAGTTTTCCGGGCGGGTGTAGGTCATGTGCTGCGCGGACCACATCTGGTGCTGGCCTACGTCGGTGGTGACGACGCTGTCAGCCGGTTTACGGTCCGACAACTGCTTCAAGAGCAGCGGCGCGTAGATGGCCTCGCCGGGGTGGTCGTAACGCCAGGCATGCTCGGCGCGCATATCTGCGGTGTGCTGACGCCATGCGTTGATATCCAGCGGCTGCTGCAATGCCGGTAACAGCGCGTTGAGATCGCCCTGCAAGGCGACATGCGCCTGACGCAGCTTGTTCATCTCCGCCGGGTCGATATCCATATGGATGACTTTGGCGTTCGGCGCAAAGGTATTCAGCTTGCCGGTGACGCGGTCGTCAAAACGGGCACCTACGGCGATGAGCAGATCGCACTCCTGCACCGCCAGGTTTGCCGCTTTGGTGCCGTGCATCCCCAGCATGCCCAGATAGTAGGGGTAATCCGCGTCGACTGCACCGAGACCTTTCAGCGTGCAGGTCGCTGGCATCTGCGTTGTTGCGATAAATTCGCGCAGGGCAGGAACGGCCTGCGCCATGCCTACGCCACCGCCGACGTACAGCATCGGCTGTTTCGCCTGGGCCAGCATCTGACGGGCCTCTTCAACTTCCGCTTCCGGAAAGGCATCGTCGCTTTCAACGGTAGAGAAGTGCGGTTCCAGATCGCCGAGTGCCACCTGGATATCTTTCGGGATATCAACCAGAACCGGACCGGGACGACCGGAGTTTGCCACATCGAACGCTTCTGCCATTACGCGCGGCAGCTCTTCCAGAGACTGGACGAGGAAACTGTGTTTGGTGCAGGCCAGCGATAAACCGAGGACGTCAACTTCCTGGAAAGCATCGGTACCGATGAACGGAGACGCCACCTGCCCGGTGATGGCGACAACGGGAACGGAATCCAGCAGCGCGTCAGCCAGGCCGGTGATCAGGTTCGTTGCGCCCGGGCCTGAAGTCGCCATACACACGCCGGTTTTACCGGTCGCGCGGGCATAACCGATGGCTGCCATCGCTGCGCCCTGCTCGTGTCGGCACAAGAGATGTTCCACGCCGCCGTCATACAGTGCATCGTAAATCGGCATAATTGCGCCACCCGGATAACCGAATACGGTTTCGACTCCCTGCGCGCGCAACGCATGTACTACCCACTGTGCCCCATTCATAGTTAGTTCCCCGTCATAAATCGGGAGAAACAGAATTTTGTGCTAGTCGTCATTCTCTGCTCCTCATTTACGTTTTTTAGTCATAAAAAAACCCCCGGACCTTTCGGTGCGGGGGTCTTAGTTCGTTAAGGCTTGATTTCTAAGCCTTTCCTCGTCCAAGTGCAGCCCCGCACGGTGGGATAATAATCACCACCACGCTAATCACGACCAGGCTAATCACTCGTAGAAGGGCTGTCATTTTCAGTTCTTTTTGCATCTTGTTCGAAGGAATACCTAAAGAGTTATCACAGTTTTTAAATCAAACACAAGATTTATTTATGACGAATTTGATTAGGCCGCGAATCATATTTCTTAAAACCGTTGTTTTATATACGGAAATTAGAAAATGAATATTTTTCATTTTTTTACTGTCGGTCTTAGCGTCAAAACGGGGCTTTTTACATTCTACGAGAATGCTTCCACGGTTATGCAAGGGTTTCATTGTGTGTTTAAAATCTCTGAACAGGCGGCGTAAATTCGCAAAATGACGCTAAACAGACAAAACAGGCGCTGGCATAGTCACACCAGGAGGTAGTGCAAATGTCACTGTCAGTTGTTTATACGCGTGCGGCTCTCGGGGTAAAGGCACCGCTTATTTCCGTCGAGGTTCATTTGAGCAATGGGCTACCCGGACTCACGCTTGTCGGGTTACCTGAAACGACGGTTAAAGAGTCCAGGGATCGCGTTCGCAGCGCAATAATAAATAGCGGTTATACCTTCCCCGCGAAGAAGATCACTATCAACCTTGCCCCCGCCGATCTGCCTAAAGAGGGGGGACGATACGATTTACCTATCGCAATTGCCCTTCTCGCGGCTTCTGAGCAGCTTAATACGACACGGCTAGGCTCGTATGAGTTTGTTGGCGAACTCGCGCTCACAGGCGCGTTAAGAGGCGTTCCCGGTGCGATATCGGGAGCGCTGGAAGCCATACGAGCAGGTCGGCAAATCATTGTCGCCAATGAAAACGCATCAGAAGTGAGTCTTATCGCCGAGAAGGGGTGTCTCGTCGCGGGGCATTTACAGGAAGTTTGTGCCTGGCTGGAAGGACGACATGAACTGTCCGAGCCGGAGGAGTGTGATGATGTTATAGCGGATGCTCCAGAGGATCTCAGCGAGATTATGGGACAGGAGCAAGGGAAACGGGCGCTGGAGATTACGGCTGCAGGTGGACACAATCTTCTGTTAATTGGGCCGCCAGGTACGGGTAAAACCATGCTGGCAAGCAGGTTGAGTGGGTTACTTCCACCGCTCAATAATCATGAAGCGCTGGAAAGTGCCGCCATATATAGCCTTATCAGTTCGACGTCGTTGCAAAAACAGTGGCGCCGTCGTCCTTTTCGTTCCCCGCATCATAGCGCTTCACTGACGGCAATGGTCGGCGGCGGGGCGATTCCGGGGCCGGGAGAGATCTCGCTGGCACACAATGGCATTCTGTTTCTTGATGAACTGCCTGAATTTGAGCGCCGTGTGCTGGATGCACTGAGGGAGCCCATTGAATCCGGTGAGATACATATCTCACGCACGAGAGCCAAAATAAGCTATCCCGCACAGTTTCAGCTGGTCGCGGCGATGAATCCCAGCCCGACGGGTCACTACCAGGGCAACCATAACCGCTGTACACCAGAGCAAACGTTGCGCTATCTGGGTAAGTTATCCGGCCCGTTCCTCGACCGTTTCGATTTATCCCTCGAAATTCCCCTTCCCCCGCCGGGTCTGCTCAGGCAAACGGGCATAACGGGTGAAAGCTCAGCGGAGGTACGCGAACGGGTGATTGCTGCTCAGACGCGGCAGTACGCTCGTCAGAACAGGCTGAATGCGCGGCTGGATAATGCCGGGATCCGGCAGTTTTGTTCACTTAACGTTGAGGATGCGGGATGGCTGGAGGAGACGTTAACGCGGTTCGGGCTGTCCATACGTGCGTGGCAGCGTTTGCTGAAGGTGGCCAGAACTATTGCTGACGTAGAGGGGTGCAATGACATTGAGAGGAAACATTTGCAGGAGGCGCTGAGCTACCGCGCTATCGATCGTTTGCTGCTGCATTTGCAGAAATTGCTGGCATAAAAAAAGGGGCCGTAGCCCCTTCTCTTCATTTTAGTCATCAGACTCGGTGTAGTCTTCTGCACCTTCCATCTGCGGCTTGCCGCCAGACAGCGTATGGAAGCGCTTTGGACGCTTAATGCGCGCCATGTACTTAATCCATACGCGTTCCGCTTCAGACTCCGGCTCACGCTCACCACGGCAAACAGAAACAAACTGTTTCTCGTCTTCGGTAGCAGGTTCACGCTTCCCCAGATCCAGCTCGTTAAAGGCATAACCATGGCGCTCAAGCAGTTGAGCTTCTTTGATGGTGAAATCGCCGTGACGAGAGAACCCGCGCGGATAATGTTTATTGTCGAAAAAACGATTAGTCGTCGTAAAGCTTTCCGCCATCCTACACGCTCCTAATTCTTTGGCCGAGCTATTTATGGCGCGGAGTATTAGTTACGCTTGACAGAGTGTAAAACAAAACATTTAAATCATAACGACAAATAATTTTGCGGAGAAAGATGTGGATACGGAATTGCTTAAAACTTTCCTTGAAGTGAGCAGAACACGCCACTTTGGGCGAGCAGCTGAAGCCCTTTACCTGACGCAGTCAGCAGTCAGTTTTCGTATTCGACAGCTGGAAAATCAACTGGGTGTGAATCTTTTTACCCGCCATCGCAACAATATTCGCTTAACGCCTGCCGGTGAGAAACTGCTGCCGTACGCAGAAACGCTCATGAATACCTGGCAGGCGGCACGTAAAGAGGTGGCACATACTTCGAGGCATAATGAGTTCTCGATAGGGGCAAGCGCTTCTCTGTGGGAATGCATGCTAAGTCAGTGGCTTACCCGGCTGTATCATTCACATGGCCACTTGCAATTTGAAGCCAGGATTGCGCAACGGCAGTCGCTGGTTAAGCAACTTCATGAGCGCCAGCTTGATCTTCTGATCACAACCGAAGCCCCCAAGATGGACGAATTTAGCAGCCAGATTGTGGGCCAGTTTGGCCTGGCACTTTATGCGTCCGAACCTTCGATGATGAAGGCAGACCTGACTTATTTACGCCTGGAATGGGGACCGGATTTTCAGCAGCACGAGACGGGACTGATTGCACCTGATGATGTTCCGCAGTTAACGACCAGCTCGGCAGAGATCGCCTGTCAGCAGCTGCCTCTGCTGAAAGGTTGTACCTGGTTACCTGCTCGCTGGGCAGACGCTAAAGCAGGGCTGCACACCGTGCTGGATTCCACCACGCTTACCAGGCCGCTGTATGCAATTTGGCTGCAAAACAGTGATAAGCAATCTCAGATAAAAGATCTTTTAAAAATCAATGTAATGGATTGATGCATCAGCCAGCAGGGATGCTGGCTGAAATTAAGAAGAGAATTATCTGCCGTGTTTCAGGCAAAAAAAATCCTTTGCCGAAGCAAAGGATTCTATATGGCAGGGGCGGAGAGACTCGAACTCGCGACACCCGGTTTTGGAGACCGGTGCTCTACCAACTGAGCTACGCCCCTAAAGTTTTTTGCCATTAAGCCTGCCAACAAGGCAGGCTTAATGTCTTAATAAGTGGCGGAACGGACGGGACTCGAACCCGCGACCCCCTGCGTGACAGGCAGGTATTCTAACCGACTGAACTACCGCTCCACCGAAGACTGCTGTAACCACCGGATTTATGCACCGGCTTACTACT
>NZ_JBSKJQ010000016.1:0-65228 GCF_053709655.1 Enterobacter sp. UPMP2060
CGGAGGCTCAGCGCCGTGGTTACCGACCGAACACCTTCGCCCGCCGCCTGAAGATGGGCAAAATTGACGCCGTCGGGCTGGTGTTTCCCGTACATCCTGTTCCGCTCAATAACAGCGTATTTATGGACATGGTCGGCGAAATTAGCCATGAACTGGCGCGACATGAGATCGACTTATTGCTCATCGCCGACGACGATCTGGCGGATAAGCACAGCTATATGCGCATGGTGCAAAGCCGACGCGTCGACGCGCTGATCGTGGCGCACACGCTGGATCACGATCCGCGTCTTGTGCAGCTTCAGGCCGCCGGTTTTCCTTTCCTGGCGCTTGGGCGCAGCCACCTCCCGCAGCCGTATGCGTGGTTTGACTTCGACAACTATGCCGGTACCTGGCAGGCGACCCGCTGGCTGATCGAGAAAGGCCATCAGCGTATCGCGCTACTTGGCGAAAGCAACAATCAGGCATTTATCACCCAGCGCCGTCAGGGTTATCTCGACGCCCTGCGGGAAGCCGGGCTTTCCAGCGAATGGCTGCGCGCCATGCCGCCTTCGCGCCGCGTCGGGTATGCCACCACGAAAGAACTGCTTGCCCTGCCGCAGCCGCCAACGGCCATCATCACCGACTGCAACACCCACGGTGACGGCGCGGCGATGGCGCTGGCGCAGCTGGGGCGTTTATCCGGCGACAACGCCGTCTCGCTGGTGGTCTATGACGGCCTGCCGCAGGACAGCATCGTTGATATTGAGGTGGCGTCGGTGATCCAATCCACCCGTCAGGGCGTCGGGAAACAGATTGCCGATATGGTGCGCCAGCTGATTAGCGGCGACGATATTGAACAGCTTCAGGTGCTCTGGCAGCCTGAATTCTCTCCGGGCCAGACGGCCTAAATACCGCAAAATTTTAAACCCGATCACAGAACCGAAACGTTTTGGTTTGTATCCGAAACGTTTCGGATCAACACTCAGATCATCCCGATGACAGGAGATGTCTGATGCAAGATCCCGTTTTACGACTCGAAACCACGACGGTAGACGTGGTGATCAAAACCCATCCGTTCGCCGAAATTCTCTACTGGGGGCCTCACCTTCAGCACTTTTCGCCTCAGGATGTTGCTATGCTCGCACGTCCTGTTGCCAACGGCAGGCTTGACGTCGACTCCCCGGTCACGCTGATGGCCGAGCTGGGGCATGGTCTGTTTGGTTCGCCTGGCATTGAGGGTCATCGCCAGGGGCTGGACGGTTCCCCGGTGTTCAAAACCACGCAGGTGCATCAGGACGTAAACACCCTGACCATTACCGCCGAAGATGAGCATGCGGGCTTGCGCCTGACCAGCGAGCTGGTGCTGGATGCCAGCGGCGTGCTGGTGGTTCGTCACGGTTTAACGAACCTGAAAGCGATCCCCTGGCAGGTGGACCGTTTCGCCGTCACGCTGCCGGTGGCCGAGCGCGCGCAGGAGGTGATGGCCTTCCACGGACGCTGGATCAGAGAGTTTCAGCCGCACCGCGTAAAGCTTGAACACGACAGCTTCGTGATTGAAAACCGTCGGGGTAAAACCTCCCACGAGCACTTCCCGGCGCTGATTGCCGGTACGCCGTCGTTCAGCGAAATGCAGGGCGACGTCTGGGGCGTGCATCTGGGCTGGAGCGGTAATCACCGCCTGCGCGCGGAAGCGAAAACCGACGGTCGTCGCTATCTTCAGGCCGAAGCGCTCTACCTGCCGGGTGAAATGGCGGTTGAGGAGGGCGATACGCTCTGGACGCCGCGCCTGTACGCCAGCTACTCCACGCAGGGCCTGAACGGCATGAGCCAGCCGTTTCATCGCTACCTGCGCAACAACGTCATCCGCTTCCCGGAAAACAAACCGCGCCCGGTGCACCTCAATACCTGGGAAGGGATCTACTTCAACCACGATCCGGAGTACATTAAGCGCATGGCCGACGAGGCTGCCGCGCTGGGCGTGGAGCGTTTCATCATTGATGACGGCTGGTTCAAAGGCCGTAACGACGACCATGCCGCGCTGGGCGACTGGTATCTGGACGAGAAAAAATACCCGAACGGCCTGACGCCGGTGATCGACCACGTCAAACGGCTCGGCATGGAGTTTGGCATCTGGGTTGAGCCGGAGATGATCAACCCGGATTCAGATTTGTACCGTGCGCATCCTGACTGGGTACTGGCGCTGCCGGGCTATCCCCGGGCGACCGGACGACACCAGCTGGTGCTCAATCTCAACATCCCGGAGGCCTTTGATTACCTGGTAGAGCGCATGAACTGGCTGCTGGGCGAGCATGCGGTCGACTACGTGAAGTGGGACATGAACCGCGAGCTGGTGCAGCCTGGACACAACGGTAAAGCCGCCGCCGACGCCCAGACCCGTCAGTTTTACCGCCTGCTGGACGTGCTGGGCGAGCGCTTCCCGCATATTGAGTTTGAATCCTGCTCCTCCGGCGGCGGTCGCATTGATTATGAGGTACTGACCCGCAGCCACCGCTTCTGGGCGTCCGACAACAACGACGCGCTGGAGCGCAGCACCATCCAGCGCGGCATGAGCTACTTCTTCCCGCCGGAGGTGATGGGCGCGCATATCGGTCATCATCAATGCCACGCCACCTTCCGCCAGCATAGCATCCAGTTTCGCGGGCTGACGGCTCTGTTTGGCCATATGGGGCTGGAGCTGGATCCGCTCACCGTGGACGCACGGGAGCGCGAAGGCTATCGCCATTACGCCGCGCTGCACAAGCAGTGGCGGGAGGTCATTCACCACGGCACCCAGTGGCGAATTGATATGCCGGACGCCACCACGCTGGCGCAGGGTATTGTTAGCGAAGATAAGGCTCAGGGGCTGTTTATGGTCAGCCAGCTCGCGATGCCGGACTACAGCCTGATGATGCCGCTGCGCATGGCGGGGCTGGAGGCCAGCGCGCGGTACCGCGTCACGCTGCTCGATCACCCGAATATTCAGATTACGGGCGAGGGAGGGCACACCATGCGCAAGCTGCCGGCGTGGATGGAAACGCCGCAAACGGTGAGCGGCGAGTGGCTGATGCAGGCGGGCATTGCGCTGCCGATTCTGGATCCGGAAACCGCCATTCTGATTGGCGTCGAACGCGTGTAAGGGTGACGGGCCGGGGAACCGGCCCTCCGTTGAGGATAAAAATAATGAACACAACAACCTGTACCCACAAAGACAACCCTAACTTCTGGATCTTTGGGCTGTTCTTCTTTCTCTACTTCTTCATTATGGCCACCTGCTTTCCGTTCCTGCCGATTTGGCTGTCGGACATCATCGGCCTGAATAAAACCCACACCGGGATTGTCTTCTCCTGCATCTCACTGTCGGCTATCGCCTTCCAGCCAGTGCTGGGCGTAATTTCGGACAAGCTGGGGCTGAAAAAACACCTTCTGTGGATCATCGCGGTGCTGCTGTTTCTGTTCGCGCCGTTCTTCCTGTACGTCTTCGCGCCGCTGCTGAAAGCCAATATCTGGCTGGGCGCGCTGAGCGGCGGGCTGTATATCGGTTTTGTATTTTCGGCCGGATCGGGGGCGATTGAGGCCTACATTGAGCGCGTGAGCCGCAACAGCTTCTTTGAGTACGGCAAGGCGCGGATGTTTGGCTGCCTCGGCTGGGGCTTGTGCGCCTCAACGGGCGGCATCCTGTTCGGCATCGATCCGTCGTACGTTTTCTGGATGGGATCGGGAGCGGCATTGCTGCTGATGCTGCTGCTGGTGGTGGCGAAGCCAAAGCCCAACCAGACGGCGCAGGTCATGGATGCCCTGGGCGCGAACCAGCCGCAAATCACCGCCAAAACCGTGTTCAACCTGTTCCGCCAGCGCAGAATGTGGATGTTTATCCTCTATGTGATTGGCGTGGCCTGCGTGTATGACGTTTTCGACCAGCAGTTTGCCACCTTCTTTAAAACCTTCTTCGCCACGCCGCAGGAAGGGACCCGCGCCTTTGGTTTCGCAACGACTGCGGGGGAAATCTGTAACGCCATCATTATGTTCTGTTCGCCGTGGATCATTAACCGCATCGGCGCGAAGAACACGCTGCTGATCGCCGGGGTGATTATGGCGACGCGCATTATCGGCTCCTCGTTCGCCACCACCGCCGTGGAGGTGATTGCCCTCAAGATGCTGCACGCGCTGGAAGTCCCGTTCCTGCTGGTGGGCGCATTTAAGTACATCACCGGGGTGTTTGATACCCGACTGTCAGCGACTATCTATCTGATCGGCTTCCAGTTCGCCAAGCAGTCGGCGGCCATTTTCCTCTCCGCTTTTGCCGGGAATATGTATGACCGGATCGGCTTCCAGGAGACGTATCTGATGCTGGGCTGTTTCGTGCTGGCGATTACGGTGGTGTCGGCGTTTACGCTGAGCAGCAGGCAGGAGATCGCCGCCGCCGCGGGGGCAGCAGCGTTAACACATCAGTCCAGGTAAAAGACCTCTTTCAGCTCGGTACTCACCGGGCTGTTATCCGGGTTCGACGGCATGACGTCGCCCATATGTTTCCACCAGCGCTGGCAGACGTCGGTATTCGCTACCGCGCTCCAGCGCTCCTCCGATTCAATCTCTACGGTCGCGAACAGCAGGCTGCGGGCCCTATCGAGATAAATGGCGTAGTGGTGTGCGCCGTGGTCTTTCAACACCTTTTCCAGCTCCGGCCAGATCGGATTGTGTCGACGCGCGTACTCCTCATGCGCGTCCGGGTTTACCTGCATCATAAAGGCTTTGCGGATCATAGTGCCTCCAGGTACAGCTCGCGGACCTCATCGCGGCTGGCGGCGCGCGGATTGCATGGCGCACACGGATCGGCGAGCGCTTTATCCAGCCAACCTTCAATATCGGCTTTGGTCACGCCGAGCTGGCTAAAGCCCGCAGGGATGCCGACGCGAGCGCTCAGGTTGCGAATCGCCTGAATGGCGGACATGCTGGCGGCTTCATCGCTCATGCCGCGGGTATCGACGCCCATCGCCTGCGCCACGCGGGCAAAACGCGCAATTGCGTTCGGGCGGTTAAAGCTTTCAACGATCGGCAGCAGGATGGCGTTGCACACGCCGTGCGGCAGGTTGTGCGTCGCGCCCGGCTGGTGCGCCAGGGCATGCACAAGGCCGAGACCCGCACTGTTAAACGCCATGCCCGCCAGATACTGGCCAAACGCCATCTGCTCGCGCGCCTCAAGGTTATGACCGTCTTCGACCGCTTCCGGCAGCCACAGGTTGATCAGGCGAATTGCTTCCAGCGCGTTGGCGTCGGTGAGCGGGTGCGCGCCAACGGATACGTAGGCTTCAATGGCATGGGTCAGGGCATCCATACCGGTTGCGGCGGTCACGGAGGCGGGAATATCGAGCATCACGCTGGCATCGTCTACGGCGATGTCCGGGATGATGTTCGGGTCGATAATCACCTCTTTCACCTGCCGCGCGGAGTTGATGATCACCGCATTGCTGGTCATCTCCGCCGCGGTGCCTGCGGTGGTATTAATTGCCACCAGCGGCACGCCCGCATTTTTCACCTTGCCGACGCCGGAATAATCGGTTGAGGGGCCGGGGTTGGCGGTGAGGATTTTGATCGCCTTGGCGGTATCAATCGGGCTGCCGCCGCCGAAGGCAATCACGTAATCACACTCCGCGTCCCGGTAAGCCGAAATTCCTTTTTGCACAAGCGCTTCCGTCGGGTTCGGGAACACCTCATCGAACAGGTGATACGACATCTGATGGGCGTCCAGCGCGGTAAACAGGCTGTCGAGCAGACCCAGCTTTACCAGCTGGCCGTCGGTGACAATCAGCGCTTTTCCCCACTGCTTGTTCGCAACCAGGTTGACCATATCGCCGATTGCGCCCGCGCCGTGAAGGCTGATTTTTGGAAGTGCCAACATAAAGCTCATGATAATTCTCCTTAACAATCAACGTTTTTCCTGCGAAGGCGTTATGCGTATAAATCCAGCGCGGATTGCAACGGGCTCACGCCAAAGCGCTTGCCGAGGGCGATGAGTTCTTCCCGGGAAATGGTCTGCTTCATGCCGCCCATGGAGTACACCTTCACCAGCACTTCCGCTGATTTCTCAGCGGTGTCGATCAGGCCAAAGGTTTCATCCAGCGTTGGGCCGCTGCCGAACACGCCGTGGAACGGCCACAGCACCAGAGTATGTTTTTGCATATCAACGGCGGTTGCCTGGCCGATTTCGTCGGTACCCGGCACCATCCACGGCAGAATGCCCACGCCGTCCGGGAACACCACCAGACACTCGGTACTGCCTTCCCACAGCTTGCGGGTGATGAAGTCGGCGCTGTTTTCCAGCACGTAGGTCAGGGCGATCAGGTTGGTGGCGTGGCAGTGCATGATCACGCGGTCTTTGCCGTTCGTCGCCCTGATGCGCTCGCAGTGGGAGAGGAAGTGCGCCGGCAGTTCGGAGGTGGGCACCGCCTCGTCGGTCAGTCCCCACAGAATGTGGTAGCCCGCGCCGTCGCTGTCCACTTTCACCACGCCGAGGTTGGCCTCCGGGTCGAGCTGGACGTTACGGAAGAACTTGCCGGAACCGGTGACGATAAACGGCGTGTTGGCGAGCAGCGGCATCGGCTGGCTCAGCGCGATATAGCGCGGCTTCTGGTGGAAATCGGCCGCGAACGGTTCAATATCCGCGTCGTCCAGGCGCAGCGTCAGGTTGCCGCCGTTGCGCTCGTCCCAGCCTTTCAGCCAGGCGTCGGAGGTGGCTTTGATCATGCCCTGGACGAACCAGGAAGTGGTGATGGTCTGCATAGTCTTCATTTTCCAGTTATCGCGGTGAGGTTGAACCCTCACCCCGGCCCTCTCCCACAGGGAGAGGGGGTAAAAGTTCCCTCTCCCTGTGGGAGAGGGTTAGGGTGAGGGCAAAATTACCCGCGCTGACTCAACACGTCTTTCTCGTATGCCCGCACGTTGTCCAGCCACTGGCTGCCCGCCGGGGCGTCGTTACGCTGACAGTACATCTCCCACACCGCCTGCCACGGCAGGGATTTCTGCTCTTCCAGCAGCGCCAGACGGGCGGTGTAGTCGCCGTTAGCCTCCAGCTGTTTCAGCGCGGCGACAGGCTCCAGCAGCGCGCGCAGCAGGGCTTTCTTCATGTTGCGGGTGCCGATAACCCACGCTGCGATGCGGTTGATGGAGGCATCGAAGAAGTCGAGGCCGATGTGTACGCGGTCAAAGAGGTCGTGACGGATGATTTCGCTGGCAATCGCCTGGGTTTCGTCATCCAGCAGCACCACGTGATCGCTGTCCCAGCGCACCGGACGGCTGACGTGCAGCAGCAGGCGCGGCACGTAGAGCATGGCGGCGGAGATTTTGTCTGAGATCACCTCGGTCGGGTGGAAGTGGCCGGCATCCAGACACAGCGCGGTCTGGCGGCTGGTGGCGTAACCCATGTAGAACTCGTTCGAGCCCACGGTGTAGCTCTCGGCGCCAATGCCGAACAGCTTGCTCTCTACAGCGTCGATGTGGTGCGCCGGGTCCAGCTTCTCGCTGATGGCCTCATCCAGCGCGGCCAGCAGGCGCTGGCGCGGGGCCAGACGGTCGACGGTGATATCCTTCATGCCGTCCGGGATCCAGATGTTCATCACCGACGGCGTGCCGAGCTGTTCGCCGAAATACGCCGAAACGCGGCGGCTGGCCTTCACGTGTTCGATCCAGAACTGGCGGATGTCGTCGTCCGCGTGGGCGAGGGTAAAACCGTCCGCGCTCAGCGGATGTGAGAAGCAGGACGGATTAAAGTCCAGGCCCAGCCGGTTGGCTTTGGCCCACTCCACCCAGTTCTTAAAGTGTTCCGGTTTGATTTCATTGCGCGCCACCGGCTCGTCGGATTCGAGATAAATCGCATGCAGGTTCAGGCGTTTTGGCCCCGGGATCAGGCTCAGCGCCAGCTCCAGGTCGGCGCGCAGTTCGGTCGCGTTACGCGCTTTGCCCGGGTAGTTACCGGTGGCCTGAATACCACCCGTCAGGGAACCGCCTGGGTTCTCGAAACCGGCGACGTCATCGCCCTGCCAGCAGTGCATGGAGACGGGCAGACGGTCGAGCTGGCGCAGCGCCTCTTCGACATCCACGCCGACGGCGGCGAAACGCTGTTTAGCCAGGCCCCAGGCTTGTTCTAATTGAGTTGTCATGCGCAAAGCTCCTTAGTCAGTCGGTTTTGCTGAAACTGCTCCCGAAAGCGAGCAATTTCACGGCAGGGATTGGGGGTGAAGGTGGTCAGGCTGGCGTTAGCCGCCACCACCGAACGGAAGTCGTCAACGCTGGAAAGTTCGTCCAGGGTCATCAGCTGAATGCCGATATTCCCGAGCGTGGAGGCCTCCACGGGACCCGCCACCACGGTGATACCGCAGGCATCGGCGCAGAGCTGGTTCAGCAGCTGGTTCTGGCAGCCGCCGCCCACGATATGCAGCTGGCTAAACGGTTTTCCGCGAAGGCTCGCCAGCTCGCTGAGGATGTCGGCATACAGCAGGGCGAGGCTGTCAAAAATGCAGCGCGCCAGTTCTGAAGGGCTCGACGGCACCGGCTGCCCGCCCTCGACGCAGGCGGCCTGAATTTCGGCGCTCATGTGCGCCGGGTTGATAAAGCGGTCATCGTTCGGGTTGATCAGGAACGTACAGGCCTTCAGCTTCTCGGTTTCGGCGATAAGCGCGGGCAGGTCGGTAATGTTCTGCTCTTTCAGCACCCGCTGGAGCAGCCACAGCCCCATGATGTTTTTCAGTACGCGGTAGCGGCCTTCGGCACCGCCTTCGTTGGTAATGTTTGCCGCCATCGCGGCATCGCTGGCGTACGGGGTTTTGCTCTCAAAGCCCATCAGCGACCAGGTGCCGGACGAGAGGTAAGCCGCGTCTTTGCTTGCAAGTGGGGACGCTATTACCGCGCTGGCGGTATCGTGGCTGGCGACGGCAACGACAGGGATTGCGTTCCCCTGGGGGCAAATCCAGTGACCGATCACGTTACCCGGGTGGGTGGGTGTGCCGAACCAGGAAGGCGACGCCCCCGTCCAGGCCAGCAGATGTTCATCCCAGCTATCCGAGTTGATGTTGACCAGCTGTGTGGTGGTGGCGTTGGTATATTCCCAGTTCATGTTGCCGGTCAGGCGATAGCTCAGGTAGTCCGGGATCAGCAGCGCATGGGCCACGTCCGCGACCAGCTCCGGCTGTTGCTCGACCAAAGCACGCAGCTGATAAAGCGTGTTAAACGGCAGAAACTGAATGCCGCTGCGCCCGTAGATGTTGTCCTTGCCAAGCTGGGCGATCGCGTTCGCCATCAGGCCGTCGGTGCGGCTGTCGCGATAAGAAACCGGCAAGCCGACGCGCTCGCCATGGCTATCAAGCAGAACGTAGTCCACGCCCCAGGTATCAATGCCGATGCTGTCGATGCGAATGCCGTCGTTGCAGACGTTGTTAAGACCGGTACGGATCTCCGCCTCCAGGGCATCGATATCCCAGGTATCAAAACCGTCCTGCTTTTGCAGGCAGTTGGCGAAACGGTGCATTTCGCGAAGCGAAAGCGCGTGCTGCTCACGGTCCCAGCTCGCGAGCATTACGCGGCCGCTGGATGCGCCTAAATCGACAGCCACACAATGGCGAAAAGTCATGGTCGGGTCCTTTCTTAAGTCATTAGCGGTGAGTGTAAAAAAGGGAAGAAAAAGTCACCTTCTCACCACTGACAGGCCAAATCTCGCGCTGGCAAGAAAGCAAAGGTGAATGTGAGGACGTTCACAGTTTCCAGCAGTGACGGGATGCTCAGGCAGTGTGACGCTGAGCGCATTTCCCGATCTTTCCCCCTGTTTCTTGAAAAATGGACAGCTTTTGCGAGGTTTACTGCCAAAAATTGAAGGTGAGTGTGGGAGGCCTTAATTACTATTTTGAGAACATTTTTCATTGGTGGGGGCCGTTATGACCGTACTGCACTGCGTGGATTTTTTTCCTTCAGGAGGTTCGCCTGTCGCGATTGAGCCACGGCTTCCTCAGGCTGCGTTCCCGGAGCATCATCATGATTTTCACGAAATTGTGATTGTTGAGCGCGGGACGGGTATTCATGTTTTCAATGGCCAGCCTTATACCATCAGCGGCGGTACGGTGTGCTTCGTGCGCGACCACGACCGGCACCTGTATGAACATACCGACAACCTGTATCTGACGAATGTGCTTTACCGTTCCCCGGACGCGTTCCAGTTTCTTTCGGGGCTGAGCCAGCTGTTGCCCCAGGAGCAAGACGGACACTATCCGTCGCACTGGCGGGTGAATCAGTCCATCCTGCAGCAGGTGCGTCAGCTGGTGAGCCAGATGGAGAAGAGCGAGGACGGGCAGGAGACGCACGCCATTGCCACGCGCGAACTGCTGTTTATGCAGCTTCTGGTGCTGCTGCGCCGCAGCAGCCTGGTGGAAGGGCTGGAAGATAACAACGCGCGCCTGAACCATCTGCTGGCCTGGCTGGAAGATCATTTTGCCGAGGATGTCTGCTGGGAAACCCTTGCGGATGATTTTTCTCTGTCGTTGCGTACCCTGCATCGCCAGCTTAAACAGCACACCGGACTGACGCCGCAACGCTACCTTAACCGTCTGCGCCTGATCAAAGCGCGTCATCTTTTACGTCATACCGACGATAGCGTCACGGATATTGCCTATTGCTGCGGTTTTGGCGACAGCAATCACTTTTCAACGCGGTTTCGCCGGGAATTTAACTGGTCTCCGCGCGATATTCGCCAGGGAAAAGACGCGATGCTTCAGTAACGCGAGGGCAGTCACCGTTTTATTTCCGCAAAAAAGCTAATAGTGTCAGGTTATTCGGCGTAGAGGTCGTGGTGTGGCTGCTCAGTTAATTCTTCGCAAAGATGATTTTTTTGCCTCCGCGAGTCAGGCCGTCACGGTGGCCGATCGCTACCCGCAGGACGTCTTTGCCGAACATACCCACGAGTTTTGCGAGCTGGTGCTGGTTTGGCGCGGTAACGGCCTGCACATCCTCAACGACCGTCCCTACCGCATCACGCGCGGAGACCTGTTCTACATTCGCGCGGATGATAAACACTCCTACGCCTCGGTTAACGACCTGGTGCTGCAAAACGTTATTTACTGTCCGGACAGGCTCAAGCTTAACGTGGACTGGGCCGCGAGCATTCCGGGCTTTCTTGATGCTAAGTGTTCTCCGCACTGGCGCTTAAGCAGTAGCGGTATGGCTCAGGTACGGCAGGTTATTTCTCAACTGGAGCAGGAGAGCCAGAAGAACGACCCCGTTGCTAACCAGCTGGCGGAGTTGCTTTTCGCCCAGCTGGTGATGACGTTGAAGCGCCATCGTTACGCCACTGATAACCCCTCCGCCACAACGCAGGAAGCGCTGCTGGATAAGCTCATCACCCGGCTTGCGGGCAGCCTGAATAAAAACTTTGTACTGGAGAAATTCTGCGAGCAGGAACAGTGCAGCGAGCGCGCGTTGCGCCAGCATTTCCGCACCCTGACCGGGATGACGGTGAACCACTATCTGCGCCAGCTGCGCATCTGCCATGCACAATATCTCCTCCAGCATACGGAGTGGATGGTCAGTGATGTGGCGATGCGCTGCGGCTTTGAGGACAGTAACTACTTTTCAGTGGTGTTTAACCGCGAGGTGGGGATGACGCCGGTACAGTGGCGTCATCGCAGTCGAAAGGGGGCGTAATCAGTTTGCCATGCCGAGGCCGACGATATTGGCAGCGATAATAATCACCACGCAGCCGAGGCTCAGTACGCCAACCGGACGGCGTCCGGCGTTCGTCCACTCTTTCAGCACCAGCCCAACCAGCCCGCCGCAAAGTACGTAGAAACTCATGTGCAGCATCCAGCTTATATAGTCGTATTGCGCCGGAATGCTGGCGTGGCCCCAGGCGTAGAAGAAGAACTGCAAATACCACATCAGGCCGCCCAGAGCGGAGAGCAACACGTTGGTGATGATGAGCGATGTTGCCAGCGAGAAATCGGTTTTTACCGACAGGTTTTTTACTTTTGCCAGACGAATGAAGCAGAAGCCCAGGTTAACCATCGCGCCGCCACCCATAATCACGACATAGCTTGGCAGCGCAACGTACAGCGGGTCGACGCCCAGCGCGGCCGCCGCTTCGTGCATCGGTTTGGCGGCGTTCATCGCGAACGACATGCCGGCCGAGAAAATGCCGCACATCACCGCCAGCAGCAGACCTTTCTTCAGGTTAAAATCTTCAGCTTTAATGCCCATCTTGCGCTCTTTCAACTGCCCCGCACGCGTCACAATTCCTACGCCAATGACCGCCACCAGCACGCCCAGGAGCGTCATCCGCCCACCCTGAGTATTAATAAGCACGTCGAAATTGCCGTTGAGAATTGGCGTCATCAGGGTACCGACGATCAGCGTGATGCCAATCGCGATACCAATCCCCATCGACATGCCGAGATAACGCATGGTGAGGCCATAGTTGATGTTGCCGACGCCCCACATCGCACCGAACAGGAACACTGGCAGCAGGGTGGCGGCGCTGAAGGAGGAGAAGTAGCCCCAGAAATCGGGCAGCAGCATGGCGCTAATGGTCCAGGGCAAAATCAGCCAGGACACGATACCGCCAACGGACCACATGGTTTCCCATGACCAGCCTCTCACTTTTTTAAACGGAGCATAGAAACAGGCTGCACTGGCAGCGCCTATCAAATGCCAGAAGATACCCATCGTAATCGCATGATTCATTTTTACACCCTCATCGTTTTTATCGTCAGTGGCTTCCCACCGACTTGAGGAGTGTAAAAATTAGGCGGTTTGGGGACCTTCAGAAGGTTGCCGCAGATGTGTTCTGGATGGCAATCAGCACGTTAACCGCGTGAGCAGACTCACAATTTCGCGATTAATCGAAAAACGAATAACCTTATAAAAACTACGGCATTGATAATCATTTTCAATATCATTTAATTAACTATAATGAACCAACTGCTTACGCGGCATTAACAGCTGTGCCGCCCGACAATAATGGAGAGGATTATGAGTTATACACTGCCATCCCTGCCGTATGCCTACGACGCACTGGAACCGCATTTCGACAAGCAGACGATGGAAATCCATCACACTAAACACCACCAGACCTATGTGAACAACGCGAACGCCGCGCTGGAAAGCCTACCAGAGTTCGCTAACCTGTCTGCTGAAGAGCTGATCACCAAGCTGGACCAGCTGCCAGCGGACAAGAAAACCGTTCTGCGTAACAACGCTGGCGGCCACGCTAACCACAGCCTGTTCTGGAAAGGCCTGAAAACCGGTACCACCCTGCAGGGCGACCTGAAAGCGGCTATCGAGCGCGACTTCGGTTCCGTTGACAACTTCAAAGCGGAATTCGAAAAAGCCGCTGCAACCCGTTTCGGCTCTGGCTGGGCGTGGCTGGTTCTGAAAGGCGACAAGCTGGCGGTGGTTTCTACTGCTAACCAGGACTCCCCGCTGATGGGTGAAGCGATTTCTGGCGCATCCGGCTTCCCAATCCTGGGTCTGGACGTGTGGGAACACGCTTACTACCTGAAATTCCAGAACCGTCGCCCGGACTACATCAAAGCCTTCTGGGACGTGGTGAACTGGGACGAAGCAGCAGCGCGTTTCGCCGCTAAAAAATAAGGTTGCATTGACGCCTGTGAGAAGCGAGTCTTATGACTCGCTTTTTTTGTATCTGCGTAATGGAGGCAGCAATGCATTACCCGGTGAACGTGTTTACAGGCAAGGTAAGGGAGTACGACGGCAGCCGCCCAAGTGCCATCGCCAAAATTCAGGTCGACGGTGAGTTGACGTTAACCGACCTCGGGCTTGCGGGTGACGAGCAGGCCGAAAAGAAAATCCACGGCGGGCCCGATCGCGCGCTGTGCCACTACCCGCGCGAACACTATCAGCACTGGAAAAGCGAGTTTCCCGAGCAGGCGGACCTCTTCGTCGCCCCCGCGTTTGGGGAGAATCTCTCCACCGAAGGGCTCACCGAAAAGAACGTGTTTATCGGTGATATCTACCGCTGGGGCGATGCCCTGATTCAGGTGACGCAGCCACGCTCGCCGTGCTTCAAGCTCAACTACCACTTCGGTATTCAGGATATGTCGGCCCAGCTGCAAAAAGCGGGTAAAACCGGCTGGCTGTATCGCGTGGTGCTGGCTGGGCAGGTTTCAGCGGACGCGCCGCTTGAGCTGGCGTCGCGCCTGAGCGATGTGTCTGTTTATGACGCCTGCGCCATTGCCTGGCATATGCCGTTTGACGACGAACAGTATCACCGCCTGCTGTCGGCGGCGGGATTATCCATCAGCTGGACAAGAACGATGCAGAAGCGGCGTTTAAGCAGCAAGATCGAGGATAATTCGCGGAGATTGTGGGGGAAATAGTCCTCCGCAGAAAGTAGGCCGGGTAAGGCGAAGCCGCCACCCGGCACTAACAGCTACGAACGCTTATACAACGGTAGCCACAGCGTTAACCGTAGCCCACCCAGCGGGCTGTCGTCGGCTTTCACCCAGCCGCGGTGCTGCTGCATGGCGGTTTCAACAATCGCCAGACCCAGTCCCGTGCCGCCCGATTCCCGGTCACGCGCCTCATCGGTACGATAGAACGGACGGAAAATCTGCTCGCGGTCTTCCGGGCTCACGCCTGGGCCGTCATCATCGACAATGACGGTGATCCCGTCTTTATCCACCGAGAACGCCACCTCAATCTTCGTATGCGAGTAGCGAAGAGCGTTACGCACGATGTTCTCCAGCGCGCTTTCCAGCGTGTTGGGGTTTCCGTACAGCGGCCACGGGCCCGGCGGGAAGTTGACGGTGAAAGATTTACCCATCTGTTCCGCTTCGAACGCCGCGTTGTCCAGCACCTCGTGCCAGAGGTGATTCGCTTTCACCGTTTCGCTGACCAGCGCGTTTTTCTGCTGATTGCGCGACATGACCAGCAGGTCGTTGATCATGCTGTCCAGGCGGTGCGCTTCCGTTTCAATACGCTCCAGCTCTTTGCTCTCACCGCTGCGGCGGCGCAGCAGCGCGGTGCCAAGCTGCAAGCGCGTAAGCGGGGTACGCAGCTCGTGCGAGATATCCGACAGCAGACGTTGCTGTGCGGTCATCATACGATCGAGGGCGCTCACCATCTGGTTAAAACTGGTTCCGGCGGCAAGGAACTCCTGCGGACCTGCTTCCAGTTCAGGGTGTTGTCGCAGGTTACCCTGCGCCACCTCATCGGCGGCATTCTTCAGTTTACGCGCCGGTTTTGCCAGGCTCCACGCCAGCCATAACAGCAGCGGTGAGCTGACCAGCATGGTGACAATCAGCAGCAGGAGAGGGCGGTCAAACAGCAGGTTGATAAAATCAGACTGGGAGTTGCTCGCCGGACGGATCAGATAGAGCTGATAATTATCCTCTCCGTCCCTGACGGAGAAAGGCCCTACCATCTCTACGCGGCCATATTTCTTCTTCTGGGGATGATCGGCATTATCCGCCTGGCCAATGAAGTTGCGGATAATCTGCATTTCATTGCGATCGGCCCCAATCACGCGGCCTTCGCTGGTCACCAGCAGCAGGCGTTGTCCGGGCGGCGCCCACTTGTCGATAGCGCGAAACAGCCTGCGCCACCACATTAAATCGTTTGGCGGATCGTTTGCCAGCTCGGCTTCCACGTGCTGCTCGATCATCACGCCCTGACGTTGCTCGCTGTCGAGAAGCTCCGTCATCTGGCGTGAGTCGAGTTTTGGCAACATCAAAACGAGCATTAAAACCAGTGCCAGCGTCAGCCAGAAGATGGCGAAGATGCGGGCGGTTAAGCTTCCTATCATGAAGCGGAAACCATCAGATAACCGCGACCACGCAGGGTTTTAAACCATGGGTGACCGTCTTTACGCTCCGGCAGCTTACGGCGCAGGTTAGAGATGTGCATGTCGATGGCGCGGTCAAACGGGGTGAGGCGTTTGCCCAGCACTTCCTGGCTTAGATGTTCACGCGAAACCACCTGGCCGAGGTGCTGCGCCAGCAGATACAGCAGGGTGAACTCCGTGCCGGTCAGTTCCAGCGTCTGGCCATCAAAGCTTGCTTCCTGACGGCCCGGGTTCAGGCTCAGAGAGTCGACTTCAAGGGTGGGTGAGCTGTTGTCGGTATTTTGCTGCTGCTCGCTCCAGTGGGAACGACGCAGGATAGCGCGAATACGGGCAACCAGTTCACGGTCATTAAACGGCTTGGGTAAATAGTCATCCGCGCCCAGCTCAAGGCCGAGTACGCGGTCAAGTTCGCTGCCGCGCGCGGTCAGCATAATAACGGGAGTCTGGTGTGTCTGGCGAAGCTCTTTCAACGTATCAATACCGTTTTTCTTCGGCATCATCACGTCGAGCAAAAGTAAATCGATGCTGTCGTCAAGGAGACTCAGCGCCTGCTCGCCATCATGGGCAACCAGGACGTTGAAACCTTCCATGTCGAGCAACTCCTTTAAAAGGGATGTGAGCTCTCGGTCATCATCAACTAACAGGATTTTATTCATTGTTTAAATACCTCCGAGGCAGAAATTACGACATCAAGGCTGTCTAATCCATGACTTTACGTTGTTTTACACCCCCTGACGCATGTTTGCAGCCTGAATCGTAGACTGTCTCTCGTTGAATCGCGACACGAAAGATTTTGGGAGCAAGTGATGCGCAAAGTTACCGCTGCCGTCATGGCCTCAACGCTGGCGTTCAGTGCGTTTAGCCAGGCTGCTGAAGCTATCATCAGCGATAACAGTCCCTTACAAGAGGGCGCAACGCAGAACAGCAGCCAAAGCCATATGTTTGACGGCATAAGTTTAACCGAACATCAGCGTCAACAGATGCGAGATCTGATGCAGAGGGCACGACACGACCAGCCCCCTGTTAATGTTAGCGAAATGGAGACAATGCATCGCCTTGTCACCGCAGAAAATTTTGACGAAAGCGCTGTTCGCGCTCAGGCCGAAAAAATGGCACAGGAACAGGTTGCCCGCCAGGTAGAGATGGCGAAGGTCCGCAACCAGATGTTCCATCTGCTAACGCCCGAGCAGCAAGCGGTTTTGAATGCCAGACATCAGCAGCGAATGGACCAGCTGCGTGAGGTTGCACGGATGCAGCGAAGCTCAGAAACGACGTTTTTCAGTAGCAATAGCAGTACCCGTAGTAACCAGTAAACCCTGTTTTCCTTGCCATAGACACCATCCCTGTCTTCCCCCACATGATGTGGGGGTTTTTTTTGCCCCGCATCCGCGCTGTTAACCGTTTATTCATCCTTAGACTCCCCATGCTTCCGTTATACTAGCGGCATGACATGACAGGAGCGTTTATGAATCAATCCTATGGAAGACTGGTAAGCCGGGCCGCCATTGCGGCGACCGTCATGGCCTCCAGCCTGTTACTGATTAAAATCTTTGCCTGGTGGTATACCGGCTCGGTCAGTATTCTGGCGGCGCTGGTGGACTCGCTGATGGACATTGCCGCCTCGTTGACCAACCTGCTGGTGGTGCGTTACTCGCTGCAGCCAGCGGATGAAGAGCACACATTTGGGCACGGCAAAGCGGAGTCGCTGGCCGCGCTGGCGCAAAGTATGTTCATTTCCGGCTCTGCGCTGTTCCTGTTTTTAACCGGCATTCAGCATCTCGTTTCGCCGACACCGATGAACGATCCCGGCGTGGGCGTAGTTGTGACGATCGTTGCGCTTATATGCACACTTGTTCTGGTAACGTTCCAGCGCTGGGTTGTTCGCAAAACGCAAAGTCAGGCTGTACGGGCGGATATGCTTCATTATCAATCTGATGTTATGATGAATGGGGCTATTCTTATTGCGCTCGGTCTGGCCTGGTATGGCTGGCATCGCGCCGATGCGTTATTTGCGTTAGGGATTGGTATCTATATTTTATATAGCGCCCTGCGGATGGGGTATGAAGCGGTGCAATCACTGCTTGACCGCGCCCTCCCGGACTCAGAACGTAATGAAATTTTTTCTATCGTGACCTCCTGGCCCGGCGTCAGCGGTGCACACGATCTTCGAACGCGGCAGTCAGGGCCGACCCGCTTTATTCAGATTCATATTGAAATGGAAGACAACCTGCCACTGGTTCAGGCTCACGTTATTGCTGAGCAGGTCGAGCAGGCGATTTTGCAGCGTTTTCCTGGTTCAGACGTCATCATTCACCAGGATCCCTGCTCGGTTGTACCCGGTCATGTTGGGCTTTCGTAATTCGTTGTAAAAAAGTGAGCCAGGCCAGCATTTTGTGTATAAATTACCGCCGTTTGGTCTGACCTGAATCAATTCAGCTGGAAGGGATTGATATACTATTTGCAGTATTCGTTGGTCGATAAGTTTCTTCCGGCAACAGATTTCAATTTTGCATTCCTAAGTTCAGAGGTAGTCATGATTAAGAAAATCGGTGTGTTGACAAGCGGCGGTGATGCGCCGGGCATGAACGCGGCAATTCGTGGTGTTGTCCGTGCAGCGCTGACGGAAGGCCTGGAAGTTTTTGGCGTTTATGACGGTTATCTGGGCCTGTATGAAGATCGTATGGTTCAGCTCGACCGTTACAGCGTGTCTGACATGATCAACCGTGGCGGTACTTTCCTCGGCTCTGCACGCTTCCCGGAATTCCGTGATGAACACGTTCGCGAAGTGGCTATCGAAAACATGAAGAAACGCGGCCTGGACGCCCTGGTGGTTATCGGTGGTGACGGCTCCTACATGGGTGCAAAACGTCTGACCGAAATGGGCTTCCCGTGCATCGGTCTGCCGGGCACCATCGACAACGACATCAAAGGTACTGACTACACGATCGGCTTCTTTACTGCACTGGGTACCGTTGTTGAAGCGATTGACCGTCTGCGTGACACCTCTTCTTCTCACCAGCGTATCTCTATCGTTGAAGTGATGGGCCGTTACTGTGGCGACCTGACGCTGGCGGCAGCCATTGCGGGCGGTTGCGAATTTATCGTCGTGCCGGAAGTCGAATTTAGCCGTGAAGATCTGGTGGCTGAAATCAAAGCGGGCATCGCGAAAGGTAAAAAACACGCGATCGTGGCTATCACCGAGCACATCTGTGACGTTGACGAGCTGGCGAAGTACATCGAAGCCGAAACCAAACGCGAAACCCGCGCGACCGTTCTGGGTCACATCCAGCGCGGCGGTTCCCCAGGCCCTTACGACCGTATTCTGGCGTCCCGTATGGGCGCGTACGCTATCGATCTGCTGCTGCAGGGTCACGGCGGCCGCTGCGTCGGTATTCAGAACGAAAAACTGGTTCACCACGACATCATCGACGCGATTGAAAACATGAAGCGTCCGTTCAAAGGTGACTGGCTGGACTGCGCGAAAAAACTGTACTGATCGGTTCTGTTGCCCGGTGGCGCTGCGCTTACCGGGCCTACAAAAGCACGACTCGTAGGCCGGGTAAGGCGTAGCCGCCACCCGGCTTTTTTATGCGCGCACGCTTTTTTATTCCACTACGTTATAGCCAATCTTTTTTTATTCTTTAATCCTCGATTCGCTTTCTGGCACGCTGCATTCATCAAAACACTACACAAGAGAGCTGGGCGATGAATAAATGGGGCGTGGGTTTAACATTATTGCTGGCATCGACCAGCGTTCTGGCTAAGGATATCCAGTTACTGAACGTGTCATACGACCCGACGCGTGAGCTGTACGAGCAATACAACAAAGCGTTTGCAGCACACTGGAAGCAGGAAACCGGCGATAACGTGGTGGTTCGCCAGTCGCATGGCGGCTCCGGCAAGCAGGCGACGTCCGTGATAAACGGTATTGAAGCCGACGTGGTGACCCTGGCGCTGGCCTACGATGTCGACGCGATCGCCGAGCGCGGCCGCATCGACAAAAACTGGATCAAACGCCTGCCGGATAACTCCGCACCCTACACCTCGACCATCGTCTTCCTGGTGCGTAAAGGAAACCCGAAACAAATTAAAGACTGGAACGACCTGATCAAACCGGGCGTTTCTGTGATTACCCCGAACCCGAAAAGCTCCGGCGGCGCTCGCTGGAACTACCTGGGCGCATGGGGCTATGCACTGCATCACAACAATGGCGACCAGGCCAAAGCGCAGGAATTCGTGAAGGCGCTGTATAAAAACGTTGAGGTGCTGGACTCCGGCGCGCGTGGCGCCACCAACACCTTCGTCGAGCGCGGGATTGGCGACGTGCTGATCGCATGGGAAAACGAAGCCCTGCTGGCGACCCACGAGCTGGGCAAAGACAAATTTGAGATCGTGACCCCGAGCGAATCGATTCTGGCTGAGCCGACCGTTTCCGTGGTCGATAAAGTGGTTGAGAAGAAAGATACCAAAGCGGTGGCGGAAGCCTACCTGAAGTATCTGTACTCGCCAGAAGGCCAGGAAATTGCGGCGAAAAACTTCTATCGTCCACGCGATGCGGCGGTCGCCAAGAAATACGAAGGGGAGTTCCCAAAACTGAAGCTATTCACTATTGACGATGTGTTCGGCGGCTGGACGAAAGCGCAGAAAGAGCACTTCTCCAATGGCGGTACCTTCGACCAAATTAGCCAGCGCTAACCATTAGCCTGTGACACGGTGACCCGGCGTGAGAAATCCGCCGGGTTTTTTATTTGGTCATCATTTTGCGTTACTCTTTTGCCTCTACTGAAAACAGGGAACGCGTTGTGAAAAAAATTATCTTATTGCTCCTCATTGTCATCGCCCTTGCTGCTGGCGGCGTGTACTGGATGAAGGCGGGTAATCCGAATACGTTGCGACATATCGTTCTCGACCAGTGTGTGCCGAATCAGATCCAGAACCGTAACCCTGCACCCTGTGCGCAGGTGAAAACGGATGCAGGCTATGTGGTATTTAAAGATCGCAACGGGCCGCTGCAATACCTGCTGATGCCGACATATCGCATCAACGGCACCGAGAGCCCGCTGCTGACCGAAGCTCATACGCCGAACTTTTTCTGGCTGGCGTGGCAGTCGCGCAGCTTTATGACCCTGAAGCGTGGATCCGAGGTGCCTGACAGCGCCATTTCGCTGACGATTAACTCCCCGACTGGCCGCACGCAGAACCATTTTCATATTCATATCTCCTGCCTGCGCCCGGACGTGCGCGAGAAGCTCAACGCGGCACAGGGAGAAATCAGCACCCAGTGGCTGCCTCTTCCCGGGGGGCTGGAAGGACATGAATATCTTGCTCGTCGCGTAACGGAGAATGAACTGGTCAAGCGCAGCCCGTTTATGATGCTGGCGGAAGAGCTGCCGGAAGCGCGCGACCATATGGGGCGTTTCGCGCTGGCAATGGCGCAGCAGTCGGATGGCTCTTTTGTTTTGCTGGCGACCGAGCGTAACCTGCTCACGTTTAACCGCGCGTCCGCGGAGGAACTGCAGGATCATCAATGCACTATCCTGAAGTAACCCCACCATAAATCGCGTTTACTCGGGCTGCCTGTCACCGTAGACTTGCTGAAAAATTCTACAGGAGACAGGTATGTCGCTCTGGTTAACGCATCCTCTGCTGCTGCCCTCACTGATCGTTGGCGTCACCATCGTGCTGTGGGCGACGTCGTTATTGCCGGAATTTATCACCGCGCTGCTGTTCTTCACGGCGGCGATGACCGCCAGAATCGCCCCGCCGGAGGTCATCTTCGGCGGTTTTGCCTCGTCTGCTTTCTGGCTGGTATTCAGTGGCTTTGTGCTTGGCGTGGCGATCCGTAAAACCGGACTGGCGGACAGGGCCGCCCGGGCGCTGTCGGCAAAACTCACCGACTCCTGGGTGTTGATGGTGGCGAGCGTGGTGCTGCTGAGCTACGCGCTGGCGTTTGTGATGCCGTCGAACATGGGACGTATTGCGCTGCTGATGCCGATTGTCGCAGCTATGGCAAAACGCGCCGGTATCGCCGACGGCTCCCGCGCCTGGTTCGGACTGGCGCTGGCGGTGGGGTTCGGGACTTTCCAGCTTTCGGCGACGATCCTGCCTGCAAACGTCCCCAATCTGGTGATGAGCGGTGCGGCGGAAGGCTCGTACGGCATCCATCTGAACTATGTCCCGTATCTGCTGCTGCACACGCCGGTGCTCGGTATCCTCAAAGGCCTGATTCTGATTGGCCTCATCTGCTGGCTATTTCCCGGCAGCCCAAAACCGCCGAATGAACAGGCGCCGTCTGATCCTATGGGGCGGGATGAAAAGCGTCTTGCCTGGCTGCTGGCGGTGGTGCTGGGGATGTGGGTCACGGAGAGCTGGCACGGCGTAGGGCCAGCGTGGACGGGGCTGGCGGCGTCGGTCATCGTTATGCTGCCGCGCATTGGCTTTATCACCGGGGAAGAGTTTTCTGCGGGGGTGAACATGCGCACCTGTATTTACGTCGCGGGCATTCTTGGGCTGGCGATCGTGGTGACGCAAACCGGTATCGGAACGGCCGTGGGCGAGGCATTGCTTCGCATTATGCCGCTGGATGCAGACAGGCCGTTCACCAGTTTCCTGGCGCTGACCGGTATTACCACGGCGCTCAACTTCATCATGACCGCCAACGGCGTTCCGGCGCTGTACACCACCCTGGCGCAGAGTTTTTCGGACGCGACCGGTTTTCCGCTACTGTCGGTAATCATGATTCAGGTGCTGGGCTATTCCACGCCGCTGCTGCCGTATCAGGCGTCGCCGATTGTGGTGGCTATGGGGCTCGGGAAGGTGCCTGCAAGGGCGGGGATGGTGCTCTGTCTGGCGCTGGCTATCGCAACGTATCTGGTACTGCTGCCGCTGGATTATCTGTGGTTTAGTTTGCTGGGGAAAGTGTAGTTCGGTGCGAGGTGTTTCCCCTCACCCCACCCCTCTCCCTAAGGGAGAGGGGGGAGAAGAGCGGCGGGTAAGCGCAAGCGCCACCCGCCACAAAGGCAATTACGCCTGTTTAGCCGCTTCTGCTGCCTTAACGATCACCGCGAAAGCGTCAGCTTTCAGGGATGCACCGCCAACCAGCGCGCCATCGATGTCTGGCTGGGTGAACAGCTCAGCAGCGTTGGAAGCGTTTACGGAACCGCCGTACTGGATAATCACTTGCTCAGCGACTTTCGCGTCGGCTTTAGCAATGTGGTCACGAATGAATTTGTGAACCGCCTGAGCCTGCGCAGGGGTTGCAGATTTGCCGGTACCGATCGCCCAGACTGGCTCGTATGCGATAACAGCGCCTTCGAACGCTGCCGCGCCCTGGGTTTTCAGCACTGCGTCGATCTGACGTGCACACACTTCTTCGGTTTTGCCCGCTTCGTTTTCCGCTTCGGTTTCACCGATGCACAGAACCGGGATCAGACCCTGCTCTTTCAGCACGGCAAATTTCTTCGCGATGAACTCGTCGGATTCTTTGTGATAGGTGCGACGCTCGGAGTGGCCGATGATGATGTATTTCGCGCCGATATCTTTCAGCATTTCAGCGGAGGTTTCACCGGTGAATGCGCCAGACAGGTTAACGTCAACGTTCTGCGCGCCCAGAATGATGTGGCTGCCGTCAGCGGCGTGTTTAGCCAGATCCAGGTACATATCCGGCGGAGCGATAGCAACCGCGCAGCCCGTCACGCCAGCCAGCTCTTTACGCAGGTTCGCAACCAGTTCGTTTACCATGTGGCGGCTGCCGTTCAGTTTCCAGTTACCCATCACTAAAGGATGTCGCATTTCAATTCTCCACGCTAAATAAGCGAATTAAGGAATATGGCCACCCTGTCGGGCAGCATGGTCTGTGAATCAGTATAGAGATTTTCCCTCGAAAGGCTTTGCTTTTTGTCATTAATTCGCCCCGCCGAGGGTGTCAGATAGTGCCAGCTTAATCGGTTCAACAGCGAAGGTCAGTCCTTTTTCGCCGTTGTCCGCCACAACATAGCGGATTGCGCCTTCGGTATCAGCGTAGTAACGCTTGTTTTTCCCGGCGGTAAGGAGTTTTTGCAGCTTTTGCTGGCTTTGCTTTTTCGTCAGCGCAGGGGTAAAGGCCTGCAGTACCGCGCTCATGTACTCCAGCGCTTTCGCCTTAGCGGCTTTCTGCTCTGGCCCCTGTATCGGCAGCCAGGTGATTTGCATGCTTTTGATTTTTAATGTACCGCGCTCCAGCGCCGTGGAAGCATACAAATTCTCGTTAATCTTGCTTGCCGCACGGGTCAGTGTGGGGGTATCGCGTGAGCCATCAATGGCGCGAAACTCATCCAGCGGCAGCGTGGGGTTGGTCTGATTAAAGGTTTCACGAAACTGGCTGATGGACTGATCGAAGGACGGTGCGCCCGCCAGCAGATACGGTGCTGTGGTCGGGGCTGTGGTTTCGGCGGCGTGCAGGGGATAACCCGCGCTGACCAGCGCTAAACACAGTAAAAGAGAACGTGCCGAACTTTTCATCAACATTGCCCCTGGCCGTAAGTGCTCATGATTAAAACGATATCTGGTCGGCTTGTCAAAAGGTCACAACTCCAGGGTAAAATGCGCGCTATACGATAATAAGGAACCTTACATGACCATACAGCAGTGGCTGTTTTCATTCAAAGGGCGTATTGGACGCCGTGATTTCTGGATCTGGATGGTGACGTGGGTTGTCGCCATGCTGCTTTTGTTTTTCGTGGCTTACAACGCCTGGCTGAGCACGCAAACGGCGGCCTTCGCGCTGGTCTGCCTGCTATGGCCAACGGCGGCGGTTGTCGTAAAACGGCTGCACGATCGCGGACGTTCCGGCGCGTGGGCATTTCTGATTATTCTGGCGTGGATGCTGGTGGCGGGAAACTGGGCGATGCTGCCGTCCATCCTGCCGTGGGTTGTGGGCAGGCTGCTGCCGTCGGTCATCTTCGTGATGATGATTGTCGATCTGGGCGCGTTTATTGGCACCCAGAGCGAAAACAAATACGGTAAAGACACCGTTGAGGTGAAATACCGCTGATCACCAGTAGTGTTCGGCGGTCATATGGCCCGGCCGGCGGCGAAGATGTTTCGTCATCTGCCGGGTATCCTTCAGGAGCTGCTGCGTGTCACGTACCATCTGCGGGTTGCCGCACAGCATGACGTGGCTGGTTTCAGCGTTCAGCGGCAAACCTACTGCCTCTTCCAGGGCTCCACTCTCAATTAACGCCGGCACGCGGCCGGTAAGCGCTCCTGCTACGGTTTCGCGGCTGACAACCGTCTGAATCTTTAGCTTTCCGCCGTACTGCTGCTCCAGCGCCTGCATTTGCGGCAAATAGCTCAGGTCTGCAGCGTAGCGCGCAGCGTGAACCAGCACGATGTTTTTAAAGCGCTCCAGATCTTTGCCGTACTGCAAAATAGAGAGATAAGGGCCGATGGCCGTACCGGTTGCCAGCATCCAGAGCGTGTCGCAGTCAGGGATCTCTTCGAGCACAAAGAAGCCTGCCGCTTCACTCACAATTTGCACCTCGTCGCCGGGCTTAAGGGCGGCAAGGCGCGGGCTGAGCTTACCGTCAGGAACGGTGACCAGATAGAACTCGAGATCCGGGTTATCAGGCGCGTTAACGTAAGAGTAGGCGCGCTGCACGCGCTCGCCGTCGACGTCCAGCCCCAGCTTCGCAAATTGCCCGGCCTTAAACGGGTGAACGGGAGCATGTACGGTGAGACTAAATAGCGCATCGGTCCAGAACTGTACCTTTGTGACTTTACCTGTTACCCAGTCCGCCATGATCTTCTCCTGTGCTGTTTCTCTGTTCTATCTTCCGTACTTGTGGTGACAATTTCCAGCCCGTCAGGGCCGGAAAGCTCTATCGATCAAACGGTTTTACAGAATGTGCGTCTGCACGTCCGGGTCTTTGCGGTCGAGATAGTGGATAGACTGGATGCGGCGAATGGTGCGTGATTTACCGCGGATCAGCAGGGTTTCAGTGGTGGCCATATTGCCCTTGCGGGTGATGCCGTCCAGCAGATCGCCTTTGGTGATGCCGGTCGCCGAGAAGACAACGTTATCGCTACGCGCCATCTCGTCCAGAGCCAGCACTTTATTGGCCTCGATGCCCATCGCTTCGCAGCGCGCCAGCTCGTTTTCCCCGATACGGCGGTTCTCTTCGCTGTCGCCTTTCACCTCATGGCGGGGCAGCAGACGGGCCTGCATATCGCCATCCAGCGCGCGGATCACTGCCGCGGAGACCACACCTTCCGGCGCGCCACCGATGCCGTACAGCACGTCGACTTCGCTGTCCGGCATGCAGGTCAGGATCGAGGCGGCAACGTCACCGTCAGGGATAGCAAACACGCGCACGCCGAGCTTTTGCATTTGCGCGATAGTGGCGTCGTGGCGCGGTTTCGCCAGAATGGTGACGGTGAGTTCGCTAAGGGGTTTGCCCAGGGCTTTGGCGATGTTGTGCAGGTTCTCTTCCAGCGGCAGGCTAAGGTCGATTGCGCCTTTCGCGCCTGGACCGACAATCAGCTTTTCCATGTACATGTCCGGCGCGTTGAGGAAGCAGCCTTTATCGCCCACGGCCAGCACCGCTAACGCATTGGCCTGACCCATTGCCGTCATGCGGGTGCCTTCGATCGGGTCAACCGCGATATCCACGGCATCGCCTTTGCCGGTACCGACTTTTTCACCGATGTAGAGCATCGGCGCTTCGTCGATCTCGCCTTCGCCGATCACGATGGTGCCGTCAATGTTGACCTGGTTAAGTACAATACGCATGGCATGGACGGCTGCGCCGTCTGCGGTATTTTTGTCGCCACGGCCCAGCCATTTATAGCCTGCAAGTGCGGCCGCTTCGGTGACGCGGGAAAACTCGATAGCAAGTTCACGTTTCATGAGGTACTCGTGCAATCAAAAGGAATTGCACGAAGTTTATCACAGAGTGGGTAAGGTGCGGTCTGTACTCCCCTCACCCTAACCCTCTCCCCAAAGGGGCGAGGGGACTTAAAACACCCTCTCCCCTTTGGGGAGAGGGCCGGGGTGAGGGGGATTACTCTTCGTGCTCTTCCCACGCCAGGGCGCGTTTCACCGCTTTTTTCCAGCCGCTGTAGCGGAAGTTACGCTCGGTGGTTTCGATGCCCGGGCGGAATTCGCGTTCGATAACCGCTTTTTCCTGCAGCTCGTCCAGGTTCTGCCAGAAGCCTACCGCCAGACCGGCAAGGTACGCCGCGCCCAGCGCCGTGACTTCACGCACTTCAGGGCGCTCAACGCGGGTGCCGAGAATGTCGGACTGGAACTGCATCAGGAAGTTATTCGCTACCGCACCGCCGTCCACGCGCAGGGCGTGCAGACGAATGCCGGAGTCAGCCTGCATCGCTTCCAGCACGTCGCGTGTCTGGTAGGCGATGGATTCGAGAGTAGCGCGAATAATGTGGTTAGAGTTCACACCGCGCGTCAGGCCGAAAATTGCGCCGCGTGCATACGGGTCCCAGTACGGCGCGCCCAGACCGGTGAACGCAGGCACCACGTACACGCCGTTGGTGTCTTTCACTTTGGTCGCGAAGTACTCTGAGTCGAACGCATCGCTGATCAGCTTCATCTCGTCGCGCAGCCACTGAATGGATGCACCCGCCATGAACACCGCACCTTCCAGGGCATAGTTCACTTCGCCGCGCGGGCCGCAGGCGATGGTGGTCAACAGGCCGTTTTCTGATTTCACCGCTTTCTCGCCGGTGTTCATCAGCATAAAGCAGCCGGTGCCGTAGGTGTTCTTCGCCATCCCTTCCTTGACGCACAGCTGGCCGAACAGCGCCGCCTGCTGGTCACCGGCGATACCGGCAATAGGAATACGGGTGCCGCCTTTACCGCCGATGTTAGTCTGGCCGTATACTTCTGAAGACTTACGCACTTCAGGCAGCATCGCGCGCGGAATGTCCAGCGCGTCCAGCATCTTGTCATCCCACTCCAGGGTGTTGATGTTGAACAGCATGGTACGCGAGGCGTTGGTGTAGTCGGTCACGTGAACGCGTCCCTGGGTCATCTTCCAGATAAGCCAGGTATCGACGGTACCGAACAGCAGCTCGCCGCGTTTAGCACGCTCGCGTGAACCTTCTACGTGGTCGAGGATCCATTTCACTTTGGTGCCGGAGAAATACGGGTCAACCACCAAACCGGTGGCGCTGCGAACGTACTCTTCCATACCGTCGCGCTTCAGCTGTTCGCAGATCTCGGATGTACGGCGGCACTGCCAGACGATAGCGTTGTAAATGGGCTTACCGGTTTCACGTTCCCAGACAATCGTCGTTTCACGCTGGTTGGTAATACCAATCGCGGCAATCTCGTCGGAACTGATATCGGCTTTCGCCAGCACTTCGACCAGCGTGGAGCTTTGTGACGCCCAAATCTCCATTGGGTCGTGTTCTACCCAGCCTGGACGAGGATAAATTTGCTCAAATTCGCGCTGTGACACGCTGACGATGTTCGCGTCATGATCCATTACGACAGCGCGGGAGCTGGTAGTGCCCTGGTCGAGCGCAACGATATATTTTTTTTCGGTCATGGTATGTGTCCCGTAGTCAGATTACAGCGAAGCTTTTTGTTGTGCGGTAGAAGTCGTTTCCTTCTCCTCTTCCACACAGGTGTCGCACGGTAAGTGGCGACCAATTAATTTGCGGTAGCTAAACGCACCCAGCGCAGCCCCGACAACCGGCGCAAACAGCGGTACCAGGAAGTAAGGAATATCTTTGCCACCGGTGAAGGCGACGTCGCCCCAGCCAGCGATAAAGGCGAAGGCTTTTGGTCCGATATCACGTGCCGGGTTCATCGCGAATCCGGTCAGCGGGCCCATGGATGCGCCAATTACCGCAATCAGCAAACCAATCAGCAGGGGTGCCAGCGGGCCGCGCGGAATGCCGTTTCCGTCGTCGGTCAGCGCCAGGATAACGCCCATCAGAATAGCGGTAATCACCATTTCAACTGCGAACGCCTGCACAAAATTAATATGCGGGTTAGGGTAGGTTGAGAAGATGCCTGCCAGATCCAGACTTTCGACGCTGCCGCGTACCATATGATGCGTCTGTTCGAAGTCGATGAAAAGATTGTAATAAAGCCCGTAAACTAACGCCGCTGCGCAAAACGCGCCGGCAAACTGAGAAAGAATGAAAGGAACAACTTTGCGTCCGTCAAAGCACGCGAACAGCCACAGTGCGATTGTCACCGCCGGGTTAAGATGTGCACCAGAAACCCCTGCAGTCAGGTAGATGGCCATCGCCACGCCCAGACCCCAGATGATACTGATTTCCCACTGACCAAAACTGGCACCCGCCACTTTCAGTGCAGCGACACAGCCCACTCCGAAGAATATCAACAACCCGGTACCAAGGAACTCGGCAATGCACTGGCCTTTTAAGGTTGATGTCTGACTCATAATCGGAATCCTGAAGAAATTGATGTTTATTGTTAGCATGGCCGCCCGTGACAGCCACGATGCCCTGTAGACATAGTGTTAATTTATCGTTAACGAGCAAAAACGAGAAATATCGAAATCAAAATGTGTGGTCTGCGTCAATAAAATGAGCGTTTTCGCGCCATAAAGCACATTTTTGCATCAGTACAGGAATGTGAGCTGAATCATTTCATTAACGAATCAGTTAACAATTTAGGGGTATATGACGCGAACACACCAGGACCAGACCTAAAAGTGTTGCAAACCGCGATCTGCGCGGTGTGTCGCTGGACACAGAGCGCCGCGCTCCATACAATCGACGGTATATGTCGTGCGCGTTTATGTTAAAGCGTCGCCTTGCAATTCAGGAGAGGTAGCATCATGTCTTTAGAAGTGTTTGAGAAACTGGAATCGAAAGTACAGCAGGCGATTGACACCATCACCCTGCTGCAGATGGAAATTGAAGAGCTGAAAGAGAAGAACAACAGCCTGGCGCAGGAAGTTCAGAACGCTCAGCACGGCCGCGAAGAACTGGAGCGCGAAAACAACCAGCTGCGCGAACAGCAGAACGGCTGGCAGGATCGCCTGCAGGCGCTGCTGGGACGTATGGAAGAGGTCTAATTCCCTACGGGATGAATTGAACAGGCCGGGTAAGGCGAAGCCGCCACCCGGCTTTTTTATGATTTGATGTCAGCCGGGGCTCACCATAAAAAAGGCCGCCAAAGGCGGCCTTAACGCTACTTGTCCTGCGCTGTCATAGCAAAAGCAACGAACACATTCGGTTCATCACTCTTTACAACGAGTACGCTGGCGACAATGAACGCGATACATAAATAGCGTTTCATTATGCGGTCCCTGCAGCTAACCGCTCCACCGTTCACCACCGGTGATAAGTCGGTGGACACAAGCCCTGGTGTTAGCCTGCTTTACGGTAGTGAATACACCTTTCCCTGGGCCGATGCCCATTTGCGAGATGGCGGAAAGGGACGCTTCATCATAATGAGCATCAACCGTGGAGTTAAGGTATTCATAGACAATTAGGATTTTATAAAGGTTCTGAGGGGTTGCCCAAGGTTTGGACGAGAGTATGATGAAACTCCCTGGTGTTAGTCTGCAAAACTTCCCAACGGACCGCGAATCCTGAGGGGACAAAAAAACCGCCACATTGCTGTTGGCGGTTTTTTTATGGTTCTCGCTGACTTTTTACTACTCGATATCCAGCGGGTCTTCGGACAGGATAATGCCGGTATTATCGGCGTAGAGATGGTCCCCGGAGAAGAAGGTCACGCCGCCGAAATTGACGCGCACGTCGCTTTCGCCGATGCCGTCACCCGCCGCCCCTACCGGTATGGCCGCGATGGCCTGAATCCCGATATCCAGGTCTTCCAGATCGTCCACCTGACGTACGGAACCATACACCACAAGGCCTTCCCACTCATTCTGAACGGCAATGCCGGCCAGTTCAGCATCAATTAATGCACGGCGCACGGAACCGCCGCCGTCGACCACAAGAACGCGGCCGCGGCCATTCTGTTCGAGCAGATCGTACAGCAACCCGTTGTCCTCGAAACATTTCACCGTGACGATTTGACCGCCAAACGACGACCTCCCACCAAAGTTGGAGAACAGCGGTTCAACGACGTTGACATCTTCCTGGTAGATGTCACAAAGCTCGGAGGTATCGTATTTCATAGGTTTAACGCTCAGTTGCTGCGAATGTGTTCAGTATATCGTGCGAAATGCGTTGTTGGCAAAATCATCAATTGTTAATTGATATTTGTCAGCTAACGCAGCGTCTGGCTTAAAACAATCCCGATGACGAACAACAGGTTAGTCAGCAACGCGCCTTTTACCGTGCGCTCCAGCATTGGCGGCATGGCGGACGGGCTGAGTTCACGCATCACAAAGCGGGCCTGCTTAATCAGCAGCGGCGCGGCAAGCACAAACAGCCAGCCCCACAAGCTCTGCAAGGAAATCAGGTTAAACAGCGCCAGGCAAACCAGCGCGCCAATGAGCAAACAGGCGTGATAGCGGCGCGCATTGACCGGCCCCAGACGAACCGCCAGGGTGTTTTTGCCGTTCTCGCGATCGCTGTCGATGTCGCGCAGGTTGTTGATGTTGAGCACCGCCGTCGCCAGCAGACCGCAGGCGGTCGCGGGCAGGAACAGGGCAGGGATCACCGTATGCGCCTGCAGGTACCAGCTTCCCATCACGCTCAGCCAGCCGAAGAACACCAGTACGGAGATATCCCCGAGCCCAATATAACCGTAAGGACGCGTGCCGACGGTGTAGGTGATGGCCGCGATAATGGCCAGTAAACCCAGCACCAGGAAGCCAATGAAATCGCTGGTGGTCTTAGACGCCACCGTCACCAGCGCAAGGCCGGATACGCAGATCAGCGCTACGGTGATAATCAGCGCGCGTTTCATCTGCGCCTGGGTAATCACCCCTTTCTGCATTCCGCGCAGTGGCCCTATGCGGTCCGGCTTGTCGCTGCCCTTTACCGCGTCGCCGTAGTCGTTGGCGAGATTGGAGAGAATTTGCAGCAGGCCAGCGGTAATCAGTGCCAGCGCGGCGACCAGCGGATCAAAATAACCCTGCCACCAGGCAAGGGCGGTGCCGACGATAATCGCGGCAAAGGCCAGAGGAAGCGTTTTAGGGCGCAGACTTTCGAGCCACGCCTGAGTACGGCTGATGTCAGTCATAAGTATTTAGCCAATAAAAATGGGGGCATTAGCCCCCATTAAACGTGATGAGAATCCAGTAACCGCGATTATAGGATAAAACGGCTCAGATCTTCATCTGCCACTAACGCATCCAGATGTTTACTCACATATTCTGCGTCAATGGTAACGGTTTGACCGTTAAGGTCGCTCGCGTCGTAAGAGATATCTTCCACCAGGCGTTCCAGCACGGTATGCAGGCGACGCGCACCGATGTTCTCGGTGGTTTCGTTGACCTGCCATGCGGCCTGAGCAATACGCTTGATACCGTCTTCAGTGAACTCGAGGTTCACGCCTTCGGTCGCCATCAGCGCTTTGTACTGTACGGTAGCAGAGGCGTTCGGCTCGGTCAGGATACGTTCGAAATCTTCGGTGGTCAGCGCCTGCAGCTCTACGCGGATAGGCAGACGCCCCTGCAGTTCGGGGATCAAATCCGACGGGCTGGCAACCTGGAACGCCCCTGAAGCGATAAACAGGATGTGGTCCGTTTTCACCATGCCGTGCTTGGTGGAGACGGTGCAGCCTTCAACCAGCGGCAGCAGGTCGCGCTGAACGCCTTCGCGGGATACGTCCGGACCGGAGCTGTTGCCGCCGCGCTTACAAATTTTGTCGATTTCGTCGATAAACACGATACCGTGCTGCTCAACCGCGTCGATAGCGTCCTGCTTCAGCTCTTCCGGGTTTACCAGCTTCGCCGCTTCTTCTTCAATCAGCAGCTTCATCGCGTCTTTGATTTTCAGCTTACGCGCTTTCTGCTTCTGGCCGCCCAGGTTCTGGAACATGGACTGGAGCTGGCTGGTCATCTCTTCCATGCCCGGAGGCGCCATGATTTCCACACCCATTGGCGCGGCAGCGAGATCGATCTCAATCTCTTTGTCGTCCAGCTGGCCTTCACGCAGTTTTTTGCGGAATGCCTGGCGCGCCGCGGATGGTTCCGCCTGCTGCTCTGCCTGGCCCCAGTTGTTTTTTGCCGGTGGAATCAGCACGTCGAGAATGCGCTCTTCGGCCATCTCTTCCGCGCGATAGCGGTTTTTCTCGATCGCCTGGACGCGCACCATCTTGATCGCCGAGTCGGTCAGATCGCGGATGATGGAGTCCACTTCTTTACCCACATAGCCCACTTCGGTGAACTTGGTGGCTTCAACTTTGATGAACGGCGCGTTAGCCAGCTTCGCCAGACGACGGGCGATTTCGGTTTTACCGACGCCGGTCGGGCCGATCATCAGAATGTTTTTCGGCGTCACTTCGTGGCGCAGCTCTTCATCAAGCTGCATACGACGCCAGCGGTTACGCAGGGCGATAGCCACCGAACGCTTGGCGTTATCCTGGCCGATAATGTGTTTGTTCAGTTCGCTGACAATTTCGCGTGGGGTCATTTCAGACATGGGAGATCCTTACGCTTTGGAGGTCAATTCTTCGATGGTGTGGTTGTGGTTGGTATAAATGCAGATATCACCTGCAATATCCAACGCCTTCACCGCGATATCACGCGCATTCATGTCGGTATTTTCCAACAGCGCGCGGGCTGCAGCCTGGGCATAAGGGCCGCCAGAGCCGATGGCAATCAGGTCATTTTCCGGCTGAATGACGTCACCGTTACCGGTGATGATCAGCGAGGCGGTTTCATCGGCCACGGCCAGCAGCGCTTCGAGCTTGCGCAGCATGCGGTCGGTACGCCAGTCTTTCGCCAGCTCAACGGCAGCTTTCACCAGATGACCCTGGTGCATTTCCAGTTTGCGTTCAAACAGTTCAAACAGCGTGAAGGCGTCCGCCGTGCCGCCTGCAAAACCGGCGATCACTTTGTCGTTGTAGAGGCGGCGCACTTTCTTCACGTTGCCTTTCATGACGGTATTACCCAGCGTGGCCTGGCCATCACCGGCGATTACCACATGGCCGTTACGGCGTACACTTACTATTGTTGTCACGAGCAGACCCCCTGGTTACAGAATCGGGAAACAGAAGCCCTGAGCCTGTGCTCAGGGCTGAATTAAATGATAGATGGGGGGGATTTCGGGGGTTTCAACCCCCGGAAGCGAGTCGAATGCAGTTTGTGTGCCCGGCGATTTTCAACCGAGAAATGGTGCCATCGGCATTTTCTTTGCCTTTGACCGGACCAATCACCACGCGATTCCAGCCGTTATTGGTGGTAATACGCGAATCAAACCCTTCAAAGGCCAGCTGAGCACGTACCGTTTCCGCCTGCTCTGCGCCTTTGAACGAACCGCACTGTACCATCCAGCGGCGCTCGTCTTTTTTCTCAGCCGTCTGCTTCGGCGCTTCGGTCTCTTTGGTCACCGGCGCGGCCTGCTGCGTTTTCGGCTGCTGCGCGGTGGTATGCGCTGGCGTCTGGAGCAGATCCTGATACGGCTGAGCGGCCTGTTTCTGCGGCTGCGTTTTCGGCTGCTGCTGGACAGGCTGAGACTGCGCCGTACGCGTCGGCTGCTGGTATGGCTGTTCCGTTACCCGCGGCTGTGCTTTCGGCTGCTGCACCGGCTGGGTTTGCGCCCACTGCTGCTGCTGGATCTGCTGTTGCGCCTGACGTCGCTGCAGCGTTTGCTGGCGCTGTGCTGGCGTTTGCTCATTCCACGGCACTTCGTTCAGCTGCGTAGGCTGCTGGCGCATATCGGCCTGCATTTGGGCCAGCAGCTGACGCTGTTCATCCGTCAGCTGATTCGCATTCTGCACTTCACCACCCGCAGAAGGTTCGGTTGGCGCACGCACCCCAGGCTGACGGCTTTCCAGCTCTTTGATATACCGCCAGCGCTCTTCAGGCTTCGGAGGAAGGCCATTTCCGGCAACTTTACTGGCCTGAAGCGCTTCAGACTCTTCTTTTTTATGGTGCGTGATGAAGTACAGGCCACCAATAAAGGCGACGACTACAGCCGCAGCAATAGCGACCATTGCTGGCGAGACAGCAGGCAGGTTACGTTGCTTTTTCCTTGAGCTACTCTTTTTGCGTCGCGAAGGTGCCGGCTGGCCGCGACGTACATAATCTCGTTGTGCCACTATCGTTTCGCTGTATTTATTCGTTCGTCAGTCCGCCATGTTACTTAAGCGGCGGGGCTTTGACCAGATAAGGGTATCCGAAAGACGTTTACTTTAAGTCAATGCCTGGGTAGTGCCGCGGACAATCAGTTCACAGTCCAGCAACCGCGAGCCGCTGCTAACTGTTTGACCGTGAAGCTGATCCAGCAGAAGCAGCATCGCTTCGCGGCCGATTTGGTAGCGCGGCTGAGCGACCGTTGAGAGCGGCGGATCGCAAAATTCTGAAAGCGAAATATTATCGAATCCGATGATCGATAAATCTTTCGGTATGCGAAGGCCGCGGCGTTTGGCGTACGACAATGCGCCCAGCGCCATCACGTCGCTGTGACAAAATACGGCGGTTGGCGGTTCAGGCAGGTCCAGAAGTTTCTCAAGCGCTTGTCCACCCGCGGCGAAGGTAAAGTCACCGCGCGCAATGTAGTGCGGATCGACGGTGACGCCGGTACGGCGCAGCGCCTGAACGTAGCCCTGCAAGCGATAGTGACACAGCGGCATCTCTTCAGGCCCGGCAATACAGCCAATGCGCTTATGCCCCAGCTCCTGGAGATAGTTTACGGCGTTGAACGCGGCGGTGAGGTTATCAATGTGGACCGTCGGCAGCTCCAGCTCCGGCGCAAACTCGTTGGCCATCACCATCGGCGGTAAATTACGCTGCTCTTCAATGCTGGCATCAAACGGCAGACGAGAGCCAAGCAGCAGCATGCCGTCGATCTGCTTGGTGATAATGAGATCGATGAAGGTTTTTTCCTGCTGGTTCTGATGAGCACAGTCGCCAATCAGCACCAGGTAACCCTGTTCCGCTGCCGTAACTTCAATACCGCGGATAATCTCGCTGAAGAAGGGGTCGCAGATATCCGGCACAATCACCAGAATGGTGCGCGACTCATTGCGTTTGACGTTACGCCCCATCGCCTGTGGGAAATAGCCCACTTCAAGCGCAGCCTGCTCTACCCGGTTACGGGTCGCTTGGGAGACTTTATCCGGGTTCATTAATGCGCGGGATACCGTTGCCGTAGAGACTTGTGCTTTCTGGGCAACGTCTTTCATGGTCGCCGGTGCAACCTCTTTCCTGGACTTCAACGTCTTCTCCTCGCCTGAACACCGAACTTCTGACATCACCATTTTTACAGATAGTTAATGGAATCGGTTACAGAATTTTCATAAAAAGTGTGAGGAGCGTTAAATTTTTCGATCCGTCTTCAGCCTTCGATGGGATCGACGTCCAGTACCCACTTCACTTTTCGCGCTTCCGGCAGCGTGTTGATGAGCGCCAGCGTGCCGCTGACGATATGCTGCAGGCGAACACGTGAGGGGTGCTGAAGTAAGATTTGCCAGCGGAAACGTCCGCCGCGTTTTGGTGCGAGTGCCGGCACCGGGCCCAGGATCCACAGCTGATTATCCACCAGCGGGCTGGCCTGCAGGAGGTTTCTCAGCTGCTGCAGGAAAAGCGGCGCCTGCTGGTTGTTGTGATCTTCCGCGCGGATGATGACGTGGCTGGTCCACGGCGGCAGCTGCATGGTCTGGCGTTCGGCCAGCGCCTGCTCGGCAAATGCGTCATAGCCTTTATGCAGCAGGGTTTGCAGCAGCGGGTGCTCAGGATGGTGCGTTTGCAACACCACTTCGCCCTGTTTACCGGCGCGACCGGCACGCCCTGCCACCTGGGTATAAAGCTGGGCGAAGCGCTCGGCTGAGCGGAAATCTGCCGAAAACAGCGCGCCGTCTACGTCCAGCAGGGCAACCAGCGTGACGTCCGGGAAGTGGTGGCCTTTGGCCAGCATCTGGGTGCCAATCAGGATGCGTGCGCCGCCGCGATGCACTTCCGCCAGCTGCTGTTCCAGCGCGCCCTTGCGGCTGGTGGTGTCACGGTCGATACGCGAAATAGGCACGTCCGGGAAGAAGGGGCCAAGCGCCTGTTCCAGCTGTTCCGTCCCCAGACCGACCGGCACGATATGCGTGGAACCACACGACGGGCACTGGCGCGGCACCGGGCGCTGGCTGTCGCAGTGGTGGCAGCGCAAATGCCGCTGGGCCTGGTGGAAGGTATAGTAGTGGTCGCAGCGCGGACACTCGGCAATCCAGCCGCAGTCGTGGCACAGCAGGGCGGGGGCGAATCCGCGGCGGTTCAGAAACAGAATGACCTGGTTCCCCGCCTGCAGGTGCTGGCGCATGCGGGTAATCAATGCCGGCGCTAGCCCGGCCTGAACCTGCTGACCTTTAAGATCAAGCACGTGCTGAATGGCCGGACGGGCATTCCCCGCCCGACGCGTCAGGCGCAGCATGTGGTACTTACGCTGGCGCACGTTGTGCAGGGTTTCGAGCGCCGGCGTTGCGGACCCGAGAATAATAGGAATCTGCTCACTGTGCGCGCGATAGACCGCCAGATCGCGGGCGTGATAGCGCCAGCCTTCCTGCTGTTTATAGGAGCTGTCGTGTTCTTCGTCGATCACGATAACGCCAAGATTTTTAAACGGCGTAAACAGAGACGAGCGGGTGCCGATCACAATCGCCGCTTCGCCGTTTTTCGCTTTCAGCCAGGCGCTGAGGCGTTCGCTGTCGTTCAGACCGGAGTGCAGCACCTCAACCGGCGCGTTAAAGCGCTCGCGGAATCGGGCGATGGTTTGCGGCGTCAGGCCAATTTCCGGCACCATCACCAGCGCCTGTTTGCCCTGAGCCAGCACGTTTTCCAGCACGCTCAGGTAGACTTCGGTCTTGCCGGAACCGGTGACCCCCGCCAGCAGCCAGGCAGAAAAATGATCGGAGGCGCTATGAATCGCGCCCACGGCGGTGGCCTGCTCGGTATTCAGACGCAGGCGATCCCCTGAAACGGAGAAACTCTCCCGCCAGTCGTAAAGAGCGGGAGCTTCGCTGGCAAGTTCGCTCAGCCCTTTCTTTCTTAAGGCCTGTAGCGCCGTTTCGCTGACCTCAAGCTCGTCGACCTGATGTCGCCAGATTTTTCCCTGACGCAGCGCCGCCAGCGCCTGCTGCTGTTTCTGCGATCGCTTCAGGCTGTTGATATCCACCGCCTGGCCCTGCTCGGTGGCAAACCAGTACCACATCGGCGCATGGCTGGCGCTTTTGCCCTGGCGCAGCATGATTGGCAGGGCGTGGAACAGCACGTCGCCAATCGGGTGATGATAATAATCCGCCGCCCACAGCAGCAGTCGCCAGGTGCTGGTAGAGTAAACGGGCTCGCTGTCCAGTACCTCAACGACCGACTTCAGCTCGTTAAGCGGTAATTCGCTTTTATCGCTGACGGAGACGACGATCCCCACGCGCTGCTGTTTGCCAAACGGCACGGTCACGCGGCAACCCGCTTTGGCGCTCATGCTGTCGGGCAGCAGGTAGTCAAAGGTGCGGGGAAGCGGAACGGGCAGGGCAACGTGAGCGACGGGCATCGAATCTTCCTGACTTGAAAAGTGGCGCGTTAGTATACACATTAGTAAAAGCGGCGTGCGGATCAGTTTGCATACGTTGGTCAAATTCTGTATGATTCGCCGCCTTTGGTGTACTTTACGCCAAAGAACTTACAATCAACATCGCGTGGTGTCTGGCGTTAGGGCTGGAAGAGCGACGCGGCCTTAACTGAGGTTCTCCCATGAAAAAAGATATTCACCCGAAATACGAAATGATTACTGCAAACTGTTCTTGCGGTAACTCTATCCAGATCCGCTCTACCGTGGGTCACGATCTGAACCTGGACGTGTGCGGCAAATGCCACCCGTTCTACACTGGTAAGCAGCGTGACGTTGCAACCGGTGGCCGTGTTGACCGCTTCAACAAGCGTTTCAGCATCCCGGGCGCTAAATAAGTTTCCCGAAAAAAAGGCACCGCAAGGTGCCTTTTTTGTATCCGCTTCTCAGTATTCCCACGTATCCGGGTCAATACCCAGTTCACGCATGATCACCTTCGCCTCTTCCGGGATTTCATCACTGCGCTCTTTGCGCAGATCTTCATCGTTCGGCAACGGTTGACCGGTAAACGCATGCAGAAACGCTTCGCACAGCAGTTCGCTGTTGGTCGCGTGGCGCAGGTTGTTCACCTGACGACGCGTACGTTCATCGGTGAGGATCTTCAACACCTTCAGAGGAATGGAAACCGTAATTTTCTTTACTTGCTCACTCTTCTTACCGTGCTCAGCGTATGGGCTGATATATTCGCCGCTCCATTCAGCCATGAGATACCTTTAATCCTCTCAGTCATTTATTTAAAGGTGCAAAACCTGTAACCACCCGTTTTGAACCGCAATCTTGTCTAGTTTACCGTAGAGACGATACCGTGGCACGGATATTGCCGCTGCAGCGTGCACTAAAGCATATAATTTTAACGGCTATTTGCGCATTGCTCAATCTATACGCAAAGAAGTTTAGATGTCCAGATGTATTGACGTCCATACTTTCAGTGTTTACTCTGGTGCCTGACTTTTCACCTCATTCGCCAGGAAGCCCTCACCATGACGCGTAAACAGGCCACTATTGCAGTGCGTAGCGGATTAAATGATGACGAGCAGTACGGCTGCGTTGTCCCGCCGATTCATCTTTCCAGTACCTATAATTTCACCGGATTTAATGAACCCCGCGCGCATGATTATTCGCGTCGTGGCAACCCGACGCGTGACGTGACCCAGCGCGCGCTGGCCGAGCTGGAAGGTGGCGCAGGTGCAGTATTAACCAATACGGGGATGTCCGCCATTCACCTGGTGACCACGGTGTTCCTGAAACCGGGCGATCTGCTGGTCGCGCCGCACGACTGCTACGGCGGCAGCTATCGCCTGTTTGACAGCCTGGCGAAACGCGGCTGCTATCGCGTGCTGTTTGTCGATCAAAACGACGAACAGGCGCTGAAACAGGCCCTCGCAGAGAAGCCGAAGCTGGTTCTGGTGGAAAGTCCAAGCAATCCATTGTTGCGCGTTGTCGATATTGCGAAAATTTGTCAGCTCGCAAGGGATGCGGGAGCGATAAGTGTAGTGGATAATACGTTCCTCAGTCCGGCCCTTCAGAACCCACTCGCACTGGGTGCCGATCTGGTATTGCATTCATGCACTAAATATCTGAACGGCCATTCTGATGTGGTGGCGGGCGTGGTGATTGCCAAAGATCCCGACGTTGTCACCGAACTGGCATGGTGGGCCAATAATATTGGCGTCACCGCGGGGGCCTTCGACAGCTATCTGCTGTTGCGCGGCATCCGCACGCTATCGCCGCGCATGGACGTAGCGCAGCGCAATGCCCAGGCGATTGTCGATTTCCTGAAAACCCAGCCGCTGGTGAAAAAGCTTTATCACCCGTCGCTGCCGGAAAATCAGGGGCACGAGATTGCCGCGCGTCAGCAGAAAGGGTTTGGCGCGATGTTAAGTTTTGAACTGGACGGTGACGAGCAAACGCTGCGTCGCTTCCTGGGCGGGCTGTCATTGTTTACGCTGGCGGAATCCTTAGGTGGGGTTGAAAGCTTGATCTCCCACGCCGCGACCATGACGCACGCAGGTATGGCACCGGAAGCTCGTGCCGCCGCCGGAATTTCTGAGACGCTGCTGCGTATCTCAACCGGCATTGAAGATTCTGAAGATTTAATTGCCGATCTGGAAAATGCCTTCCGGATCGCAGCCAAGGGGTAATCATGAGTGTGATAGCGCAGGCAGGGGCGAAGGGTCGTCAACTGCACAAGTTTGGTGGTAGTAGTCTTGCTGATGTGAAATGTTACCTGCGCGTTGCAGGGATCATGACGGAATATTCACAGCCGGGTGACATGATGGTTGTCTCGGCGGCGGGCAGCACCACCAACCAGTTGATTAGCTGGCTGAAACTGAGCCAGACCGATCGCCTTTCTGCGCATCAGGTGCAACAGTCCTTACGCCGTTACCAGAGCGAGCTGATTGCCGGCCTGCTGCCTGCGGACGTGGCGGACGGGCTGATCAGCGCCTTTACGCATGACCTTGAGCGTCTGGCTGCCCTGCTGGACAGCGGAATTACCGACGCGGTGTATGCCGAAGTGGTGGGCCACGGTGAAGTGTGGTCCGCGCGCCTGATGGCCGCCGTGCTGCAACACCTGGGCGTGGAAGCGGCCTGGCTCGACGCGCGTGATTTCCTGCGCGCCGAACGCGCCGCGCAGCCGCAGGTGGATGAAGGGTTGTCCTACCCGCTGCTGCAACAGCTGCTCGTGCAGCACCCGGGCAAACGTATTGTCGTCACCGGCTTTATCAGCCGCAGCAACGCGGGCGAAACCGTGCTGCTGGGCCGTAACGGTTCGGACTACTCGGCAACGCAGATTGGTGCCCTGGCGGGCGTGTCCCGCGTCACCATCTGGAGCGACGTGGCCGGTGTGTACAGCGCGGACCCGCGCAAAGTAAAAGATGCCTGCCTGCTGCCGCTGCTGCGTCTCGACGAAGCCAGCGAGCTGGCGCGTCTGGCCGCGCCGGTACTGCACGCGCGCACGCTGCAGCCGGTTTCCGGCAGCGATATCGACCTCCAGCTGCGCTGCAGTTACACCCCGGATCAGGGCTCTACGCGTATTGAGCGCGTGCTGGCGTCCGGTACCGGGGCGCGTATTGTCACCAGCCACGACGACATCTGCCTGATTGAGTTCCAGGTGCCTGCAGGCCAGGACTTCAAGCTGGCGCATAAAGATATCGACACGATCCTCAAACGCGCCCAGGTGCGTCCGCTGGCCGTTGGCGTGCATAACGATCGCCAGCTGTTACAGTTCTGCTATACCGCGGAAGTGGCGGACAGCGCGCTGAAAATTCTGGATGAAGCGGGCCTGCCGGGCGAGCTTCGCCTGCGTCAGGGGCTGGCGCTGGTGGCGATGGTGGGCGCGGGCGTCACCCGTAACCCGCTGCATTGCCACCGCTTCTGGCAGCAGCTGAAAGGCCAGCCGGTGGAATTCACCTGGCAGTCGGAAGAGGGCATCAGCCTGGTCGCCGTCCTGCGCAAAGGGCCAACCGAGAGCCTGATTCAGGGTCTGCACACCTCCCTGTTCCGCGCGGAAAAGCGCATCGGCCTGGTGCTGTTCGGGAAAGGCAACATCGGTTCCCGCTGGCTGGAACTGTTTGCCCGCGAACAGGTGACGCTCTCGGCGCGTACCGGATTTGAATTCATTCTTGCGGGCGTGGTGGACAGCCGCCGCAGCCTGCTGAACTACGAAGGGCTGGACGCCAGCCGCGCGCTTGCCTTCTTTAATGATGAAGCGGTTGAGCAGGATGAAGAGTCGCTGTTCCTCTGGATGCGTGCGCACCCGTATGACGATCTGGTGGTGCTGGACGTTACCGCCAGCGAACAGCTTGCGGATCAGTATCTGGATTTCGCCAGCCACGGTTTCCACGTCATCAGTGCGAACAAGCTGGCGGGGGCAAGCAGCACCGATAAATACCGCCAGATCCACGATGCGTTTGAAAAAACAGGGCGCCACTGGCTCTATAACGCCACCGTTGGGGCTGGCCTGCCGGTTAACCACACCGTGCGTGACCTGATTGAAAGCGGCGACAGCATTCTGGCGCTGAGCGGTATCTTCTCCGGCACGCTCTCCTGGCTGTTCCTGCAGTTTGACGGCACCGTACCGTTCACCGACCTGGTGGATCAGGCGTGGCAGCAGGGCTTAACCGAGCCCGATCCGCGCGTTGACCTTTCCGGCAAAGACGTGATGCGTAAGCTGGTGATCCTGGCGCGTGAAGCCGGTTATGACATCGAACCGGATTCCGTACGCGTCGAATCGCTGGTGCCTGCCGGCTGTGAAGAAGGTTCTGTGGATCATTTCTTTGAAAATGGTGAAGAGCTTAACGAGCAGATGGTACAGCGTCTGGAAGCGGCGAACGAGATGGGGCTGGTACTGCGCTATGTGGCGCGTTTCGAGGCCAACGGAAAAGCGCGAGTCGGCGTCGAGGCGGTGCGTCCTGAACATCCGCTGGCGGCGCTGCTGCCGTGCGATAACGTCTTCGCCATCGAAAGCCGCTGGTATCGCGATAACCCGCTGGTGATCCGCGGGCCTGGCGCGGGTCGTGATGTCACCGCTGGAGCCATTCAGTCCGACATCAACCGTCTGGCTAAGCTGCTGTAAAGCCTGAATTTCCCTCTCCCTGCGGGAGAGGGTTAGGGTGAGGGCATCAGACCGCACTCACCCTCATCCTGAATTTCCCTCATATTCCCTGAGCAAACCTCACCGTTATTGTTGATTATTTATGTTGACGTCCCTCCGCTTTTCCGTCATTTTTACATCTGGACGTCTAAACGTATAGAAGTTCACAACACAACAAATAACGACATGCGATTGATAGAGGTAAGGTATGAGCTTTTTTCACGCCAACCAGCGGGAAGCACTGAATCAGAGCCTGGCCGAAGTAAACGGCCAGATTAACGTCTCTTTTGAATTTTTCCCGCCGCGCACCAGTGAAATGGAGCAAACTCTGTGGAGCTCTATCGATCGTCTCAGCAGCCTGAAGCCGAAGTTCGTCTCCGTGACTTACGGTGCTAACTCCGGCGAGCGTGACCGTACGCACAGCATCATTAAAGGCATCAAAGATCGTACCGGTCTGGAAGCGGCGCCGCACCTCACCTGTATCGACGCCACCCGCGACGAACTGCGGGCCATCGCTCAGGATTACTGGAATAACGGCATTCGTCATATCGTCGCTCTGCGCGGTGACCTGCCGCCGGGCAGCGGTAAGCCGGACATGTATGCCGCCGATCTGGTCGCGCTGCTGAAAGAGGTGGCTGACTTTGATATCTCCGTTGCCGCTTATCCTGAGGTGCATCCGGAAGCGAAAAGCGCCCAGGCCGATCTGCTGAACCTCAGGCGTAAAGTGGACGCCGGCGCGAACCGCGCCATTACCCAGTTCTTCTTTGATGTGGAAAGCTACCTGCGTTTCCGTGACCGCTGCGTCTCCGCGGGCATCGACGTTGAAATTATCCCGGGTATTCTGCCGGTCTCTAACTTCAAACAGGCGAAGAAGTTCGCCGATATGACCAATGTCCGCATTCCGCTGTGGATGTCCAAAATGTACGAAGGGCTGGACGACGACCCGGAAACCCGCAAGCTGGTGGGGGCCAATATCGCGATGGACATGGTGAAAATTTTAAGCCGTGAAGGGGTGAAAGATTTCCACTTCTATACGCTGAACCGCGCGGAGATGAGCTACGCCATTTGCCATACGCTGGGTGTTCGTCCGGCGTAATAAGCACAAAGCCCTCGTATTATGAGGGCTTTTTAGTTACGCGAATAGTTAAAAGGTATTAGCTATCGAATCTGTGGATTAATTCAACTATAACTTATTGCTAGTGGTGTATATCGTAACGGTAACACTGTAAAAGGGAGCATAGCGATGAGCACGTCAGACGAGACCAATAAAGCGGCATCGGTCGGCAAATGCCCGTTCCACCAGGGCGGCGTCGATCACAGCGCGGGGGCAGGTACAGGCAGCCGCGACTGGTGGCCAAAACAACTCCGCATCGATCTTCTTAACCAACATTCCAATCGTTCGAACCCGCTGGGTGAAGACTTCGACTACCGCAAAGAATTCAGCAAACTTGATTACTCCGCCCTTAAAGGCGACCTCAAAGTCCTTTTAACCGACTCTCAACCGTGGTGGCCTGCCGACTGGGGCAGCTATGCGGGCCTGTTTATCCGTATGGCCTGGCACGGCGCGGGTACCTATCGCTCCGTTGACGGGCGCGGTGGCGCAGGCCGCGGTCAACAGCGCTTTGCGCCGCTGAACTCCTGGCCGGATAACGTGAGCCTGGATAAGGCGCGCCGTCTGCTGTGGCCCATCAAGCAAAAATACGGACAAAAAATTTCCTGGGCCGACCTGTTTATCCTCGCGGGTAACGTGGCGCTGGAGAACTCCGGCTTCCGTACCTTTGGTTTCGGTGCCGGGCGTGAAGACGTCTGGGAACCAGACCTGGACGTGAACTGGGGAGATGAAAAAGCCTGGCTAACCCACCGTGACCCGGAGGCGCTGGCGAAGCGACCGCTGGCCGCCACCGAAATGGGCCTGATTTATGTGAACCCGGAAGGGCCAAACGCCAGCGGTGAACCTCTGTCTGCTGCGGCGGCCATTCGTGCCACCTTCGGCAACATGGGGATGAACGACGAAGAGACCGTTGCGCTGATCGCGGGCGGCCACACCCTTGGCAAAACCCACGGCGCGGGTGAAGCCACGCACGTCGGCACCGACCCGGAAGCCTCGCCGATTGAAGCGCAGGGCCTGGGCTGGGCCAGCACGCACGGCACGGGAATTGGCGCAGATGCCATTACCTCCGGTCTGGAAGTTATCTGGTCGCAAACCCCGACCCAGTGGAGCAACTACTTCTTCGAGAACCTGTTCAAATACGAATGGGTGCAGACCCGCAGCCCGGCGGGGGCGATTCAGTTTGAAGCCGTGGATGCGCCGGAAATCATGCCCGATCCGTTCGACCCGTCGAAAAAACGCAAACCTACCATGCTGGTCACCGACCTGACGCTGCGTTTTGACCCGGAATTCGAGAAAATTTCCCGCCGCTTCCTGAACGATCCGCAGGCCTTCAACGAAGCCTTCGCGCGCGCGTGGTACAAGCTGACCCACCGCGATATGGGGCCAAAATCGCGTTACCTTGGCCCGGAAGTGCCGAAAGAAGATCTGATCTGGCAGGACCCGCTGCCGCAGGCGGTGTTCAATCCGTCGAAAGAAGACATTGAAAGCCTGAAGGCGGAAATCGCTGCCTCTGGCCTCTCCGTGAGCGAACTGGTTTCGGTTGCGTGGGCGTCAGCGTCGACCTTCCGCGGCGGCGACAAGCGCGGCGGCGCCAACGGCGCGCGTCTGGCGCTGGCTCCTCAGCGCGACTGGGATGTGAACGCCGCAGCGGTTCGCGCGTTGCCGGCTCTGGAAGCTATCCAGCGCACCACCAACAAAGCCTCTCTGGCCGATATCATCGTGCTGGCGGGCGTCGTGGGCGTTGAGCAGGCGGCGAAAGCGGCAGGTGTTTACGTCAACGTTCCGTTTACGGCAGGGCGCGTGGATGCGCGTCAGGATCAGACGGATATCGAGATGTTTAACCTGCTCGAACCGATTGCCGACGGCTTCCGCAACTACCGTGCGCAGGTGGATGTGTCCACCACTGAGTCACTGCTGATCGACAAAGCCCAGCAGCTGACGCTGACCGCGCCTGAACTGACGGTGCTGATCGGTGGCCTGCGCGTGCTGGGTGCAAACTTTGATGGCAGCAAGAATGGCGTGTTTACCGACCGCGAGGGCGTGCTGAGCAACGATTTCTTCGTGAATCTGCTGGACATGAACACCCAGTGGAAGGCAACCGACGAATCTAATGAACTGTTTGCCGGAAGCGATCGCGCCAGCGGTGAAGTGAAATACACCGCCACCCGCGCCGATCTGGTCTTCGGTTCTAACGCCGTCCTGCGCGCGCTGGCAGAGGTTTATGCCAGCAGCGATGCCAGCGAGAAGTTTGTCCGCGACTTCGTTGCCGCATGGGCGAAGGTGATGGATCTGGACCGGTTTGACCTGCAGTAACCGTTGTGCCGGGTGGCATTAACGCTTCCCCGGCCTACGGGCAAAAAAATCCCCGCTGATGCGGGGATTTTTATTCACGCTATTTACTCCCACTCCTGCAGGAACCGCTGCCCATACTGGTCGGCCACCAGCAGTGCCGCATATACCTGATCCGGCGTTACGCCGCCGGGCATGTTGTGGATAGTTTCCCCTTCGGCACAGGAGGCTTCCGCGATCAAACGCATTTTGGCCGGAATATCCTCTTTGATGTTCAGCTGCGCCAGCGTGATCGGCAGCCCAACGCTGTGACAAAGCGCTGCGACCGTCTCTATTTCTTCTACCGGCGCGTTTTCCAGCACCAGCTGCGTCAGCGTACCAAACGCCACTTTTTCACCGTGATAGAAGTGGTGCGCGTCCGGTACCGCCGTCATTCCGTTATGAATAGCGTGTGCTGCCGCCAGCCCGCCGCTTTCAAAGCCTACGCCGCTGAGATAGGTGTTGGCTTCGATAATGCGTTCCAGCGCCGGTGTAACCACATGCTGTTCCGCGGCCAGCATGGCTTTTTCACCCTCTTCAACCAGCGTGTTGTAGCACAGCTCGGCCAGCGCGAGTGCAGCCTGCGTACATTTGCCTCCCGCCATGGTGGTTGCGCCGCTGCGCGAGCAGGCGCGTGCTTCAAACCAGGTTGCCAGCGCATCGCCAATCCCGGCGGCCAGCAGGCGTGCCGGCGCGCCCGCTACCACTTTGGTATCGACGATAACCATGTTTGGGTTGTGCGGCAGCATCAGGTAGCGATCGAACTCACCGCTGTCAGTGTAAATGACGGAAAGGGCGCTGCACGGCGCATCGGTGGAGGCGATTGTTGGCGCAATGGCGACCGGCACGTCCATAAAATGGGCCAGCGCTTTAGCGGTATCCAGCGTTTTACCACCGCCGATACCCAGCACCGCCAGGCAGTCGGCGCTGTCTGCCAGCTTTTTCAGCCGATCGATTTCATTTTGTGAACATTCGCCGCCAAACGGCGCTATTTCGGCGTGCAGTTCGGCTTTTTTAAAACTCTGGCGCAGGGTCTCTTCGGCAAAACCCAGCACAAATTTATCGCCGACGACCAGCCAGCGATTGGCCAGGGGTTTCAGATAGTCGCCGAGACGGGTAAGCACATCAGCGCCCTGGATATATTTTCCCGGCGATTGAATGATACGGTCCATAACAGTTCTCCCTTAGAGGTTGAGGTTACCAAACGCGTTTTTCCAGTCCTGCTCGAACTTCTCTATGGCTGACTCTACCGCTGGCGTGCCGAGCATTTGTTGCGCTACGTCTAAGGGAAGCGTGATTGCCTCGCATCCCGCCAGCAGGCAGTCCAGCGCCTGCCGCGGCGTTTTGAAGCTGGCGGCCAGCACTTTGCTGTCCGGCGCGTGCAGTTCCAGCAGGGATTGCAGCTCCTGGACCATGCGAATGCCGTCACCGCCCTGAGCGTCTACGCGGTTTACATACGGCGCGACATATTTCGCGCCTGCCAGCGCGGCGAGCAGGCCCTGTGCCGCGCTGTAAACAGCGGTCCCCAGCGTGGCTATCCCCTCTTTTTTCAACGCTTTAATCGCGATGAGCCCCTGAGCCGTCACCGGGATTTTCACCACGATGCCCGGGACGGCGTTACTCAGACGTTTGGCCTCTGCCACCATCCCTTCGGCATCGCGGCTCATGGTTTGAGCAAACAGCGTGCCTTCCGGCCCGATGGCTTTTTGCAGACGCGGCAGCACGTCCCAGATGGATTCACGGCTGGCGGCAACGATGCTCGGATTGGTAGTGACCCCCGCAATGGGGAAGACCCGCGCCAGGCGTTCAACTTCCGCCACGTTGGCGGTATCCAGGTACAGTTCCATTATTTTTCCTTAAGTCAGAAAGGTTGAATAAAGGATAAGACGCGGGCAGGCAGGGCGGATACAGGCCAATTTTGCCAAATACTGGACAAATGTAATGTCTTTAGCGAAGTGCGAGAGCGATCACAATGCTATTTTTTGGCGGTCAGCTCGCTGTGATACTGGCGACGATATTCGGAAGGAGAGCGTTCGGTGTGCTTGCGAAAGAGACGGCAGAAGTAATTGCTGTCTGTAAACCCACAGCGTGCGGCGATATCTTTGATTTTAAGATCGTAGCCTTTCAGCAGCTGGCGCGCGTGTTCGAGTCGCGTTTGGGTCAGGTATTCGTTGAAACCCACGTTGCCAATCTTCTGAAAGAGGTGGGAAAGGTAGTTCGGCGAGACGTAGAACGCCTGCGCGACGGATTCACGGGTTAACGCCGAAGCATGATGTTCTTCGATGAAGCGGCGAATGGCCTCAAACAGGGCGCGGCTGCGGCTGGCGGTGTGGATATCGCTGCCAAGCAGATCCCGGCAGTGGCTGAGCAAGCTTAATACCACCAGTATCGCGGTCTCTTGCTCATCCGGCTGCATCTGTAATTCGGTTAGCGTCTGCAGAAGAAAAGCACCCGTTCGCGGACCGCGGCGGGCAACCTGGAGCTGCTGCACAAGCGTATTGTCATGCTGTAACTCGATAGTTAGCAGCTGCTTACCGAAATGTATGCTCAGGGCGTTAGACGATGGATGCGTTAAGTGTCCAAAGGATGAAAATATCGCCTCACAGGGGGCATCAAGGGTAATGACGAGGCAGGGAGATGTTCGGGAATGCTGTTCAGACAGCGCTGAGAAATGAATCTGGCCCAGCGGTAGCGTGCGGTTTACCAGGTCTGCCAGGATTCGGGTGATATCGGAATGCATGAGAAGACTACCGAAATGTGCCGGGTGGCGCTAACGCTTACCCGGCCTACCAGTCACAGGTCCGGGCAAGCGCGGCGCCGCCGGGCATAGAGTATTAGCCGGTGTTACGCATACCCGCAGCAACGCCTGCAATCGTCACCATCAGCGCCTGTTCAACGCGCGGATCCGGCTCTTTACCTTCTTCTTCCGCCAGACGTGAACGGTGCAGCAGCTCTGCCTGCAGGACGTTCAGCGGGTCGGTGTAGATGTTACGCAGCTGAATAGACTCGGCAATCCACGGCAGGTCCGCCATCAGATGTGAGTCGTTGGCGATGTCGAGTACCACTTTGATGTCGCCTTCCAGCAGTTCGCGCAGCTCTTTACCCAGCGCCCACAGCTCTGGTTTCACCAGACGCTGGTCGTAATATTCCGCCAGCCACAGGTCAGCCTTCGAGAAGACCATTTCCAGCATACCCAGACGGGTAGAGAAGAACGGCCAGTCGCGGCACATGGATTCCAGTTCGTTCTGTTTGCCATCTTCCACCACCTTTTGCAGCGCGGCACCGGCACCCAGCCAGGCGGGCAGCATCAGGCGGTTCTGCGTCCAGGCGAAGATCCACGGGATCGCGCGCAGAGACTCTACGCCACCGGTCGGGCGACGCTTCGCAGGACGTGAGCCCAGCGGCAGTTTACCCAGCTCCTGCTCAGGCGTGGCCGAGCGGAAGTAAGGAACGAAATCTTTGTTTTCACGCACGTAGCCGCGGTACAGATCGCAGGAGATATCAGACAGTTCGTCCATGATATGGCACCAGGATGCTTTCGGCTCCGGCGGCGGCAGCAGGTTTGCTTCCAGGATCGCGCTGGTGTAGAGCGACAGGCTGCTGATGGTCACTTCCGGCAGACCGTACTTGAAGCGGATCATCTCGCCCTGCTCGGTGACTCGCAGGCCGCCTTTCAGGCTTCCCGGCGGCTGTGAAAGCAGCGCTGCGTGTGCTGGTGCGCCGCCACGGCCAATCGAGCCACCGCGTCCGTGGAACAGGGTCAGCTCAATACCGGCTTTCTCGCAGGTTTTGATCAGTGCGTCCTGCGCCTGATACTGCGCCCAGGATGCCGCCATCACGCCCGCATCTTTCGCGGAGTCAGAATAGCCAATCATCACCATCTGTTTGCCCTGAATAAAGCCGCGGTACCAGTCGATATTCAGCAGCTGGGTCATGACGTCGTTGGCGTTGTTCAGGTCGTCGAGGGTCTCAAACAGCGGGGCGACCGGCAGGGCGTAGTCGATTCCCGCTTCTTTCAGCAGAAGGTGAACGCCCAGCACGTCGGACGGGGTCTTCGCCATGGAGATCACATAGGCGGCCACCGATCCTTTCGGTGCGTCCACGATCGCTTTACAGGTGTTGAGCACTTCGCGGGTTTCGTTGCTTGGCTCCCAGTTGCGCGGCAGCAGAGGGCGCTTCGAGTTCAGCTCGCGGATCAGGAAGGCCTGTTTGTCGGCTTCGGACCAGCTTTCATAGTCGCCGATGCCGAGATAGCGGGTCAGTTCGCCCAGCGCTTCGGTATGACGGGTACTTTCCTGACGTACGTCGATACGCACCAGCGGCACGCCGAAACACTTCACGCGGCGCAGGGTGTCGAGCAGTTCGCCGTTAGCGATGATGCCCATCCCGCAGGCCTGCAGTGATTTATAACAGGCATACAGCGGCTCCCAGAGCTGTTCGTTCTGGCTGAGCAGACCTTCTGGTTTTGGCAGGCGCTGACCTTTCAGACGCGCTTCCAGCCAGGCCTGAGTGGCCATCAGCTGACCACGCAGTTTCTTCATCAGGAAACGGTACGGCTCGCTGGCGCCTTCTTCTCCGGCCAGCGCGCGCAGTTCCGGCGTCGCTTCAACCATCGACAGCTCGGAGATCAGCACCTGAATGTCTTTCAGGAACAGGTCGGTCGCTTTCCAGCGGCTCAGCAGCAGGACGTGACGGGTGATTTCCGCGGTCACGTTCGGGTTGCCGTCGCGGTCGCCGCCCATCCAGGAGGTGAAGCGGACCGGAACGAAGTCGACCGGCAGGCGGTAGCCGAGGTTCTCTTCCAGCTGTTCGTTCAGCTCGCGCAGATAGTTAGGCACCCCTTCCCACAGGCTGTTTTCCACCACCGCAAAGCCCCATTTGGCTTCGTCGACCGGGCTTGGACGATGCTTACGAATTTCATCGGTGTGCCAGGACTGGGCAATCAGCTGGCGCAAACGGCGCATCAGCTGGTTGCGTTCGTAGTCGGCAATATCTTTATTATCCAACTGCTTCAGACAGTTGTTCACTTCCACCATTTTGTGGATCAGGGTGCGACGGGTAATTTCAGTGGGGTGTGCGGTCAGCACCAGCTCCAGCGAAAGCGATTCCACCGCTTTTTTGATGGTGGCTTCGTTGAGGTCTGGCTGGTCTTTCAGTTTACGCAGGGTGCGGGCAATGACTTCCGGGTTGCTTGCCGCTTCGCCGTTTGGCGAAATGCTGTGGTATTGCTCAGCGGTGTTAGCCAGGTTCAGGAACTGGCTGAATGCGCGTGCAACGGGCAGCAGCTCATCGTTTGAGAGGTTCTGCAAGGTGGTGAGCAGCTCCTGACGACTGGCCTCGTTACCGGCACGGGAAGATTTAGACAGCTTGCGGATGGTTTCAACGCGGTCGAGGATGTTCTCCCCCAACGCGTCTTTGATGGTATCTCCAAGCACTTTGCCGAGCATACTGACATTACTACGCAACGCGGAATATTGTTCGTTCATAAAAACCCAGTCACCCCATCATTTTTGTTTATGCCCAGGCGAAAATCATCTGGACATTATTTTGTCATCTCCCTTTATAAAGCCACGTAAAACCCCCGTCGTCAATTGCTGCGAAAACGGTTCAGCAAACGAATAAATGCGGGCAATTTACGAAATTTAATTCGCATTGCGTCAGATAAGAGATGCTTATGGGAATGTGACGGAGATCATGCGATTTGTTGGCCTCACCCTGACCCTCTCCCACTGGGAGAGGGGACTCTTCGGTGCGGTTTTAATGCCAGCAGAAGTGATGCACAACCTGGGTAATCAGTTCGCGGGTTGGCTTGATGAAGCGGGTTTCCAGATATTCATCCGGCTGGTGGGCCTGGTTGATGGAGCCGGGGCCCAGGACCAGCGTAGGGCAAAGCGTCTGAATAAACGGCGCTTCGGTGCAGTAGTTCACCACGTCGGTTTTCTCACCGAGCAGCTTTTCCACCACCTCAACCAGCTGATGATCCGGCGGGCATTCGTAACCCGGGATCGGCGGATGCAGTTCGGAGACCGTCAGGCGGCCCGGCCAGCGCTCGCTCACCGGAGCCAGCGCTTCATTCAGCAGGCCGTCGAGATCGCTCAGCGTCATGCCCGGCAGCGGGCGGATGTCCATATGCAGTTCGCAGCAGGCGCAGATACGGTTGGAGGCATCACCGCCGTGCAGGCTGCCGAGGTTCAGCGTCGGATACGGCACGGTGAACGCGTCGTAGTGGTAGCGCTCTTTCAGATCGTCGCGCAGGGTCATGATGCGGCCGATGGCGTCATGCATCAGCTCGATGGCGTTCACGCCGCGCGCCGGGTCGCTGGAGTGGCCGGACTGACCCAGCACGCGCACGGCCGTAGAGATATGGCCTTTATGCGCGCGGATCGGCTGCAGAGACGTCGGCTCGCCGATGATCGCGCAATCCGGGCGAATCGACGTATTTTCAGAGAAGTAGCGTGCGCCCGCCATGCTGGTTTCTTCGTCGGCGGTCGCCAGAATGTAGAGCGGTTTTTTCAGCTTCGTCACGTCCACGTCACGCAGCGCGTCGAGGATAAAGGCGAAGAAGCCTTTCATGTCGGCGGTGCCCAGGCCATAGAGCTTGTTGTCGTGCTCGGTCAGGGTGAACGGATCGCGCGTCCAGCGGCCATCGTCAAACGGCACGGTGTCGGTATGGCCGGCCAGCAGCAGGCCGCCCGCACCGGTTCCGGTGCTGGCGAGCAGGTTAAATTTGTGGCGTGTTCCGGGAACGGGCTGAACCTCAACGTTAAACCCAAGATCGCTAAACCAACCCGACAGCAGATTGATTAAAGACTCATTGCTCTGATCCAGCGCTTCTTCCGTTGCGCTGATGGACGGAGTGGCAATCAGGGCGCGGTAGATCTCGATAAATGGCGGTAAGTTCATTTTCATTGTTGACACACCTTAGGTCGTGATAGTATCAATATTCATGCAATAAATGTGAATAAAAATACATTAACGTTGAGCATAAAGGAACCCGATGTTGAATACGCTGATTGTAGGCGCTAGCGGTTATGCGGGCGCAGAGCTTGTAAGCTACGTGAATCGCCATCCACATATGACCATAACCGCTTTGACCGTGTCAGCGCAAAGCAATGATGCAGGAAAGTTAATTTCCGATTTGCATCCGCAGCTTAAGGGTCTTGTCGATCTGCCGCTGCAGCCTATGTCTGACATCAGCGAGTTTACCGACGGCGTCGACGTGGTGTTTTTAGCCACCGCGCACGAGGTCAGCCACGACCTGGCGCCGCAGTTCCTGGCGGCTGGCTGCGTGGTCTTCGACCTTTCCGGCGCGTTCCGCGTGAACGACGGTGCGTTTTACGAAAAATATTACGGTTTCACCCATCAGCATCCGGATCTGCTGGAAAAAGCGGTGTACGGCCTGGCGGAGTGGAGCGCAGATAAACTGAAAGAAGCGGACCTGATTGCCGTTCCGGGCTGCTACCCGACGGCGGCGCAGCTTTCCCTGAAGCCGCTGATCGACGCAGGCCTGCTGGATCTGAGCCAGTGGCCGGTGATCAACGCCACCAGCGGCGTGAGCGGTGCAGGACGCAAGGCCGCTATCTCCAACAGCTTCTGCGAAGTGAGCCTTCAGCCGTATGGCGTGTTTAATCACCGTCATCACCCTGAAATCACGACGCATCTGGGCGCGGACGTCATTTTCACCCCGCATCTGGGCAGCTTCCCGCGCGGGATCCTCGAAACCATTACCTGCCGCCTGAAACCGGGCGTGACCAAAGAGCAGGTGAACGAGGCCTTCACGCAGGCGTATGCGGATAAACCGCTGGTGCGCCTGTACGATAAAGGCGTGCCGGCGCTGAAAAACGTGGTCGGCCTGCCGTTCTGCGACATCGGCTTTGCCGTGCAGGGCGAGCATCTCATCGTTGTCGCCGCAGAAGATAACTTACTCAAAGGCGCTGCCGCACAGGCAATGCAGTGTGCAAATATTCGTTTCGGTTTCCCGGAAACGCAGGCTCTTATTTAAGGTGTGATGATGAACCCATTAATTATCAAACTCGGTGGTGTACTGCTGGACAGCGAAGAAGCGCTGGAGCGTCTGTTTACCGCGCTGGTGAACTATCGCGAATCACACCAGCGTCCGCTGGTGATTGTGCACGGCGGCGGCTGCGTGGTGGATGAGCTGATGAAAGGGCTCAACCTGCCGGTGAAAAAGAAGAACGGCCTGCGCGTCACGCCTGCTGACCAGATTGACATCATTACCGGTGCGCTGGCGGGTACGGCGAACAAAACGCTGCTGGCGTGGGCGAAGAAACACCACATCGCGTCCGTCGGCCTCTATCTGGGCGATGGCGATAGCGTAAAAGTGACCCAGCTCGACGAAGAGCTCGGCCACGTTGGACTGGCGCAGCCGGGTTCGCCTAAGCTGATTAACACGCTGCTGGAAGGAGGTTTCCTGCCGGTGGTGAGCTCTATCGGCGTGACCGAAGAGGGCGAGCTGATGAACGTCAACGCTGACCAGGCGGCGACGGCACTGGCGGCAACGCTGGGTGCGGATCTGATCCTGCTCTCCGACGTGAGCGGTATTCTGGACGGCAAAGGCCAGCGCATTGCGGAAATGACGGCTGAGAAAGCCGAGCAGCTGATTGCCCAGGGCATTATTACCGACGGCATGATTGTTAAAGTGAACGCCGCGCTGGATGCCGCACGCACGCTGGGCCGCCCGGTGGATATCGCCTCCTGGCGTCACGCGGAGCAGCTTCCGGCGCTGTTTAACGGCACGCCGATTGGCACGCGTATTCTGGCGTAATCGATTTAATGTTTTGTAGGCCCGGTAAGCGCAGCGCCACCGGGCAATGAAATTCAAAGATATTTAAGGAAGCATGTTATGGCACTTTGGGGTGGGCGTTTTACACAGGCAGCGGATCAGCGGTTCAAACAGTTCAACGACTCTTTGCGCTTTGACTACCGCCTGGCCGAACAGGATATTGTCGGCTCTGTGGCCTGGTCCAGGGCGCTGGTGACGGTGGGCGTACTGACCGCAGATGAACAATTACAGCTGGAAGAAGCGCTGAACAATCTGCTGGAAGAGGTGCGTCTTAACCCGCAGCAGATCCTCGAAAGCGATGCTGAAGATATTCACAGCTGGGTGGAAGGCAGACTTATCGACAAAGTCGGCCAGCTGGGTAAAAAGCTGCATACCGGCCGCAGCCGTAACGACCAGGTCGCCACCGATCTGAAGCTGTGGTGCAAAGATACCGTTGGCGAACTGCTGGCGGCTAACCGTCAGCTGCAGAGCGCGCTGGTGGAGACCGCGCAGAACAACCAGGACGCGGTGATGCCGGGTTATACCCACCTGCAGCGCGCGCAGCCGGTGACCTTCGCGCACTGGTGTCTGGCCTACGTCGAGATGCTGGCGCGTGACGAAAGCCGTCTGCAGGATACCCTGAAGCGTCTGGACGTCAGCCCGCTGGGCAGCGGCGCGCTGGCCGGTACGGCGTATGAAATCGACCGTGAACAGCTGGCAGGCTGGCTGGGCTTTGCTTCCGCCACCCGTAACAGCCTGGACAGCGTGTCCGACCGCGACCACGTGCTGGAGCTGCTCTCCAATGCGTCTATCGGGATGGTGCACCTGTCGCGCTTTGCCGAAGACCTGATCTTCTTTAACTCTGGCGAAGCGGGCTTCGTCGAGCTGTCCGACCGCGTGACCTCAGGCTCCTCCCTGATGCCGCAGAAGAAAAACCCGGACGCGCTGGAGCTGATCCGCGGCAAGTGTGGCCGCGTGCAGGGCGCGCTGACCGGCATGATGATGACCCTGAAAGGGCTGCCGCTGGCGTATAACAAAGACATGCAGGAAGACAAAGAAGGGCTGTTCGACGCGCTCGACACCTGGCTGGACTGTCTGCATATGGGCGCGCTGGTGCTGGACGGCATTCAGGTGAAACGTCCGCGCTGCCAGGAAGCGGCGCAGCAGGGCTATGCGAACTCTACCGAACTGGCGGATTATCTGGTGGCGAAAGGCGTACCTTTCCGTGAAGCGCACCACATTGTGGGTGAAGCGGTGGTGGAAGCCATTCGTCAGGGTAAACCACTGGAAGATCTGGCGCTGGCAGACCTGCAAAAGTTCAGCGCGGTTATCGGGGATGATGTGTATCCGATCCTTGCGCTGCAGTCTTGTCTGGATAAACGTGCGGCGAAAGGCGGCGTGTCGCCTAAGCAGGTGGCGCAGGCGATAGCGGATGCGAAAAACCGGTTGGTTTGATTTGGTTTGAACAGTGCGGGCTGGTGCCCTCACCCCGGCCCTCTCCCACGGGGAGAGGGAGCAAACACTAAAAATGGCAACTTCGGTTGCCATTTTGCTTTTATCCCCGGGCTCTTTTACGCAAAAAAAAAGCGGACCACGGGGTCCGCAAAAGTTCACGTTGGCTTTAGTTGTTCGAGTTTTGAGAGAAACTCGCTGACGGTGCGGGGACGTCAAGGGTCAAACACGTGCCGCCTCGTCTATGTGGTGTATTATTCAACAGAATGCTTGATAGGGATAATCGTTCGTTGCTATGCTATCTATCGCCATGAACTATCGTGGCGACGGAGGATGAATAATGAATATTCGTGATCTTGAATACCTGGTAGCGTTAGCCGAGCATCGTCACTTTCGCCGCGCGGCAGATTCCTGCCACGTCAGCCAGCCCACGCTGAGCGGTCAGATCCGCAAGCTGGAAGACGAGCTGGGCGTGATGCTGCTGGAGCGCACCAGTCGTAAGGTTCTGTTCACACAGGCAGGTCTTCTGCTGGTGGATCAGGCGCGCACCGTGCTGCGCGAGGTCAAAGTGCTCAAGGAAATGGCAAGCCAGCAGGGGGAGGCGATGTCCGGCCCGCTGCATATCGGCCTGATCCCAACCGTTGGCCCGTACCTGTTGCCGCACATCATTCCGATGCTGCACCAGACGTTCCCGAAACTCGAAATGTACCTGCATGAAGCGCAAACCCATCAGCTGCTCGCGCAGTTAGACAGCGGCAAGCTAGACTGCGCCATTCTGGCGCTGGTGAAAGAGAGTGAAGCCTTTATTGAAGTGCCGCTGTTTGATGAGCCGATGATGCTGGCGATCTATGAAGATCACCCGTGGGCGAACCGCGATCGCGTACCGATGGCCGATCTGGCCGGTGAAAAGCTGCTGATGCTGGAAGATGGCCACTGCCTGCGCGATCAGGCGATGGGCTTCTGCTTCGAAGCGGGTGCGGATGAGGATACCCATTTCCGCGCAACCAGCCTGGAAACGCTGCGTAATATGGTCGCGGCGGGAAGCGGTATTACGCTGCTGCCTGCGCTGGCCGTGCCGCGCGAGCGTAAACGTGACGGCGTGGTTTATCTGCCGTGCATTAAGCCGGAGCCGCGTCGCACTATCGGCCTGGTGTATCGTCCGGGTTCACCGCTGCGCAGCCGCTATGAGCAGCTGGCAGAGGCCATCCGTGGTTCGATGGATGGCCATTTTGACAGCACGTTAAAACAGGCGGTTTAATCCGTTCAGCGCAGCTACCCGATAGGCTTCCGCCATGGTCGGGTAGTTAAAGGTGGTGTTAACGAAGTACTCAATGGTGTTACCACCGCCTTTCTGCTCCATTATCGCCTGGCCGATATGAATGATTTCCGCCGCGCGTTCACCAAAGCAGTGAATGCCGAGGATCTCTTTCGTTTCGCGATGGAACAGGATCTTCAGCGTTCCCACGCTCATCCCCACGATTTGCGCCCGCGCCAGATGTTTAAACTGGGCACGTCCCACCTCGTAAGGCACCTTCATTGACGTCAGCTGCTGCTCGGTTTTCCCGACTGAACTGATTTCCGGGATGGTATAGATCCCCGTCGGAATATCTTCGATCAGGTGCGCCGTCGCTTCGCCTTTTACCAGCGCCTGTGCGGCGATGCGTCCCTGGTCGTAAGCGGCTGAGGCCAGGCTTGGGTAGCCAATCACGTCGCCGACCGCGTAAACGTGCGGCAGGGCGGTCTGATACATGCTGTTGACCTTCAGCTGACCGCGGCTGTCGGTTTCAAGCCCGATATTTTCCAGCTGCAGTGAATCGGTGTTGCCGGTACGACCGTTGGCGTACAGCAGACAGTCTGCTTTCAGCTTCTTACCGGACTTCAGGTGCATGATCACCCCGTCGTCGCAGCCTTCGATCTTCTCGTACTCTTCGTTGTGGCGAATCACCACGCCGCTGTTCCAGAAGTGGTAGGAGAGAGAGTCCGACATCTCCTGATCGAGGAACGCCAGCAGGCGGTCACGGGTGTTGATCAGGTCAACTTTGACGTCCATTCCGCGGAAGATCGACGCATATTCGCAACCAATGACCCCTGCGCCATAGATAATGACGTGGCGAGGCTCATGGTGCAGGCTCAGAATCGAGTCGCTGTCGTAAACGCGCGGGTGCGAGAAGTCCACGTCGGCCGGATGGTAAGGGCGCGAGCCGCAGGCGATAACAAATTTTTCAGCCGTGATGGTTTCAACCGAACCGTCGTGGCATTCGAGTGCCAGGGTGTGTTCATCCACGAAATGCGCATTGCCCTGCAAAATTTCACAGTGGTTACGCTCATAAAATCCCTGACGCATGCGTGTCTGCTGGTTAATAACGGTATCCGCGTGATTCAGGATGTCAGCAAAGGATGAACGAAGAAGTCGGGAGTGGTCGCTGTAAAGAGGGTTCTGGTTAAATTCGATAATGCGGCTAACGGCGTGGCGGAGGGCTTTCGAAGGGATGGTGCCCCAGTGGGTGCAACCGCCGCCGACATTATGGTAGCGCTCGATGACCGCTACTCTGGCTCCCTGTTTCACCAGACCCATAGCAGCACCTTCGCCGCCGGGGCCGGAACCAATAACTATTGCGTCGTAATCGTAGGAATGTGGCATGGTAAGGCTTACCTGTTCTTATACATAAAAGCAACAGAATCATAACATCATTGCCAGAGTAACCCAATTATCGTTGTGCTTTTTTCGGGCAGTGGAGCACAAACCGCACGTAAACAATCATTCACAAAGCCAGGCAAACAGATTAATTTTATTCTCTGGTATAGTGCCATCAGGCCTTTGGAAGGATTCAACTATCGTGATGGGCGTAAGAGCACAACAAAAAGAGAAAACCCGGCGTTCGCTGGTGGAAGCCGCATTCAGTCAACTGAGTGCTGAGCGGAGTTTTGCCAGTTTGAGCCTGCGCGAAGTCGCACGCGAGGCCGGGATTGCGCCAACGTCCTTCTATCGTCATTTCCGTGATGTGGATGAACTGGGCCTGACCATGGTCGACGAGAGCGGTCTGATGCTGCGCCAGCTGATGCGGCAGGCGCGTCAGCGTATCGCCAAAGGGGGTAGCGTGATCCGCACCTCCGTATCGACCTTTATGGAATTTATCGGCAATAACCCCAACGCGTTTCGTCTGCTTCTGCGCGAGCGTTCGGGCACATCGGCGGCGTTTCGTGCCGCCGTCGCGCGTGAAATTCAGCACTTCATCGCGGAACTTGCCGACTATCTTGAACTCGAAAACCATATGCCGCGTGCGTTTACTGAAGCACAGGCCGAGGCGATGGTGACGATTGTTTTCAGCGCGGGTGCCGAAGCGCTGGATGTCAGCATTGAACAACGCAAACAGCTCGAAGAGCGACTGGTATTGCAGCTCAGGATGATCTCCAAAGGCGCGTACTACTGGTATCGCCGTGAACAAGAGAAACTGGCACATCAAACCGAAGAGTGAAGGTGAGTAATGAAACAGTCAGGTCAGGATAAAGGGACGCTGTTGCTGGCATTGATCGCTGGCTTATCCATTAATGGTACGTTTGCCGCTATTTTTAGCTCAATTGTTCCATTTTCGATTTTCCCGCTTATTGCGCTGGTGCTGACGGTTTACTGCCTGCATCAACGTTACCTGAACCGCACCATGCCGGTGGGGTTACCGGGGCTGGCCGCTGCCTGCTTTATTCTGGGCGTATTGCTGTATAGCACGGTGGTTCGCGCGGAGTATCCGGATATCGGCTCTAACTTCTTCCCTGCGGTACTGTCTGTGGCGCTGGTGTTCTGGATTGGCTCGCGCATGCGTAGCCGTAAGAGCCAGTTACCGGAGTAATGAATTTATTTGTAGGGCAGGTAAGCGAAGCGCCACCTGCCAAAAACGCCGGATGGCGCTACGCTTATCCGGCCTACAGATCACCGTGCGGTAAGTAAAACGCCGCACTCCATATGGTGCGTATACGGGAACTGATCGAACAGCGCCAGACGTTCAATCTTGTGCGTCTGGCCTAATGTTTCGAGGTTCTTGCACAGCGTCTCCGGGTTGCAGGAGATGTACAAAATACGCGGGTACGCCTGCACCATCTTCTCGGTTTCGCTGTCCAGGCCACTGCGCGGCGGGTCGACAAAAATCGTCTCACACTGGTAGCTTTTCAAATCGATCCCTTCCAGGCGGTTAAACTGGCGAACGCCGTTCATGGCCTGCGTGAACTCTTCCGCGGCCATACGAATGATCTGCACGTTATCGATATGGTTAGCGGCAATGTTGTACTGCGCGGCAGCCACCGACGGCTTGGCGATTTCCGTTGCCAGAACGCGATCGAAATTACGCGCCAGCGCCAGCGAGAAGTTGCCGTTACCGCAGTAGAGCTCAAGCAGATCGCCCGTTGACCCTTCCGTCGCCTTCAGCGCCCACTCCAGCATCTGCACGTTCATCGCAGCGTTTGGCTGGGTGAAGCTGTTCTCGACCTGACGATACACCATCTCTTTACCTGCCACCGGCAGGCGCTCGTCGATGTAGTCCTGATCCAGCATGATTTTGGTTTTTGTCGCGCGGCCAATCAGGTGAACGTTGATGTTCTGCGCGCGCAGCGCATCGCGCAGCGCTTCTGCCTGCTCGCGCCACTCGTCATTGAGCGCTTTGTGGTACAGCAGGGAGACAATCGCCTGATTGCTTTGCGTGGTCAGGTAGTCAATCTGGAACAGCTTGTTACGCAGTACCGGATTGTTGCGCACGCCGTCCATTATCAGCGTCATCAATTGGTTAATGAGCTCGCTCGCCGCCGGAAAGCTGTCCACGCGAATACGGGATTTCGTCTGCTGATCGAAAATGATGTGGTACAGGTCGTCGCCGTCGTGCCAGATGCGGAATTCGGCGCGCATGCGGTAGTGGCTGACGGGAGAGCGGAACACCTCGGGAACGGGCGCGTTGAAAGGCGTCATCATACTTTGCAGGCGGACGACTTTCTCTGCCAGCTGCGCGTCGTACTGTTCTGTCGGGAGGTGTTCTGGGGTCATGATGCGTCCTGAGTGATAAAGAATTACGCGGGGATTGTAGGCATTGTTCAGGGGATGTCCAGATTTAATGGGCAATAGCTGTCTGGACATCCATACGTGTCTAATTGTAGCATTCTGTTTCCGGTCTCCTGAGAGTGAAAAGGGAATCCAGTGTAAATCTGGAGCTGACGCGCAGCGGTAAAGTCTGGCGGGATGAGTGTTGTAGACACTGTGAAAATGGGAAGTCTTCATCCTTATATAGCCACCTAGCCCGAAGACCTGCCGGGATCACGTCGCATTTGGTTTCATCATCGCGTGCTATCGATGAGGCCTGCGGCATCCTTCTTATATTGTGGATGCTTTAACAATGATTAAAAAAGTATCGCTGTTGACGGCGTTGTCCGTCACGGCATTTTCGGGCTGGGCGCAGGATAGCGCCGACTCGTTGGTGGTGACGGCAAATCGTTTTGAACAACCTGAAAAAACTATTCTGGCTGCAACCTCCGTTGTTACGCGTGCCGATATTGACCGTTGGCAATCAACCTCAGTCCTTGATGTTATGCGTCGCCTGCCCGGCGTGGATACGGCGCAAAATGGCGGGATGGGGCAACTCTCTTCTCTCTTTATACGTGGCACCAACTCCAGCCATGTCCTGATCCTTGTTGATGGGATCCGCCTTAACCAGGCGGGCGTTACGGGGTCGTCCGATCTCAGCCAGTTCCCGATCTCCCTGGTGCAGCGTATCGAATATGTTCGTGGACCGCGTTCGGCGGTATACGGCTCGGACGCGATTGGCGGAGTCGTAAACATTATTACCACTCGCGCGAAGGACGGTACCACGCTGAATGCAGGTGTAGGGTCGCATGGTTACCAGAATTATGGCGGCAGTACTCAGCAAACATTGGGCGACAGCACGCGCGTCACGCTTGCGGGTGATTACACCTATACCAAAGGGTTTGATGTGGTTGCGGACGGCAACAATGGTGGCCTTGCCCAGACCGATCGCGACGGCTTTATGAATAAAACGCTCTATAGTGCACTGGATCACGCATTCTCGGAGCAGTGGAGCGGATTTGTTCGCGGCTTTGGCTACAGCAACCGTACTGCCTACGACGGTTACTACAGTTCATTTACCCCTGACGTACTGGTCGATACCCGCCAGCTCTATAGTCAGACCTGGGATGCAGGATTGCGCTTCAACGATGACATCTTCCATTCACAGCTGCTCACCAGCTATAGTCACAGCAAGGACTATAACTACGACCCAAATTTGGGCCGCTACGATTTGACAGCCACACTGGATGAAATCAAGCAGTACAACGTCCAGTGGCTGAACTCCGTTGATGTTGGCCATGGAAACATTGGCGCGGGCGTTGACTGGCAGAAGCAGAGCACCGAGCCGGGTACAAACTACGTGACCAACGGCTACGACCTGCGTAACACCGGCGTTTACCTGACCGGGTTGCAGCAGTTTGGTGACTTCACTCTGGAAGGAGCGGTTCGCAGCGATGACAACTCTCAGTTCGGTCGCCATGGCACCTGGCAAAGTAGTGCGGCCTGGGAGTTCGTGGAGGGTTACCGCTTCGTTGCTTCTTATGGTACGGCCTATAAAGCACCGAATCTGGGTCAACTCTATGGTTTCTATGGCAATGACCATCTTGATCCCGAAGAGAGCAAGCAGTGGGAAGGTGCGTTTGAAGGCCTGACGGCCGGCGTGAGCTGGCGCGTCTCCGGCTACCGTAATGACGTCGATAATCTCATCGACTTCGATAATAACCTTCAGCAATATTATAACGTCGGTAAAGCGCGCATTAAAGGTGTGGAAGCGACAGCATCGTTTGATACGGGTCCGTTGACGCATACTGTAGGCTACGATTATGTGGATGCCCGCAATGCCGCAACCAACGAACTTCTGGACCGTCGTGCTAAACAGCAGGTGAAATATCAGCTCGACACGCAGATCTATGATTTCGACTGGAGCCTGACTTATCACTATCTCGGTACGCGTTACGACACTGACTTTGGTGCTTATCCGTCTGAGAAAGTAAAAATGGGCGGTGTCAGCCTGTGGGATGTCGCAGTTTCGTATCCTGTCACCTCACATCTCACAGTTCGTGGTAAAATAGCCAACCTGTTCGATAAAGATTACGAGACAGTTTATGGCTACCAAACTGCAGGACGGGAATACACCTTGTCTGGCAGCTACACCTTCTAATCCGCGTCCCACCGTGCTGGTGTTTGATTCCGGCGTCGGTGGGCTTTCGGTCTATGATGAGATTCGGCATCTCCTGCCGGATCTCCATTACATCTACGCCTTCGATAACGTCGCTTTCCCGTATGGGGAAAAGAGCGAAGATTTTATTGTTGAGCGTGTGGTTGAAATCGTCACCGCGGTACAAAAGCGCTATCCCCTTGCGCTGGCCGTCATCGCCTGTAATACGGCGAGCACCGTTTCTCTTCCCGCCCTGCGTGAAAAATTCCAGTTCCCGGTTGTGGGCGTCGTTCCTGCAATAAAGCCAGCCGCGCGCCTGACGGCGAACGGCATTGTGGGTCTGCTGGCAACGCGAGGCACGGTAAAGCGTCCTTATACCCGCGAACTGATCGACCGTTTTGCCAACGAATGCCAGATTGCGATGCTGGGTTCGGCTGAGCTGGTGGAGATGGCTGAAGCGAAGCTGCATGGAAAGGCGGTATCACTCGACGAGCTGCGTCGTATTCTCCGTCCGTGGCTGCGCATGCCTGAACCCCCGGATACCGTTGTGCTGGGCTGCACCCACTTCCCGCTATTACAGGAAGAGCTATTAGAGGTATTGCCGGAGGGGACGCGCCTGGTGGATTCCGGTGCGGCTATCGCTCGTCGTACGGCCTGGCTGCTGGAACATGAAGCGCCGGATGCGAAATCTACCGATGCGAATATCGCGTTTTGTATGGCCATCACGAAAGAGACTGAGCAACTTTTACCCGTTTTACGCCGTTATGGCTTTGAAACGCTCGAAAAACTGGCGCTGTAGCACGGTTTTGAGCAAAAAAGAGACGGTTGAAAGTTTTTTTTAAAAGAGGGGTTGTCAACGTCTGAGAACTCCCTATAATGCGCCTCCACTGACACGGAACAACGGCTTACAGGCCGTCGGGTTAGCGGGGTTCAGAGATGAACACCTGCAGAGAAAAGCAAAAATAATCGCTTGACTCTGAATGAGGAAAACGTAATATACGGGACCTCGCAACGGTGAGCTTAACGCCGCGTTGCAACTGCTCTTTAACAATTTATCAGACAATCTGTGTGGGCACTCAAAGTGACATGGATTCTTAACGTCGTAAGACGAAAAATGAATACCAAGTCTCTGAGTGAACATACGTAATTCATTACGAAGTTTAATTCACGAGCATCAAACTTAAATTGAAGAGTTTGATCATGGCTCAGATTGAACGCTGGCGGCAGGCCTAACACATGCAAGTCGAGCGGTAGCACAG
>NZ_JBSKJQ010000017.1:0-52880 GCF_053709655.1 Enterobacter sp. UPMP2060
CCCGTCTGGGGCGTCCGCCGAAAGCGCTGTTCGCCGCCGCCTGCGGGCTACTGGAAGGGGTGCTGCGCTATATGGGCCAGCACAACCTGTTGCAAAGTGATATCAGGTTAGCCAGTTTTGACGATCACTATCTCTACGATTCGCTGACAATCCCGGTGGATACCATTCGTCAGGATAACCGCCAGCTGGCGTGGCACTGCTTTGATTTGATTAACAAATTGATCGAAGGGGAGACGCCGCAGCCGTTGCAGCGCAAGCTCAATGCCACCCTGCAGCGACGCTATAAGCCAGCGAAATAGCCCGGTTCGATACTTCAATAACTTTAATTAATTTAAGTTTTGGAATGGCCGATAACCATAAGGAATAATTCTCCTTGAGGTATTGGTTTATGTCGTTGAAAAAGTCGTCCCTGATCGTCCTGTTCTCGCTGCTTTTCTTCTTTGTTGTCAGCACTGTGACCAGCGTTGGCCTCATCATTAAAAGTAATAATTCCCTGGATAACGTCAACAAAGAGATCCAGGTTGTGCTGTCCATTATTGACCCCATCAACCATAGCCGTACGCTGCGCGTGCGGGTGATGGAGTATGTGAAGATGGTGGAAGCGGGCAATTCGGCCGACGGAGCTGCAAAGCTAACCGCCGTGAAGGAGGCGCTGACCAAAGCGGACCACGCCTTTGCGGCCTTTATGGCTTCGCCGCGTCTGACGGATGAAGCGCCGCTGGTGACTGCCTATCAGGACGCCTGGCAAAACTACCGCAACCAGGGGCTGGCGCCGCTGATCGATGCCGCCGAGGCGCACGATGTCGCCAAATTTAACGCCCTGATCCCGGAAGTCTCCCGCCTCGACCGCCAGTACGAGATCGTTCTCGACCAGGTCCTTTCCGTCCACCAGAAATATGCCAAAAGCCTGAACGAAGATGCGAGCAGTAACTTCGTCTCAGGCCTGGCGATCATTGCCGCTATTGCCAGCCTGTTTGTGGTGGTGATTGTCGCCGTCAGCATGCTGATGAAGCGCTTTGTCTTTGCGCCGGTTAACCTGGCGCGCGAGCACTGCAGCCAGATTGCGGCGGGCAAGCTGGACGTTCCGGTACCGGTCAAGGGGAGCGCACATAACGAAATCGATCATCTCATGAGCTCAATGGAGCAGATGCGTCAGGCGCTGCTGGCGACCATCGCCCAGGTGCGCGATGCGAGCCATACCGTAACGCACGCGGCGCAGGAGATTGCCTCCGGGAATATCGACCTGGCGTCACGTACCGAGCAGCAGGCTTCGGCGTTAACCCAGACGGCAGCGAGCATGGAAGAGCTGAGCGCGACGGTGGCGAACAATACCGACAACGTTTACCAGGCCGGGAAACTGGTGCAGGACGCGGTGAAAAATGCCCACACAGGTGAAGCGGTGACCCGTGAAGTGATCGACACGATGAACACCATCGCGGCGAACTCGAAGCGTATCGAAGACATTACCAGCGTGATTAACAGCATCGCCTTCCAGACCAACATCCTGGCGCTGAACGCGGCGGTAGAAGCGGCGCGCGCGGGAACGCAGGGCCGCGGCTTTGCGGTCGTGGCCAGCGAAGTGCGCACCCTGGCGCAGAAAAGCGCGGTGGCAGCTAAGGACATCGAGAACCTGATTGCGCAGTCGGTCTCGAGCGTGAAAAACGGCGCGGAGCTGGTCAGCCGCTCGGGCGAGGTGATTGACTCGATTATTTCGTCGGTGAATAAAGTGAATACGCTTATGGAGCAGATCTCCGTCGCTTCCGAAGAGCAGAGCCGCGGGATCAGTCAGGTCGGCCAGGCGGTGACCGAGATGGATGGCGTGACCCAGCAGAACGCCGCGCTGGTGCAGCAGTCCGCCGCGGCAGCGGCCTCGCTGGAAGAGCAGGCGCAGCAGCTTTCGCGGAGTATTTCGAGTTTTAGTTTGCCGGTGCAGGCTTGATTGTATGAGGGGGGCTCCGCAGGGAGCCTTTTTTGTATCTGGTGTAACCGTTTCTGTATAATTCAGGACGTCTCTATAGGCAGCACAAATCTAATATTAATTATCACCAGGGAAAATTATGTTAATTATTTTTAGTGGGCTACCCGGCAGTGGTAAAAGCACCGTTGCAAAAATAGTTACTCAAAGGCTGGGGGCGGTCTATCTGCGGGTTGATACTGTTGAGCAGGCCATTCGTTCAGTCTATGAACCGGGTGAGGAAACGGGGCCGGAGGGCTATTTTGCCATCTATGGTTTAGCAAGTGAGAATCTTAAGCTCGGCTCCACCGTTGTGACCGATTCCGTTAATGATATTAACCTTGTGCGAGATGCTTTCCGCAATATTGCTCTGTCGTTGAATGTCCCTTTCCTGGAAGTTGAAATTGTCTGCTCAGACGAAAAAGAACATCGTTATCGCGTAGAGAACAGAGTCTCTGATATCCCAGGGCTCACACCTCCTGACTGGAAACAGGTAAAAAACCGTGAGTATGAACCCTGGGAGAGAGAACATCTCATATTGGACACCGCCCTGTTATCAGCGGCAGAGTGTGCAGATAAAATCCTGGAAATTAAGAACGCTCTAAACCGGCCTTAAACGGTGAACAAGCGCCAGCAATGGCTTTCACGGGGCGTGTGAAAATACGCTCTCCGCAAAATTATTCATTCCCCCAAGCAATATTTCCCTTCCTCATCCGTCTACCTCATCACAAGCCATAATCAGTTACTGTAAACGAGGTAAACGCCATGAGAGATTTTGATATGCACGACAGAGGTCACGGGCGCGGATTCGGTCGCCACCGTATGGGCAAGGGTTTAGTCATCGGCGCGGTGATTTTCATCGTGCTCGGCCTGGTGGTGATGACCCTGTGGAACGCCTTGCTCCCGGCCATTCTCGGCGTGAAGGCCATTGGCTTCTGGCAGGCGCTGGGCATTCTGGTGCTGAGCCGCATTCTGTTTGGCGGGCTGGGTTTCCGTCCGGGGATGTTTGGTGCGCACCGCCGGATGCACGAGCGCTGGATGAACATGACGCCCGAACAGCGAGAGGCGTTTATTCAGCAGCGTCGCGAAGGGTTTGGTCGCCACGGTCGCGGCCACTGCGGCTGGCACGGTCATCGTGACGATAAGCGCGACGACGCCACGCCAAAAGCGCCGGAAGCAGAGTGAGCGAAATGAAAGCCGGGGAGGCGGGCGGATCCATGCTGATGTCGGCGCTTAATGCCTGCCGCGCCCGGCTGACAGCCTTCATTCGCGGACGGACGTCCGTTCGCGATGATGCCGACGACATTTTGCAGGAAGTCACCTATCAGCTGATGAAAGTGGAGCAGCCGGTCGAAAACGTTGCCGCCTGGCTGTTCCGCGCGGCGCGTAACGAGATGACCGACCGTGCGCGTAAAAAGCGCGAAGTGTCGCTCTCCGGCTATTTTACGGGCGAAGACGAAGAGGGTTTCCCCGAGGACGAGCTGGCCGAAACCCTGTTCGGCGTACCGCACACGCCGGAAGAGGAGTACCTCAAAACGCTGCTGTGGGAAGAGCTGGGGCAGGCGCTGTCTGAACTGCCACCGCCGCAGCGCGAGGTGTTTGAAAAGACCGAACTCCACGGCTACAGCATTAAAATGCTGGCAGAGGAGACCGGTGCCAGCGAACAGGCTTTGTTATCCCGCAAGCACAAGGCGGTGCTGTTTCTGCGCACGCGGCTGCGCGACGTCTATGACGCGCTGACGGGCGAATAGCGGCGACAGACAAAACCTTACACTTCCGGCACTTGTAGATTCATCACTATCGTTTATGATCGGGGCGTCTTGTTACTCTGGAACGTTATGCGCAACCGTCAGCTCCTCGGAAAATGGCTTTTGATCGTCACCTGTCTCGCGATGGCGCTTTGCCTCGTGCAGCGTGCGGTGATGCTCAACCATTTTTTACAGGGACTGGATCCGCAAATTTCACTGAGTGCAGATGCCCCGGCTCAAAGCAGCAATACCGAACAGCCCGGCCCGTCGCCCTGCCAGCTGGGCGCACACTCGCTGCTTTGCGCCCAGCCGCTGTTCTTCGACGGCGCGCTACCGGCCATTATTATCTTCTTCGCGCTGCTGCAGCTGTTTACGCAAGGGCGGGCATTGGCTCCCGCAGAGCAGCCCGTTCAGGCACCGCCTCCCCGAATACACCTTAAAAACTGCGTTTTCCGTGAATGAAAATCATCGTCCTCACACGATAATTTTCACTATTCACGGAGTAAAACATGGTTAACCTCTTCAGGGGATTCGTCTTCCTGTGGCTGTCCTGCATCGGCATTGTCCATGCGGCGGACACAGGCTGGCTGGTTTCCCCACAAAACGATCACGCCCGCATCCGCTTTCAGGCGGAGAGGGAGCAAACGCACGTTAAAGGCCTGCTCACCGTTGAGCTAAAGCCCGGCTGGAAAACCTACTGGCGATCGCCGGGCGAGGGCGGCGTCGCGCCGAAAATCAGCTGGCCGGAGGGCGTAACGGATAGCTGGTCCTGGCCGGTCCCGTCGCGCTTCGATATCTCCGGCATGACCACGCAGGGCTATCACGACAAGGTCACTATCCCGATTACGCTCGACGGGGTGAAGGGCGACACGCTCGACGGGACGCTCACGCTCTCAACCTGCAGTAACGTCTGTCTGCTGACGGACTACCCTTTGCACCTCGATTTTACCCAGCCGGTAGATGAGGGCTTCAGCAGCGAGTTCGAGCAGGCGATGCGCGCCGTGCCCGGTACGTCAGGCGTATCCAGGGATCTCTCCGCCTGGCTCGCTGGCGACAAGCTGGTGATTACCGGCACGACGGACGGGAAGTGGGATAATCCGGGGATCTACTTTGACCCGCTGGAGGGGGACATTCTTCCCGGCGAGCCGGTCATCAAACACGACGGCAATACCCTTCGGGTGACGGTACCCGTGACCGACGAATGGGGAGACAAGCCCGCCTCGCTGGAGGGCAAGAGGCTGTCGTTTGTGCTGACCAGCGGCGGCAATGCGCAGCAAACCACCATGACCGTTGGCGCGACGCCTGCTGCACCTTCTGCGCCTGAAGGGACGGGCAAAATGGTGCTCTTTGCGCTGCTGGGCGGGCTTATCCTCAACCTGATGCCCTGCGTGCTGCCGGTCATGGGCATGAAGCTTAACAGCATCCTGCAGGCGGGATCGGACAGGCGCGCCATCAGGCTGCGCTTTCTGGCCACCAGCGCCGGGATCCTCACCTCCTTTATGCTGCTGGCGGGGATGGTGACCGCGCTTAAGCTGGCCGGGGCGTCGCTGGGGTGGGGCATTCAGTTCCAGAACCCGTGGTTTATTGGCCTGATGGTCGCCGTCACCTTCCTGTTTGCGCTAAACCTGTTTGGCGCGTTTGAGATGCTGCTGCCTTCCGCCGCCACGGGACGGCTGGCGACGGCAGGGGGATCGGGGATTGGCGGCAGCTTCTGCGAAGGGATGTTCGCCACGCTGCTTGCCACGCCATGCTCCGCGCCGTTCCTCGGTACGGCGGTCGCCTTTGCCCTTGGCGCGCCGCTGCACTCGCTGTGGCTGATCTTCCTGATGCTCGGCGTGGGCATGAGCCTGCCGTGGCTGTTTGTCGCCCTGGTGCCGAAAACGGCCATGCTGCTGCCGAAACCCGGCCGCTGGATGAACACGCTAAAAGTCGTTCTGGGCCTGATGATGCTCGCCTCCAGCCTCTGGCTGGCAACATTACTGAGCGTGCATCTGGGCGAGGCGGTCAGCCAGATTGTGATGCTGGTGCTCATCGCCGTCGCGCTGGCGCTGTTCGCGCTGAAGGGGCAAAAATCCTCACCGCTGTTCTGGCTCGTGGTTATCGCGCTGTCGGCGTTTGGTGGGTATCAGGCGCGCGGGCTGCTTAACGCGCCGCCTGCCGCTCCGGCACAAAATGCTGCGCAGACCATCCCGTGGCAGCCGCTCAGCGAGGAGGCCATCCAGCAGGCGCTGGTGCAGGGAAAACGGGTGTTTGTGGATATCTCGGCGGACTGGTGCGTGACCTGCAAAGTTAACGAGCATCGGGTGCTGAATCAGCCGGACGTTATTGCCGCGCTGCGCCAGCCGGACGTGGTGGCCCTGCGCGGAGACTGGAGCCAGCCGTCCGCGTTTATCGCCGATTTTCTGGCGAAGCGAAACCGTTACGCCATTCCGTTTAACGCAGCGTATGGCCCCGGTCTGCCTGAGGGGAAAATCCTCTCGCCGCTGCTGGACAAGCGCACTCTGATCGCCACCCTGAACAACGCAAAAGGCTAACTGTGTTATGAAAAAATTCCTTATTACGCTTCTGCTCCTGCTGGCGCCGGTTCAGGTGTTCGCTGCCCAGCCGCTAACGCTGGACCAGGAGCAGCGTGCGCAGAAGATGGTGTATGATTTTCTGTTTAACGATCCAAACTCTCCGCGCATCGGCGCGAAAAACCCAAAGCTCACCCTGGTGGTGTTTACCGACTACAACTGCCCGTACTGTAAAAAATTCGATCCGTATCTGGAGAAGATCGTCGAAAAACACCCGGACGTGGCGGTGGTCTTTAAGTTTTTACCTTTCCGCTCGGAAAGTTCGCTAACCGCCGCGCGCGATGCGTTAACGCTCTGGCGTCAGGAGCCCGGGCAGTTTATGAAGCTTAACCACACTCTGATGGCGAAGAAGGGCTACCACGATGACGCCAGCATTCAGGAGGCGCAGAAGCGGGCGGGCGTGAGCGTCGCGACGCCGGATGAGGAGAGCCTGATGACGATCAAGCGCAGCCTGATCGTCGCGGAAAAAATGGGGATCCAGGGCACGCCCGCCACGCTCATCGGCGAGGGATTGCTGCCCGGCTGGGTGCCGTTTGAACAGTTCGACGAAATGGTCAGTGACGCACTGAAAAACCGCTAACCTGAAGGGGGCGGAATGCCCCCGACAAACCGGAGAGGGAAATGAAAAAATTACTGTTACTTTCAGCGTTGACGGCGTCAGGGCTGGCGCAGGCGGCTGAAGCCATACCGGACGTGGTGAAGCACTTCAGCGAGCAGCAGAACATTAAAATTATCAAGAAGCTGGATGCGTCCGGCGGCGCACCGGCCTGGCTGGGGCAGTATCAGGACATGGGCGTGACGCTCTTTTTAACGCCGGACGGCAAGCACGTCATCTCAGGCTATCTGTACGATGACAAAGGAAAAAACCTCAGCGAGGGCTATTTCCAGAAAGAGATCTACGCCCCGATGGGACGCGAGATGTGGAAGAACCTCAACGCGGCGCATCCCCTGAAGGAAGGGGCGGATAACGCCCCGCGTAAGGTCTTTGTCTTCGCCGATCCGTTCTGTCCGTACTGCAAGCAGTTCTGGGCCGAAGCGCAGCCGTGGGTGAAGGCGGGCAAGGTGCAGCTCAACACGCTGCTGGTGGCGTTTCTCAACCCCAACAGCGGACGTAACGCCTCGGCGATTCTGAATGCGAAAGATCCGGTTTCGGCCTGGCGCGAATACGAGCTTTCAGGTGGCAAAAAATTACCGAAGCCAGAGGGCGAGGCTTCCCGCGAAACGGTAGCGATCCTGCAGAAGCACCAGACGCTGATGGACAGCCTGGGCGCTAACGCCACGCCGGCCATTTACTATCTGAATGCGGAAAATGAGCTGCAGCAGGTGGTCGGTATGCCGGATGCGCAGCAGCTTGAGGCGATGTTCGGGCCGAAGCCGTAAAAAAACAGGCAGAAACGGGGCGTTTCTGCCTGATGGCATTTAGCTTCCCCAGCGTCCTTTCAGGTAGTTCACCGCCTGCTGGGTCTGCGGCTGGTTCAGGTAATCTTCCCGGAACAGGATGGTGCCGTTCACGTTGGGCAGCGAATCGTTGAGATCGAGCTGCTTTTTCAGCTCCGGCACGCCGCCCTGAACCGTCCAGTCCGGCTCGTTTCTCGACGGCTCGCCCACCTTGTAGAACGCAATGCCGATATACAGGCGAGTGTGGGTCGGCTTCACGACGTCGGCCCACCATTTGGTCAGCACGTCGTAGCGCGCGGCGTCCCGGGAGAAGGGCCAGTAAATCTGCGGAGCGATGTAGTCCAGCAGGCCCTGCTGAACCCACTGCCGCGTATCGGCGTAGGACTCATCGTAGGCCGCAGCGCCACGGGTGTCCGAGCCTGCCGGGTCAAAGGAGCGGTTACGCCACACGCCCGCCGGGCTGACGCCAAACTCAACGTCGGGCCTGGTCTGTTTAATCGCGCGGGAAACCTGGACGATCAGCTGCTGCGTGTTGTGTCTACGCCAGTCGGCCTTTGAGGCAAATCCCTGGCCGTACTGCCGCCAGGTCTGCGAATCATTGAGCGCGGACCCCGGCGATTCGGCGTAAAAATAATCATCGAACTGCACGCCGTCTACCGCGTAGTTCGCCACCACTTCGGTCACCACTTTGGTTATCCAGTCGCGCACTTCCGGAATGCCGGGGTCGAGCACAAAACGGTCGCCCGAGATGCGCACCCACTCCGGGTGCTGGACATAGACGCTGGACGGGGTCTCATAGGCGGTCCGGTTCAGGGCGGCGATGGTGGACGGTTTGGTGTTGGTCGACACGCGGTACGGGTTGAACCAGGCATGCACCTTCATGCCGCGCTTGTGCGCTTCATCCAGCATAAACTGCAGCGGATCGTATCCCGGATACTCGCCGATGTTGCCCGTCAGCATATCCGACCACGGCAAAATTTTTGATGACCAGAGGGCCGTGCTGTCCGGCTTCACCTGGAAAAACACCGTGTTAATGCCGAGGCGCTTAAGGTTGTCGAGCTTGCTTGTCAGCGCCTGCTTCTGCATCGCGATGCGCTGGTCCGCGCTGCGGCCGTTCACCGAGGCCACCGGCGGCCAGTCGAGACGTGAGACGGTCGCCAGCCAGATCCCGCGCATTGGCTCGTTTGCCTGCTGCGTCGGTTTGCTCGCGGTGGGAAGAGGGGTAACCAGTGATTTCGGCGGTTTGGAGGAGCAGCTCACAAGTAAAAGCGCGCAGGCAGCCAGCGCACCAATCCGTTTTACGTGTCGCGTCATTTGCGTATTAGCTCTTGATAATCCGACTGTTGGCCCAGGGATTAAAGGCGGGCGCCGCCTGTTCTGTGCTTACCTCATCGTTGAGGGAGTCCAGATACAGGGCTTCCACTTCCGCGCGCGCCCACGGGGTGCGGCGCAGAAATTTCAGGCTCGATTTAACGCTGGGATCTTTTCTGAAACAGTTAATTTTGATTCGGTCGCCCAGTTCGCTCCAGCCGTATTTTGCCACCAGGGCATTGACCATCATCTCCAGCGTTACGCCATGCAAGGGATCTTTGGAAATATGTGCAGTCATAGGTGTCCGGATGTCTCAATGTTTGTGGGGGCAGGGTTTCCGGTGAAAGGGTACAAGAAAGCAGGGGAAGCGGCAATTTTCCTTTTCCCTCGCTCATTTTATGACGGACTCCGTGCGCTGATTTTCACCAACCCTTTTTCCCGCCTTGTTTTCAATCGTAAACCCGATCGACACCTCATCCTGACCCACGGGCGTGACCGTCAGCGTTTTGACCATCGTTCCCGAATCAGCGGGGATCGTCATCGTCATCGTCCCCTTTGCCAGCACCTTAGCGCGCTGGGTGATGCGCCACGAAAGACGACACTCGCTGCACGGTTTCCAGGTGTCGTTGATGGCCCAGAGACGCACGGTCGCCGCCGTGCCGGATTTCCACTGCGGGGTGACCGGTTCAATTGAAGGCAGAACAGGCTGGTATGCGCGTTTTAACGCGTAAAAACCGGCTTTAGGCTGACGCAGGTAGTCCACCACGCCCCAGTTGATGGAGGGCCAGGTCTCGACAAACATAAAATGAAACAGGGCCGTCACCGGCTGGTAGCGCTGTCGGCGATAGCTCTCGGCCGCCGTGGCGACGAGCCGGGACTGATACGCCTGGGTATTGCGGATCATTTCCTGAATGTTGTTTCCGCGCGGTATACCGGCAAATTTAAACGTCTGAAAGGGCTGGAAGTTATGGTATTTCCAGACGCTCCAGCCGGGATCGTCGGCGGCGGTCGTTTTGGGCCAGCGATGCGCAGCCGGAATGATGGTTTTTAGCGTGGACCAGCGGGGCAGCGCCTGCGCGCCAAACTCGGTGATGATCCCCGTTTTGGCTGGCGCCAGCAGGTCGCGCACGGTACCGAAGTACCAGCCCGCCCAGTAGTGCTCCTCAACGGCGGAGAAGCGGTGCACGATGCGGGAGGTATCTTCGGCAAGCGTGTCCGCCACCCGCTGCGTGAGCTCGCGGTTGAGGTTTTTGTTCCAGTCCGGGAAGCGTTTTTCCATCCACGGCGAATTCCAGGGCGGTTCGTTATGGCCGCCCCAGACGATGATGGCGGGTGAGTTGCCAAACTGTTCGATCATCTCCCGCGTCTGTCGAACCGCATTTTTGGTAAAGGCGTCGCTGCTGTCGTAGCCCCACTGCAGCGGAACATCCTGCCAGATCATCATGCCCATCTCATCGGCAACGTCATACAGCGCGCGCCCGGCAACGTGTCCGTGCACGCGAATGGCGTTGGCGTTCATGGCTTCTGCCAGACGAAGATCGCGACGATATTTTTCTCGCGTCATGGTTCCGAGCCAGGGAGAGCCAATGTAATTGCTGCCCTTAACAAAAAGGCGCCTGTCGTTAATGAGCCAGCCTTTGTTGTCTGGCTGCTCTACGATCTTGCGCAGCCCGGTTCGGGTGACTGCCGTATCCATTAACCCTTTTTCATCCCGTAATGAGACGCGAACCGCGTACAGATGGGGTTTCCCGGTGCCGACCGGCCACCACAGTTTTGCCGCAGGCATGGGCAGCGTAACACGCGCGGAATGGGCGCCGCTTTCCAGGGTAACCGGAAAGTCTGCCTGGAAGCGTTTGCCGCTGAAATTGGCGGGCGTGGCGGTGAGCCGCACGGTTGCCGGGCCCTGACCGAGCGCGCGATAGCGAATCTCAGCCTTCAGTTCAGGGCTTTTCAGCCCCTGGGACCAGTCAGGCCGAAGGATGATTTCATCCAGGGTGGCGCCCCGGCTCAGATGCAGCCTGACCGGCGCCCAGATGCCGCCAGAGTTGGCGTCCTGTCCTTCCGGCGACCAGGCGCCGCCGGGACGCGTGTCATGCTGATTAAGAATCCCCTTCATGACCGTTTTATGCAGCGGCCAGACCTTATGCGGATCTTTGTAAGGGCTATCCACCCGAACCACCAACTGGTTGTGACGTTGTAACGCAGCGCTGGCGTCCAGCGAAAAGCGCTGAAAATAGCCCTCGTGCTTGCCCAGCGGCTGGCCGTTTAGCGTCACATCGGCAAGATAATCGACGCCGTCAAACACCAGGGTGCTCATCACGTCGGGCGGTTGAAGGGGGAGCGTAAATGCGTGCTTATACCACAGCGCGCCCTGATGATCGTACCCCGCGCTGTACCAGTTGGCAGGAACTTTCAGCCCGCGCCAGCCTGACGCGGGAGGAGGCGTGCCGTCGTTGGCGTCCTGAACCCGCCAGGTGCCAGCAAGTGACCAGCTGACCGGTGTCGGGTTCGCCGCCAGCGGTGGAATAAACAGCGCAAAGAGCAGCGCGCAGCTACGGGTCATGGTTCGTTTATCCCTCGCGCGTTGAGCCACGCCATCAGGCGCTGCGATTCCATTTGAAGTCGCCGGTTTAGCGTCGCAAGCTGTTGCCTGTCCTGCGTGTGCGCCTCGTTCTCCAGCGTCTGCAGCTGACGGGCGAGTAGCCCGAAATCCAGCGTGACGGCTTCTCCGCGCAGCTTGTGGGCCGCGCGGCGCAGCGCTTCGCGGTCATCGTTGTCGATAGCCCGGGCGATCGCTCTTATGGCCTCCTCCAGCCCTTCGCCAAACAGGGCCAGCAGCTCCTGTACCAGGACAGGGTCGTCAGCGCACTGTTTCAGCAGGCGCGCTTCATCAGGAAAAAGGGAGGAATCATCATGACGCTCAAGCACGCGAGCAATCTCCTCAGCGAGACGCTCCTGGCTGATGGGCTTGGCAATATAGCCGTCGAAGCCCATGTTAAGACAGCGCTCTTTATCCCCCTGCATAGCGTGTGCGGTCATGGCGACGGCAGGCTGAGCCGGTCCGGGCCGGGAGCGTTCCTCCTCGCGAAGCAGGCGAATGGCGGTTTCACCGTCCATCTCTGGCATCTGGAGATCGATAAGCAGAACGTCCCACACGCCCGCGCGCCAGCGCTCAAGCAGCGTGACGCCGTTATCGACGATCTGACAGGTATGGCCGAGACGTTCCAGCAGGCGCGCGGCGACCTTCTGATTGACCAGATTATCTTCAGCCAGCAGGATCCGCAGCCCCGTAGCGCCCGGGGCGCCCGGGGCGGCGACGGGGGCGGGGGCGGTTTCCCCCACGGTCTTCGGCGCACGTTCAAACGCCGAGGCAATCGCCTGATGCAGCTCGTCCTGAGCAATAGGCTTATGCAGATAGGTTTTGATGCCGATCCGCTTCAGCATATTGATATCAAAATGTCGGCTCATGGAGCTCAGCATGATGATATGGCTTTCAGAAATCTGCGGCAGCACCGAAAGCTCAAGGGCCAGCGACACGCCGTCCATATCCGGCATCTGCGCGTCCAGCAGGATCAGCGGCCATGCCGTTCCGGTTTTAACCCGGTTGATGGCCTCACTGGCGTTGTTAACGCAGGTGGGTTTCAGCCCCATCTGGCTCAGCATGGCGGCCAGCAGCCGGAGGTTAGTTTCGTTATCATCCACCACCAGCACGGGTTCACCGCTAAAGCGCTGGCTACGCGGGCGTTCCTCCGGGGCAAGAAACTGCGTCGCAAGCGGCAGGACGAAAGAAAATTCGCTGCCTTTCCCCGGCTCGCTGGTGACCGTTAACTCGCCTCCCATGGCCGCAACCAGCCGCGCCGAGATGGTTAGTCCGAGCCCCGTGCCGCCGTAGCGGCGGGTGGTTGAGTTATCCGCCTGGCTGAAGGCTTCAAAAATGGCCTTCTGCTTTTCAGCCGGGATGCCAATACCGCTGTCGCGCACCCGAAAACGCCAGTAGTCCTCGCTATCGCCGGGCTCAACAACCAGGATGACTTCCCCCTGGTGCGTAAATTTCAGCGCGTTGCCCAGCAGATTGGTCAGGATCTGGCGCAGCCGAGCGCCGTCGACCATTAGCACGTCGGGGACATCTGGGGCAATATCAACCAGAAGCTCAATGCCTTTTTCGCTCGCGCCCGGCATATGCGGGCGAATAAGCGACTGGATAAAGGGGCGGACAGGGACAGGTTCCGCCTCCAGCTCCACTTTGCCAGCTTCAATACGGGAAAAGTCGAGAATATCGTTGATGATATGCAGCAGAGACTGGGCAGAACTCATCACCAGCGTCAGGTAATCGCGCTGATCGGCGTTGAGAGTTGTGTCAAGGCACAGCTGGGTCATGCCAATAATGCCGTTCATCGGGGTGCGGATTTCATGACTCATGTTCGCCAGAAATGCACTTTTAGCCTCATTGGCTTTTTGTGCCTCAATGGCCGAGGCGAACGCCTGTATTTCAGCCTCCTTGCGCCGCGTAATATCCTGCAGCGTGCCAATCACGCGCTCGGCGTTTCCCTCAATAGAGAGCGTGACCACCTGGCCGGAGAGCAGCATCCAGCGCAGTCCTTCGGTAGGGTGATGCACGCGAATTTCACATTCAAAGACCGGACGATGATCCTGCTTCGAAGCGTGCAGCGCCTTGCGCAGCGCAGCGCGATCGTTCTCGTGGACCTGATTGAGCAGAAAACGCACCGGATATCGCCACTGGGTGCGCGACTGGCCCAGCATGGCAAGCAGGGTGTCGTTAACCTGTAACGCGTCGCCAGAAACCTGCCAGTCCCAGATCCCAATATGAATGGATTCCGCCGTCAGCAGAAAATCGTCGTGCAGCTGGTGACGCGCGCGCTGCGCTTCATCCAGCTCTGTAATATCGCTGTGCAGGCTGACAATACCGCCGTCCGCCAGGCGCTGATGCTGGACGAAGATCCGCCGCTGGCCCGCCTGCCGAACCTCACAGTGTTTATCCTGCCGACAGTTGCGAATAACCGACTCGCGCAGCGTCTGACGAAGGCCGGGGTCGACATTATAAACGGCGTCGATAAAGCGTTCCGCCAGCGCTTCAAGCGTTGTGCCCGCCTTCAGCCACGGGGTGATGACCGGATAAAAAAGGGCCACGTTGTGATTCCAGGCCTGCAGGCGTTCATCGCGGTCATAAATCATGACGGCAGCTGGCAGCGCGTTAAGATCGTATGTAAATGCGCTCATCGTGATCCTCCCTACGCGCGGTAGTGCAGTTCGGCCTGTCGGCGCAGGTATTCCAGCCCGGGCGCTATCGCCATCGCCCAGGCCGTCAGGATCTCATCGTCGCACTGCGGGTCGCGCTCGCTGACCGCGCTCAACATCGCTTCTCGCCAGAGCGCGAAAAATCGTGGGGGGAGGTGCAGGCCGTCGTCGCTTTGCTCCCGCGCCAGACGCTCGAGAAAATCAGGGACGATCAGGGCGCCGTCCACCGCAAGCATGGCGAAGAAACTTTTAAACAGGGTTTGCTGACCCTCTCGATCCGGCAGGCGAGAAAAATGTTGCTGCGTCTCGGGTGACATATGGACGAAGGCGTCATAGAACGTCTGAAAAAACGCTGTTTTGTCATTATTCGGAAAAACGCGGTTCAGACTGGATTCAAACAGATCGCGGTAAAACTTCACGGCGTCCTCCTTGCGGCGTTTTCGCCCGGCAGACAGTGCCCGACTGGCGTATATTCCTCTGCCACACGGCGCGTAAAGTAGCTCTCTTTCTTAGACCGGCGGGCGTCAAACAGCGGCCCGGCGTTGTGCTTAAAGAAAAGGGCTTCCAGAACCGTGGCATTGGTAGAAAGGGTCAGGGAGGCGTTGGTATCGCCCGTGGCTTCAAGGCGGCCTTCGTACCAGCCTTTCTGCGGATCGTTAAGGTGCTCGGTGACCGACATCAGCACGTCGGTATAAGGGGAGTCCCACAAGGCCCACAGCGCAAAGACCGCTTTTGTCGACACCTGTGCGAAGCGGGTGTAATCCCGGCCATCGTCGCCAACAGAGTTCCAGGCATAGCCATTTCCCCAGACGGTATCCTGTATATGCCAGGGCGCCTGAGGGAGCGCAAAATCTGCCCTTGCCGTCAGGATCTTCTCGGTCTCCCAGCGCGTTTTCTGGCTGAGCCAGACGTTTTCCGCCTGCTTGCGCAGGCGCTTTTGCCGATCGGCCGCAACGCCCTCTGGCTCCCAGCCAAACTCCAGGCCCGGCAGCATATAGGGAAGGGTAGTTATCAGGGAGGGCTGCCACGTGGTACGCGGATCGCGGGCATCCACAGCAAGGCGCCGCTGGGCGATGATGACGTGGTGCGCCGGGGGCGTAAACGCTTTATCCGGGGAAAATCCCCACAGATGAAACGCCGTCGCGGCATATTCGCTTTCGCCCAGGCGCAGCTCCTCACGGACCACCGGCTGGCCGTTTTGCAGGGAAGAGGACCACAGTTCGCCTTCAGCATCGATGACCGGGCAGAAGTTCCAGCGCAGAATGATTTTATCCAGATACTCGCTGTACTGCGGCTCCCGCTCAGCGGTGAGGCGCAAGGCGAGCATCAGACGAGCCATGTCGCGCGCGGACCAGCCATTTTTAGCGGGCTTGCCGCTAAAGTCGATCGTCGCTGCCGTCTGGCTGGAATAGAGCCGTCCTGGCGTCCGGGTCTCGGTCAGCATCAGGCGGTTGAGAGTGCCCATCAGCCGCGTCAGGCGGGCGTCATACTCGGCCTCATCAATCAGCCCCAGCTCTTTTGCCGCCAGCAGGGCGATAAGCGTATCGCCCATTTGCCAGAGCGTGACGCGGGGCTGTTTGTCGCTCCCGTTGACCAGTCCGGTTTGCGGCTGGGTATTGTTGACGAAATAGCGCCAGGCGATCGCCGCCCATTTCTGTTCTTCCGGCGTCAGGGCAGCGATACGCGCGCTGGAGTGCCAGCCGCCATTGATTAGCCAGCGCCAGCCAGCTCCCTGATGGCCAAACAGAGCAAAGATGACCACACCTGCGAGGAGTAATCCCGCGAGCCCTCTGGCTAAGGTTTTAAGCATTGCGCAGTCACCGGAGGCAGTTTAACCGGCTCGTCCGCGCTGCATGACGCGCACTGACAGGCCTGGCAGGCGGGTTTGGTGCGCTGCGTGACGCCGGCCCGGTCGCACCAGCTTTTTACGGCCGGCGTGCTGGCAAGGAACGGACGGCTGCGCAGGGCGTTGTTCTCTTCAAACTGATCGAGCAGCTTTTGATCCCACAGCGACGGCGCAAAATCCTTGCTCTTCGGGTTGTCGGTGTTGAAGGCCAGCAGTTTCCCCTCTTTTTTGAACAACAGGGCCTCCAGCATGATGCCGTTATTGTTCGCGGTGAACTCTTTGATCGGCCCGTCGCCGTTTTCATACAGCCCTTCGTAGTAGCCTTTTCCCTCTTCGTTGGCATTCTCAATGGTGTTCAGCAGGCGATCGGTATAAGGCGAGTTCCACAGGACCCACATTCCCAGCGCCGCCTTCAGTGAAATTGCGGCAGCGTTAGGGACGAACTGGCCTTTGTCGGTAATGGTGTTCCAGTTGTACCCGTCGCTGAAGACGGTGTCATAGACGAAGTATGGCGCTTTATCGAGCTGGTGCTCAGAGCGTGCGGTGAGGACGCCGGTGATGGTGTAGCGGTTCTCCTGAGCCTGATAAACGCGATCGGCAAAGTTTTTCATCCACGTCAGGGAGTAGTCGCGCGGAGCGTTATCCCGATCGGTCGGTTTATCAAAGCCGAACTCCAGACCGTAGAGCAGGTAGGATTCCGTCACGACATAGTTATGCTGAGACGTGTTGCGCGGGTCGCGTGAATCATACGGAACCAGCACGCAGTAGATTTCGGCCAGCTCGTACGGCTGCGGACGGCTGGCTTTACAGGTATTGAACCCCCACAGCTGATAGCCCGCCGCGCCGTACTCTTCATAGCCCAGCCGGCCTTCCTGAACATACTTCGGCTGGCCGTTCTCCAGATAGGCTCCGTACAGCGTGCCGCAGGGGTCGATCGCATGGCTGAAATCCCAGCCGAGCACCACGTTATCAACGCTGTTGCCGTATTCCGGGTAACGTTCTTTGATGATTTTCAGCCAGACCAGCATTCGCCCGATATCCAGAGCCGAGAAGCCAATTTCGCCGGGCTTGTTGGTGTAGTCCACCTTCTGGCCGCTGATGGTGTTATAGGCTTTGTTGGGCAGCTCGTTGCGGAACAGCACCAGGGTGTTTAGCGTGGCGAGAAATTTCAGCATCCGGCGATCGAATTCTGCTTTATCAATGATCCCCAGCTCGCGCGCCGCCGTCAGTGCGGCCAGATAGGAGGCGCTGTCCCACATGGTGGTGGAAGGATATTTGTTGACCGCATTCACCAGCCCCGTCGTGGGCTGATAGTTTGAGACGAAATACTGCCAGGCGTTTTTCGCAATGGTCATCTCTCGGGCCGTCAGCTCGCCGCTGCGAGGGGAGTAACCAGATGCAGGCAGCCCGGTTTCCGCGCGCGCGGTCGAGAGCGCCAGCCAGCAGATCGTTATTCCCGTGAGCAGGTAGAAAAGGATCGGGGATCGTGGCTTCATTGCGTTGCTCCTGCGGGAGTGGATGAATGGGGGGCCGTGTGAAGGCAGGCCAGACAGAGCATCTGGCCGTGCGCGATATACGACAGACTTTCCAGTACGATGGCGTTGGTGTCGGCGTCCACGACGCTATTAACGCTGTTATTAAGATTGAAACCGCGCTGCCAGCCTTTACCCGGCACCAGAAGCGGCAGAACCTGCTGGCGCAGCGCCTCGCTCCAGCTGTTGCGGAACAGGGCATACCAGGCAAACGCGGTGCGGGTGGAGGCGATCGCGACTTTCTCCGGCACTTCGTCACGCAGGGCGCGCGCCTGTACCGGCTGCCTGTTTGGCAGATCGGTAACGTAATCCGGTGCCGGTTCGGCATAATCCGTGCTGATAGAAGGTTTTGGTGAGCGCAGGCCGTGGCGCCGCTGCTGGATCTGCATAATCCGCCACGCAATTTCAGCGCTCTGCGCGTCAAAACCCAGTTCGAGTCCGGTTAGCAGATAGGGCAAACTGATCAGGGAGGTCTGCTTGCCCCAGGGCGTGCGCAGCCCTTCATCGGGAACCATGATCCCATCCAGGTCGATCATTTTTTGCCCTTCCGGCGGATTGGTGACCGCGAGGCCCGCCGCACTGTCAATTAAGCGCAGCGTATGGCTGGCATAGAGCCGATAGCCAAAGCTGTCCCGCTGTTCGTCATTGGTCAGAGTCCAGTGATGGAGCGGCACGGCCGCCTGGCTTTGAGTGCTGCTTTCGATCAGCGTGCCGGTGCTCCAGACGCTAAACAGATCGCGGATGGCCGCCGCGTGCTGAGGATAGCGCCAAAGGAGAGTCTGAAGCGCCGTCAGCAGGCGGCTCAGGCCTATTGCGGATGCGTCAGGTTTTCCCAGAATTTTGAGGATGTCCGCATGGTAATACGCGGCAGGGAGGCCTTTCTCATTAAGCGGCAGCTGCCCCAGCGTAAACAGGGCCGCGCTGACCCTCTCGTCAAACTCATCGGTGGAAATGATATTGAGCTGCTCTGCGGCAGCGGCCGCAAACAGGTAGCTTCCCACGCTCCAGAGGCTCAGCCAGGGCTCACCGTCGCTGGCGTTCGCCAGGCCGTTTGGCTGGGTATTATTCACGTAGTATTGCCAGGCTACCCGCGCCCAGATGGCCTCGTCATAGGTCAGCTCGCGTTTTTCGGGCAGCGGAGGGAAATCTTTACTGAGCGCGATGCCGCCGCTGCTCTCCACGCGCGAAGGCATTTGTTTCTCAACCCATACCACAATGGCAAAGCCGAGCAGGAACCCCAGCAGAATAGTGAGATAACTGCGCGCGGAAAGCAGGGCATCACGTATTCTCATTGGGTGACCTCATCCTCTTCGGCGGGCGTCCACATGGCTGCGAATATCAGCGGCAGCATGGCGGCGATGTTCACCCCTCCCCAGAAAATATTGATCACGTAGCCAGAAGGATCGTCGACCTGGCCGCGTGCAACCTGAATCCCTCCCCAGATAAGCCCTGCGAGGGTCAGCACTACGATGGCAATCTGCGGCTTCACCAGATAGAGAAAACGGCCCGTCTGCCGCTCTTTTGGCGTGACGTGAAATTTGATCTGCTCGCCCCGCAGCACCGTATTGAGCGCGCGCAGATTCATGGAAAAGAAGGAGAGGTAGGAGGCCCTGCCGTCCCAGGCCGAAATCCCCCATGTCCCGAACATAAAGGCCAGTTCGGAGAAAATAAAAAAGGGGAGAAAATGGAGATAGAACGGCGTCGACCAGGCCGATACCGGCGGAATACCGGTGAACAGATAAATAATGGGTGAAATCAAAAACACCGTGTTCCATACGCAGGCCATATAGGACCAGAAGGTTGTGGCATACATCAGCGTCTGGGGGAGTGAAAGCCTGAAGCGACGACGGCTGAAGATATTGTCATGGAACAAAATATCCAGCGAACCTGCGGCATATTTAAAGCGCTGGATCATCCAGGTCAGCATATCCTGCGGAGAGAGCATCTTCGACTCAACGCGCGGGTGCATGACCGAACGCCAGCGTCGTGCGGCGTCACCGTGCAGCAGCACCGAGGTGTAAATATCTTCGGAGACGTGAAATTTGTAGGGTGTTAACTCAGTGTCAAATGCCACGTGGGGGCGCATCGCCTCCTGTAGCGCGCTCCGCGTTTCGTCATCGCGTATGTCGCGGGTATGGCGATGGATCTCCTCTTCGACGGACCAGACGTAGCTTCTCAGCGCGGCCTGCATAACCGCCTCGCGACGGTGGATGGACGCCGCGCCGCAGCAGAATGCGGCGTTGGCCCAGTTGCGCCGCCGCAGGATGACGTCATAGAACATGCGCGGATCGTTAAAAAACGGGTCGCGGCCAACCGTGACCGGGCCGACACACTTTTGGATCAGCCAGCCCAGGCCATAGCCCATTTTTCCGGCTTTCCGCTGGCCCCAGCGCGACAAACTTTCGCCTTCCGGGAGATCGAAGAACCACTGCGGCGTCTGCACCCAGGCCACGTCAGGGTTGCGGAAATAGCCCAGCGTATGGCTGAGAAGGGTGGGAAATACACGGGTATCGGCGTCGCAGATAACAAGAAAATCGCCGTCGGTTTGCTCAAGACCATTGCGCAGGTTACCGGCCTTAAATCCGATGTTGGTCTGGCGACTGATGTAATTGACGCCTTCCTCATCGCAAACGGCTTTCATCTCCGGGCGACGGCCGTCATCGAGGACGTGGATCCGGTAGTCAATCGGGTACGGGTAATCCATCTTCATGGCGTCACGAATGGACAGCCTCACCAGCTCGGTGTCTTCGGAGTAGGTGGCAATGAACAGATCCACCTTAACGGGACGGGGCTCTACGGCCTCCTCCGGTGACAGGCAGTCGTTAATCTCGCTCGGGGGCGGACTCTGGGGAGGATCCTGTTCTTTCCATAAGTTGATGGTAAACAGCACGGTACCGATCCAGGCCAGGGTTTCGGCGAGGACCAGCGGTATGGCGTACCATAACGCGTCCGTGTTCAGGGAGGCGGTCCAGCGCCAGTAAATATAATTTGCGCCCAGAATAAGCGCCGCGACCGCTAACACCTGCCAGGTCATCATTACCCAGCGCGGCGTTTTCAACGGTTCCGGAGGTCGACGATGTTCAAAACGGGAAAAATAAAAATCCATAGTTCCGGCGTTCCTGATTCCGTGAATATGCAGACCCATTCTGCTGCAAAGGCAGTTGCCAGAAGGTCAAAGAAAATAGCGAATAAACAAGATTTAAGGTAAGTGTAGAACGCCGAATAAAAGTGTCCAGCCACGTTCATTACTATTATTTAGTGGGGGTTAATTAAGGTTTAATTCTGCTTAATTCGCCTCATCTGTTCACGATAAATTGCGGTTACTATTCCTTTAGGCTATCTACTTTATTTAGACGTTAATTTTCGTTTCCAGGTAAAGGATACCCTATGAGCCATATTGCGCCGCCGATCGCGCAAGCGGATATAGTAAAATCAAGATTATGGCGGTATGCCATTGCAGGTGCCCGGGACCTGAGAATTGACTTTATGCGCGGGATTGCCCTCGTCATGATGGTCGTGGCGCATACGGAAGTGATGTCGGTATTTAATATATTCTCCTGGGAGCGTTTTGGGTTAACAACCGGCGCAGAAGGCTTTGTCATTCTTTCGGGATTTATGTTGGGGATGTTGAATCGCGCTCGCCTGCAAAAAGTCGTATTACTCACGGTTTCGTGGGGGCTTTATCTCAGGGCGTGGAAAATATATCGTGTAAATATCATTATCATAGTGTCGTTTATTCTCCTGGCCTATATCCCGCATATTAATCTTTTCGAGGTTACTCATTTTACCGACCGCTTTTCGGGTGAAAGCTGGTCGCTTTATCCGGTCACGCCACAAATAAAAGAGACCTGGTTCAACATTATCCTCTATTTACAGATTGGCCCCCATCAGACGCAAATTCTGGGGCTATATATCTTTTTGCTGCTACTCAGCCCGCTATTTTTGGGGATGCTACAGAAGGGTAAAGTCTGGTGGCTGCTGGGAGCGTCTCTGCTAGTGTACGGCCTTTGGCAGCGGTGGCCGCTCCGGCTGACGCCGTCGGAATTCGAATTTGCCTTTCCGCTGCTGGCCTGGCAGTTCATCTTTGTGCTGGGCATGGCCAGCGGGTGGTATAAAGCCGAACTGATCTCTTTCGCACGCACGCCTGCAGGTAAAGTGGTGGTGGTTGCGCTGGTGATAGTGGCGCTCATTCTGGGGTTCATAGCACAGAACCATACCAACCCGTTTATGCCCCCCGCGCTGCTGATGCACGTGATTCCGCCTGACGGCTTCAACACCTTTTATCACACCTGGGCGGCGAAAAATGGGCTGGGCCCGGTGCGGGTATTAAACGATATCGCCCTGATGGTTACCGTCTATCTGGTGCTGACATACTGCTGGACGCCGCTCAACCGCATGCTGGGATGGTTTCTTATTCCGTTAGGCCAGCACTCGCTTTATACCTTCATTTTGCATGTGTACGTGGTGCTGCTGGTGAGTCAGTTCATCGCCTTCGATTTGTGGCGTCATGCCTGGATAGAAAATACGTTAGTGCATGCTGCGGCACTGGGCATTTTGTGGCTCATGGCAAAATACAACGTCGCTGCACGCTGGATACCTAACTAAGGATGGCGGTTATGCGCGAAAAATGGCTCCTGGCGGGCGTCTTACTCGCCGCAATACCCGCGGCGGATGCGGCGCAAAGCAATGAGAAAGAGACGTTGCGCGATAAAAACGGCGAGCCCGTTCAGGCAGGCGTTTTTACCAGCCGGTGGGGGCGCCTGTTCTCAGGCAATGACAAGAAATTTTCAGGCGCTCTGAGCTTTAGTTCTGGGCTGAAAGAGCAGATGGTGAGCGTGCCCAACAGCTCGGACAGCGCCGCGCAGGCGAAAAAAATTAACCAGACGCTGAATCTTAGTCTGCAGTATTCCCCCTACAGCTTCTGGTTTGCCAACATTACCTCCCGGCTGCCGGTCAGGGATACCAACCGCTACACCGCGGATTTTCGCTACAGCTTTGGCTATGACGACTGGCACGCCAACACGTTCAGCCTGGTCTACGGCAACTACGGCGATAACCACTTCTGGACGTCGGGTAGCCGGAGACACACCTATTTCGAACAGGGCGCCTTTACGCTGGCCTATAAGTTTTCGCTACCGAAACCGGTTGAAAACGCGCTCCTGATTAATAAAGGGGACTCTATCATTTGCCAGGTCGGGTACAGCTGGGTTCCGCGCTACTACGACCTCAGCAGCGATGACATCCGCAAAAATAAAAACGTCATGCTCGGCGGCTGCGGCTATACCTTCAAACAACATTTCTTCGTTCGCGCAACGGCGTTCTGGTTCCCGGACAGCAGCCAGCAGCAGCCCTGGAACGGCGATTACAGCTACAGCTTTGGCTATGCGGGCTATACGCCAGGTTCGTTCTCCATCCAGTACGCGAACTATGCGGGGACCCGCTATCCGGGGCACGGCAACGGTAACGCAAAATTCAGGGAAGGGACCGTGAGCCTCATTTGGTTCTTACCGCTATAGGAGGGATACATGTCAGCGCTGCACGTGTTAATCGTTGAAGATTCGCTGATTTATCGTCGGTTACTCTCCCGAATGCTCACCCAGTGGGGGTATATCGTGAGCGAGGCGGAAAATGGCGTCGCCGCGCTGGAAATATTGTCCAGCCAGCCGATCAGCATGGTGATAAGCGACTGGGAGATGCCGGAAATGGACGGGCTTACGCTCTGTCAGACGATCCGCAGCCGTCAGTTTGGCCATTATGTGTATATCATTCTGCTCACGGCCCGCGAGAATGCAGGAGATTTAACGCAGGGTTTTGATGCCGGGGCGGATGATTTTTTAAGCAAGCCCGTCGAACAGGCTGAGTTACGGGCGCGGCTCCATGCCGGGGTACGTATTTTGACGCTGGAAGCGACCCTCGCGGCGCATAATAAGCGCCTGAGTGAAGCGTTACGCCAGATTGAACAGGATCTTGAGCTGGCGGCGCGCGTTCAGCACTCGGTTCTGCCTTCACACCGCCTGCGCTTCGGGAACTACTTTTCCGACTGGCTTTTCTTACCGTCTGCCTGGGTATCGGGCGATGTCTTCAATATTTTTCCTCTGGACTCTCATCTGGGGTTCTACTGCGTTGATGTCTCCGGTCACGGCGTGGGGGCAGCAATGATGTCCCTCGCCGTGGCGCGTCAGTTCCTGCACGGCCGGGTGGTGGATCGTTTTTTGTTTACCGCAGAGGGCGGAATTCAGTCGCCTGCCGAGGTCGTCAGAATACTGAACAGCCGCTTTTGCAGTGAAGAAAACGACATCACCAGCTATTTCACCATCATCTACGGCGTGATCGACCCCGTCAGTGGTCAGGGGTTGTTGTGTCAGGCGGGGCATCCTACTCCCGTGATTGTGAACGCAGAGAGTGCCGTCACTTCCGTTGGCGAGGGTGGACCGCCGGTCGGGCTTATCCCCGACCTCAGCTGGGAGGACGTCGCTTTTACCCTCAATTCAGGGGATCGCTTATGCTTATTCAGTGACGGCATCACGGAATGTGAGAACAGCGAGAGCGAGCAGTTTGGCCCGCAACGTCTGGAACGCTGGCTTCATGAACATGCCCATCTGCCGGTAGACGAGCTCCTGCTGCGTTTCGGACAACACCTGACCGGCTGGCGCAATGCAAATCGTGATGAACCGACCGCCTTAACCGATGACGTTTCACTGTTAGTGATTGAGCGTCAGGGAGAACAGAATGATTATTAACACTGAACGATTACCGAATGCCAACATTCTTACGCCAGCGGTCCGGCGGCTGGATGCGTCCATTGCCGCGACGTTTAAGGCCACCGTCACGGAAGAAATTGGCAGCGATCGTAAAGCCTTAATTGTCGACTTCAGCAAAGTGGACTTTATCGACAGCAGCGGGCTGGGGATGCTGGTGTCGTTGTTTAAGCTGATGAACGGGAAAGGCGACATGGCGCTGTGCTCCCTTAACCCCGGGATCATGAATATGTTCACCCTGACCCGAATGGATCGCATATTCCGCATCTATCCGGATAAAAACAGCGCGCTTGCGCAGCTGGGGCAGTAGATGCAGACGCCGGAGCATGCAGAATTTCCGGCGGAGCTCGGCTCCCTGACGCCGCTGGCCGGCTGGCTGGGAGACCGTCTGAGCGCGCTTGCCGTTGACGATGAGTGGCGTTTCGCGCTCGACCTTGCCGTCTGTGAAGTGGCGACGAATATCATCCGGCACGCGCTGCATGAGGATGCTTCACGTACATTTAGCGTAGAGTTCGACATCCGGGACCATAATGTCCGCGTTGTCTTTACCGACGCAGGTGATGCGTTCCCGCTGGAGCGGCTCGAGGCCGCCAGACGAGACCGTTTCTGTGAAATATCGCCGTTACTGGAGAGCGGCAGGGGGCTGATGCTCATTTTGCTGAGCGTCGATCGTTTCTCCGTGGAGCGAAAGGCAGATAAAAATATTGCCGCGCTTGAAAAGAAAATAAGCGTATGACCTGCGGGCCATACGCCCGAAATTTCCCTATTTCTTATCAGCGAACAGCTCCGGCGCCCACGGACGCGGATCCACCTCCATAAACGGCGCGCGCTCGAAGCGGTCCTTCAGCGCCCACGGCACCGTGCAGTCGAAGATGGTCTTGCAGGAAATGCCGTTTGCGCGAATTGAGGTGCTGTAATCCGGCGACTGGGACGGATCCAGCTGGTGGCCGCGGATCCCCGGAATATTGGTGATGCTGACATCGCCCTGCATGCGGGTGGTCATCGCCCACAGGATGTCGTCGCTGTCGAAAATATCCACGTCTTCGTCGACAAGAATGATGTTCTTCAGCTCCGAATAGGTGGCTAAGGCAATGAGCGCCGCCTGTCCCTGACGGCCTTCGTCTGACGGCTGGCGTTTTTTCACCTGCAGGATCCCGAGGAATTTACCGCCGCCCGCGGTATGCGCATAGACGTTTTGCAGGAAGCCCGGAATCGCCTCTTCAACGGCATTGCGGATGCTGGCTTCCGTCGGTAAACCGGCCAGGGTGGTATGCTCTTCCCCCGGTCCCACCAGCGTTTGCAGGATCGCGTGGTTTCGCATGGTCACGGCTTTCACTTTGATCACGGGCAGGGACGGGTTCGCCTCGCCGCAGTAGCCCGGGAACTCCGGCATCGCGTGGCCGGTGTTGGTATGCTGATCTTCTCTTACGCGCACGCCCGGAAGCAGTTCGCCCTCGATGATGATTTCCGCCCGCGCGATTGCTTTCTCTTTTACCGCCACGCCCTGCACCAGTTCGACCGGCTGCTGGCGCAGCGCCCCGGCGACGCCCAGCTCGTTGTAGCCAAACGGCGTGGTGGGCGCCTCAAAGCACGCGCCGATATAGATGGCAGGATCGAGCCCCATATTGATCGTCACCGGCAGCGGTTTTCCGGCCTCTTCCGCCTTTTTGCGGAAGACTTCGATATGCCGACCGGCGGCAAGGAACATGGAAAGCTCGTCGCGCTCCTGAACGCAGAGGCGGTGGATGGTGACATCCGTCAGCGAGCTGTCTTCCGGATCGCTTGCCAGCACCAGCCCCAGACAGAAGAACGGGCCCGCATCAATCGGCGTGTTTGTGGGGGCCGGAAGCAGCTTGCGCAGGTCGAAGTCAGGGTCGTCTGCGTAGAAAACCTGTTCCTGGCAGGGCGCCTGCGAGGCCGGAACCACAACCGGCGCAACCGGCTTTTTCACCGCCTGGCCGACGTGTTTTGCGAGTTCAGAGGGCTCGCAGCCCAGAAGGAGCGCCGCGCGCTCGCGGCTGGCGTGCATGCCCACCAGGATGCGGGAGCCCGGATAGCCCTTCACGCTGTTGAACATCATGGCCGGGCCCGTACGGGTTGGACGTTTTACCGTGCCGCCCGCGCCGATATGGCGGTAGACTCCCGCCAGCTCCGCGTTGGGATCGACCGGATGATCGGTTTCAAGATACTGCCCTTCGTGGCGCTGAAGCAGGGCGATGGCGCTGCGGAGATCGTTGATCGGGTTTTCCATAATTTCCTCCCTCGTTTTGAATACCTCCATTTTTATGGCAATGACCAATAGCATCAATTGCATCATTACTGCTAAATTGATAAGTAAACTCATATCAAAAAAGGAAGCGTTCCGTGCAGTTTCGTCAGATGCGCCATTTCATCGTGGTGGCCGAAGAGCTCCACATGCACCGGGCCGCTGAGCGTCTGAACATGGCGCAACCGGCCCTGAGCCAGCAGATAAAGGCGCTGGAAGAACGTTTAGGCGTCACGCTCTTTAGCCGGGCGAACCGCCGCTTAACCCTGACGCCCGCGGGTGAAGCGTTTCTGGTGAAAGCCAGGCTCGCCATCTCCCTGACCGAGCAGGCGGTTCTGGACGCCAGGCAAACGGCACGGGGCGAGCAGGGGGTATTAAACCTGGGGTGCGTGTCGAGCGCGATGTTCGACGGCAGGCTGCCCGCCGCGCTGCGCCAGATGCATACGCGCTGGCCGGCCATTACCATGTCGCTGGTGACGGGAAACGTGCAGACGCTCTACGCGGCCGTGCAGAGCAACCAGCTCGATGTGGCTATTATCCGGGCGCCGCTGCCGTCGCTGCCTGACGATCTGCAAAGCCGCCCGTTCACGTCAGAGAAAACGGTCCTGGCGCTGTATCGTCAGCATCCGCTGGCGGGATCTTCCGCGCTGACGCTTTCGTCGGTGAAGGACGAAAAATGGATCTCCCTGCGCGACCCGGAGGGAATGGGGCTGGAACAGTACTTTTATGACGCCTGCAGCGGGGCGGGCTTTCAGCCGGACGTGGTGCAAAACGCGACCGACGTGCCCACCGTGATAAGCCTGGTCTCGGCGGGGTTTGGGCTGGCGCTGCTGCCCGCCTCGGCAAAGGCGGTGAGCGTTGAGAACGTGGTGTACGTGGACATCCTCGACCGGCTCCGGGAAAGCGAGCTGACGCTGGTTTGCCACCGGATTATTCGCTCAGAAGTGCTTAAAAAATTCCTGATTACCCTCGATCATACCTGACGCCCGGCGGCCTGCAGCAGCTGCTCGCGCAGCCAGGCATTTGCCGGATCCTGGCTGTTTTTCGGGTGCCAGTACATGTAGATGGTAATCGGCTGGAGCGGCAGCGGCGGCGCAAAGAGATCCAGCGTGCCGGCAAACTGTTTCAGCATCCGTTCCGGCAGGGTGCACACCAGGTCGGTACCGGCAACAAGCGCAGGCGCCATGGCGTAGCTCTGCGTGGACATCGCGACGTGCCGCTGGTAGCCCAGCCCGGCCAGGGTTTGATCGACAAAGCCGGTAAACGGATCTCCCGCCGATGACACCACCAGATGAGAAAGCGCGCAGTAGCTTTCCAGGTCTAACGCTCCGGTCCCGCGCGGATGGCCTTTGCGCTGGGCGGTGGCAAACGCATCGTCGAGCAGTTTGCGCCTCACCCAGCCGTCATGGGCGCCCGCGCTTACGCCGATGTAGATATCCACATCTCCGGTTTCGAGCTGCTGCGGCAGTTCGGACATCTGTGGCAGGGCGAAGCGCAGGCGAATACCTGGAGCTTCGGTACCCACCTGGTTAAGCAGCCCGGTGCCCAGCATCAGCGCCGGGTTTTCGTGCAGCGCGATAACAAAGGTTCGGGTGCTGGTCTGGGCATCAAACGTGGTGGGAGAAAACATCGCGCTGATGCCGCGCAGCACGCTCTCCACCTGCGGCTTAAGCGCTTCCGCTCGCGGCGTCGGTAGCACCCCACGTCCATGTGGGGAGGGAATAAACAGCGGTTCGCCAAACAGCGTTCGCAGACGCGCCAGACGAGCGGACAGCGCGGGCTGGCTGATGCCCAGCCGCGCGGCCGCATGGGTGATATTCCTGTCCTGAAGCAGGGCGTCCAGGGTCAGGATCAGGTCGATGTCCATGTCAGAGACGGGCGTCATTTTATTTCGCGCTGCCGGCGTCCCGGTTGGTATAGGTCACAGGAACCCAGGCATAGCCGCCGTTTTCGCCTTTGGTGACATACCCGATACCCGGGAACGGCAGATGGGGCGCGGCAACCAGGTCTTTATTTTTCACAAAGTCCGCAAACGCGTGTTCGCGCACGCCTGCCGCTTTGTTCTGATCTTCATCGTAGGTAATGGTCACGTCAGGCTGCGGGAACTGAACCGCCGCGGCATGAATGATGTCGCCGACAAAGGTGATCTTCCCGCCTTTGCTCGTCAGCGTGTAGAAGGCTGAACCCGGCGTATGGCCGGGATGAACCGTGCCGGTCAGCCCCGGGAGAATCTCAGATGTGCCGCTAAACGGCACCACTTTACCGGCGTCAAGATAGGGTTTTAAGGTCTTCTGCGCGACGTCAAAGTAGTTCTTGCCGTAGCCGGTTTTTTTCTGATTCTCGTCGTTAAAGAAAAAGTCGACGTCCGGTTTGCCAACGAAAACGCGCGCGTTGCTGAACACCACCTTGCCGTCTTTCACCAGGCCGCCCGCGTGATCGGAGTGGGCGTGGGTCAGCAGGACTTCAGTAATGTCCTCGGGTTTAATCCCCTGGGTGGCGAGGCTCTCAATCAGACGTCCGCCGTTGCCGGGGCCAAAGAGCTGGCCTGAGCCCGTATCCACCAGAATTTTATGTCCGGGCATCGCAATCAGGAACGCGTTGATGGACACTTCAGGCGGGTTGGTCTGGAAATTTTTCGCGAGCAGCGCATCAATTTTTTGCGGCGTTGTCCGGCGCAGCAGCTTGTGCAGATCCTGCGCGACGGTCCCGTCGGTAAACGAGGTGACCAGAACGTCGCCGACCTGGACGCTGTATCCGCCCGCCGGTTGTTTAACGACGTGCTGGGGCGTCTCTGCCGACGCCTGCAGCGCAGGGTAGAAAAGCAATGAACTGGAAATCAGCGTAGAAAGAGCAAGTTTTTTCACGGTAAGCATACGAGTCTCCTTTGAAAGCACTCATCTTACTTCTTCGTAAAATTATAAGAACCTGCCCAGAAATGATAGGACCTATAAACGCAGTGGATAGCACAACGCAGAAGCCGGGTGGCGATGCTGCCTTTCCCGGCCCGTAACACCTTATTTTTTCAGCGGCGCGTTCCAGCTGTCCGGCGTGGCTTTGGACCAGGAGCCATAAGCGGCATTTGGCAGCACAATCCAGTCGTTTCCGAAGTGTTCCGCGCTGGCTTCAACCAGCTCACGCTGCTGCTCGCTCGGCTTTTTATTTTTAAACTGCACGGCGAAATCCGGCAGGCTGTCGCCAAACAGCATCACGATCTGCTGCTTTTTGAGGATGCTCTGGCGACGCTCTTCCTTGCTGACCGTGTCCAGAAGCACGCTTTCATCGGACACCTGCGGAAGTCCCAGGGCTTTTAACGTCCTGAGCGTATCGGCTTTATTTTCCTGCATGCGGTCCGAAACATAATAGATACGGACCTTGCTTTGATTCACATGGTCAAGAAACGCCTTCGCGCCCGGAATTAAGCCGGGTTTTCCCTGTTTTTCCCAGTCGCTCCAGGTGTCCCATTTTGTATAGTCGTGACACTGCTCGGTGTCGCGCACCAGCAAAGGGGTGTTATCCAGCACCGTTTCATCCAGGTCCATTACCACGGCGTAATTTTCAGGCGTTTTCAGCTCTTTTAACTTTTCGTTGAAACGCTCGGTGGCAAACCGATACGTCTGCAGCTGAAGAGCCACGATCTCTGCCGATTTCTGCTGATAGCGCAGCGCCATTTCGTACGCTTTGGGTTCACACAGCTCGCCCCCGGCGGCCGTCGCCGCTGCCGTTGCACTCAAAACAGGTAATGCCAGCAGTAATGCCTTAGCCATTGAATTCACACTTTTTTCCTCAACACCCTGGTTAAAATCCCGAAAGCGTAATGAAATTCAATGACAGAAATATGAAGGCCGCGCCGTTAGACCAGCATGTAATACCAGAACAGGGCGACTTCGTCCTTTTCCGGTAAGGCGTTGTAGAGATAACGATCGTATCCGCCCAGGGTAAACCCGTAGTTGCGGTAAAACAGACAGGCAGAGACGTTCACATTTTGTGTTTCAAGCCGTAATCCCGGCGCGTTTACGCTGCGGGCCCAGACGTGCGCGGCGGCCATTAATTTTTGCGCGGCGCCGGTTCTGCGTTTCGTGCGCTCCACGGCAATGTAATCCACCGAGATAAACTTATTCCAGCCGATAGACGCGGTAATAAATCCGGCAATTTCCCCGTCATCCGTTTCGGCAATAAGAAATATGGCGTCCGGATTAACGCAGTGGTTTTCAAGGGTTTGGATATCGAGCTCGTAGGTTTTAATCCAGGGCTCGGCGACGGCTTCGATATGCAAATCGCAGTGGATAAAGGGCTCTCGCGCAATGTGGCTAATGGTGAAAGAAAAGTCACAGCATTCAAGGCGAGCGAGGTCGGTATTGAGTCCTTTTCGAATCTGCATAGTCTTCCCGGTAGTGAGTTATTTCATAAAGAATAGACGAAGCGGTTAAATTCGCTGGCCTAACACACTTTTAATCCTGAACTAAGCTTGTACTTCGTTCCGCGTAAAATGTGGGTCATTCGAGGACAATGAATGGAATTCAGGACATTTCAAAAGCAGTGGGGTGCTGAGTTTATTTCCGATGACGTTGTACGTTTTCGCGTCTGGGCAGAAGGACAGAAAGAACTAACGCTACGTCTGGCCGCCGCCGACGTGCCGATGACGGCAGCTGGCGACGGCTGGTTTCAGGCAGACGTATCCGGCGTCACGCACGGTGCAGAATATCAATTTGTTCTGCAGGACGGCATGACGGTGCCCGACCCCGCCTCGCGCGCGCAAAAAGGCGACGTTAACGGCCCCTCCATCGTTATCGATCCCCAACGCTATCAGCCGGTCAACCGGGACTGGGCAGGGCGGCCGTGGGAAGACACGGTTATCTACGAGCTGCACATCGGCACGTTTACCCCGGAGGGCACCTTCCGGGCCGCCATCGACAAGCTACCGTATCTGGCAGAGCTTGGTATTACCCAGCTTGAAGTGATGCCCGTCTCTCAGTTTGGCGGAACACGCGGCTGGGGGTATGACGGCGTGCTGCTGTACGCCCCGCACTCTGCCTACGGTACGCCGGAGGATTTCCACGCGTTTATCGACGCCGCGCACGGGCTGGGACTCTCCGTGGTGCTGGATATCGTGCTCAACCACTTCGGCCCCGAGGGGAACTATCTGCCCCTGCTGTCGCCCGCGTTTTTTGATGCACAGCGGATGACGCCGTGGGGCAACGGAATTGCTTACGAACGCGAGCCGGTGAGGCAGTACATCACCGATGCGCCGCTCTACTGGCTGAAGGAGTACCGTCTGGACGGCCTGCGCTTTGACGCCATCGACCAGATTAAAGACACCTCGGAGACGCACATTCTGGAGGAGATTGCCGCAAAAATCCGCGAGGCGATCCCGCACCGCCACGTTCACCTGACCACGGAAGACAGCCGCAACGTGATTTTCCTGCATCCGCGCGATGAACAGGGCAACACGCCGCTGTTCACCGCCGAGTGGAATGATGACTTCCACAACGCTGCCCACGTGTTTGCCACCGGCGAGACCCACGCGTATTACCAGGATTTTGCCTTTGAGCCGGAGAAAAAGTTCGCCCGGGCGCTGGCGGAAGGCTTTGTCTACCAGGGCGAGATTTCGCTGCAAACCGGCGAATCCCGCGGGGTGGAGTGCCAGACGCAGCCGCCGCAGTTCTTCGTCGATTTTATTCAAAACCACGATCAGACCGGGAATCGTGCCCAGGGCGAGCGGCTGATCGCCCTGGCGGGGGCCGACAAGACGCGGGTGCTGCTTGCCGCGCTGCTGCTTTCTCCCCATATCCCGCTGCTGTTTATGGGCGAGGAGTTTGGGGAAACGCACCCGTTCCTGTTTTTCACCGATTTTCACGGCGATCTGGCAAAGGCGGTGCGGGAAGGGCGCGCAAAAGAGTTTACCGGCCATGCCGGGCACGATGAAACCGTCCCGGATCCGAACGACCTGAACACGTTTATCCGTTCAAAGCTCGACTGGAATAAGATTGCCACCGACGAAGGCAAAACGTGGCTGCGCTTCACGCGCCACCTGCTGACGCTGCGTCATCGCCATAACGTTCCGCTTCTGCGTCATGGCGGCGCCGTTGAGAGCAAGGTAATCAAGACCGCGCCCGGCATGGTGGCGGTGAGCTGGCATTTCCCGTCGGGGACACTCTCTCTGGCGCTGAATATCGGTAGTAAGCCCGTCGCGCTGCCCGATCTCGCGGGTGAGACGCGCTTTGCCTGGCCGGAAGTCACTGACGTTTTACCGCCGAACGGTATTGTCGTTCGCTTTGCTGATGGAGAAGCATCGTTATGATCCCTTCCGCCACGTACCGTATTCAGTTCCGTAATGGCATGACCTTCGATCGCGTTGCGGCGCTGGTGCCTTACCTGAAAGATCTCGGCATCAGCCATCTCTACGCATCGCCCGTATTTACCGCCACAGCGGGTTCCACCCACGGCTATGACGTGACCAACCCGAATGAAATTGACCCCGCGATCGGCGGACGAGACGGTTTCGACCGCATGTCGGCAGCGCTTAAGCAGGCCGGCATGGGGCTGATTCTGGATATTGTCCCGAACCATATGTCCACCTCGCTGGCAAATGCCTGGTGGCGGGACGTGATTGAATACGGCCAGCAGAGCCGCTATTTCCGCTATTTCGATATCGACGGGTCGCGCCCGCTAACGCTGCCGTTCCTCGGTGACACCTTTGAGGCGGAGCTGGAGAAGGGGGCGATCGCTCTAAAACGTGACCCTGTCACGTACAAGGCCGCGCTGGTTTACTACGACGCCGAGTATCCGCTCAACCCCGGTACGTACAGTGAGGATAAGAGCATCGCTGAGCTGCATGACGCGCAAAGCTGGCGGCTGATGTCCTGGCGGGAAGCGCCGAAGCAGCTCTCGTGGCGGCGCTTCTTTGAGATCACTGGTCTGGTGGGCGTTCGGGTAGAAGACGACGCGGTCTTCGACGATACGCACCGGCTGATCCTGGAGCTGGTTCACGCTGGCGTGGTGGACGGCCTGCGAATCGACCACGTCGACGGCCTGGCCGATCCGCTGGGGTATCTGCAGCGCCTGCGGGAGAAAACCGGGCCCGACTGCTACATCACGGTTGAAAAAATTCTCGCGAAGGGAGAACAGCTCCCCGCCGACTGGCCGGTATCCGGCACCACCGGCTACGAGTTTATCGCCTCGCTGGCGGAAGTGCTGGTCGACGACGATAACCTGTCGCGCCTGGAGACCATCCACGACGAAACGCTGGGGATAACGGTCGATCGCCACGCGGAACTGCGCGATGCCAAGGGCCTGATGACCGATCGCAATTTTGAGGGTGAATTCACCACGCTGCTTAACCTTGCTGACGATCTGGCCGGCCGTAATGAGGTTGCGCTACCGCGCGAGGAGATCCGCCACGCGCTGCGCGAGCTGCTTATCGCCTTTCCGGTCTACCGCACCTACGGCACCCGGGAGGGATTAACCCCGCCGGACGTGGCGCTGCTTAACCGCGTGATCGCCGGCGTGGAGACGTCTGAAGCGGCGCTGAGCCTGCTTGTGCGCATTCTTACCGGCGACCTGCCGGAAGATTGCCGCGAGTCCGCCGCGCTGTTCAGAACCCGCTTCCAGCAGCTTACCGGGCCGCTGATGGCGAAGTCCGTTGAAGACACGCTGTTCTTTCGCCACAACCTCGAGCTGGCGCTCAATGAAGTGGGCGCCGACCCGACGCCGCGCGCGTTTTCATTATCCCGCTTCCACCAGGAGATGCGCATTCGTCTGGCCCGTCAGCCCGACGCGCTGCTGGGCACCTCCACGCACGATACCAAGCGCGGGGAAGACGCCCGGGCGCGTCTCTACACCCTGACGGAAGCGCCGGAACGCTGGGGGGAAAATCTGGCCCGCTGGCGACAGATGAACCAGACTCAGGTGCGTTTTCTCAATGACGGTACCGCGCCGAACGCTGCCGATACCTGGATGATCTATCAGGCGCTGGCGGGCGTCTGGCCCGCCACGCAGTCACCGGACGACGCCGAAGGGCTTAAAGCACTCGACGCGCGATTCATCGGCTTCCTCGAGAAAGCGCTGCGCGAGGCAAAACAGCGCACCGACTGGATCGACAGCAACGAGAGCTATGAGAGCGTGGTGCTGAGCTACGCGCGGCACCTGCTTTCGCCGGACAACGCGCTGTTCCTGCAGGATTTTAGCGAGGCGATGCAGCCCTTTATCCGCGCCGGGCTGATGAACAGCCTCAGCCAGACGGTAATCAAGCTGACGGCTCCCGGCGTGCCGGATATCTATCAGGGCAGCGAGGCGCTCAACTTTAGCCTCGTCGACCCGGATAACCGACGGGAGCCGGACTTCAACGCGCTGGTGCACAACCTCAGCGCGGCGGATGCCACGGTATTTGATAACCCGGCCTGCTGGCGAGACGGGCGCGTTAAGCAGTTCGTCACCGCCACGCTGCTGCGGCTGCGTCCGCATTACGACGCGCTTTTCCGCTACGGCGACTGGCTGCCGCTTAAGGTCACCGGCGAGCGCGAGGAGAACCTGATTGTCTATGCCCGCGTTAAGGACGAGGAGGCGCTGATTGTCGCCGTACCGCGTCTGGTTTTTGATGTCACCGATAATCATCAGCTGTGGGTCAATACCAGGGTGGCGATACCCGAAGAGCTGACGGGGAAACGCTATCGGGATCTGTTCAGCGGTGAGAGCCGCATTCTGCAAGAGACGCTGGATTTAACGTCAGAAAAGGGATGTGTACTGGTTCTGCTTACCTGCGAATAATCGTGGAGAACGAAAATGGCAAAGGATACTACGTTTGAAATTCGGGCCGGTCATGGCCAGCAGTTGGGGGCGAATTATGACGGGAAGGGCGTCAACTTCGCGCTGTTCTCCGCTCACGCCGAGCGGGTGGAGCTCTGTCTGTTTGATCCGTCCGGGAAAAACGAAATCGCCCGGCTGGAACTGCCGGAATATACCCATGAGGTCTGGCACGGCTATGTGCCGGACCTGAAGCCCGGCGCGCTGTACGGCTATCGCGTCTACGGGCCCTACGATCCGGAAAACGGTCACCGCTTTAACCCGCACAAGCTGCTTATCGACCCTTACGCCCGCGAACTGGTGGGCGATATCGACTGGAACGACGCCCATTTCGGCTATGAGCTGGGGCATGATGAACTGGACCTCAGCTTTGACACGCGCGACAGCGCGCCGTTCACGCCGAAGTGCAAGGTCATCGACCCGAACGCCTTTGACTGGCAGGACAACAGCCGGCCAAACGTGCCCTGGCCGCATACCGTCGTCTATGAGAGCCACGTGAAGGGCTTTACCCAGATGAACCCGGCCATCCCGCAGGAGCTGCGCGGCACGTTTGAGGGGATGGGACACAAAGCCTCGGTCGACTACATCAAGAGTCTTGGCATCACCTCGGTGGAGCTGCTGCCGGTGCACTGGTTCCCCGACGACCAGCACCTGCTCGACCGCGGCCTGAAGAACTTCTGGGGCTATAACACCCTCGGCTTTTTTGCTCCGGCGTCGCGCTACTACGGCCCGGCGGGGATCCAGGGCTTTCGCGACATGGTGCGCGCGTATCACGATGCGGGCATCGAGGTGATTCTGGACGTGGTGTACAACCATACGGCGGAAGGAAATGAGCTTGGCCCCACGCTCTCGTTTAAGGGGATTGATAACTACAGCTATTACCGCACCCTGCCGGACCAGCACAGGTACTACATCAACGACACCGGGACGGGAAACACGGTCAACACCTCGCACCCGCGCGTGCTGCAGATGGTGATGGACTCCCTGCGCTACTGGGCGGAGTCGATGCATATTGACGGTTTTCGTTTCGACCTTGGGACGATTCTTGGCCGCGAGCCTGAAGGGTTTGACCCGCGCGGCGGTTTCTTCGACGCCATGACTCAGGATCCGGTGTTATCAAGACTCAAGCTGATTGGTGAACCCTGGGACATCGGTCCCGGCGGGTATCAGGTCGGCGGTTTCCCGCCGGGCTGGGGGGAGTGGAACGACAAATACCGCGATACCGTACGCGAGTACTGGAAGGGCGATAACGTCTCCAACGACTTTGCCGCACGCCTTCTGGGATCCGGGGATCTGTACGACCTGCGCGGGCGTCGTCCGTGGGCCAGCGTCAACTTCATCACCGCTCACGACGGCTTTACGCTGAATGACCTGGTGTCGTACAACGAGAAGCACAACGCCGACAACGGCGAGGACAATAACGACGGGCATAACGATAATCGCTCGTACAACTATGGCGAAGAAGGGCCGACGGAGAACCCGGATATTATTGCTACCCGCGAGCGGCAGAAGCGTAATTTCCTGACCACGCTGCTGTTTTCCCACGGCACGCCGATGCTGCTGGCGGGGGACGAGTTTGGCCGCACGCAGAAGGGCAACAACAACGGCTACTGCCAGGACAGCGAGATCTCGTGGATCGACTGGAACGGGATAACCGAAAACGACGCTGCGCTGCGCGAGTTTACCCGACGGCTCATTGACCTTCGCGCGCAACAGCCGCTGCTGCGCCGTGAAAGCTGGCGCGACGGGCTGGAGATCCGCTGGTTCAATGCCGGCGGCGGCCCGCAGCAGGCCGAGCAGTGGGATGAAGGCTCGACGCTCGGCGTCTCCATCAGCAGGCCCGATCTCAGGCAGGAGGACGGCATCTGGCACGACGTGCTGATGCTGTTCAACCCGTTTGAAGGGACCGTGCCGTTCCAGATCCCGCAGTTTGGCGAAGGGGGATGGGTGCTGGAGCTGTCTACGGCAGATGGCGCTGCCACCGGGACAGCGTTCACCGAAACCGTAGAGTACGAACTGGCCGGACGCAGTATTACTCTCTTCAGACGTCCTTAGCCCTAGAGTGATGCCGCCGCGCGGGCGGCGGTGTCATACAGGGAGGAGATCGTGCGTAACAGCTGCGCGGTCTCGCCAATCGACTTCCCGGCAATGCCGCTCTCCGCGTGGATAGCGATCAGACACGCCTCCCGCACGTCCCGGTACTTCATGCACAACGCTTTCCCTTCCTCGGTAGTCGAGAAAAAGAGCTCTTTGCCCGCTTTCTCGCTCGTCACGTAGCCCGCTTTGACCAGCTTTTTCAGGGCGTAGGTCACCACGTGGGTATCTTCCACGTTAAGAACGAAACAGATATCGGCCAGCTTTTTCTTGCGGTCGCGGTGGTTTACGTGATGCAGCAGCGAGACGTCAAATGCGCCCATATCGGGCTCGCCGGCTGCGGTCATGCAGCGCACCATCCATTTATTGAACGCGTTACTGGTCATGATCAGCGCGTACTCCAGCTCTGACAGTTCCGCGCAGCGCTCGGACACCAGATGGCGGGACGAGACGATCCGGCCGTCGTTGATATCGTCGTGAGGGGGTGTAGCACTCTTTTCCGAGGTCATAACGTTCCTTAGCCAGAAATGTAAACTCATCGATAAAATAAGAACATTTTATTGATAATTTGTTTACATGTTTTTGAGGTTCAGATATAGCTTTTTAGCGCAGGTTTTCCGAAACCTGTCGAAAAACACAACATCGCTCGCCGCAAAATAAAAAAATAGCCGTCGGCGCGCAACGCTCACTTTGGATAGGGTAAACGTTATGGACGGTACTACGCTGTTGCCGCTGATCGGGATACCGATCGTGGTTATTGGTTTTGCACTGCGCTTCAACCCGCTGCTGGTGGTCGTAGTGGCGGGGCTGGCGACGGGTCTGCTGGTCGGTATGGATTTCGGGATGCTGCTGGAGACCTTTGGCGAAAAGTTCGTGAATAGCCGATCCCTGGCGACCTTCATTCTGATCCTGCCGGTGATTGGTCTGCTGGAATATTACGGGCTAAAGGAGCGCGCCCAGGCCTGGGTTGCGAAGATCGCCAGCGCGACCTCGGCGCGTATTCTGATGCTCTATTTTGTCGCCCGTGAAGGCACCGCCGCGCTGGGGCTGATGTCGCTGGGCGGTCATGCCCAGACGGTGCGTCCGCTGCTGGCGCCGATGGCCGAAGGGGCGGCGCTAAACGAATACGGCGAGCTGCCGCAGCACATCCGCGACAAAATCAAAGCCCATGCCGCCGCGTGTGACAACATCGCGGTCTTCTTTGGGGAAGATATCTTCATTGCCTTCGGCGCGGTGCTGCTGATCGACGCGTTCCTGAAAGAGAATGGCATTCCGGGCATCGAACCGCTGCATATCGGCCTGTGGGCCATCCCAACCGCCATTGCGGCATTAGTTATTCATATGACGCGCCTGCTGCGCCTGGATGCCAGCATCCGTCGCGACGTCATGGCCTGGCGCGCGGAGCAGAGCACGCGGGAGGCCGCGCAATGATGACGCTTATCACCATTAACCGCGTGTACTACCTGATCGGCTTCGTCGTGATGCTGCTGGTTGTGATGACCCTGCGCGATCGCGCCAATCCGAAGCGTTTTACCACGGCGCTGTTCTGGTTCTTATTCGGCGGGATCTTCCTGTTCGGCGACCTGATGGTGCAGGAGCTGGGGAAATCGCTGGCGTACCGGATCATTGGCGGCGGCGTTATCGCTATCGCGCTGCTGGCGGGCTTTGGTCTGGTCGGGAAAGGGCACTATAAAATGTCGACCGAAGACGAACGTCTCGCGTCGTCAAACCGCCTTAAAAACTGGCTGTTCCTGCCCGCGCTGATGATCCCGGTGGTGACGGTTATAGGCACCCTGTTCCTGAAAGGGGTTTCGGTTGGCGGCGTGTTCCTGCTCGATCAGAAGCAGCTCACTCTGGCGGCGCTGTGCGTGGCCTGCGTCGCGGCGATCCTCACCGGCTGGTGGCTGACCAAAGGCACGCCGCTGCACGCCATTCGCCAGTCTCGCCGTCTTGTCGACACCATCGGCTGGGCGGTGATCCTGCCGCAGATGCTGGCCATGCTCGGCGGCGTGTTCGTGGCGGCCAATACCGGTGACTCGGTGCAGAAGGTGGTGAGCCTGTTCGTTAACCCGGATAACCGCTTTATGCTGGTGGTGATTTACTGCGTGGGGATGGCGCTGTTTACCATGATCATGGGGAATGCGTTTGCGGCCTTCCCGGTGCTGAGCGCGGGGATCGCGTTGCCGTTTCTGATCAACGTGCATCACGGCAACCCGGCGCCGCTGCTGGCGATTGGCATGTACGCGGGCTACTGCGGCACGCTGATGACGCCGATGGCCGCTAACTTCAACATTGTTCCCGCCGCGCTGCTGGAGCTGAAAGATAAGTATCAGGTGATCAAGATCCAGATCCCGACCGCGTTAACCCTGCTGGTGGTGAACGTGTTCCTCATGTATTTCCTCGTGTTTCGCTAAGGAGCTGTTATGGAATTAACGCAACATCAGGCTGACGCGTTTGCCCGCATGCCTTTGACCTATTTGCGCCAGGAATACCCGAACCACATCATGCACCTGCTGAATGATGATGGTGACGTTCTGCCGCCGCGCGAACTGCACCCCATTTTCTACGGCTGTTTCGACTGGCACTCGGCGGTGCACGGCTACTGGCTGCTGCTGCGCTGCGTGCGCCTCTACCCGGAGCTGCCGAGCCGGGACGCGATCGTCGCGCTTGTCGACGAGCACCTGACGGAAGAGAACGTGGCGAAGGAGCTGGCCTATTTCACCGCGCCGTTCCGCGCCTCGTTTGAGCGCCCGTATGGCTACGGCTGGCTGCTGGCGCTGGCCCAGGAGCTAAAGCAGTCGTCGCTGCCGCAGGCCGCAGGCTGGTACCGGACGCTTGAGCCGTTAACCCAGGATATTCGTAACCGCCTGGTGGATTACCTCAGCAAGCTCACCTATCCGATCCGCGTCGGGACGCACTACAACACGGCGTTTGCCCTCGCGCTGGCGCTCGATTACGCGCGAGCCGTGGAGGATAGCGCGCTTGAGCAGGCGATTGTCACGGCGGCGGAGCGGTTTTATCTCGCCGACACGCGCTATCCGGCCCACTACGAGCCCGGCGGTGATGAGTATATTTCCGGCGCGCTGACGGAAGCGCTGCTGATGAGCAAGGTGCTGAAAGACTTCCCGGCCTGGTTTGACGCGTTTCTCCCAGAGGCGGGCACCATTGCGGCGCTGATGAACCCGGCGGAAGTGAGCGACCGTACCGACCCGAAAATTGCCCATCTCGACGGGTTAAACCTCAGCCGCGCCTGGTGCATGAAGCACATTGCCAGAGCGCTTCCCGCAAACCATCCGGCGCAGCAGCCGCTGCGCGAGGCGGTGGCGAAACACTTGACGGCAAGCGTTGAGCATGTGGTCGGCAGCCACTACAGCGGCGGGCACTGGCTGGCGAGCTTTGCGCTGCTGGCGCTGGAGTAAAAGAACGCGCTGCGCTGCAAGGTGCTGCATCAGTCTAGGCTGACGCCCGAACCGCAGGGCTCAGCCTGCTCACGCTAAACAACACCGATCCCGTCGAGGCTATCACTGCAATCCAAAGCGCCAGATGCACGGCCCGGTCATGGTCTGATCCGGCCGTTGCAAGCAGCACGCCCACCGCGGCGGCGCCGAGACACTGGCCGAATGTCCTCACAATCGACAACACGCCGGAGGCATAGCTGGCATATTCCCGCGCCACGTTAGAGAGCATCTCCCGGTTATTGGGGCTCTGGAAGCAGCCAAACCCAATCCCGCAAACCAGACTGCGCAGGCAGATATTCCATGCGGATGGGCTGTCCGGCAACGTCGCCAGCAGGACCAGTCCACCGACAAAAATCATCAGCCCGATTGTCGAGATCAGCGGCGCGGAAATCGTATCTGCCCATCGTCCCGCGTGCGGCGCGATCAGCACGATGCCAATCGGCCACGGGGTGAACAGCAGCGCGGAGACCACCGGGCTGTAGCCATACACGCTCTGAAACAGAAACGGCAGCGCGACAAAGGTGATGCCCTGACTGACAAACGAGGCCAGCGAGGTCAGGGCTGCAAGGGTAAAGCGTCCGTTTTTGAACATGACGGGCGGCAGTATGGGACTTTGCGCGCGCCGAATCCGCCAGATAAAGGCGAGGGCGCTGGTCAGCGTAAGAATCCCCCAGCCGAGGGTCTCCTGGCTAATGTGTTGCGTCACGCGCTGAAGGCTGTCGGCCAGCATAATCGCCGAACCTAACAGCGCGGCGGAGAGCACGGCGCCCGGCGCGTCAAAGGGCGAGCGGTCAACGGCCGTTTCCCGCGGCAAGGCCCACCACGCCAGCAGCAGGGCGACGCTGCCCGGAACAATGTTAATGGCGAACAGCCACTGCCAGCTCAGCGCGTCCAGTATGGTTCCACCCAGCACGGGGGCAATCGCCGTGCTGGAAGCGATAAGCAGGGCGTGCAGCCCCAGAATGCGGCCAAGCAGTCGACCCGGAAAAACGGATCGCAGGATTGCCGGGGCGATACTCAGGGTGGCCGCACCGCCGATGCCCTGCAGAATACGCATGCCGGTTAACATTTCCGGCGTCGCTGCCAGCGCGCAGCCGAGCGAGGTGAGCGTAAAGGTGGCAAGCCCAACAAGAAACACCGGGCGATAGCCCACGCGCGCCGCCAGCGCCGCGAAGATGGCTAACGTCATTGCCGCTGAAAGCAGGTAACCGTTGGCGAACCAGACCGCAACGTTCGCGGGTACCTGCATCGCCCTTGCCATGGAGGGCAGCGCGATGTTGATCATGGTGCCGTCAAAGACGCCCATCAGCGTGGTGGTCATGACGGCGGCCATGACCCGGGCGCGTTCATGACCGGGTAAGCCTTCATCGCCGGGCAGGTTTGAAAATAGCGTCATCGTCGTTACTCCAGATAAGAATAGTGATGACGAAACTATAAGCATGCGGTATACAGGGCGGAAGACGCATCAGCTGCATTTAATCGTTGCATATAACGCCTTATCTAAGGAGTCATCGTGTCCGATCCTGACTTTAACCTTCTGGTTGCGCTCGACGTTCTGCTGGCCGAAGCCAGCGTGGCGGGCGCGGCGCGACGTTTGAACCTCAGCACCTCCGCCATGAGCCGCACCCTGAGCAGGCTGCGGGAGGTGACCGGCGATCCTATTCTTGTGCGGGCCGGTCGCCATATGGTGCTGACGCCCTGGGGAGAAGCCACGCGAGACCGCGCCAGAACTGCCGTGCATGAGGCGAGGGCGGTGCTGCAGCCCTCCACCGACGCGCTGAAGGTTGAAAGTCTCGAGCGGCTGTTCACCATCAGAGCCAACGACGGTTTTGTGGTGGCGTTTGGGCCGCTGCTGATTGCGGCGGTGGCGAGCGTTGCCCCCGGGGTGTGCATCCGCTTCTCGCCAAAACCTGAAAAAACGTCGCGCTATTTGCGCGAAGGGCTGGTCGACCTGGAGATCGGCGTGCAAAGCAATATGGGGCCGGAAATACGGCTGCAACGGCTCTTTCAGGATCGGTTTGTTGGCGCGGTGCGTAAGGGACATCCGCTGTCATTACGGCCTGACGTCAGCCTTGACGAGTATGTCGCGTGGGGCCACGTGGTGGCCTCGCCGGACGGATCGCTACACGGGTTTGTCGATGACGCGCTGGCGGAACGGGGGATGAAGCGCAAGGTCGCCAGCGTGGTGCCCGGATTTCCAACGGCGCTATCCGTGGCGCTGGCGTCCGATCTGATTGCCATGGTGCCGGCGCTGTACCTGCTCAATCAGCCGATGAACGAGCGCGTACACGTCTTTGAACTGCCGTTTAAAACCCGGACCATTACGGTATCACAGATGTGGCATCCGCGCATGGAAAGGGACCCGGGACATCGATGGCTCAGGGAAAAGGTACTGGAAGTGTGTCGGGCCGTGCGCTGACGCTCAGGCCACTTTTCCCGGCACGGAGAGGATGAAGCGCGTCGATGCCGCATCCGATTCCACGCGGACTTTTCCGTGGTGCGCGGAGACGATGGACTTCACGATGGCAAGCCCGATCCCGCTGCCTTCGCCTTTGCGCTGCCTTGACGGATCGACGCGATAGAAACGGTCAAACAGCTTTGGCAGATGCTCTTGCGGGATCGGCGTACCGGGATTTTCTATCATCAGTTCAACGTCGTTATCCTGTTCTCTGATGGAGACCGTCACCGCTTTCCCGGCTGGCGTATAGCGCAGGGCATTGGAGAGCAGATTATTTACTGCTCTTCTGAACATCTGCGGATCGCCTTCTATCAGGCAGGGCATCCCGTTAAATTTCAGCGTAACGTTGCGTTCTTCCGCCCAGGCTTCGAAGAAATCGAAGACTTTCATGACCTCCGCACTTAAATCAAACACCACCCGGTCAGGGACGAGCTGGTTATTATCCGCCTGCGCCAGGAAAAGCATGTCGCTGACCATCCGGGTCATCCGGTTGTACTCTTCAAGGCTGGAGTACAGAACGTCTTCCAGCTCTTTCTGCGAGCGGTCCTGGCTCAGCGCGATTTCCGTTTGCGTCACCAGGTTGGTGATGGGGGTTCTGATTTCATGCGCGATATCGGCGGAAAAATTCGCCTGGCGGGTAAAGACATCTTCAATCTTTTCGATCATATGGTTGAAGGAGATGACCAGCTGTTCCAGCTCAACGGGCACGCGGGACGGCTCCAGCCGCGCGTCGAGGTTTTCTGAAGTGATATTTTTAATGGCGTTGCTGACGTTACGCAGGGGCAAATGACCCTGACGAACCGCGATGCGAATGACAAGAATAATCAGCAGGCTGATCGCCGCGGCAATCGCCAGGAGATTCTTTTTCAGCGCCTCAAGGTAGTGCAGATGAAAATTGATGGAGAGCCCGATCAGCATCACGTAGCCCTGCGTTTTGCCCTGCAGCGTCGCCGTGCCTGAAGAGGCGATAATCCGGTACGTTTCCATTTTCATGTCGGACCCGGCGTGCATGTTTGCGGCAGGGTCTTCAACCGTCCAGAGAAACACATCCTGCGCGCGGCGGTGTTCGCTGAAGTCCGCCGCGTTCATCGCAGGGCGCAGTGCTGCCCCTTGCGCCGAGCTGAACAGGATATTGCCCTGCGGATCCAGGAGCAGGACGGCCACATTGCGGTAGCTGGCGATAGACTCTTTGATTTTACTGATTTTCTTTTGGTCAGGATCGACCGGAGACTGCAGGATGCGGTGCATCGCGGTGCTGATTTGCTGCAGGTCGCTGACATCCTGCTCGGCGAAGTGCTTTTCAACGGAATGCAGCATAAACCAGGTAAAGGCGAAAAAGGCCAGTATCGTGGAGAGACTGATAAAAAAGGTCAGCCGCAGGGCAAGCGAAAAAGGGCGCCCGGGAAGCTTAACGCGCATCCGGCACCTCCAGCATATAGCCTACGCCGCGCACCGTCTGGATCAGCTTAGGTTCAAAATCGTTATCGATTTTCGCGCGAAGCCGCTTTACCGCCACGTCAATTGCGTTTGTGTCGCTGTCAAAATTCATGTCCCACACCTGGGAGGCAATCAGGGAGCGGGGTAGCACCTCTCCCTGATGACGCAGGAAAAACTCCAGCAGGCTGAACTCTTTGCTGGTTAACGAGATGCGGCTTCCGGCCCGGCTTACCTTTCTCGACACGAGGTCAACCGTCAGGTCCGCCACCTGAAGCTGGCTTTCCGCGATCACCGTATTACCGCGTCTCAACAGCGTCCTCACCCGGGCGAGCAGCTCGGCAAAAGCGAATGGCTTAATCAGATAGTCATCCGCGCCCAGCTCAAGCCCTTTAACCCGGTGTTCAATCGTGCCGAGAGCCGTGAGTAACAGGATGGGCATCCCTTTTCCCGCAGAGCGGAGCATGCGGACAATGTCCCAGCCGTTCACATCGGGCAGCATGATATCCAGAATCAGCAGATCGTATTCAGCGGTCATGGCGAGATGGTAGCCGTTCAGGCCATTATCCGCGTGGTCCACCACAAATCCTGCTTCAGTCAGCCCCTTACTCAGGTACTCACCGGTTTTCATTTCGTCTTCGACGATCAGTATTTTCATCGTGCTCCCCTGACTGGCTGCTGATGACATTCTAGTGAGCGTACCGCCGTTAACAATGACTTACGCTAAAAATGACAACATTGTCATTATCCTGTCACCCGTCAAACAGGATGCGTTGCGTAGAGTAGCCCTAAAACTACTCTGGACTTTATTTGAACCGTTATGTTCCTGTTAAAACGACTAAGCATCAGTACGGTATTTATTCTGGCAGGCTGCGTCTCGCTGGCCCCGGAGTACCAGCGACCGGAAGCACCTGTCCCCCGGCAGTTTTCGCTCTCCCGTAACGACCTGACGCCCGCGGCGGCGGGGTATCAGGACACCGGCTGGCGCAACTTTTTCGTCGATCCTCAGGTTGCCGGGCTGATTACGGAGGCCCTGAAGAACAATCGCGATCTGAAAATGGCCGCCCTGAAGGTCGAAGAGGCACGGGCGCAGTTCAACGTGACGGATGCGGATCGCTACCCTCAGCTGAATGCCTCTTCGGGCATCACGTACAGCGGCGGGCTGAAAAGTGACAAACCCACCGCGCAGCAGTACGACGCGGGCCTTGCGCTTAGCTATGAACTCGATTTCTTCGGCAAGCTGAAGAACATGAGCGAGGCCGACCGACAAAACTATTTCGCGAGCGAAGAGGCCCGTCGCGCGGTGCATATCCTTCTCGTCTCTAACGTTTCCCAGAGCTATTTCAACCAGCAGCTGGCGTACAAACAGCTGCGCATCGCGCGGGATACGCTGAACAACTACCGGCAGTCTTATGCGTTCGTTGAGCAGCAGCTGGTGACGGGCAGTACGAACGTCCTGGCGCTGGAACAGGCCCGGGGACAGATCGAAAGCACGCAGGCAGAGATTGCCAAAAGAGAGGGGGAGCTGGCGCAGGCCAATAACGCCCTGCAGCTGGTCCTCGGCACGTATCGCGCGCTGCCGGGTGACGGCGGTATGAACGCCAGCGACGTTGCGCCGGTCAAACTGCCTCCCCACCTTTCCTCAGCGATACTGCTGCAGCGCCCGGATATTATGGAAGCGGAGTATCAGCTTAAAGCGGCCGATGCGAATATCGGTGCGGCGCGCGCCGCTTTTTTCCCGACCATATCACTCACCAGCGGGCTTTCAACCGGCAGCACGGAGTTGTCCAGCCTGTTCACGTCAGGGAGCGGGATGTGGAATTTTATTCCTAAAATCGACATTCCCATTTTTAATGCGGGCAGAAATAAGGCCAACCTGAAGCTGGCCGAAATTCGCCAGCAGCAGTCGGTTGTGAATTACGAACAAAAAATTCAGTCCGCCTTCAAACAGGTTGCCGACGCGCTCGCGCTGCGTGACAGCATTAACCAGCAGCTTGCTGCGCAGCAGCGGTATCTTGATTCTCTTCGCATCACCCTGCAGCGGGCCAGAGGATTATATTCCAGCGGTGCGGTCAGCTATATCGAAGTGCTTGACGCGGAACGTTCTCTTTTCTCCACGCAGCAAAATATTCTCGACCTTATTTATGCCCGGCAGGTTAATGAAATTAATCTCTTCACCGCGCTCGGCGGCGGTTGGGTCGAATAATCTTATTTAATTAAACAGGAAAATAACCATGCGCAATTCACTTAAGGCCGTTGTATTTGGTGCAATCTCCATTGTGTTTTCTGCCGGCCTCCAGGCTGAAGTTCATCAGCACGAGATGATGAGTGCTGCCAGCGAAGGGACCTCAGAGCAGCTCATCACGGGAACCGGCATCGTGAAAGACATTGATCTCACGAATAAAAAAGTCACGATTTCCCATGAAGCGATCCCGGAAATTGGCTGGCCCGCGATGACCATGCGTTTTACCTTTATTCAGGCTGACGAGAGTATTAATGCCTTAAAAATCGGTAACCACGTGAATTTCTCGTTTGTTCAGCAGGGCAATCTCTCTTTACTCAAGAGCATTAAATAGCGAGACGCGGCATGGCCTCAGTAAAAATAAAATATGCCGCCGTGATAGTCAGCAGCCTTATTGCGGGAGGGCTGATATCGGTGACGGCATGGCAGGCGCTTCATTCATCTGAAAAAACAGAAAATAGCGCACCAGAAAGAAAGGTGCTTTTCTGGTATGACCCAATGAAGCCAGACGTGAAATTCGATAAGCCCGGTAAATCGCCGTTTATGGATATGGATCTGGTACCGAAATATGCGGATGAAAATGAGAATAAAAGCAGTGCCGGTATCCGTATTGACCCGACGCAGGTTCAGAACCTGGGATTAAAAACGCAAAAGGTGACGCGCGGAACGCTGAATTATGCCCAGACGATCCCGGCCAACGTCAGCTATAACGACTATCAGTTTGTCATTGTGCAGGCGCGCGCGGAAGGCTTTGTGGAAAAAGTGTACCCGCTGACGACGGGCGATAAGGTGAAGAAAGGCACGCCGCTCGTTGATATAACCATTCCTGACTGGGTAGAGGCGCAGAGCGAGTTTCTGCTGTTATCCGGCACCGGCGGAACGCCGACGCAAATCAAAGGGGTTCTGGAACGGCTTCGGCTGGCGGGTATGCCGGATGAGGATATTCAGAGGCTGCGTGCGACCCGTACTATTCAGACCCGGTTTACCATCAGGGCGCCGATCGACGGAGCGATCACGGCCTTTGATCTGCGTACCGGCATGAATATTTCCAAAGATAAGGTGGTAGCGCAAATTCAGGGGATGGATCCGGTCTGGATCGGCGCGGCAGTGCCTGAATCCATTGCTTATCTGCTGAAAGAGACCTCGCAGTTTGCGGTTTCGATACCGGCTTATCCGGATAAATCCTTCCCGGTTGAAAAATGGAGTCTTCTGCCGAGCGTGGATCCAACCACCCGTACGCTGCAGGTGCGCCTGCAGGTCTCTAACAGGGATGAGCTGCTGAAACCGGGCATGAACGCGTACCTGAAGCTGAATACTCAAAGCCAGGAAATGCTGCTGATCCCTTCCCAGGCCGTTATCGATACCGGTAAAGAACAGCGCGTGATTACCGTCGATGCGGACGGGAATTTTGTACCTAAAAGGATCCACGTTCTGCATGAATCTCAGCAGCAGTCCGGCATTGGTAGCGGACTGGAAGAAGGGGAGTCGGTAGTGGTCAGCGGTCTGTTCCTGATTGACTCGGAGGCCAATATTACCGGCGCGCTGGAGCGCATGCGTCACGCTGAAGCCGCTGACGACGCGCATTCTGGCCATTAAGGAGACGATGATGATTGAATGGATTATCCGGCGGTCGGTCGCCAACCGTTTCCTGGTCATGATGGGGGCGCTGTTCCTCAGCGTCTGGGGCACATGGACGATTATTAACACGCCAGTCGATGCCTTGCCCGACCTCTCTGACGTTCAGGTGATTATCAAAACCAGCTATCCCGGCCAGGCCCCGCAGATTGTTGAAAACCAGGTCACCTATCCACTGACGACCACCATGCTGTCGGTTCCCGGCGCAAAGACCGTACGCGGTTTTTCGCAGTTTGGCGATTCGTACGTGTACGTCATTTTTGAAGATGGCACCGATTTGTACTGGGCCCGTTCGCGCGTGCTGGAGTATCTGAACCAGGTTCAGGGCAAGCTGCCTGCCGGCGTGAGCTCAGAAATCGGTCCTGATGCCACCGGCGTGGGCTGGATATTTGAGTATGCGCTGGTGGATCGCAGCGGAAAACACGATCTCGCAGAGTTGCGCTCGCTGCAGGACTGGTTCCTGAAATTTGAATTGAAAACCATCCCGAACGTGGCCGAAGTGGCCTCCGTTGGCGGCGTGGTGAAGCAGTATCAGATCCAGGTCAATCCGTTAAAGCTGGCTCAGTACGGCATTAGCCTGCCGGAGGTTAAGCAGGCACTTGAGTCGTCTAACCAGGAGGCGGGGGGATCGTCAGTTGAAATGGCGGAAGCGGAGTATATGGTCCGGGCCAGCGGCTATCTGCAGACGATGGATGATTTCAATAACATTGTCCTGAAAGCCGGAGAGAACGGGGTACCGATTTATCTTCGCGATGTCGCCCGCGTACAAACGGGGCCGGAAATGCGCCGCGGCATTGCCGAATTAAACGGGCAGGGGGAAGTTGCGGGTGGCGTGGTGATCCTGCGTTCGGGTAAAAATGCGCGTGAAGTCATCACGGCGGTGAAAGATAAGCTGGAGACGCTGAAGGCCAGCCTGCCGGAAGGCGTTGAGATTGTGACTACCTACGATCGCAGCCAGCTCATCGATCGGGCAATCGACAACCTGAGTTCCAAACTGCTCGAAGAGTTTATCGTGGTGGCCATCGTCTGCGCCCTGTTCCTGTGGCACGTTCGATCTGCGCTGGTCGCGATTATCTCTCTGCCGCTTGGCCTGTGTATTGCCTTTATCGTCATGCATTTCCAGGGGTTGAACGCCAACATTATGTCGCTGGGAGGCATCGCCATTGCCGTCGGCGCGATGGTGGATGCCGCCATCGTCATGATTGAAAACGCGCACAAACGGCTCGAAGAGTGGGATCACCAGCATCCGGGAGAACAGATTGATAACGCCACGCGCTGGAAGGTGATCACCAACGCCTCTGTCGAGGTTGGCCCCGCGCTGTTTATCAGCCTGCTGATTATCACCCTGTCCTTCATTCCCATCTTTACTCTTGAGGGGCAGGAAGGGCGGCTGTTTGGTCCGCTGGCCTTCACCAAAACGTACTCCATGGCGGGTGCGGCTGCGCTGGCTATAATCGTTATCCCCATCCTGATGGGGTTCTGGATCCGGGGTAAGATTCCCGCTGAGACCAGTAACCCACTGAACAGGCTGCTGATTAAAGCCTACCATCCGCTACTGATTAAGGTGCTCCACAGGCCAAAAACAACCCTGCTGGTTGCGGCCTTGTCCATCTTCACGGTGATCTGGCCTCTCAGCCAGGTGGGCGGCGAGTTTATACCGAAGATCAACGAAGGCGATCTGCTGTATATGCCGTCAACATTGCCGGGCGTTTCTCCGGCAGAAGCAGCGGCGCTGTTACAGACCACGGACAAGTTAATCAAAACCGTGCCAGAAGTGGCCTCCGTTTTTGGTAAAACGGGTAAGGCTGAGACCGCAACGGATTCCGCTCCGCTCGAAATGGTGGAAACCACCATCCAGCTCAAACCTGAGAATGAGTGGCGGCCCGGCATGACGATTGACAAGATTATTGACGAACTCGACAAGACCGTTCGGTTGCCCGGCCTGGCGAATCTCTGGGTTCCGCCCATTCGTAACCGCATCGATATGCTTTCAACCGGGATCAAAAGCCCGATTGGTATCAAGGTGTCGGGTACCGTTCTGTCGGATATCGACGCCACGGCGCAGAGCATCGAGGCGGTAGCCAAAACGGTGCCGGGCGTGGTGTCTGCCCTGGCTGAACGTCTGGAGGGCGGGCGCTACATTGACGTTGATATCAAGCGGGAAAAAGCCTCGCGCTACGGGATGACGGTGGGCGATGTGCAGCTGTTCGTTTCATCAGCCATCGGCGGGGCGACGGTGGGGGAAACGGTCGAAGGCGTCGCCCGGTACCCGATTAATATCCGCTATCCGCAGGACTACCGAAACAGCCCGAACGCCTTGAAGCAAATGCCGATCCTGACGCCGATGAAACAGCAGATCACGCTGGGCGATGTGGCGGATATCAACGTGGTTTCCGGCCCCACGATGCTGAAAACGGAGAATGCCCGGCCTGCGAGCTGGATTTATATTGATGCCCGCGGCAGGGATATGGTGTCGGTGGTGAACGACATTAAGACGGCCATCAGTCAGAACGTAAAGCTGAGGCCGGGTACCAGCGTGTCATTCTCCGGGCAGTTTGAGCTGCTCGAACACGCCAACAAGAAACTGAAGCTGATGGTGCCGATGACGGTGATGATCATCTTCATTCTACTGTATCTGGCGTTCCGCCGCGTGGATGAAGCGCTGCTGATCCTGATGAGCCTGCCGTTCGCCCTGGTCGGCGGGATATGGTTCCTCTACTGGCAGGGCTTCCATATGTCTGTGGCAACCGGCACCGGCTTTATCGCCCTGGCCGGGGTGGCGGCAGAATTTGGCGTAGTCATGCTGATGTATTTGCGTCATGCCGTTGAGGCGCATCCGGCGTTGTCCCATCAGGACACGTTCACCGAACAGGGGCTTGATGACGCCCTTTACCATGGCGCCGTGCTGCGCGTGCGGCCAAAGGCAATGACCGTCGCGGTGATCATTGCCGGTCTGCTGCCCATTCTTTGGGGGACGGGGGCAGGGTCAGAGGTCATGAGTCGGATAGCGGCGCCGATGATTGGCGGGATGATCACGGCGCCGCTGTTATCGCTGTTTATTATTCCTGCGGCATACAAGTTAATCTGGCTGCGCAGGCAGAGAAAGGCATAAAAGAATCCCGCCAATAGCGGCGGGATTCTTATGGGAAGAATTCTCAGCTGAATATTTAAGCTTCACGATATCGCTTTGCTCAAATCATTAATATTGTTTGTTAGGTCTATGATTTCTTGATGTTTTCTCATTATATAGTTTCTGCACTCTATGAGGCACCCATTTCCTGCTATGCCTAAACTTTCGCAACCAGCATCCATTTCATTACCAACAGTCTGTATCGCTTTGTAAAAATCCCAGTCAGCTTCTGGAGAAAGGAACGAAAGAAGGATGATTTTCGATGCTGTCATTTCACGCATTTCGTCCATCCACTGATTATGGATGACATCTAACTCTTCTATAGAGGCGTTTTTTTCTGCTAATCCATACGCATGTTGACGAAGGCTTGCTTGAGTGGCGTGAGATAAAAATCTGGCACAAGAATCACGAACACCATTGCAGTTCTCCTTTTTCAACGCAACTTCGGTTGCCAACTGAGTGTTTATCTTGAGTGTACTGACTTGTTGTTCAATCCCCAATTTAAACTCGGTAGCCTGACGCTCTGAGCTTTTATCAAATTGGCGATGCGAGTTTTTCATGGCCAGCCATGCAACCCCAGCAGTAGCTGCAGCGGGCAGAACTGCTTTTGCAAGATCAATCCAAGGGGCCAGTTGATTTTTTTGGCTTGCAATCTGGACTGTAACCACGTCTTTAGCGGGTTTCAGCACTTCGAGTAACTGAATGATATCCATGACGTTAACTCATTTAAAAGAAAAGTAGTATAACTCCAAACCATAACCGCACGTCACGCATAGTGTCAGCAAACGAAAGATATGGGAGGGGACTTAATTCTATATTCCTATTATTTTATTAGAGCCATAACCATCTTAGGTAAAGAAGATATTTAACATAATATACATTATGCGTACCAATGTGGAATCAGAAGAAATCTGGCATCTTATGGACACGTTGGGCCTGGATGCTGATGTCCTCTGATAGTGTCTTCTCACGTGCTGCTATCGCCATG
>NZ_JBSKJQ010000018.1:0-42558 GCF_053709655.1 Enterobacter sp. UPMP2060
AAAAAAAATGAATGAAGTCCTGAGCGTCAGAAAAAACAAAGGTAATGTAACATACAGGATTGTTGTGTCTGAAGATGCAACACGTTTGTTTATTGAACTTGAAAAACTGATGAAGGTACGCTCAAAAGAGGCCGATAAAAAAACAACTAAAAAGGTTGTTTTTAAGAAATATTTTTATCATGAAGAATTCAGTGACGTTAAAGATGAAATTGAAGACCCAATTTTATTGGAATTCTATACAGATACTATTTTGAAGGTACAAAATCATGATTTTTAAACCTACACCTGAAGAGGTGAAACAAGCTCGTATCAAGGCTGGCTTTACGCAACAGGAGGCCGCAGAACGGTTTGGTTTTACGTTATCAGCTTGGCAAGCTAAAGAAACATCTGGGAAAACGTCAAGAGGTTTGGCTGCTGGGACTTACGAATTGTTATTGTTGCTTGCTGATGAACATCCTGATTATAAATTAATTAAGCGGGGATAAATTATATTGTTATACCATCATTTGATGGTGTAATGAATCTGTTGGTCGGGAATGGTTCCCGGTCTTATCCAGTAGCCCAAACGGGCGGGAGATTTAAATGAATGTATTAGTTTTTAAAAATGGCAATGTTTCAATTAGCGATGTATTTGCATCATCATGGGGTTATGAGCAAACCAACGTTAACTTCTATCAGGTAGTTTCTACTCACGGTAAGAAAACCGTCACTGTGCGGGAAATTCGTGCTGCTACTCATCTTTCCGGCTCAATGGATGGGTATAAGATCCCTGTTCTTGATGATTTCATTGGTGAATGTCTAAAGCGTCAGGTTAAAGTCTGCTTAGACGTACTCGCCATTAAAATAGAAGATTTTGAAACTGCTTATAAAATAGCACCAGGCAAAAAACACCGCTTTACTTCTTATTATTGAAACTAAAGGGAGGGGGATTCCCCTCCATCTATCGGAGAGAACGGAAGAATAATGGAAAGAGAATTTAGCGCAGTGGCTTCCCTGAAACGCAATGTGAAATTCTGGTTTGAAAGCTGTGGTTGCAATAACGAGCAGGTTATCAGTAATGTGAAAAATTGGTTTGATTTTGCATATTGTCCGGCAGAGCAGGAGCAGGCCAAATATGAAATAATATCAGCATTAACCGGAGAGGGAAAAAAGATTTGATTGGAGAGGTATCAGGTTGCTGGAACAGCCTGATACCTATGACACTAAACATATAGAGGACGTTCAAATGTCAATGCAGCAGATAATAGCTATTGCTGATTCCCTTGTAAAGGGATGGGAAGTAAAGATACCGGCATTAAAGGCCACAGAATGGGATGAGCTACGTTGGTGGTTGGATTACTTAAAGGGTTATGATATCTAAATAAAGCGGGGATTTTCCCCGCTTTTTCTTTGTCCTTTCCCCTCGAATTTAATTCCCCCGTCAAATGTTAGAAACGGAATTACCGGGCAGGTAGTGAACAGGAATGTGCTGATGATAGATCTAGCCTGCTTCTTTTCCAGTAATCACCACACCTGACGCAGGATTTAAAAATCCTGCAAGTTGCTTATTAAACAAATAGTTAGTATGTGTGGTGTCTGTTTTATCTGAAAATCTTCCATAAAATAGGACTCTCATAAGAGTCTATGTATAGTCCCTTAGGAGTCTCTTTTAGAGTCTTATAAAACTATTATATATAAATCATGACTTTATATCTTTACTCCCCTTATGAGACTCCTTTAGGAGTTTGGTTTTATATTGTGATAGTCCTATTGAACTCTAGTAAAGTTCTGGTTAGACTCCTGTAAGAGTCTTATTCAACTGGCCTATGCGTTGTTTAAAATAAAACCAGACTCTAACTCAACTATGGATAAGGTGGTCGAAATGCCAAGAGCGCAGGTTTACATAACTCAGAATAATTATAAAAGAATACAGGCTATAGTTGATGCAAAAAAGGAAGATGGTGCTGACAGAACCGAAGCTAACGTATCCTCCGTTTCTGCAATGTTACTGGATATAGGGTTGCGAGTTTATGAATTTCAGCAGAAAAAGGAGCAAGAAGAAATTGAAAGTACGGAAAATTGTGATGTTTTAACAGATTCTACCGTATTCAATAAAGTGTTGCTGGAGAATATATTAAAAACATCTTATGCTTCAACTATACTTCTTCAAATGGTTGGTAATATTAATGAAGTTAAGGGGGTTGAATCTTTCAATTATGATAATGTTAAATTACAAATTAGAGAGAAGGTTGATAATGATTTGGCTTCACTATTAAATAATGAAGCCAAGTAAGTAATATAACTTTCTGCTAAGATATGGGAGGTGTCATTATTATGGATTTGCAACAAGTTTTCCAATTATTATGTTTATGATTTCATGAGTCATATCTTTTGATATGCATTCTGAAAATTTAGAAATGTTAAATGAAATGTAATCCTTATTTGAATATAAAAGAGTAATATTACCGTCAGAAATTAGCTTTTCTCTTTTGATCGTTCTTCTTTTCCATAAGAAATGGATGACATAGATCAAGTCCTGTTGTGATTTTTGAAGGTTATAATATATTTGATCTATAGTGGATATATGTATTCTTTGGGGTTCAAAGCAAGATGTATTGTGTACTCTAAAGAAAGGGGTAGTTGTGACATGAATAAATATGTTTTCATCGTAACATTCCAACCTGACTATTGTTAGTCTAGAAAATAAGGATTTGATGTGAGACGAAAAATTATTGTTACAGGACATGCGAGCGGGATAGGATATCATCTGGCTAATAGATTTCATGATTTAGGGTTCTCCGTAACCGGGATTGATAAAAATATTTCAGATAAATTAAATTGTGAAATAGAACAAATAATTTGTGATTTATCAGATGAAGTCTCTGTAACTAGAACATTTAGACATTTGAGTGGCTATACGTTTGCTGTAAATTGTGCTGGTGTTTCAGGAGTAAGAGATAAAATCGTTAACCTCGGAAAAGATGATTTGATTGATTCATGGGAAAAAATATTTATTCCAACATTTCTATCTTTAAGAGAAGAAATAAAAATGATGAATGAAATGAAAAGTGATGCGCCGTGCAAAATTGTCAACATCGCTAGTTTTACAGCAATGTTTGGTTGTAAAAATATGTTAGCATACAGTGCCGCAAAAGCTTCCATTGTTAACCTTACAAAGGTAGCTGCTGTTGAAAACTCTCCTGGGGTTTTAATAAACTCAGTTTCTCCAGCCACAATCGATACCCCTTTAATTAGAAAAAAATATGATGGAGATCTTCCTGATTATAGTAGTACCTATCTTACCGGAAATTGTGGCTCAGTTGAGGATGTTTTTCTTGCGGTTGATATGCTGTTAAAAAATAACTTCATTACCGGTTTCGATCTAGTTATAGATGGTGGTTTCTCAAGTAACTTTGAAGTGAGACAATGAAAGAAAGTAATAAAGTTACAACTAACTTATAAAAAACAACAAGTGCCACTGATAATAATGCACCTCCTGATAGGTTGTTTTTATACATCATCAGTGGTATTGATATCATGCTAACACTACTCTCAGCAAAGATAGCGGCGATAGAATACTTAGCGAAATCGTTTACCTTTTTCTTCTGTAAAATTGAAAATGTTACTATGTTAATTGTGTTGCTCAACCATACAAAGAAAAATGTAGATACCATTATCACGGGTATTTCACTGAAAACAGAAAAGTAATCTTCTCTATTACCTATGTATGTGAGTGCGTATCCGCAGAAAACAAAGATACAATCGGCAATAAAAGCATATCTGATAACTGTATTTGTAAATAATCGACCATGCCGGTCTTGAATGATATTAGATAGCGTAAAAGTTAGTGGGAAAACAATTAATCCTACTGAAAAATGCAATGGTCTCCCAATCAAATCGAAAGTGACATGATCAAAGAAGAACACCGTTGTCATGCATAGGGTTATCGTGAAGAATATTGGAAGGTATATTCTATCAGCTTCAGATTTGATAGTTTCTCCAAAGAGTTTATCAAGAATCTTAAACATCCGTTTTATCATCGCTTGACTCCATCATTAATAATTAAAATTATAGGCAGTATTAATGTGTTATTTCCTGCCTCCATATCCATTCCATCCTTATTTATATATGCATTCCCGGCATTTCCAATCCTCACTATCTCAATTTTCTTTTGGTTTATGAATAAACTAAAGTCATTGACTCCGCAGAAATTTTGGTTGAATACAATTACGTCCCCTTCAAAAATGAACGGGGGAAACGTTAGGTCTTTTACTTCAAAACAATACGTTGTCTCTACTAATTTGATTTTGTCTTTTACAGAAGCTTTTATGCTCAATATATATCTTTCGATAACGAGAGTGGGGGTCTTTCTGAACGCTATGTTATATAAATTCTCCTCAGAAATCACAGGGATAATGAATGCATTAATTTCTGGGTCGTAAATCGCCATAGGTGGTTCAGGAATGGAGCCTTCACTATATAGGTACTCTTTTGATACCCCCATGCGATCTGCAACTTTTAGCTTTTTTTTCTCAGGCGGAAGCGCGTTTTTGAAGAGCCAGTTTTTGATAGTTCCGGGTTTTTCATCCGTCAAGCTGGCAATCCTGACCTCTTTATTCTTAATGTTGGGCAGGATTTTACTGGATAATTCAATGATTTTACTAGAGAAGTTATTGTTCTTGGACATCTGAGGACGCTTGCTCCACCAATAATGTGTTTTTTTGTTGAAAAAACACATTTGTGTGTTATAGTATAATCTACACTAAACCTGATCCTTTCTTCAATTTTTCTCCGTTCATAGACGGCGAAAAATGGGCGAGATTTTGTCTTTAGCAGGAGGAGCCGTGAAATGCTGGTACTTGCTGTATTGTAAATCTGGATTTAAAAATACTATCAGACGATTGAATGAGCTTGGTGTCGAGGTATACCAACCAACAATGGTTAAAGTTCAACTACGGACGGACTGCCACTCGGTCAGGCTTAAAGAAAAACCTCTTTTTAATAACTATCTTTTCCTTTCTTTCGATATAAACCAGTTACATACCACTACTATCTGTCAAGTGCCTGGCGCAATCGGCTTTGTGCGATTCGGTTCTGAACCTTGTGTCGTCTCTCCAGATGTAATTTCAGCAATCGAGTGCGCTAAAGCTAAAGCTTTAAATAACGATGATGGGTCAGTAGATTGTATAAATGTGCATCCTGCATTAATTCTCAAGATACAGGATATCGTTAAGCTTAGGTCTTCAGATGAAAGAATGGCTGAATTCACAAAGCTACTATCATTTCTAAGAGAGTGAAATATTAACATTTTAGGGTTATTCAATTATGAAAAAAATAGGTAAGCCACCTTCTACTGCTATGGTTTACATTGGCAATGCCCGATATCAATTAATGGATAAAATTGCTCGTGAGATAAGTTTTGAAGCGGGATACACGGTGCGCAGTAGTACTCTCGTTCAGTATTTGATTGATAATTTTAGTGATTCAGCAAGAGTATCAATTTTGGAAGATCTATCTATACGTAACGAAAAGGGATAAGAACTTAAGAGAGGTGATTATGTCTCCGCAAACCAGCCAATTACGGGAAGCTATGATTAAACTGGCTGCGATGAAAATAGCCTATCGCCGGGCGTGGCATAATAAAAAGACACCAGTTACCCAACTTGTATCATTACTCCACGAAGTCGAAATATCAGAGAAGAATTGTCGATTACTTTCCCGCAGCCTCAAAAATTAAACTCTCCGCGAGAGAACTTTCTTTTCGGGGAAGAAAAAACTTCCCCTGATTATTTAAGACGATGTTTTTACAGGAAGCATTCTGCTTTCTGTAACAACCTTGTTTTTATCACAACGAAAGGAAATCAATAATGGAAGTTTCTGTAAATAAAAGCAGTCCTGTATCTTTTCTTAACAACAACCTGTCCCGTAAGAGGATGATGCATCTGATGGTTTTGTTTGCACTGGCCTCTGCATTGTTCCTTGCAATGATGCATGGTTGCTGGGCTGATGATGACCTTCTCAAGGTGGGTGATACCACAGTCAAAGCCACTTTCGGTAAAGATTCATCCCTGATGACGTGGCTTTTGATTGGTGAGGTGGTGATGGCTATCCTGGGTTATGTTGCAACCAAAAACTTCAAGATCCTGGGTGGCATTATCGTTCTTTCCGTTTTTATTAACGTGGCGTTCGCCATCATCGGATAAAGGAAGGTTATGATGGAATCGGGAGATGAACTGAAAAAGTATCGTTTCCCGAAAACTCTAGGGGATCAGTTGCGAATAATCGGCATGCCACTGGATGAGTTTATTCCAACTGTTCCCCCGTTTCTCGTTTCAATCTACTACAAACATGCATTAGGTGGGCTGATTTATGGCATCACCATGTGGCTGTTTATTCGCTGGCTGAAAAGAGGGCGGGGGAGCATGTGGCTTTATAATATGCTCTACTGGTATTTACCAACAGAGCTGTTCCGCGTCGTTTATAAAGTCATACCTGATTCCAGTTTTCGGAAATGGATAAAATAACAGGCGGTAATTATGTCCGTTAAGGCTCAAATTTCCGGTAATAAGGTCGTTGGCTACATTATTGTCGGATTGTTGTTTTTCCTTGCGCTTTCACTTACCAGCAATATTTATCTGGAGATAACAAACCGGGCGCTGGTTAACAAACGTGAAAAAATTGTCGTACCGATGGCATTTGATGCGCCGTTCGTCGTGTCGGAGAGTGAGGCGAGTGCGCCTTATCTTCAGATGATGGCGCTTTCATTTCTCTCACTGCGACTGAATGTCTCTCCTGAAACGGTTGATATGAATCACGGTTTCCTTTTGTCCTATGTTCGCGCCGAATCCCGCGAAAAATTTGCGCCAGTGCTGGCCGCTGAAGCTAAACGGATTAAGGAAAATGCGGTCACATCTGCGTTTTATCAGACCGCTATCAAAGTTTATCCGTCGGCTAGCATTGTTGATATTCGTGGTGTGCTGAAAACATGGATAGGTAACAGCAAGCCACTGGAGGAGATCAAACATTACAGACTGCAACTCAGCTATCGGGCCGGTGTTACCAGCATTGAGAAATTTGTGGAGGTGGACGATGCGAAAACGAAATAGCGTTATCCTGATGCCCGGCCTGTTGTGCCTGATGGCCGTGAATACTGTATTTGCCAGCACCGGCCCGGCAGAGCTTCGCGGTGAGAACGGCAGCACTTTCACCGTGTCTGTCAGCAGGGACAGCGCTAACGTATTGATGGTTCAGGGGGACAGGGTCACTGCCTTAACCAGTAAGGAAAGTGATGTGCCAGATCCGGAGAAAACCGGAAACGGTGCGGTGATGTTCAGCGTTGCAACGGATAAACCTTTTACCTTCGTCGTTGAGACGGAATCCGGCCAGGTATTTTCTGTCAGGGCCACGCCGGTTAAAGGACAGGGCAGAGTATACCGTATTTCACCACTCAGCCCTGTGGTTCATCCGTCAGCTAAAGCCTGGGAAAAAGAGACTCCCTATGAATCCCTTCTGCTTGCCCTCAACAAAGGTGTACTTACCGGGGCCATGCCTGATGGTTATTCACTGGTTGATAATCAGGAGCGTGATACTCGTCTGGCAGCGCCGGTCAGTGCAAAACGCCTTCAGGTATGGGATGGCGGTAATCTTCGGATTGAGAAATACCGCCTGACTAACCCGAATACCTGGGGACTCACGCTTAATGAACATGACTATGTGGGACATGGTGTCCGGTCAGTCATGTTCTGGCCCCGTTCTGCTGTATTACCTGCCGGAGCAACGGTTTCGCTTTATCTGATCCGTGACCTGGAGGTAAGCCAGTGAAAAACGTCAATATTCAGGCCAAAAAGAAGCAGATAGCGATAGTGGTGGCCGTGGTTGTGCTGGGACTTTGCGGCGGTGGGGGGGCGTGGTATCTCACTGCGGCCAAAAGACAGGTTTCATCCCCGCCTCCGGGTGAACCCGCCCCGGATATGACGGGAGTGGTTAATGCCACTTTCGATGACAAAGTTCAGCAGAATGCCATAACGGAAGCGCAGCGTGTCGGCAAAGAGGTAAACGAAAAATTTAAATCAATGGAGCGGGAAATCAAGGCGTTATCGGATAACAACGTCAGTCTGCAAAAACAGCTTACTGACCTGCAACAAACCAATTCTGGTCTTGTCCAGGCAATGACCAGCAATAAAGGGGAGAGCAGTCAGGGTAATGCTGGCGCGGGTAACGCAGGTAAAGCTGATGCTGGTGATAATGCTTCCCCCCCTGCGCAGGGGGGGCAAAATAATTCCCGGTACGATGGGATGGGCTACGCCCCTCCGGGGCAGATAATGGTCATGCCGCGTGAGAATGGTCTTCGCAGGCAGACGTTCAGTCAGGCCGTTCAGGAGCCTGCCTTTCACTTCCCCTATATCCCTTCCGGAAGTTATGCCGAATCAGTCGTGATAGAAGGGGCTGATGCCAATGCGGCCGTTACCGGCTCACAGAACACGTCTCCGATGCAGTTACGGTTAACAGGTAAAGTACAGATGCCTAATGACCGCGAGTTCGATCTTACCGGCTGCTTCGTCACGCTGGAGGCTTACGGGGATGTATCCAGTGAACGTGCGGAGGTCAGGACGCGAAAACTCAGTTGTAATATCGGGAAAGACGTTATTGACCAGGAAATTAAAGGACATGTTTCCTTTATGGGGAAAAACGGCATCAAGGGCGAAGTGGTCATGCGTAACGGTAAGGTGCTTGGCTTTGCCTGGGGGGCTGGTTTCCTCAGCGGGATTGGCAAAGGTATTGAAAGTGCCGGGTCAACCACCGTGGGTGTGGGAGCGACGGCTTCTCCGGGGGCCGGGGACATCATGAAAAGCGGCATAGGTGGAGGCACCAGTGAGGCGGCCAAAACGCTCTCTGAATATTATATTAAACGCGCTGAACAATATCATCCGGTCATTCCCATTGGTGCGGGTAATGAGGTCACACTGGTATTTAACGATGGATTCCAGATACAGACTATTGCGGAGGCGTTAAAAGCGAAACAGAAAAAATCAGAGTCAGCACTGGAAAAAACAGCCAGCGCGGTAGGTCACGAAACGCAAAATACAATCAACGATATTAAAAAGTTTAAACTTGGCGATATTGTTTCTGCGGAAGGTATCAACGGACCGTTGGCTATCCCTGGTGGGGTTAATAAATAAATGGCAATGATAAATAAAGTACTGAAGGCTATGTTCAGATACGGAGGTGCTGTCGTGGTCTTAATGGTTATTGTTCTGATTGTTAATGCACTTCTGCTTTTAGTTATGGGGGTTGATATATCAAGTGTAGTGAACGCAATCATTGAACCAGTTCACTGTGATTGTTTATCCGTACATGGGTGAGGATATTAAAAGTGAGTGATGAAACAGATAAAACAGGGGCAGGTAACGTAATGGTTACAGGTGAACCAGGCCGGGGTAAAACCTGCCTGCAAAGCCAGATAATGCATGTTCTCCTGTCGCAGTCTGATGTTGTTCAGCTACAGCAACGGTATGGCAGTGAAGACAGTGAACCCTTCGCTGAAACTTTGCGTAAAAACTGCAACGTCGGGATTATCTTGAAGTCCGGAGATGAACATCATGGCGAATAAAGAATGCATGAATAATACAATGGCTAATACGGGCGATGTCATAAATTCTGTCAAAGATTTTATTATGGATATGTCATCAAGAGGCATTGTTGTAAATGATCTGCATAAACTAATGGATTGTTGTGAGCACATTGCTGATGCCGGGAATAAAAACCCTCTGGATAATCTGATGCATGTGGTGAAAACAGGGAGGAAGATGGATATACATTTTTATGCCGATGATAAGGTTATCTCGGATATGAGGCTGGGAGAGTACGATTTTTATCTGAAAAGCGTATATGGGTTTACGCCTTATCAGGTGTCAGTATTCGCCAGTTCGGTAGGAGTGGTGAATTGATGGTAAGAAAATTAATCCTGACATTGACATGTGTTTTGTGTATCGCTTCAGGTCTGCTTATTGGTTATGTGATTAATGAGCATAAAGAAGGTGCCTGTATATTACTTCCGGTTCCTTTGCTGATATATATGTGTGGCAGAAAAGCTGCTTTTTACTTCAGTAAGTGCCGATCGTTATAGCCACCTTTCTCCATTTCTTTACATTATCGTCGGTATATAAACTATGAATAAACTCATTATGCCCTTGCTGGCAGGTGTTGTATTGCTTGCAGGTTGTGCCGGTGCTAAATCGGATTTCGAATGTAATGCCACCTCCAGTGACAGTTGTATGACCATTGATGCTGCGAACAATATGGCCCGTCAGAAGGCTAAGGCGGCAGCAGTAAAGCCGGGTGCGGCGTCGTTGCCCGCCCTGGCTAAACCTGCCGGTGCGGGTGTTCCTCTTACCCGTTCGGTGCAGGGGGCATCGTTTCTTCGCCCTCCTGTGAGAACACCAGAAGCGACAGCGAAAGTATGGGTCGCGCCCTGGGTTGATGGTCAGGATAACTTCCATGAGCCAGGGCTGCTGTCATTTGTCGTTAAACCAGGAGAATGGCACCAGTGAGTAATTTAGATATTTTCACTCAGACTATTTCCCGGATTCAGAATGCGATTAAATCGCCTGGTGGCGTTTCTGATGCCAACCGTTCTCTGGGAAATCTGACCTACCCTCAGCTATCAAACCTGCTTCCCTACCGGGAATTTGATGATGAAACAGGACTGTTTATCAATAAAAATACGGCAGGATTTTTACTGAAGGCTGTGCCGCTTATCGGGGCTAATAAGCATATTGTGGATGTGCTGAATGATCTGGTTAAAAGTAAACTACCCCGTAAAACGCCCGTCAGCTTTCACCTTGTCTCCAGTCAGGTCATCGGTGAAGAACTGGATTATGGTCTGTCGGATTTTGCCTGGCAGGGAAAACAGGCTGATAAATTTAATGCTGTTACCCGTGCCTATTATCAGCAGGCCGCCCGTAAAAGCTTTCGCACGCCAACCGGGCTGCCACTGACCCTGCGTAGTTACTCTCTGTATATTGCCTGTGCGGTAAAAAAGAAAAGTAACCGGTCTTCCACCATGACCAGCCTTTCTCACCTGATGAAAGTTGTCCGGGCGACGCTCGATTCCGCGAAACTGTATACCGAAATTGTTAACCGGGAAGGGCTGGTCAGTCTTGTCAGTGGTCTGGTGAACTTTCGCTGCGATCAGCTTTTCCGCCCGGAAGTGAAGGTTAATGAATATGATGACCTCCATTTCCAGTGCGTTGAGAACGGTATTGATTTTGATGTTTACCCTGAAAAACTGATCGTTACATTGCCGGAAAAAGCGGGTAGCGTAAAAACGTCCCGCGTCATGAATTTTATGCTTGATGACAACCCCGATATGTTCCTGCTGTGGCAGGGGGGGGACAATATCAGCAATCTGCTGAATCCGGATTTGAGCATACCTTTTCCCTTTGTACTCACATTTACCGTTGAAGCGGAAGATCAGGTTGCGGCACAGGGGGAGGCTAACCGTAAGTTTCTCGATCTGGACAGCAAATCCAAAGGTTCGCTGGCAAAACTTCTGCCGAATCTGATCAACCAGCGCAACGAATGGGAATCAGTTCGCAGCCGTCTTCTGTCAAATGAAAGCTGCCTGGTCAGGCATTACTTCAATATTACGGTTTTTTGCCGTGATGATGACAGTGAAGCGCTGACCTGCGAGCAAAAGGTGATTAACACCTTTAAGAAAAACGGACTTGAACTTTGTGCCCCGCAATATATGCAGCACCGTAACTGGATGTCGATGTTGCCATTTATGGCTCACGAGGGGCTATGGAGCGATCTGAAGGTTTCCGGTGCCACTAACCGGTGTGAAAGTATTCAGGCTGTTAACCTTATGCCGGTGATTGCTGACAACCGCCTGTGCCAGAAGGGACTTCTGGCACCGAGCTACCGCAATCAGCTTGCCTTTCTGGATATCTTTGGTGAAGGCATGGGGAATACCAACTACAACATGGGCGTTACCGGCACATCGGGAGCGGGTAAAACCGGTCTGGTGCAGCCTATCTTACGCAGCGTACTGGACAGCGGCGGTCTGGTCTGGGTGTTCGATATGGGCGATGGCTATAAGTCGTTCTGTGAGAACATGGGCGGGACTTACATTGATGCCTCGTCACTGTCGTTTAACCCCTTCGCTAACGTCACGGATATTACCCGCTCCGGTGAGCGTATCCGCGATCAGTTGTCTGTGCTGGCAAGCCCGGACGGAAACCTCGATGAAATCCACGAAGATCTGCTGCTCGAAGGCGTGATGTATGCCTGGGAGACAAAGGGGAATGCGGCACATATTGATGATGTGGTGACGTTCCTGAAAGGGGCTGTGCTTCAGGCAAGAAAGGACGGGGCAGACAGTATCGCCCGCCGCTTTGATGAAATTATCAAACTGCTGGGAAAATACTGCGCGGGCGGTATTTATGCCGATTACTTCAACAGTGATAAGCCCTCGCTTCAGGAAGATGCCCGGATGATTGTCCTTGAGATGGGGAGCCTGCAGGAAAGGCCAGCACTGCTCGTTGCGGTGATGTTTTCGCTCATCATCTATATCGAAGACAAAATGTATCGTTCGCCGCGTAACCTGAAAAAGTGTTGCGCTATCGATGAAGGCTGGAAACTGCTTAATTTTAAAAATCAGAAGGTTGGCTCGTTTATTGAAACAGGCTATCGCACTGTTCGTCGCCATAACGGCTCCTTTATCACCATCACACAGAACATTAAAGACTTTGATTCACCCGATGCATCTTCAGCCGCAAAAGCTGCCTGGGGTAACTCTGCTTTCAAGGTGGTTGCTAAACAGGATACCACTGAGTTCAAGACTTACTGTGAACGTAACCCCAGCCAGTTCAGCGACTATGAGCGCCAGATTATCGAGCGTTTCGGGGATGCGAAAGATCAGTGGTTTTCGTCATTTATGCTGCGTATCGGGGCTGTCAGTTCCTTCCATCGTCTGTTCGTTGATCCCCTGAGCCGTGCCATGTTTTCTTCCCGTGGTGGCGATTTTGAGTTTATCCAGGAAAAACGGGCGCAGGGATGGGATATCCACGATGCGGTATATGAACTGGCAAAACTCAACTATCCGGACGAAATGGAGGAGCTTGAAGCATGGGAACTCTGAGCAGTAATGATATCCGCCGCGGTATTGTGGCCCCGGCCAGACGCCGGTTACGCCACCGGGTCCGTCTTCTTTTGCTGGCCGGGGCGCTGATTGCAGTGAATGCCGGTATTTCGGCGCTGATGGTTGAGTGGCGAACGCCTGACGTGGTGACGTTCGATATGAAAGGGACGATAGACCGGTTTATGGATCAGTCTTCCCGTAAAAATCTTGATGAAGTGACCAGCCGCGCCCTGACCGAACGCTTTACCTCAAACCTTAACCGCAGCATCGAGGACTGGCAGGCATCACACCGCGCACTGATTCTGGTCACGCCTGCTGTGGTCAGTGGGGCCAGAGATATCACCCGCGATGTTCAGCAGGACGTGGCCCGGAAAATGCAGGCAGGGCAATGATGAAAAAGTCACTTCTTCTGATACTGGCGATAGCATGCAGCGCCGGTGCTAAAGACCTGGGAACATGGGGCGACCTCTATCCCATTCAGGAACAGGATATGCTGACGTTCATTCAGCAGCGGCTTAAATCGATGGAGGCAGATGGTTCACTTGCCCGTGAACAGAAAGCCGTCCAGGAGCGCGTAAAAGCGCATATTCTCAGGCCACCTCCGGTAACGGGGCTTCGTTTAGCCGATAAAAGCGAAACCCACTATATCGACCCGACGTTTACCGTTGATAAAGACATTGCTGATGGTAAGGGCGTGGTTTTCGCGCATAAAGGGGACAAAATCAATCCACTGGAGCATGTGCCATTCCGGGAAACCCTTTACTTCATCGACGGCGACGATAAACGTCAGATTGACTGGATGAAACAGCAGAAGCCGGACACGGTGATCAGTAAAATTGTCCTGGTGAACGGCAACATTAAAACCAGCGGGGAAAGCCTTGACGCTCAGGTTTACTTTGATCAGAACGGCACGTTAAGCCGCAAGTTTAAGCTTGACGCCGTTCCGGCCAGAGTCACCGTAGCTGCTGACGGTAAACGTCTGCGGGTAGATACGTTTGCGATGGAGGGCGGAAAGTGAGACTACCAACAGCCCTTATAATGCTGTGCGCTGTGCTGTTTCTGCCAGGCAGAGCCAGCGCGTCAGCCGCCGCCTGCGATGGTCATTTTGTCAATCCGATCACCGATATCTGCTGGGAATGCCTGTTTCCGATAACCATCGGCAGCATACCGGTTGCACCGGGCAATGTTGCTGATACCGAAAACCCGGCCAGCCCGATACAGATATGCCCTATGGGCGTTTTCTACCGTATCGGGCTGGCGATAGGCTTCTGGGAGCCTATGGCGATCACCGATGTCACCCGCTCTCCTTTTTGCCTGGTCAATATGGGCGGTATTAAGCTGGATATCGGTAAAGTTGGCCTGGGAGTGGGGGAGCAGGAAAATAATGACGTGCCAAACGTGTTCTATCACGTCCACTGGTACAAATACCCGCTGATAGCCTGGCTGAACATTATTACGTCTGTGGGCTGTTTGCAGGGCGGGGACATGGATATCGGGTATCTGACCGAGCTTGACCCGATGTGGAATGACGATCAGCTGTCTCTCATTATTAACCCTGAAGCGGCGTTGTTCGGTAACGTTATTGCACAGGGAGCCTGTGCCGCAGATGCCGCCGCCAGTCTGGTGAAGCCCATCGATGCGCTGTTCTGGTGTGCCGGGAGTCACGGCTCGCTGTATCCGTTTACCGGTACAGTCACCAATGAATACAGCCCTGCGCAGTCGTCGGTGCTGCTTTCCGAGCGAATGGCCTTCAAGCTGCACCGCGAAGGTCTGGTGATGGAGAGCGTGGGGGCAGATACAGCGGTATGTTTCGAATACCCTTCGCCCATCATCCCCAAAAGCCGCTGGCGATATCAGATGGTGAATACCTTACCCGACCCGCTGGCCTGCCACCCTTTCGGGCAGAGCACGCTGACCTGGCAGACAGGACATCTCACCCCCAACGACAAGAAAAATTACGGCTATTTAATGTGGCGTAAGCGTAACTGCGTCTTTCTCTGAACAGGAGTATTAATGATGAAATGCCTGCCTGTATTATTGATGGCGGTTTTCCCCTGCCTGTCTCATGCCGGAACTGTATCAGAAGACAGGGACTTTATTGAGCGGATGCAGTCGGCTGAAGCTCAGACTCAGAAAATGGAGGTGCCGGACTTTATTAAGCAATTAAAAAATAGTGGTGTATCCAGGGAGAATATGGATTTCATCAATAATCTCCAGCATAAGCAGCAGATGCAATATCAGGCTGCACAAAAACCACAACCGGCCATTCAGTATTTCGTCTCTTTTTCAATTCCCCGAAGTGGCCTTGCTATTATGCTGAATAATGCTTCTCAGTTTGCTATTCCGGTAAATATTCGCGGGATGATTAATAATGATTTCCGTCAGACGGCGAATACTATTTTTGAAATGACAAAGGGCAGTAATAAAGGCGGCGTTCAGATAAACCCCAAAGCCTTCCGGCAGTACGGGATAACCGCCGTTCCGGCACTGGTTGTGACGTGCGGAGACACGTTTGATCGCGTATCCGGTGATATCCGCATTGATGGTCTGCTGCGCAAGGTTGCTGAAGGTGGGGACTGTGCTGATGTGGCGAGGGCTGCACTGAAGGAGGCCACACAATGAAATCATTATGGTTAGTGATAGCGCTGATGGCGGGATTTATCGTTAACTTTCCGGTCACGGCGAACGACGATTTTAACAGTGGTATGGATTATGCCAAAGGGCTGAAGGGAAAGGATCTTGATACCTTTAAGTCATTTAAACCTGCGGATAACCTGCCTGACTACAGCAGCAGTCCGGATGCAACGAAGTACTACGGTGGTGTACAAAGTTCGGGTACTGATTTAACCTCGCCGGGCAGCAATACGCTTAATAATACCGAGTGGGGTAAGGCCGTCACCGATTCTATCAGTAAGCAGCCGAAAGATATGGTAACGGCTGATTCCCCGTTTCTGGATAATGGCCGCAATGCCGAGAATAACGCTGAAACGGTATTCGACCCCAAGCTGTGCGAGTCCAAAGAATTCGAGAAGAGTGTATTTACTAATTATGTCTGTGACCGGGATTTGCAGGTTCAGCAATATTGCACCAGAACTGCGACAATATCCGGTCATTACGAGGATGCAACAGAAATTAAAAATATTGTCATTCAGTCTCAGGATATTTTGTTTGCTTCTACAGATGCAGGATACACAGGAACCTGGAGCGCCCCCGTGACAGGAAAGATTATTAGCGCATTTGCAACATATTCCTGGAATAAACATCTGGCATTTAGTAACCCTAACTGGTTTATGCGTGTGAGTACGCCTTTCGGGTTGATTTCAATGGATGATGATACAGGCAGCCCTGCCCTGAGCAGTGGGACACAACTGACGGAGGGACAGAAGATGGCGTTCTCCATTCGTAACAGAAATAATAAGCCAACAGTCGATTTCATCTGGAAAAGCAGCAACATGCGTTACCGCTTTTCCATTACTCTTCGGGTTGAAATTCCATCAAAGAAATGGGTTCCGGATGTTGTATGGTCTGAAAACTGCCCGTTTGATAAAGCTGAAGGCAGTCTGACCGGGACGGAATGCACGGAGCCGGGCGGCGATAAAACGGTAACGGTGGATGGCAAGCCCTATACCGTACATCAGGACTGCTGGGCGTACCGCGACAGCTACCTGACCCAGAGCGAAAGCGAGGGAACCTGCGGGGCTTATATCCATAATGCGGCGTGTAACGTTATAAACCAGAAGTGCGTGGATCAGGGGGATGGTGTCTGTCTCCACGCCAACATCACGTATTCGTGTGAAACGAAGACAAAAGGTGAAGGGCAGGTTTGCGGCGATGAGCTTTTTTGTACAGACGGAAGCTGTGTACTGGATAACAACGGCAAAAACGACATGTTCGCCAAAGCGGCATCGGAACTGGCGGCAGTGGCGGCAGCGGGTAAGGACGTTGCCGAACTGAACAGCAATGATGTGAAAATCTTCACGGGTAAGGGCGTGTCCTGCAAGAAGTTTGCAGCCGGGTTCAGTAACTGCTGTAAAGATTCGGGCTGGGGGCAGGACGTGGGGCTTGCCAGTTGCAGCAGTGAAGAAAAAGCGCTGGGTAAGGCCAAAGAAAAACGGCTTACCGTCTATGTGGGTGAATATTGCAGCAAAAAAGCGCTGGGTATCTGCATTGAGAAAAAGCGCGGCTACTGCCAGTTTGATTCCAAGCTGGCGCAGATAGTCCAGCAACAGGGCCGTTCATGGCAGCTTGGGATCGGGTTCGGTTCAGGTAAATCGCCAGATTGCAGGGGAATAACACCGGAAGAACTCCAGAAGATAGATTTTTCAAAAGTCGATTTCTCCGCGTTTTATGACGACCTGAACAGCGGCAGTGATATTCCCGCTGACAATAATCAGATGGAGAAAATGAAAGAGCGGATGAAAGCCATGTTTGACCAGGGGAGCAGCCACTGATGCGAAAAGCCTGTTATCTGATGCTGGCTGCTGCTGGTTTTATCGGGGGACATGCTCAGGCCAGCGATACCCGGCTTGGCGGCTTTCCCGACAGTGAGGCGCAGGGCTGGATCTGGTACAACGAGCCTGTATCTCCTGACGAGGACGAGCCGCCGTCAGCACCGCCTTCTTCAGCAGTATCCCCGGAAAATGCCACCGAACTGAAAGAGAAATTGCAGGCTGCCACGAAGGCCGCGCTCGATAAGGCGATCATGTTCCCTTCTGCTGAAAATTTCAGGCGATACAAACTGCTACAGGATTTCTGGGCGGAAAAATCGTCTCAGTTTGCTCAGTCCTCAAAAGAGGCGCTGCTGAAGTTCCCCGAACTGGATTACAACCTGCGCTACAGCCATTACAACGGAACGGCCAGTACCCGCCAGGCGATACAGCGTCAGCGGGAAAAAGACGCTATTAAAAAGCTGTCTGCTGATAACGGGCTGTTTTATTTCTACCGGGGGAAAGAGCCGGTGGATGTGCTGATGGGCGTGGTTGTGCGCTCGTTCGTCAGGGAGTACGGCATCAATCTTATCTATGTGTCAGTGGATGGCAAAATTGCGCCGGAACTGCCGGGATCACGGCCTGACAACGGACAGACGGAGGCCATGCATATTACCCATTACCCAGCGCTTTTTCTGGTGAACCCCCGCACGGAGGCTTATCAGCCGCTGGCGTATGGTTTCCACTCCCAGGAGGATTTAGCCTCTCAGTTCCTTCTGGTAGCAACGGACTTCGCTCCCGGCTTCTGACGTCCTGACTGCCGCGCTTCGCTTGCCATCCGGCCCGCTGAGCCAGAATAAATTCTGACTCCCCGGCCCGGAGCCGACAAAAACCCAATCATCAGACTGGTGCTTTAAAGCTGCACCGGTGCTGCCGTGTGTTGCCCGAAGAATTCCGCCGTCACGACAGCCTGATTTTACGTATGTTAATACAGGTGAATTTATGCGATGTATTCCTGCACTTCCCTTCCTTTTGCTGGCGTTCACAGCCAGCGCGTCCGTCAACGCTACGACCTGGGATGAGATCGCCAGGCTGGAAGCGCACAAACAGGCACTTCAACATAGCGGAGGTCAGGTTTCGACCCGGCCCGCATCGGTGTTTTATCGTCTCAGCGACGGGCGGCAGGTCAATCTTCGGGACTGGAAAATCGTCCTCTTTATGTCGTCGTCCTGCCCGCACTGCCATGCTTTCGATCCCGTCCTGAAAGCTATTGCTAAGGACACCGGCTTTTCAGTATTCCCTTACACCCTGGATGGCCGGGGGGATGCGTCATGGCCGCAGGCAATTCCGGCTCCGCCGATGGTGATCACTGAATTCTTTGCTCAGGGTCTGCCTATTGCCACACCTACGCTGTTTCTGGTGAACGTTAACAACATGAAAACCTATCCCCTTCAACAGGGAGAAAGTGAGCGTGAAGCCTTTGTGGCAAGGCTTGATGAAGTACTGCGCTTTGCTATGGATAACGGGGAGGCGAAATGAACGGCGGTCTGAGAAAAAGCGCGCTGGCATGTGTTTTATGTCTTTATACCCTGATGGCCGGTGCCAGTCTTAATGATGATATGAACAAGTTCTTTGGCAAGCTGGGCTATGAGCAGAATACCACCACGCCGAAAGTCTGGCAGGGGCAGGCGGCAGGTTACGCCACGGGTGGGGCGCTCTATGCGCGAACCTCCGCGAAGGATGTGCAACTGGTATCGCTTCAGTTACCCAGCCTGAACGCCGGTTGTGGCGGTATTGATATGTTTCTGGGTTCCTTTTCCTTTATCAGCAAAGACGAATTTATCCAGTTCGCCAAATCCATTCTCAGTAACGCGCCGGGGCTGTTTTTTGACCTGGCTCTGAAGACAGTGACACCGCAACTGGCGTCAGCAAAGGATTTTCTTCAGAAACTGGCGTCCGATGTTAACAGTTCCAACATGAGCAGTTGTCAGGCCGCAAGGGCTATCGTCGGTGGGTTATGGCCGGAAACGCAGGAAAATGCCAGCGCGGTTTGTCAGACCATCGGCAGCGATTCCAATTTCTTCTCGGACTGGGCGGCAGCGCGTCAGGGCTGCGGCACCGGGGGGCAGTACAAAAACATGAGTAACAAAGCCGGGGCCGATATGAAAGACCAGGTGCTGCGTAACAAAAACCTGATATGGGACTCGCTGGAAAAAAATCAGGTATTCAGCGGAAACAAAGAGCTAAAAGAGTTTGCCATGAGCATTACCGGCACCCTTATTTTTGATGATGATGGTAAGCCTCAGCCTCTTACGGCCATGACGACAAATGAAGATCTGATCCATGCGTTACTGCATGGCGGTACGGCCAAAATCTATACCTGCAATGACGGTGAATGCCTGAAGGCAACAATAGGGGAAGTGACGATCAGCGCAGAGAATTCTCTAAGTGGTCAGGTCAATAAGATGTTGCAGAGTATCGGCAGTAAAGCCTATGCCGATGAAGCGCTGACGGAAAAGGAAAAAGGCTTTATTACGTCCACTTCTGTTCCGGTATTGCGTTATCTCGTTGATCCTCTCTCTCTGGGCGTATCGGATTCGGTTATCTATCAGCTTTCTGATTACATCAGCTTCGACATTCTTATCCAGTACATGCAGGAAGTGATGCAGCAGGCCCGCGTTATGTTGGCGAGCAAAAGCTACCCCGACAGTGCGCTTAAACCGTTGCAGGCAAGCATGGCAAACGCCAACAAGCAACTGGCAATCATGCAGTCCAGGGTTCAGGTACAGCAGGATGCGCTGATGGTAGTTGAACGTCAGATGGGCTATATGCGCCAGCAACTGTCCGGACGGTTACTCGACCGTTATCAGAACAACTATCGCTTTTCCGGAGGTATGTAATTATGCAGGTGATTTATACCATTACGGGTGGTGACTGGCTGGCTGACTCGCTGAACGCCGTGGCGGTATTAACCGCATCGGCCACTTGGGGAACCCTGATTAAATGGGCTTCCATTCTCTCCGTCCTTGCCGTTATATGGAGCTGGTTGCAGAAAAAAGATGTGCTGACCTTCATTAAGTGGGTGGCGGTGATAGTGATTGTACCGGGGGTGCTTATCGCCAATAAGCATTCGGTGCAGGTCATTGATATGACCGACCCGACAGCCGTTCACCAGGTGGATAATGTGCCTGGCGGTCTGGCAATTCCTGCATCGCTGATCACCTCTGTAGGGTATGCGCTGACGCAGGCCTATGAGGGTGTGTTTCATCGACCAGATGCGGTGTCTTACAGCAAAACCGGGATGTTGTTTGGCTCCGAACTGGTGAAGGCCAGTACGGGTTTTACCTTTGCCGATGGTGAGATTGCGGGACTCTTTTCCGATTATGTGCAGAACTGCGTAATAGGCGATATCTTTCTGAATCATAAGTATTCAATGGAAGATCTGATGAACAGCACCGATCCTTATTCGAAGATTTTTGAGAAACCCAGCCCACTACGGGGAATATTCGATAAGGCGGGTAACTTCCAGACCTGCCAGCAGGCCGCAGTAACCCTGCAACAGCAGATAGGTACGGATTCTTCCGGTGGTGGAAAGACGTTCTCGTTCTGGGCGCAGAAGCTGTTTGGTTCCAGGGCCAACCGGGAGCAGTTGTTTGCCTCCCTTCTGGGTGACAGCTACGGCTATTTTTATAATGCCGGCAGCAGCGCCAGCGGCATTATAAAACAGAATGTCGTGATGAACGGGCTGCGCAAAGGTATCAGCGCCTACGCTGCACGTAATGGCGATACCGCCAGTATGATGAATATTGCCACAGAAACGGCCACTGAGAAGCAAATTATGCAGCAGTCCGTCAGTGCCAATATTGCGATGAAGTATCTGCCAATCATGCAGACCGTTCTTCTGGGGATGATGATCGGGCTTTTCCCGGTAATGATTGTGCTGGCTATTATTAACACGCTGACCTGGACTGTGCTCAAGGGGTATATTTTTACCCTGGCTTATCTTCAGGCGTGGCCGCTGCTGTTTGCAGTGTTAAATAACGCCATGACGTTTTACCTGAAAGCCGGTGGCGCTTATGACGTTACGCTGTCTAACCTTTCTCAGATCCAGCAGCAGCATTCGATGATTGCATCAACGGCGGGCTGGCTTTCGCTCTCTATTCCCTTTATCGCTTATGGCATGGTGAAGGGGTTGGGTGGCGTGGTTTCCCAGGCGGGCAGCTATCTCAGCAGCATGACACAGGGGGTTGCCTCTCAGTCGTCCTCTCAGGCCGTAGATGGTACTTATGCGTTTAACAATATGCAGACGGATAACGTGCAGGGCTTTAAATGGGATACTAACAGTACCTTTGCTTCCGGGCGAAGGGATCAGCAACTGGCGAATGGCTCTATGCAGGGTACGACGGCTGACGGAACGACGATAGTTAACAGTACGACAGGCACATCTAAATTGCCTATGGATTTAAACTTTGGCCGCGCAATGAGTTCTTCTGCGCAACGGCTGGCAAGAGAAAGCCAGGTGCAGGCTGAAACATCGTTGCAGGGCTTTAACCATGCCATGAACAGCGCATATAACCAGGCGCAGCAATTCTCGCAGCAGACCGGTAACAGCAATACCATGAATACCAGCACGGATGATTCGCAGACGGCGCAGGCCACGAGAGGGGTTAGCTCGATGATCTCTGCGGCGAAAGACTATGCCAAACGTCACGGTATCAGCGAACAGCAGGCATGGGCTGAGATTGAAACCAAAGCCCGTCAGGCTGAGGCTGAAGCGTATGCGGGTATATCTTCAGGTAATTCAGCGCTTGGGAAAGTGGCAAAATGGACTATCGGGGCTGATGTTGGGGCTTCAGGTAAGATTTCAGCCAGTACAGGTAGTCAGAGTTCGGCAGATCAACGTCAGACCGGAAGCACCGATCACACCAGTAGTGAAGATGCTAAAAATGTGCGCGATTTCCGGGAAGGGAAACAGATACTTCAGAGTTATCGCGTTTCGCATTCTGCGGTTCGTAACGATAACAGTTCGGCCTCACAACTTGAACAGATTGGCACAACACTGAGTGTGGCCGACAGCCAGTACCAGCAATATACCAGCAGTGTGAGCCGCAGCCATGAGTACAGTAAAGTGGCGTCAATGTCGGAAAGCGAAACGGCACAACAAACCAGCAATCTTTCTCAGGAGTTCGTGGGTTATGTTCAGCAAAAAGCGCCAGGAGATGCGAGCCGTATTCTGACTAATACGGCTGATGAAAATGTGCGCCACGAACGTGAAGCACTGGCGGATAGCTTTGTGGAAGAAAAACTGCGGTCACGTATTGAAGGTGACTTCAACAGTAATCGTGCCTCGTTGGCGAGCGGTATGCAGAGTGTTGAACCATCAACCGGGGACGCAGCAGGAACGATAAATTCAGGTCAGCAGGAAATCGAACGCAGGGCGCAATTAGCAGGCATTAAAGGAAACATAACACAGGGCGTTGATGATTCTCTGACGAGAAATCAGGGAGTTATTAAACAGACCGGAGCAAATATTGAGCAAGGTCACGGTGATGTTCAGAGAGAAAGCGATAGACTGAAAAGTGAGCATGGAAAAGTTGATGGCGATTTTGTTGCTAATTATAACAAAGCCAGTGAACACCAGGGTCTTGGAGACTTAAGAAATAACCCTGGTGATATATCTGATATGGCGAAGAAACTAAAAGAGCGGAGGCGAGAAGATGATTAGATGTAAGTACCTGTTAATAATGCCATTAACTATATTTATTGCAGTTGCTTATAACTTTTCAGTCCATTTCGGTGAATGGTTAAAGCAACCACTGAATGCAGTGATTCTCTTTGTTTTATTGTTTTTAATTCCTTCTTTCTTCAATGTTTTATCGATGGCGGGTTTGTTGAGTAGAGATAGAAGATTGCCTTTTTATTTTTTCACATGTGGAGTTTTTCTTTCTGTTGTGTACACATGGGGAATGGATAATGAATTGTTGATAATACTCTGCTCAGCAAATGCTCTGCTGGCTGGTTGTATAGCGCTATTTCTCAAAAGGAATTATCATTTTGACGAAGTTAAGGAGTTAAAGAGTCTTGATACTCCTGACTGGATAGTCAAATCAGCTATAAAAAGAATTTTAAAAAGTGAGGTGGAAAAACGTATCCAAGATAAAGTAAATCCGCAAGTCGCATCCAGAATATCAGGCGGTGTGGCTGCTGGTGTACTGACTGAAGCCCTGTCTTCAGGACAGAAAGATCTATTTTCAGATAACCTGATCCCTGCCGCAATGAGCATTGCTGATAGTCATTTGGCTAACTTTGAATCAGGAAACTATTCTGTAACTGGTTCCCATGCTAATGACTTCAACCCGGCAACTGGTTTGGCTATGACCAGCGATTACTTTGATGCCGGAGGTGATACTTATGGTAGTGCCTTGAATCATGACAGTCTCTTTTCATCTGATAATCATATTTCTGGCGGCTTCGATAACCATTCAATAGATCATGGCAGTTCTTTCAGTAGCGGCTTCGACGACAGCCGATACTGAAATATTAATGCTTCAGTGCTCAAACTGAATCATCATTTGTAATTAAGTCTCTGATAAGCGCAGTCTTCCTGACTGCGCTTTTTCCTGTGGAATAAATCTATGCGACTCATTAAATCACTGATACTGGTGGCGGTCTGCCTGTGCTCAATGAATGCCAGTGCGTTCTGTTTCGTGCAGGCAGGAGAACGCTACCACCTTGACCCGATGCTGCTTGAAGCGATTGCCATGCAGGAAAGCAGCCTCAACCCGCGAATCACCAATGATAACGGCCCGCGACTTGGTAAAGACTATGGCTTGATGCAGATAAACAGCAGGCATATTCCTGAACTGGTCAGAATGGGGGTTATCCGCTCCCCGCAGGACTTACTGAATGACCCGTGCCTGAATGTACAGATCGGTGCATGGATACTCGCGAGACATTTACGGACGTGCGGTGTTAACTGGCACTGTCTGGGTTCATACAACGCCGGTTTCTCCGATAAGAATGCCGGTAAACGGGAACATTACGCCAACCTTATTTATAACCTCTACGTTCGCGTTAATCGCTCGCAAAAAATAACAGGTTAAGTCCTCTTACCGGAGAAAAAAATGAGTTTCAAAGGCCGTGATATTACGCAGGGCGGTCAGGTCACGTTTATGCGTTTCCGGATGTTCCTGCAAGTTAATAATATTCTGTTCTACTATGTTTTTATCGGGTGGCTGGCTTTGCTGGGGTTCATCCTTTATCTGCGATTAAATACCCAGACGTTCCTTAACGGGCTGGTTTACTGGTGGAGTCATACATTAATCCCGTTTGGTTCAATTATAAGAAAGCCGCCTGTTTATCCCGTAAGGTATTACGGTAATACTCTTTATTATACTTACGATAAAATCCTTACCGACAAATATACAGTCTGGTGTGGCATCACTCTGAGAAATGAATTCATTCTATCGGGGGTGTTCGCGTCGATAATTACGTTTGCCGTGGTTATGGGGGTGTTCTGGTATATCGGGCGGGTGGGGAAAAAGGCCAGCGAAGATGAAGTTACTGGTGGCCGTATCCTGGAAGATAACCCCAAAGTTGTTGCCCGTCTTATGCGCAGGCGGGGAACCGCTTCACATATCGTGATTGACGGCCTGCCAATAGTTAAAGACTCAGAAATACAGAACTTCGCCATGCACGGTACGGTCGGTACGGGGAAATCCACGCTGATGCGTAAGAAATTACTCCATCTTCGTGAAGCCGGTGTTCCGGTCATTATTTATGACAAAGGGAATACCTTTGTTGAAGAATTTTATGATGAATCCATCGATATCATTCTTAATCCGAAGGATAAGCGCTGTGCAAACTGGGATTTGTGGGCTGAATGCCCGACGCTTCCTGACCTGGAAGCTGTCACCGAAACGGTTATCCCGATGGGAAACAGCGGCGATCCGTTCTGGCAGGGGTCGGCCAGGACGATTTTTGCGGAAGGTGCGGAGCAAATGCGCGGTGATAAGAAGCGGACTTATAACAGCTTCCTGCGTACCCTGCTGGCAATCAAGCTTGACCAATTGCGTGACTTTCTGGCCGGAACGCCTGCTTCCACACTGGTGGATGGCAGCATTGAGAAAACCGCCATCTCTATTCGAAGCGTTCTCACCAACTATGTGAAGTCGCTGCGCTATTTGCAGGGTATCGATCGCGAGGGTAAAAAACCGTTCACCATCCGTGAATGGATGCAGGGCAACAGCGATAAAAAGCGCAGCGGGTGGCTGTTTATCACGTCCAACCAGCGTCACCATGAATCGCTGAAACCGCTGATATCAATGTGGCTGGGAATTGCGTCCAGCACCCTTCTGTCACTGCATGAGAATCGCTACCGGCGTGTCTGGTTCTTCTACGACGAACTGCCTTCACTGCATAAGCTGCCTAATCTGCCCTACATCATTGCGGAGGCCCGAAAGTATGGCGGCTGCTTTGTGCTGGGGTTCCAGTCCTATGCGCAGCTTGAAGAAACTTACGGCCCCAAATTTGCCGCTGCCATTTATGACCTGCTGAATACCAAATATTTTTTCCGTTCGCCCAGCGCGGCCATCGCGAAATTTGTTGAAGAAGATATCGGCCAGACCGTCCGCAAGCGTTTCTCTGAACAGACCAGCTTTGGTACGGATGAGGTGCGCGACGGTATCAGCTACGGCAAAGACGAAGAACGGGTATCGATAGTCAGCTATTCAGACGTGCAGGGACTGGAAGACCTGCAGTGCTTCGTCACGCTTCCCGGCAAATATCCCGTTGTTCGCCTCACCCTGAAATACCAGCCCCTGCCGAAAGTCGCGGAAGGCATTCTGGAGCGCGACGTGAAAACGTCTCTCGACCCTGAAATTGAGCAGGAAATCAGTCAGCAGGAAAGCAGCGAACGTCAGGCTGCGAGAAAGTTGTTCATCCCTTCCGACACTCAGGTGAAATCCGATCCGGCACCGGCGGGCAACCCCGTAAGCGTGCCGCCTGCACCGGCTGTGGCCGGGCCAGATTCATCTTCAGGCGGCCCGTCTGGTGAAAAGTCCGCCGTGACGGATAAACCTGCCCGTGGTGGTGGCCGTGAGAACGAAATACCTCATGGCATCAGCACGGATGGCGAGGTTATCGATATGGAGGCGTATGAAGCCTGGCAGCAGGAGATGCAGCACGGCACCCGTGATGAGGTACGCCGTGAGGAGGTGAATATCAATCACCACCCGTCACATGAAATTGATATGGAGTTGTGATGCTTTCAGTTGAACCGATTCATGGCGATGCCAAATATTATGGCGGTGAAGCCAACTTTGAGACGCTGGAAAATGCTGATGGTCACTGGCTGGGAAAAGGGGCCGCGATGCTGGGGCTTGAGGGAAAAGTGAACCCTGAAGTCTTCGATGAAATGCTCCGGGGGCATCTGCCCGATGGCACGGTGATTTCCCGTCAGATTGCGGGTAATGAAACAAACCGTCCGGGCATGGATCTGACCTTCGGTGCGCCCAAAAGTCTTTCCATTCTCGCCCTGCTGGGTGGCGATACCCGGCTGATTGAGGCACATAATGAGGCGGTCAGGCTGGCAATGCTCGAAGTGGAGAAAAGCGTCAATACCCGCCTTACCCGTGACGGTGTCACCACTACGGTGACAACCGGTAACATGGTTGCCGCACTTTATACGCATGATACGAACCGTGAAGGTGAGATGCACCTCCATTCGCACGGCCTGCTGTTTAATGTCACCCGCGCTGATGATGATAAGTGGCACGCGCTGGGGAGTGATACACGCCAGCGCAGCGGTATTCGTGAGCAGGTTTACGATATGAAACTCGCTTACGGGCAGTTTTACCGCGAGTATTTGCGCCCAATGGTGGAAGACTGTGGTTACACACCGGTCAGAAGCGGGCCACATGGTATGTATGAATTTGCTGAAGTTCCACCGGATGTGATTCGTGCATTTTCTCAACGAACCGCGCAGATTGATGATGCCGTAGGACGGGATGCCAGCCCACTTTCCCGCTCGGTCGCGGCGCTGGATACCCGTAAAAACAAGGAGTTCGTCGAGGGGGAGGCGAGACGTGAGCAGTGGGATAAGGTGCTGGCGGATTACGACTTTGATCCGGATAAGACGATCCAGGCTGCCCGTGAACGCAGCCGGTCGCAGGCAGCAGAACGCGGCGAAGCGGAAGCGAGTTCTCCGGCCAGCGTGACACTTACGGCTGAACCTGCACTGAAAGAGGCCATCACGCAGGCGCTGTCGTCTCTCAGTGATAAAAAAGCGCAGTTTGCCTACAGCGAAGTGCTGACCGCCGTTGTGTCACTTCTGCCAGCGGAAAAGGATATGGTGCTGCGGGCAAGAGCAGGCATCGATACCGCTATTGAACAGGGCCGTCTCGTTGCGCTCGATAAGGACAAAGGCATTTTTACGTCTGATATTCATTTACTTGATGAACTGACGGTTCGCCAGTTTGCGCGGGAGCATATGGATTCCGGCCGCGCCATTGTCTCCGGCGAAGCCCTGCTGAACGGGACGCTTGCCGCTGTTTCCGGCGTCTGTGCTGAACTGGCAGAGAATCGCGATCCACTTGCGGTGATCTATGGGCGCGGCGGCGCAGCCGTCCAGCGTGGGCGGGCCGAACAACTGGCCGGACTGGCAGTGTCGCAGGGGCGTCAGGTTATGGTACTGGCCGCAGATCGCAAAAGTGAAGCCTTTCTGGGAGAGAGTGAAACGCTGTCCGGGCTGATTGCAGGACGTGGCGCACTGAAAGCCGACCTTCCGCTGACTGCTCATACCACCGTGATTGTCGCAGAGGCCGAAACGCTGGGGCTGAAGGACAGCGTATTCCTGATGGAAAAAGCGCGGGAAAGCGGTGCGCAGATCCTGATGATGGACAGCGGTAAACGACAGGGGACTGGCAGCGTCCTTTCGGTTCTTCAGGAGGAAGGTGCCGCTCATTATCGGTTCAATGACGCGCCGGTGCCTGTGGCACAGCTTACGTCTGAAGCGGATAAAAAGGTTCGCTACAGCCATCTTGCCGCAGAGTATGCCCGCGATATTACCGCCGGGCATGGCGTCGTTGCACAGGTTGCCGGTGAGCGTGAGCAACAGGTCCTGACGGGGTACATTCGTGATGCGCTACGTGAGCAGGGGCGTATCACCGGCGATGATATCCGGATTGAAACATTGTCTCCGGTCTGGCTCGACAGTAAGAGCCGGAAAAGTCGCGATACCTACCGCGAAGGTATGGTAATGGAACGCTGGAATGCCGATGAAAAGAACATGGAGCGCTGGCGTATTGATCGTGTTGGCGCTGAAACCAGTGTTCTTCGTCTTGTGAATGAAGCCGGGGAACTACAGCACCAAAAAATCAGCCAGATTGACGCCTCATGGAGCCTTTTCAAACCCCGGATGCTGGAGGTGGCTCCCGGCGATCAACTGCGGGTTACGGGACGGGAAGCAAAGGGAAAGCTGAAGGCGCAGGATGTGGTCAGCGTCGTCAGCGCCGGTGATGGCGCTGTTGCGCTGGAGAAAAACGGAAAGATTATCCGGGCAGATATCTCCCGGCCCCTGAAGGTTGAGCATAACTATGTTGAATCCCTGGGTAAATCGATAGCGCCTGAAGGAAAAGTGCTGGCCGCGCTCAGCGGGCGTGAGATGCGCGATGATGTGCTTAATACCCTGACCCGCAGCGGCAGTGACATCCGGATATTTACCGCTATGGATGCTGAACGGGGCGAGGCAAAACTTGCCCGCAGCCCTGCTGTGCGGGTGATAAGCGCCCAGGTGGAAGCGGCCACCGGCGCAAAAGGGGTTGATGCCGCCCTCGATGCCGCAAGAGAACTGCCACGAACCCCGGCGGCTCAGGCCGTGTATCTGGCCCTCAGTCAGGTGCAGCATGAGAAAACCGCCTTCCTGGCCCCGGAATTGCTCAGTGCCGCGCTCAGTATTAATTCAGCGGTCAGCATTCCGGCTATCCAGTCCGAGATTAACCGCCAGGTAAAGGACGGTGAACTTATCCGGCTGGAAGCCGGGCTGATGCTGCCAAAATCCACTTTTGAAACGGAAAAGGCCATTCTGCGCCATATCGCGGAAGGGAAAGGCAGCGTCACGCCGCTGATGGCGTCGGTGCCTGAACAGTATCTTACGGGGCTGACGGCAGGGCAGCAGGCCGCCACGCGCATGGTCCTGGAAAGCGCTGACCGCTTTACGGCGGTGCAGGGCTACGCCGGTGTGGGTAAAACCACGCAGTTTAAAGCTATGCTGGCGGCAATGGCGACGTTGCCGGACGACCAGCGACCGGAGGTGGTGGGGCTGGCTCCGACTCACCGGGCCGTTGAGGAAATGAAAAGCGTGGGCGTCCGGGCGCAGACGCTGGAATCCTTTATCTGGGAAGACAGACAGGCCCGGATGAACGGCGAGAAACCGGACTACAGCAATACCCTGTTCCTGATTGATGAGGCGTCAATGATTGGCAACCGGGCGATGAGTGAGGCTTACCAGGCCATCGCCACCGGCAGCGGGCGGGCCATTACCAGCGGGGATGATGCTCAGTTGCGGGCCATCGAGCCGGGACAGCCGTTCCGGCTGATGCAGCAGCGCAGCGCCGTTGATACCGCCATTATGAAGGAGATTGTGCGCCAGACGCCGGAACTTCGGGAAGTGGTGTATGCCATGATTGAAGGGCAACATGCGCTCGCGCTGGAAAAGGCCGAAAATGTCACACCGGATGTGGTGCCGCGTGAAGCCGGTGCATTCGTTCCTGCATCATCCGTTGAACAGGTCAGTCCGGATAAAGAACAGATCCAGGCGTTACGTGATGCAGGAATGCCCGCCAGCGTGACGGAGGCAATAGCGGCTGACTTTGCGGGACGAACAGCCGAAGCCCGCGACAATACACTGACGGTGGCGCATCTCAATACGGACAGGCAGGAAATAAACCGCCTGATACATGACAATCTGTACAGGGCTAGCATTACGATAAACGAACAGGAGATAACCGTCCTTGACCCGGTTCGCGTCCGGCACAATGAGCTTCGGAGCCTGACAGGATGGTCCGCTCTGACGGGAAAAGTTGCCCTGATTAACCGGGAGTACTGGACGGTCGGCGGCACTGACCGGCAGAGCGGGCTGGTGACGCTTATCAGCCATGACGGACGGGAAAAAATCCTGTCACCGTTCGAGAACAGCACCGAGGATGCACAGATTTATCAGCCAAGGATTATCAGCGTCAGTGAGGGCGACAGAATGCGTTTTACCCGTTCTGATGCCGAGCGCGGTTATACCGGAAACAGCTTCTGGAACGTGGAACAGATCGACGGACAAAGCATGATCCTTCGCAGCCAGGATGGTCAGCTTACCCGTCGTCTTGACCTGAATGACCCGGCAGACAGGCATACCGACCTGGGGTATGCCGTTACGGCATACGGTGCTCAGGGGGCCAGTTCCCGGTTTGTCATTACGCTTGAAGGGACTGAAGGAGGGCGAAAGCGAATGGCAACAAAGGAAAGTGGTTACGTTACGTTGTCCCGTACAAAAGAGCATGTGCAGGTTTACACCGATGACAGAGCCGGATGGCTGGCTGAACTCAGTAAAAACAAGGGTGATCGTACCGCCCATGATTATCTGATGGCGGGTGAGGATCGGGCGGGCAGGACGGCAGAGGGGATTCTGTCCTGGGCTTCCCCTCTTGCCGATGTTGCCGCAGGCCGGGCGTTGCTGAAGAACTACGGGCTGGCTGAAGGCGAATCACAGGGCCTGTTTGTGCCGGGCGTCAGGCGGCATCCGGAGCCGGGGCTGGCGTTCGCGCTGTGGGACAGTAACGGCAACCGTTCAGGCGTGGTGATTCTGACGATAAATGCGGATGAGCGTAACGGCGTGTCCTTACCCGGTGATTTTCGGGTTATAGGCAGCAGTGATGCAAGGTTTGCGGGGATACAGCAGAGCCGGAACGGGGAAAACCGCATCGCGGAGAGCCTGCCTGAAGGGTTGCAACTTGCGCAACAGTATCCCGACAGCGGCGTGATCGTCAGGATGGAGGGCGAGGGTTTACCGCTCAATATCAGCCGTATCAGCGGCGCTGATCAGGTAGTCGATGACAGCCTGACCGCGCAACTGGCCCGCAACGTGGCCGGGAAAACGGAAGACCCCCTTCCCTTCATTCCTGAGCCGAAGGAGAACGCTGAACAGGAGGCGGAACGACTTGCCCGTGAAGCCCTGGAAAAACAGGGTAAAGGTGAGAAGGATATTCGTCCGGAAGATGTACTCGCCGCCATCAGCGAGCCGGAGGATGATATCCATACCGGGCTGCTGGCCGGTAAGCTGAAAGAGGAGGAATATCCGCTTACCGGGCGGGATATTGCGGCGGCGCTGGGCGAGAAATCGCCGGAGAAAGAGCCGGAAGCAGAGAGTCAGCCCGATCAGTCGCTTCATCTGAAGCAGATCGAGCGGGACATCGTGAAAGAAAAATCTTTCGAGGACTGACGCCGGTTGCTATGTCTTTTCCGGCAGCAGCTGGATAACGGAAAAGCCTTCCTCATCAGGCCGCTGTTCGCTTTTTAAATGGCATTGCTCAAGTAACGGAAATACGCCTGAAATATCACCGGTGAAGCGGATCTCCAGTGGTTTAATCAGTTCGCCACTGTCACTGAATGCAGGATGGAGTTCTGCTTTCGGGGTATACACCGCGCTGGCCGTTGCTGATTCCCTGTGATAACTACGCCATTCCTGCTGTGACAGCAGAAAGTCCAGCCAGCCCATTGTTTTCAGCGTTTCAATAAAATACGTGAAGCGGAATAACACGCTTTGTTTCGCCAGTTCGCCCGTGCTGGAACGCCAGATGTACTCCACCTTGCGGTGCAGCCTGGCACCAAAACCGTAGCGTTTCCCCTGGTCAAGAAGCCAGAGAATGTCCTGTGCGACCGAGCGGGGGAACAGCTTACGTTTTTGCGCGGCAGACAGCCACTGCATGATGAACATGTGTATCTGCAAATCTGTGCGAATTTTGCCCTGTTTCTGCGACAGTTTTATCGCTACCAGCAGGCACCATGCCAGATGCATCAGTTCTTCGGTCGGGCGTTTCTGATAAAAGACAGTCAACCAGTACCACTCCATTTTTTTCATCGCGCGGAAGGATAGCATATTGCCTCCCCGGTCGGGAGCAGGGCTACCGCCTTCGCTGCGCTCAGTTGGTCAACCCCGGAAACGGGTAAAAGCAAGTTTTACCCGCCCCCGGCGTTTCTGTTAAAAATCCAAAGGAATCATGATGATGCTATTTTCATGCAGAAGGCTGGTCAGGGCCAGCTTTCTTTGTCTTCCCCTGCTGTCTTCTCTGCCCTTCCCCGCCGACGCGGGGATATCGACGGCTCCGGATATTCAGGTGGGTTTTTCTCCTGAAGGGACTGGCCGCCTTCTGGTGCTGAACACCATCGGTTCCGCGCAGCAGAGTATCCGGATGATGGCCTATTCCTTCACCGATCCGGACGTGATGAAAGCGCTTATTGCCGCGCATCAGCGGGGCGTGGATGTAAAAATCGTTATCGACGAGAAAGGCAACCGCAACAGGGCCAGCATGGCGGCAATGAATCTGATTGTGAATGCCGGTATTCCTCTGAGGACAAACAGCCGCTTCCCTATTCAGCATGATAAAATTTTAATTGTTGATAATCATACGGTTGAGTCAGGTAGCTATAACTTCAGCCGGGCGGGAGCGAGAAAAAATTCGGAGAACGTGGTGGTGATGCGCTTTATGCCCGCCATCGCCAGTCAGTATCTGGCCCACTGGCAGTCCCGCTGGGAAATGGGGACAGACTGGCAATCGACCTACTGATAACGGCGTACAGATGGCCTTTCACTGGAAGGGGTGATCCGTGCGCCAACACAGATCACCTTTTCGATAAAAGTTAAGTCGCTGATTTACCGATTCTGTAGTATTCTCCACGGGACGATCCTTTTTTGATCCTTGGGGAGGCGGAGATGTCGCAAGCCGTAAATGCAGCAACTTCCTCATCGAAAGAAAAACGTGCCTATCGCAAAGGTAATCCGATGTCAGCGACTGAAAGGCAGTTGGCCGCGATTGCACGTAAACGTGAAACTCATAAAGAAGTGAATGTATTTATCCGAAACCCGATGAAAGACCAGCTTTTGCACTTATGCGAGCAAGAGGGGTTAACTCAGGGAGAAATGATAGAAAAACTCATTCAGATTGAGACAGAACGTCGCGGCGGGAAAATGTGAACCTTTCACATTCTTGCCTGTTAAGCCGGTGAGTGTTAGATTACTGATCGTTTGAGAGAATTTTTGGCGAGCCACGCCGTAAGGTGGCAGGGAACTGGTTCTGATGAGGTGTTAAGCCGGAGCCGGAAAAAACGAAACCCCGATAATCTTTCTTTTCTTGGCGGAGCAGAAGATTAATCGGGGCCTACTAAAAACTGCATAGAAGCTGTTGCTCTATGCAGGGAGTATATGTGCATGCTCAGAAAACTGCAATACCTTCTGTGCTACCTGCTCCTTCCGTGCAACATAAGCGCAGGAAGGTGTGGCTGACGCTCAGGCCCTGTTCACTCATTACCGGCAGGTCAAAAACCCGAATCCGGAATTCACCCCGCGTGAGGGCAAAAAGACGCTGCCGTTCTGCCGTAAGCTGATGGCGAAAGCTGAAGGCTTCACATCCCGTTTCGATTTCTCCATGCACGTTGCGTTTGCGCGTTCGCTGGGTGTGCGTCACCGTATGCCACCGTTGTTACGCCGCCGTGCCATCGATGCGCTATTGCAGGGGCTGTGCTTCCACTATGATCCCCTGGCTAACCGCGTCCAGCGCTCCATCACCAATCTGGCCATCGAGTGCGGGCTGGCCACAGAATCGAAAAACGGCAATCTGTCCATCACCCGTGCCACACGGGCGCTGAAGTTTATGGCTGAGCTTGGGCTGATTACCTACCAGACAGAGTATGATCCGCAGATCGGCTGTAACATTCCAACCGATATTACGTTCACCCCTGCCCTGTTCTCGGCGCTGGATGTTTCTGACGTGGCCGTTGTGGCCGCGAGGCGCAGTCGCGTGGAGTGGGAAAACAAGCAGCGTGAAAAACAACGTCTCCCCCGGCTGGATATGGACGAACTGATAGCCAAAGCCTGGCGGTTCGTGCGTGAGCGGTTCCGGAGTTACCAGTCCGAACGCAAATCGCACGGGCTGAAGCGCGCCCGCGCCCGCCGTGACGCTGACCGTAACCGCCGCGATATTGAAACCATCGTGAAGCGGCAACTGACGCGTGAAATTGCTGAGGGCCGCTTTACCGGCAACCTGGACGCCGTGCGTCGGGAACAGGCAAGGCGTGTAAAAGAGCGTATGCTGATGTCCCGTGGCAACAACTATTCGCGGCTGGCAACGGCCACCACCTGACCCCTTCTCCTTTTATTAATCCGGCTGACCCCGGAGGGTTCTGCACGTCTGTTACTCACCGTTGCTTATTATCTGAGCGAACGGGCATGGAGGCCATCCATGATCCCCTCTCTTTTCCTGCAAAACCGTGCTGAAATTTTGTTGCCGGCGCCATCTTTGCCCGATGAATTCAGTTACCCACACATAACTGCAAGGGAACTTTCCATAAGGTTACAGCCGTTGTGCTTGCAGAGCGCCAGCCGTACTGATTTCAAAGTGCGTGGTTCCCTTTAAAAACCTGCTCAGTACTTCTTTTAAATACCTTTTATTTTTTTCATATAAACAGATAACCTGTTCATCGTCTGTCCTGTGGACAGCCTCAGAGAATGCCCGCCCTTGCAGCGGACTCACGTCCGCGCCGGTCCGATAAAAGCAAAGTTACCTCCCGTCGCTACGCGACAGGCACTGTAAAACACCTGAATTTAGTTACAGCATTCAAAATGCGTTTCCACAAACCCAGAATGTGCATATCTGTGACCTCATCACCCCACTCACCACTGAAAAGCGGCCACACCCCCGGCCGAAGGCCGGGAGTGATGTCGCTTTTAATGATGGATGTTGTAACTAGAACTAACTCGCTTTGAGAAGTATCGCTGGAAGGTCTGGATTAACACGCCCGTAAGCGGCCCTCACGGCCCGCTAACGCGGAGATACGCCCCGACTGCGGCTACGGCCTTGTCGTGACCACTCCGACAGCGCACAGCTGCTTCTATATCGCTTTTAGTGGATTTTGGTCTAGCAGGGCAAGGGGGGAGTATCGGTGATACCTGTTAAACCGGAACCGGCTTCGCCGGGTTACCGGCGCCATGCAGCGCTGGTGCAATATGTAACTGCTTCTGGCGCCTTCATGCCGCAAGCGGCATTAGAAGTGACATTTGATCTTTGCTATCATTTTTACAAACAAAACCTGTCAGTCCCCTGCCCTTCTTTTCCGAAACCCCTAAATTCATGCGTCACTGCTAAAAAGTTAAGAGTAGGTTATACAGCAAGTTGGAGGATATTTGTATATACATTTGTATATACATAAGTGATTTTCTGGGAGTTCTCATGTCGTACCGGGCAATGGCTTATAATCAGGTATGTATATGCCTATGTATATACATTGACATCGCGCAGGATACATGTAGTATGCATATACCTTTGTATATACATGGCGGTGTGAAATGAAGAAGCCCTACATTATTTCTTTTGCGAACAGCAAAGGCGGTGTTGCCAAAACGACAAGCTGTATTGCGGTTGGATGCGCGCTGGCTTTAGCTGGTTATAAGACCTTGCTAGTTGATCTGGACCACCAGGGAAACCTGAGTGACGACGTGGGACGTGGTGATGAAGATTATACAATCACCGATCTTTTTGAAGACCCTAAGTTCGATACGAATAAACTCGTATATACCGCCCTCGATGGGGAATCTGCCATTCCTAACCTAGATGTTATTCCCGCCGATATAACCCTAGCAGTTGAGGCGCGTAGCGCCGAACGTTTCCGTCACCGGCTCAGTATTCTGGATGAAGGTCTGGCAAGGCTTAAAACCGTTTACGACTTTATACTGATTGACCTGCGGCCAGCCATTGATCTCAGCATTGAAAACGCGCTGCTGATAACGGATAAAATTGTTGTGCCGGTAGATATGGATCGCAGGGCGGTAAAAGGTATTGATGACCTTTTCCAAGTTGTTCGTGAAGTGAAGCGTAACAATGATTTTGTATATACACTTGTAAAGACAAAGGTTAACGAGTCTCACTCTAAAATGAAAAAAGCTATTGATGGGTACATCAGTGAAGCGGGCTACAAAGTTGCGAATACTGAAATACGCCAGAGTGAGCTATTCAAACAAGCAACTGAGGTGCATCGTCCCGTTATGATGTTCGCCAGAAATGAACGCCCTTACCGGGATTACAAAGCCTTCACACAGGAGTTGTTGCAGCAGATTGAGGAGGCCGCAAGTGGCAAGAAGTGATCGTATAGCGAAAGGGGTTACGCGCGTTACCGAACGCAGAAATATCACCACCGGAAAGCAGATGAACCTTCGCCTTACTGGTCTGGATGACGATGCGTTATCCATTCTTGTTGAAAGAATACAGGAAAGGCTACCTAACAAAAACATCACACGGTCGCGTGTCGTCCGGGCGGCTTGCTATATAGAAGATGATAAGTTGATCGATAAGCTGGCTAAGCTTCTTGTTGAAAATACCTGATTTGTATATACAAGTTGCTCCTTGGCTGAATATGAATATGCTTTTGTATATACAATATTAAAGCTTAATGCCTATACATCTGTATAGGCATAGTTGTTGGGTATAATTTCAGCAGAAGAATGCTGGATATCTACAGAACTCAGAGCAGTAACGTAAAAGGGAGCGTCATTGAGAATTAATCCGTACCATTCAAATGATGCGGCAGGTGTAAGCTTTCAGCCTGTTTTTAATGGTATCGTTCTTCCGATAAAACCGGTCTTACGTTACGGGGTCTGAAGCCCAATCGTACGAAAACGTACGCTAAGTATGTTTTTTGAACAGATCTGTTACAGACCGCCAAAAATGGGGGCGTCATGAGCAAACTAAATAAAGAACCGATCAGGGGACTGGATGATGAGGAAATAGCCCTGCTTATCGATGCTCTGACAGCACTACGCGCCGAACGCGGAAAAGCCTGGAATGTGGCCTGTGATCTGGCTCAGGTGGCGAACGAGCGTCCGCCATCGCTGAAAAGGTATGGCATTGATGAAATTACACGGCTGGCTCGTAGGCTGGGTGCAAGAAAAACACATTGGCTGGATTGAGACAGGCTGCGCTCATTTCCTCCAAAAGTCCTAGCGTCATGATCTACACTATTGATTACATTAATTATGGCGTTGGATTTCCGTCATAAGATCCTGATACCTGTACCTCTGCATCTCCCCATTGTTCACGTTCCGGTTCGTCAGGGTCAAGGTACTTGCGGCATTTGGCGTGAAGCCAGATATTCATAGGCCGCAGATTAACAACTTCCACCTCATCAAACTCAAAATCGGCATTATCAATCAGCCAATCCTGAATAATTTCCTGGAGATCATTATCGTCAAGCTCAATTTTTCGCTCAACGAATCCTTCGTCTTTATAGTATTTGACAGGGAAAACCGTCCGCATTTTCAGCTATCCTCTTTCCGTTGGGGTAAGCCGGAACCGCCGAAAGTTCCGGCATCTGAAACGCTGCTGGGGTGTCACCCGCATTTAAATTGGCAGAAACCCGGTCACCAGCCCAATGATATACAAAGTTTTGGCAGCCTGCCGCTTACAACCCCGTATACCGTGTGTTACGTCAGCTTATTGCCAACAACCGGCACAATCATCCCATCCCTGGTGAGTTTGGTCATTGGTCAGCAGACAGTCAATAACCATACAGTTACGATCATCAGCTATCATATGAATTTCACTGAATAAATAATCTACCTGTTCTTTCAACTGCTCGTTGTTTTCAGCAGTCAGAGGTATTCGGTATTCATTCCCCCCTAAAATTTGACCGTCGAATTCAGCTTCGATGAACCAGTCAATCAACTCTCTGGTTTTTTTCTTCCCACGGGTAAATTTACTGCCATTTTCAATAGACACAAACAAGGTCATAGAACGTGGGGTAGGGGAGGCCACAGGAGTTTCTACCAGGGTTTTAGCCTGAATCTGGCTGGCGGCATATTTGATGGCACTGCTGATGGTGCTTCGGCTGCAACCTATCGTTTTCTGAACCTGAGTCCAGGAGCTACCGCTCAACAATAACCGGTTAATGGCATCGTAACGTGGCTTATTGACCTGCCGCCCACGGTATTTTCCTGCCGCTTTCGCTTTGGTTATGCCCTGTTGCTGACGTTCCCGCCGCTGCTCGTAATCGCGTCGTGCAATGGCGGCCAGCATATCGAGCAACATATCATTGATGGCCGCAAACATTCGGCTGTCAAATTCATTGGCTCTGGGAGAAAGGTGCTGCCAGGTGGTGGGAACATTGACGGCCACAACCCACACGCCACGCTGACGGATGATCGCTTTAAGTTTCTCCCACTCATCTCCTTTTAAGCGTGAAAGACGATCGACGTCCTCAATGAGTAATACATCCCCAAGGCGGCTGTCATTGAGCAAACGGAAAAGTTCGGGCCGCTCCAGGCGTGCGCCTGATTCATTTTCAGCATAATAGTTACAGATGATGACATTATGCTCATGAGCAAAGCGATCAAGCATATCGCGGGCACGTTGAGCATCCTGCTCACTGGTTGAAGCCCGAAGGTAGGCACGAACAAACATGGACATGGTACTGTTAGAGTCCTTTAGTGATACCGGTCTGGTTAGGGTTGATGTCATGTAGATAAACAGTACCGGATTCTGCCAGTTCGGTATAGGGATACTTAAACAGTACTATCAGTTGTGACGTAATTCGCTGATTAAACTAATCTACAAAACGGTACGTTTTCTTACCGCCTTGAGTTGTATTTATTAGCTTGAACCCACTTCCGGCCAGCAACTTCATCATTTTTATGGATGGAGGTAGACAGGATGCTTCCAGCCTGTGACCGGGAGTAGCTTCAATAATCGAGGTAAGCATATTTTTGCCAATACCTTTACCCTGCTTATCTGCTGCAACGGCGAACATACGGATCTCCAGATGCGAAGCGCGGCCAGCAAAATCATTACGCCCGGTAAGCAGGGCAAAACCCACCGGTTCTCGCTTTAACTGCCCGTCAAAGACAAAGAGATAATCCCCTATGGGAATATTATCTCTATATTTTCGAGTAACGCTCTCAAGCTCAGATTTTACTGTTTCAAAGCCCTTGCCACCAAAATAAAAAAATGCACCTGATGTTATCCCATCACGCACCAAATTCATGATAAAAGGTATATCGCTATCATTCCCTAATCGCATATCGAGCATGTATTTCCTCCAGTAAAATGAAAGCCGCGTAAGCGGCTTCCCTTTCTTACAGTAGCATTACTGGCTTATGCCATGAACACTTGTGGCCCTTTAGCATCGATGATGTTAATGATTCGCAGAGCAGCCTTATTCGGTTTGCTTTCGTTTCGCTCCCATTTGGAGACGCTTTCTACAGACATGCCGGTTGTTATAGCCAATGCGGCTTGCGACATGTTGTAGCGAGTGCGGACTTCCTTTATCTGGCTACCGGTCATAACTCGGATCGCCGGGATATTACGGGCTGCGACCGCTGCATCAATTGCAGCTACGGTTTCATCTTTTACCACGCCTAGTTTGTTATAGCGTTCAGCCATACCTTGAATGCGTTTCAGACGTTCAGTCATCACAATTTACCTCGATCAGTTCTTTATCAGACAGAAGCTTATTTATAGTTGCCGGACTCATTGAGATAAAATCTTTTGCGATATTGCAGTAAGCATCAATTTCATCATCTTCAAGCTCTTTTCCTTTCTTTTTTGAAAGCCCACTCTTCAGATACATATCAAAAAAGAAGATGTTGTCGCCATCATTGAAAAAAACGATTGATCGTGCTCCATCTCTGGCTCCTACTCCGGGCAAGCCGAGGCGCTTTTTAAAGGTAAATTTTCCAAGTGGATCACCCGGCAGACCAGAAAAAATAGCCTTAGCCGCTTTGCACAACATGGCATTGCTGATGCGGGCCTTCTGCCGCTCTGTCTCAAATTCAGGTGTTAAATAAATTCCCATGACACTCAATGCAACCATGTTACCGTAAGCATTACTATAGTATTAATTACGGGTTTGTGCAAGTTGCATGGCATACAAACGCTGGTGAAACCCTCCTATATAATGATTTTTAGAGCAAAAATTTAAGCCGAGTGTGTCCGGTTCCTGATTTAGCAATGGCTCTCTTCCGCTTCCTCGCTCACTAACTCGCTACGCTCGGTCGTTCGGCTGCGGCGAGCGGTGTATGCTTTATCTGAATGAGCATCTTATATACCCCCATGTAATGACAATGCAGCTTGGCAGAACGTTAAGAATAAATACAAGCGGGCTGAGGGCAGGCCAGTAAAAATCTCACAGTATTTTCATACTGTAGTCACTAGGTATTAACGATAAATACGGGAATAATTAGTAGTTGATATACCATCATTTGATGGTATAATGAGTTTGTTGGTTGGGAATGGTTCCCTGCCAGATTCCAGAAGCCCACACGGGCGGGAGCTAAAAATGAATATTCAGGAAGCATTAAATGTTTTTGGTTTGTCAGGTGAATTAACGGAGAAGGATATCAAAGCTGCATATAAAAAAGCGGCTTTAAAATATCATCCAGATCGTAATCCATTAGGTGCTGAACTGATGAAGGCTGTAAATACAGCTTTTGATTTTCTCATGGCTAACATTGATAAAATTAATCAGTTTCAAAGCACTGATGAAAACGCACGTTACAACTACGGTGAAGATCTGGAAAAAGTTTTGAATACGCTATCCGGCCTTAAAGGGATTGTCTATGAAGTTATTGGTAATTGGGTCTGGATTAGCGGAGAAACTAAAGAACACAAAGATATTTTAAAAGAAATGGGCTGTAAGTGGGCATCGAAGAAAAAACAATGGTTTTACCGTCCTGAAGAACACAAAAGCCGCTGGAACCGTAAAGAACACAGCATTGAAGAAATCCGTGAAATGTATGGTACAGCAGGTAAACGTAAGGCGTCAGGCTGGAGACGTGTAGAAGCGAGCGCATAACCGGAACGGGGGCGAAAGCCCCCTAGAACATGGCAAAGATTGATACGGAGACACGTTGATGAAAAACAAGACCATAACGGAAGCGGAGCTGATAAACATTTTTGAAAGTTACGGAGCCTACATTTGCACGGATGAGATCGAAGTTACGGCCAAAGAATGCAATGAAAATGGTTCAGTCTTACACCGTGGCTTAAACGCAGAAGGATGGGCGCATCTTTTTGCAAAGGAAGAAGCATATCAGCAGGAATGCGAAGCCCAGGAAGCTGCAAGTGATGATAGACACTTTGACGAATAATTTTAAAACTGCCGTAATTCGATTTACGGCTTTTTTATTGAGTTCAAAAGGCTGAATCAGATGAAAGAACAGAAAAATTTCTTTGAACGGTACCAACCTGTGTTTGAAATCGTTTGTCGAATCCTTGGGAACGGCTGGCGTGTAAATCTGCTCGATGATTGCCAGTACAGGATAAAGCTAACCTCGCCTCAGTATAAAAATTTCACTATACATATTCGAATGGAGAAGGGAAGGCTAGTTATCATCGGAAGCGTAGATAGTCGAAGCTGGCGAGGCCCTTACCATACTTGCACTGTATCGCCAGAACGTAACCCTGTAGAAATTGCCGCCGATATTGAAAAGAAAATACTGACGGATGCTTTAGATAATGTAGATATTGCGCGAGAATATGAACAACAGTTACAGCGAAAACGCGATCAAATTCAGATTCTGAAAGGGATGCTATCTCGTTTAATGCATCTTGATAGCTGGCATGGGACATTGACTGGTTTTAAAGTTGAGAATGGATTAGATGGTAACGTATCAGAACGGGGCGACGGATATGAAATGATAATTCGTGGCCTGAGTGTAGATCAGCTCATAAAGGTAGCGGGGTTTATTAAACAGTTATGAGG
>NZ_JBSKJQ010000019.1:0-36457 GCF_053709655.1 Enterobacter sp. UPMP2060
GCATCACAGAGATTTGTAGGCCGGATAAGGCAAAGCTGCCACCCGGCAAGTCAGATCGCACTCCACTCCACAATAAACTCCGCAATCCCATCCACATCATTTAAATCCAGCATCGGAACTTCAAGCGGCAATACAACATCACTGGCCACCGCAATCACATGCTCATCCAGCGTTAATTCGCTGAAATCATGCCCGGCATCGCTTCTGAACAGTAGGATCTTAGGCACGGCCTCATGCTTAAATCCCTCAACCAGCACCAGATCCAGCGTGGCGTGATCCATCCGGCTGACCAGATAAGCGAGGTCCAGCGGCGCCTCATCCGGTGTTTCTGTCATCAGCGCCCAGCGTTGAGTACTTGCCACCATCGTTTGCGCAGCACCCGCTTTACGCAACGCATAGCTATCTTTGCCCGGTCTATCGACATCCATATTATGATGGGTGTGCTTAATCAATCCTGGACGGATACCTCTGGCACAAAGCGCAGGAATGAGCTTTTTCAGCAGCGTGGTTTTTCCGGTCCCACTCCAGGCGGAAATGGCGACAACAGGTATCATTTTTTCTCCTGCATCATCTGCAAATCTTCAGGCGTATTCACATTCACAAATGCTGATTTTAAATCGCTAAAATCAACGGGATGACCGCCAGACTCGCGCATAAAAGCCATCACCCTGCGCTCTCCCGCAGCCAGATAGTACTGCAGGGCTGGCGCCAGGGATCGGTGCATCAGTGCGATAGCAGGATGATCACGCTCGCCGTCATGTACCCAAACCACAGGAGCCGTACCCCGAAGCAGCAACAAACGTTCGACAAGACAGGACGGAATAAACGGGGTATCGCAGGGACAGAAGATGAACCACTCTCCGTGAGACTGTTGCATGACCGAAAGCATGCCGGCCAGCGGTCCCGGGTAATCCTCAAGGATATCCTGATAAACGGCATACCCGCTGAGCTGGTAAGTGTCGATATGCCGGTTAGCACTGATGACCATTGTCGACACCTGGCCTGCGAGCGTATCAGCGACACATTGCCATAAGGGTTTGCCGTTCAGGCGTTGAAGCCCCTTATCTTTTCCCCCCATTCGCGTCGCTCTGCCACCTGCCAGAACGACCCCAATGATTTCCTGGCTAAGATTCACGAATATCGCCTCTTTTATTGTGGGATTGACCCTGCTAACGTGTCACTCTAAATGAAAGGAGCACCACCATGAAATGTAAACGTCTGAATGAAGTTATTGAACTCCTCCAGCCCGCCTGGCAAAAAGAGCCAGAGCTAAATCTGATGCAATTTTTACAGAAACTGGCGAAAGAGTCAGGTTTTGACGGCGATCTGGCAGACCTTTCTGACGACATCCTGATCTATCACCTTAAAATGCGTGACTCTGCCAAAGATGCTGTTATTCCTGGTATTCAGAAAGATTATGAGGAAGATTTTAAGACCGCATTACTACGCGCCCGAGGCGTAATTAAAGAGTAAAAGCTTGTAAGCGGCGGCACCGAAATCGCCACAAGATGATATCCTGAATCATTCGTATAATTTCCGGATGATCGGATGAACGACCAGGCTTTTACTTTCCAGACATTACACCCGGACACCATTATGGATGCCCTGTTTGAACAGGGTATTCGGGTGGATTCCGGGCTAACACCGTTAAACAGCTACGAAAACCGCGTCTATCAGTTTCAGGATGAGGATCGTCAGCGCTTCGTCGTAAAATTCTATCGTCCTGAACGCTGGTCCGCAGAACAAATTCAGGAAGAGCATCAGTTTGCTCACGATCTGCTGGATGACGATGTTCCCGTTGCCGCACCGCTAAAATTCAATAACCAAACGCTCCTCACGCACGAAGGGTTTTACTACGCTGTATTCCCGAGCCTGGGTGGCCGCCAGTTTGAAGCGGATAATATTGATCAGATGGAGTGGGTTGCCCGCTATCTTGGGCGCATACACCAGACGGGACGCAAAAAAGCCTTTATTGCCCGCCCGACTATCGGGATTCAGGAATACCTTCTTGAGCCGCGCGGAATATTCGAAACGTCTGCCATGATTCCCACTGCGTTAAAGGATGATTTCCTCAACGCCACCGATAAGCTCATTGCTGCTGTTAAAACCTGCTGGCGCGACGATATTTCTGTCCTGCGCCTGCATGGCGATTGTCATGCCGGAAATATCCTCTGGCGTGATGGTCCGCTGTTTGTCGATCTCGATGATGCGCGTATGGGGCCAGCGGTTCAGGACCTATGGATGCTGCTCAATGGCGACAAAGCCGAGCAACGCATGCAGCTTGAAACCATTATTGAAGCTTATGAAGAATTTAGCCCGTTTAATTCAGACGAAATTGCCCTGATTGAGCCTTTACGTGCGATGCGTTTTGTTTATTATCTCGCATGGTTAATCAGGCGTTGGGACGATCCCGCATTTCCCCGGAATTTCCCGTGGCTTACCGGAGAGGATTACTGGCGTAGCCAGATATCTACATTTACTGAGCAGGTCAAGGTTCTTCAGGAACCCCCTCTGCAATTAACGCCGATGTATTAATTGGACACACCCAGGAGAGAGTTAATCATGAAAAAAATTTGGCTGGCGCTGGCAGGTATGATTCTGGCATTTAGCGCTTCTGCTGCGCAGTTTACCGACGGCAAACAGTTCATCACGCTGGACAAACCGGTCGCTGGCGAGCCACAGGTTCTGGAGTTCTTCTCGTTCTACTGCCCACACTGCTATCAGTTCGAGCAGGTTCTGCATGTTTCTGACAACGTGAAGAAAAAACTGCCAGAAGGCACCAAAATGACCAAGTACCACGTCGAGTTCCTGGGCCCATTGGGTAAAGACCTGACCCAGGCGTGGGCGGTTGCGATGGCACTGGGCGTGGAAGATAAGATCACTGCGCCAATGTTTGAAGCCGTACAGAAAACCCAGACCGTTCAGACCACTGCGGATATCCGTAAAGTGTTCGTTGATGCCGGCGTGAAAGGTGAAGAGTATGACGCAGCATGGAACAGCTTTGTGGTGAAATCTCTGGTTGCTCAGCAGGAAAAAGCGGCTGCTGACCTCCAGCTTCAGGGCGTTCCGGCGATGTTTGTTAACGGCAAATACCAGCTGAACATGCAGGGCATGGACACCAGCAGCATGGATATCTTCGTACAGCAGTATGCTGATACCGTGAAATACCTGGTTGAGAAGAAGTAATTTCGCTGATGTAAAAACGCCGGTCACTGACCGGCGTTTTTGTATGAAGATTTAATATTGTCTATCTGTTCGTCTTTCTCTTTCCAGAGCGTATTAAGCCACTGCTGGAAACGACGCTTGAAATTCTTATCGTTAACGTAATCACCGTGCAGCCCGGCATCTATCGGAACCAGATCGACACGCACAACAATGCGCGTCAGTTTGCCGCTGAGCATATCGAAGAACGGCGTCTTATCGTTTTCCGGATAGCAGAGCGTGACGTTCAGGAGTTTATCGAACTGTGCTCCCAGCACGTTAAGCGCCATCGCAATACCCGCAGCCTTTGGCGGCAGCAAGTGCTGGTAAGGGGAGCGAGTTTGTTGATGCTTCTCTTCCGTAAACCGGGAGCCTTCAACAAAGTTCACGATGGTCGTAGGATGCGCGCGAAACTTTTCGCAGGAACGGCGCGTGGTCTCCACATCTTTGCCGCGACGCTCGGGATGACGAATCAAATAGCTGCGCGAATAGCGTTTCATAAACGGCATATCGAGCGCCCAGCAGGCCAGTCCGATAAAAGGCACCCAGGCGAGCTGCTGTTTCAGAAAATATTTGTTCATCGGGATGTGTTTGCGAAAAAGTACGCATAACACCACGATGTCCGCCCAGCTGTGGTGATTGCAGATCAGCAGATACCAGTTCTTCTTGTTAAGACTCTCCAGCCCTTTGATATCCCACTTCAGATGCGGGTTCAGGCACAGCAGTATCGCCAGTCCTTCGCACCAGCAGTACATCATGAAGTTACAAAATGCGGACACGGCTCGCCACACCATGGGAACAGGCAGCAGCAGTTTAACGATCCCGGCGATGATGATCGGCACAGAGCAGGCGACAGTCACCAGGATAGTTAAAATGATGCTTAACAGTAATGTTATTGCTGCGAGCAATCTCGGCATGATGAGCTTTTTCAGGTAGTTAGCTGTAAGTGAGCGGTCGGCTATGCAACGCCGGGCGCTAATTTTACCAGAAAAAAGACAAATGAATGGCGCTTTGACGTGATGATTTGGCCGCTTTTACCCTGTCGCAGACGATTTCTCTGTGATTGCGCGCTTAACAAGGCTTATATCCACATAGACTAAATTGCCATCAGTTGACCATATAGATAAGATCTAATGCTATAACAGTATGATAATTAAGATCTAAAAATTAACGCATATGTATTTTTTACGTCTGTTATTCATATGAAGTGAAAATATACACAAACTTATCCACAGTTTGATTTTTGCGAGCGATCCTCACGATCGCAAAATCTTTTCCTGTATCTGGCGCTAATACCTGATGTTTTCATCCTTCTGTGGCATCCTTTACCCATAAATTGATTAAAGGCACGGACATTATGGTTCAGATCCCAGAAAACCCTCTTATTCTCGTCGATGGCTCTTCTTACCTGTATCGGGCATATCATGCGTTTCCTCCTCTGACCAATAGCGCAGGGGAACCCACCGGCGCAATGTACGGCGTGCTGAACATGCTGCGCAGCCTGATCCTTCAGTATCAGCCAACCCATGCGGCTGTGGTCTTTGATGCGAAAGGTAAAACTTTCCGCGACGAGCTGTTTGAGCATTACAAATCTCACCGTCCGCCAATGCCTGACGATCTGCGCGCGCAGATTGAGCCGCTGCACACCATGGTAAAAGCGATGGGGCTGCCGCTGCTGGCCGTCTCTGGCGTTGAAGCCGATGACGTCATCGGTACGCTGGCGCGTGAAGCAGAAAAGATGGGGCGTCCTGTGCTGATCAGCACCGGTGATAAAGATATGGCGCAGCTGGTGACGCCAGGCATCACCCTGATTAACACCATGACCAACACCATTCTGGGGCCAGAAGAAGTGGTCACAAAGTACGGCGTGCCGCCTGAGCTGATTATCGACTTCCTCGCGTTGATGGGCGACTCCTCGGATAACATCCCGGGTGTCCCTGGCGTCGGTGAAAAAACCGCGCAGGCGCTGCTTCAGGGGCTGGGTGGTCTGGATACGCTCTACGCGGAGTCAGACAAAATCGCCGGGCTCTCCTTCCGTGGCGCAAAAACCATGGCCGGAAAACTGGAAGAGAACAAAGAGGTGGCTTATCTCTCCTATAAGCTGGCCACAATCAAAACCGATGTCGAACTGGAGCTGGGCTGTGAGCAGCTTGAAGTGCAACAGCCTTCCGCTGACGATCTGCTGAGCCTGTTTAAGAAATACGAATTCAAGCGCTGGACCGCTGACGTGGAAGCCGGTAAATGGCTGCAGGCGAAAGGGGCCAAACCTGCTGCAAAGCCGAAGGAGACGATCGTCGTTGACGCAGAAGAGCAGGCGGAAGAAGAAGCCGTGGCGCTTTCCTTCGACAACTACGAAACCATTCTTGAAGAGTCACGGCTGATCGCCTGGATCGATAAGCTGAAAAAGGCGCCGGTCTTCGCCTTTGATACCGAAACCGACAGCCTCGATAACATCTCTGCCAATATGGTTGGCCTGTCATTTGCGACAGAGCCGGGTATTGCCGCCTACGTCCCTGTGGCGCACGATTACCTGGATGCGCCGGAGCAGATCTCCCGTGAACGCGTGCTTGAGCTGCTGAAGCCGATCCTGGAAGACGAAAAGGCGCTCAAGGTTGGACAAAACCTCAAGTACGACCGCGGTATTTTGCAAAACTACGGCATTGAACTGCGCGGGATTGCCTTCGACACCATGCTTGAATCCTACATTCTGGACAGCGTCGCGGGCCGCCATGATATGGATTCCTTATCTGACCGCTGGCTCAAGCACAAAACGATCACCTTTGAAGAGATTGCCGGTAAAGGGAAAAATCAGCTCACCTTTAACCAGATTGCTCTGGAAGAAGCGGGGCGCTACGCGGCGGAAGACGCAGATGTCACGCTACAGCTGCACCTGAAGATGTGGCCAAAACTGCAGAAGCATGAAGGTCCGCTGAACGTGTTCCAGCATATTGAGATGCCGCTAGTACCCGTTCTGTCCCGCATTGAACGCAACGGCGTGAAGATTGACCCAACGGTGCTGCATAACCACTCCGGGGAGCTGGCGCAGCGTCTGACCGAGCTCGAGCAAAAAGCGCATGAGCTTGCAGGCGAGCCGTTTAACCTCTCTTCGCCGAAGCAGCTGCAAACCATTCTGTTTGAAAAGCAGGGCATCAAGCCGCTGAAGAAAACTCCTGGCGGCGCGCCGTCAACCTCTGAAGAGGTGCTGGAAGAGCTGGCGCTGGATTACCCGCTGCCAAAAGTGATTCTGCAGTACCGTGGCCTCGCGAAGCTGAAGTCTACCTACACCGACAAGCTCCCGCTGATGATCAACCCGAAAACGGGCCGCGTGCACACGTCGTACCATCAGGCTGTCGCGGCGACCGGTCGTCTCTCATCAACCGATCCCAACCTGCAGAACATCCCGGTACGTAACGAAGAAGGCCGCCGTATTCGCCAGGCTTTCATCGCACCAGAGGATTATCTGATTGTCTCTGCTGACTACTCGCAAATTGAGCTGCGCATTATGGCGCATCTGTCCCGCGACAAAGGCCTGCTGACCGCGTTTGCCGAAGGGAAGGATATCCACCGGGCAACCGCGGCGGAAGTCTTCGGCTTGCCGCTGGACAGCGTGACCAACGAACAGCGCCGCAGTGCTAAGGCGATCAACTTCGGTCTGATTTACGGCATGAGTGCATTTGGTCTTTCGCGCCAGCTCAATATTCCGCGCAAAGAGTCGCAGAAGTATATGGATCTCTACTTCGAGCGTTATCCGGGCGTGCTGGAATACATGGAACGCACCCGCGCGCAGGCGAAGGAAAAAGGTTACGTCGAAACCCTGGATGGCCGCCGTCTCTACCTACCGGACATCAAATCCAGCAACGCGGCGCGTCGCGCTGGCGCAGAGCGAGCGGCGATCAATGCCCCGATGCAGGGTACCGCGGCGGATATTATTAAGCGTGCAATGATCGCCGTTGATGCCTGGCTGGAAAAAGAGAAGCCTCGCGTGAAGATGATCATGCAGGTACACGATGAACTGGTATTTGAAGTGCACAAAGACGACCTCGACGCCGTGTCGAAGAAGATCCACGAACTGATGGAAAGCAGCATGACGCTTGACGTGCCGTTGCTGGTGGAAGTGGGAAGTGGCGAAAACTGGGATCAGGCTCACTAAGGGTTCTTCGCATAACGCGCTTTTTATGTAAGTTTGCAACATAACAACGCGCGTTTTGTGACAATCATTAGAATTCCCTATGTAAAGAATGAAAAAAAACTACAAAAAGTGCTTTTTCTGCAGCACAAAAAGGGGTAGAGTTGTCGGCGTAGGGTACAGAGGTAAGATGTTCTATCTTTCAGACCTTTTACTTCACGTAATCGGATTTGGCTGAATATTTTAGCCGCCCCAGTCAGTAATGACTGGGGCGTTTTTTATTGCGGCAAAGAAAAATTCAGGCAAAAAAAACGCGGCTATCGCCGCGCTCGGTATTACGCTTCTTCCGCTTCCGTCGCGGGTTCCAGCTCGCTAAACCAGGTATCGAGCTTCTGACGCAGCTTGTCCACGCCCAGCTTTTTCAGCGAGGAGAACGGCTCAACCTGCACATCACCGTTGAACGCCAGCACCGCTTCGCGAACCATATTCACCTGCGCTTTACGCGCGCCGCTCGCCAGCTTATCGGCTTTCGTCAGCAGCACCAGCACGGCGATATCACTTGCTACAGCCCAGTCGATCATCTGCTGATCCAGATCTTTCAGGGGATGGCGAATATCCATCAGCACCACCAGACCTTTCAGGCACAGGCGTTTTTCCAGGTATTCACCCAGCGCACGCTGCCACTTGATTTTCATCTCTTCCGGTACCTGCGCGTAACCGTAGCCCGGTAAGTCGACCAGGCGTTTGCCCTCTGCGACTTCAAACAGGTTGATCAGCTGGGTACGGCCAGGTGTTTTTGAGGTACGCGCCAGGCTCTTCTGATTGGTCAGCGTATTCAGGGCGCTGGATTTCCCCGCATTGGAGCGGCCAGCAAATGCCACTTCAATACCGGTATCAGAAGGAAGGTGGCGAATATCGGGCGCACTGGTGACAAAATGCGTCTGTTGGTAGTTCCAGGTAGTCACGTGGTCGTCTCCAAAATCGTAATCTGAAGGGGATTATACCCGAATGCAGCCAAAAGGCTTTTCTGATTGCTATGAGCTGTAGGCGAATGCCCCAATCGGTGTGAGAGATCGGCCAGTGATGCTATGGGAGATTTCAGAGAATTCGCAGGCGTCAAAAAAGCCAAACTGTTTTAAATCATAAGCTTATTTCCGGGTAATTGTCTGAAAAATCCTTTTTGTACCGTTTCGTTGCTTGTTAGTTTAACGGAACAAGGTAAAGTGTGCGTCAGGGCGAGGAAGCCAACAGGAAATCGACTTAAGGATTAGGGTCAGGAGCGCCAGGAGGCGAAGACGCAGGATTGTCAGGATGACCAGCGCCTGGAGGCGTTTTAAAAGGAAATGGAACCGTATCACGGACGGTATTAGCCAAGGGATAAACAGGGTTTGTTGTTGGCAAACACGGAATGTCTGACCCGCTAAGGGTTGTGAGTCAGGAAAAAAGGCGACAGATTGCTCTGTCGCCTTTTTTCTTTGCTTGCTTTCTGCTAGATTTCGCCGCAATTCTATACTGAAGAAAACGACTTAAAGATAAAACATCATGAAAAAACCAACCTCCGCTGCGGGCGCGAAACGCCCTGCAAAAGCACGCCGCAAAACGCGCGAAGAACTGAACCAGGAAGCGCGCGATCGCAAACGCGACAAAAAACATCGCGGTCACGCTGCGGGTAGCCGTGCCAACGGTGGTGGTGCAGCGGGTGCTTCTGCAAAAGGCAAACAGCAGAAAGACCCTCGTATCGGCAGTAAAACTCCCATTCCACTGGGCGTGACAGACACCCCGGTCACTAAGCAGCACAAACCAAAGAGCGAGAAACCTATGCTTTCACCGCAGGCTGAGCTGGATTTGCTGGAGAACGATGAGCGCCTGGACGCGCTGCTGGAACGTCTTGAAGAGGGTGAAACCCTGACCGCTGAAGAGCAGTCATGGGTGGATGCCAAACTGGATCGTATCGATGAACTGATGCAGAAGCTGGGCCTGTCATACGACGATGACGAAGATGAAGAAGAAGACGAGAAGCAGGAAGATATGATGCGTCTTCTGAAGGGTGGAAACTAACATTTGCACCCGGCAGGCACGATAGTCCTGCTTATAACCCTTCCGGTTATATGTTATCTGGTGTGGTTATTCGTTAAACTACGGCGGTTGTCGCGGCGACAGAAGTGGCTGCGCACCCGAATGATGGCCCGCGATGGGGCCAGAACGGGCCGCCGTATACGAACGCGACACCAACGGAAGGAGTGAGCATGTCAGCACCAACTATCGACTGGGATTTGGCCCTAATCCAGAAATATAACTATTCCGGGCCGCGTTATACGTCATACCCCACCGCGCTGGAGTTCTCCGATGCCTTCGGCGAGGCTGATTTCCAGCAGGCTGTCGCGCGCTATCCTGAGCGTCCGCTGTCGCTCTACGTCCATATTCCGTTCTGCCACAAGCTTTGCTACTTCTGCGGCTGCAATAAAATCGTTACCCGTCAGCAGCACAAAGCCGACCAATATCTTGATGCGCTCGAACAAGAAATTGTCCATCGCGCGCCGCTTTTTGCTGGCCGTCACGTCAGCCAGCTGCACTGGGGCGGCGGTACGCCAACCTATCTGAATAAAGCGCAAATCAGCCGCCTGATGACCCTGCTGCGCGGCAATTTCAGTTTTAACGCCGACGCTGAAATCTCGATCGAAGTCGATCCGCGTGAAATTGAGCTGGATGTACTGGATCACTTACGCGCCGAAGGCTTCAATCGTCTGAGTATGGGCGTGCAGGATTTCAATAAAGAGGTTCAGCGTCTGGTGAACCGCGAGCAGGACGAAGAATTTATCTTTGCCTTACTCAATCACGCGCGCGAGATTGGTTTCACCTCGACCAATATTGACCTGATTTACGGCCTGCCAAAGCAAACGCCGGAAAGCTTCGCCTTCACCCTGAAGCGCGTGGCCGAACTCAACCCGGACCGCCTGAGCGTCTTTAACTATGCGCATCTGCCGACGCTCTTTGCCGCTCAGCGAAAAATCAAAGATGCCGATCTTCCTTCTGCCCAGCAGAAGCTGGATATCCTGCAGGAAACCATTACCTCGCTGACCGAAACCGGCTATCAGTTTATCGGGATGGATCACTTTGCCCGTCCGGATGACGAGCTGGCGATTGCGCAGCGTGAAGGTGTTCTGCACCGTAACTTCCAGGGCTACACAACCCAGGGCGATACCGATTTGCTGGGGATGGGCGTCTCCGCTATCAGCATGATTGGCGACTGTTACGCGCAGAACCAGAAAGAGCTGAAGCTTTACTACCAGCAGGTTGATGAAATGGGCAACGCGCTGTGGCGCGGCATTGCGTTAACGCGCGACGACTGCATCCGACGCGATGTGATTAAGGCGCTAATCTGCAATTTCCGTCTCGATTTCAGCGACGTTGAGTCGCAGTGGGATCTTCACTTCAGCGATTATTTTGCGGAAGACCTGAAGCTGATTGCACCGCTGGCGAAAGACGGGCTGGTGGATGTGTCGGAGAGCGCGATTGAGGTCACGCCGAAAGGGCGTCTGTTGATCCGTAATATTTGCATGTGCTTTGACGCGTATCTACGTCAGAAAGCGCGACTGCAGCAGTTCTCGCGGGTGATTTAAGGCGCATTGCAAAATGCACAAAACGTAGGCCGGGTAAGGCGAAGCCGCCACCCGGCTTTTACGTTCAACTCGCTAGCTAAACAGCCCCACCAACGCCGCACACAACATGGCCGCAACGGCTGTCTGTGGCGTGTGGCTTTCAGCGGCTCCGCTAGAGAGCATATTCACGATTGTTTCCAGCATGATGTTCACCCCCAATTTCCGGGCACGATCATACAAAACTCATCGGAACAGTAAAGCGCAAAATAACGGCAATTTGCGCTCAAGGAATAACCTTTACACAGCGGCGTACGATCACTCCATTCCCAGCTCTTTAAGCTTGCGCGTCAGGGTATTACGTCCCCATCCCAGCAGGCGAGCGGCTTCCTGCTTATGGCCCTGCGTATGACGAAGCGCGGTAGTTAACAGCGTACGCTCCATCTCCGGCTGAGCTTCAGACAGCAGGTTTTGATGACCGGAACGCAGCGCGCGGTCGGCCCACTGCGCCAGCAGCGTCGCCCAGCTGTCCGGCAGCGCGTGCCCGGTACTGCTTTCAGGCGCGGTCGCTTCAAACAGCTCGGCCGGTAAATCCTGAATCAACACTTCCTGCCCGGCGGCCATCACGGTTAACCAGCGGCAGGTGTTTTCCAGCTGACGCACGTTGCCCGGCCACGCCAGACGCGTCAGAGCGGCATCGGTTTCCGGGTGAAGCTGCTTGGCTTCCACACCCAGCTCACGAGCGGCCACCTGCAGGAAATGGCGCGCCAGGCGGGGAATATCTTCCCGACGTTCACGCAGCGGCGGCAGATGAACGCGGATGACGTTCAGACGGTGGAATAAATCCTCACGGAATTTTCCTTCCTGCACGCGTTGCTCCAGGTTCTGGTGGGTCGCGGCGATAATGCGCACGTCCACCTTCACCGGCGCATAGCCGCCCACGCGATAAAACTGCCCGTCGGCCAGCACGCGCAGCAGGCGGGTCTGGACATCCAGCGGCATATCGCCGATCTCATCCAGGAACAGCGTGCCGCCGTCAGCCTGTTCGAACCGCCCCTGGCGAATGGTATTGGCGCCGGTAAATGCCCCTTTTTCATGGCCGAACAGTTCGGACTCAATCAAATCCTTCGGGATCGCCGCCATATTCAGGGCGATGAACGGCGCTTTTGCCCGCGGGCTGTGGCGGTGCAATGCATGCGCCACAAGCTCTTTACCGGTTCCCGACTCACCGTTAATCAATACGCTGATGGACGAGCGGGACAAACGACCGATAATGCGAAACACGTCCTGCATCGCCGGCGCTTCACCGATGATATCTGTCGTTGGCCCAAAATCGGGCGCGTGGCGCGGCTGTTGCTGCTCCTGATAATGGCTAATCGCGCGCTCAACCAGCGCCACCGCTTCGTCGATATCAAACGGTTTGGGCAGGTAATCAAACGCCCCTTGCTGATAGGCGCTCACTGCGGCATCCAGATCGGAGTGCGCGGTCATTATGATGACCGGAAGCATAGGGTGGCGTTGTTTGATCTGCTTTAACAGCGCCAGCCCGTCCATGCCCGGCATACGAATATCCGAAAGCAGAACATCTGGCGTTTTGGTGGTGAGTGCGTCGAGCACTTCGCTGCCGCTCTCAAACGTCGTGCAGCTTAATCCTGCCCCAGTGAGCGCGCGTTCAAGCACCCAACGGATGGAGCTATCGTCATCGACTACCCAGACTATCCCTCGTTGCATAAACGTCACCTTTATTTTTTAATCGGCAGGAAAACTGAAAACTCGGTATGTCCCGGCCAACTGGTAAATTCAATTTTCCCGGAGTGTTGATCGATCAAACTGCGGGCAATGGATAAGCCCAGGCCGGTTCCGCCTTCGCGACCGCTTACCATCGGGTAGAACAGGGTGTCCTGCAAATGCGATGGAATGCCGGGCCCGTTATCCTCAACGTCGATACGGGCGGCCAGCCGGTAGCGCACGCCGTGTAACGTGAGCTGGAAGGCGGTGCGGGTGCGTAAAATAATCTCACCGCCTTCAGGCCCCAGCGCCTGCAGGGCATTACGCACAATATTCAACAGGACCTGCTCAATCTGGTCCGGGTCATGGGCCAGTTCCGGCAGGCTTGGATCGTAATCACGTACCAGCGTGACGTTCTCCGGCAGCTCCATTGAGACGAGCTTCACCACCCGCTCAGCCACTTTATGGATGCTTTCAGTAACGTGCATTCCCGGCTGCTGAGGACCGAGAAGACGGTCTACCAGATTCCGCAGACGGTCCGCCTGCTCAATGATGACGTTGGTATATTCCGCCAGCGCGGGATCGGGCAGCGCTTTAGTCAGAAGCTGCGCTGCGCCGCGTAATCCACCCAGCGGGTTTTTGATTTCATGCGCCAGACCGCGCACCAGGTCACGGGCGGCAATCTGCTGCGCGTGCTGAAGCTGCTCCTGGCTCAGTCGACGCTGATTATCCATCGGCGCCATTTCCAGCAGGATCAGGCCTTCGGGAAGACGTTGCGCGGTTAGCGACAGAATGTGCGAGCGCCCGTCGATCACCAGCGTCACTTCGTTATCGGTAAACCCCTGGCCGGCCTGCAAACTTTCCTGCATCAGGCCAATATTCAGTGAAAAATAGCTCAGGAGTTCAGGAAGCGGGGTGCCGAACAGTTTACGTGCGCTTTGGGCGAGCAGCTGCTGCGCCGCCGGGTTGGCGTAATGAACGGCCAGCTCGTCATCGACCAGCAATATGCTGTTAATCAAAGAATTGAGGATCTGCCCAGCATCGGGCAGCGTGCCAGTTGCCATTCAGCAGTCTCCTGGAGTCGTTTGCACTAATTTAGTGCAGTATAGCGTTTTCGGCGTAAAAAGCGCGTGAGATCAGGTTGTTGGTGGAGAAAAAAGCCCATCCGGAGATGGGCTAAAAGTTTCCACGGCAACTACCCCCGGCGCTTATCACGCCGGGTAAAACAACTTTAATTAAACGCTGTAGTACAGCTCGAACTCTACCGGGTGTGGCGTCATACGCACGCGGTCGTTCTCTTCCATACGCAGGGCGATGTAAGCATCGATAGCGTCGTCAGTGAATACGCCACCTGCAGTCAGGAACTCGCGGTCTGCGTCCAGCGCCTGCAGGGCTTCTTCCAGAGAGCCAGCAACCTGTGGGATCTCTTTCGCTTCTTCTGGCGGCAGGTCGTACAGGTTTTTGTCCATCGCTTCGCCCGGGTGGATCTTGTTCTTGATACCGTCCAGACCGGCCATCAGCAGTGCTGCGAAGCACAGGTATGGGTTAGCCGCTGGGTCCGGGAAGCGAACTTCGATACGACGTGCTTTAGGAGAAGCCACCACCGGAATACGGATAGAAGCAGAACGGTTACGTGCAGAGTAGGCCAGCATCACTGGCGCTTCGTAGCCCGGGACCAGACGCTTGTAGGAGTTCGTGGTTGGGTTCGCCAGGGCGTTGATCGCTTTAGCGTGTTTGATAACACCACCGATGTAATACAGCGCCTGCTCGGACAGACCGGCATATTTGTCGCCAGAGAACAGGTTGGTACCGTTCTTGGACAGAGACATGTGGCAGTGCATACCGGAACCGTTATCGCCAAACATTGGTTTTGGCATGAAGGTCGCGGTTTTACCGAAACGGTGCGCAACGTTGTGCACAACGTATTTGTAGATCTGAATTTCGTCCGCTTTTTTGGTCATGGTGTTGAAGCGGGTTGCCACTTCGTTCTGACCAGCAGTCGCCACTTCGTGGTGGTGAGCTTCAACAACCAGGCCCATCTCTTCCATCACCAGACACATGGTGGAACGGATGTCCTGTGCAGAGTCGACCGGAGGAACCGGGAAGTAACCGCCTTTCACACCAGGACGGTGACCTTTGTTACCGCCTTCGTATTTAGTGGAGGAGTTCCATGCACCTTCGATGTCGTCGATAGCCACGTGGGAGCCAGAAATAGAGGCACCGAAGCGGATGTCATCGAACAGGAAGAATTCTGGCTCTGGCCCGAACAGAACGGTGTCTGCGATGCCGGTAGAACGCAGGTACTCTTCAGCGCGTTTCGCGATAGAACGTGGGTCGCGGTCGTAGCCCTGCAGCGTGCCTGGTTCGAGGATGTCGCAACGAATGATCAGGGTTGGTTCTTCGAAGAACGGATCAATGACCGCAGTGGTCGCGTCTGGCATCAGAACCATGTCGGATTCGTTAATGCCTTTCCAGCCACCAATGGAGGAGCCGTCAAACATTTTGCCTTCTTCAAAGAATTCGGCGTTCACCTGATGAGCAGGGATTGTGACGTGCTGTTCTTTTCCTTTGGTATCGGTGAAGCGCAGATCAACAAACTTCACTTCATGTTCGTTCAGCATCGTCAAAACGTGTTCAGCGGACATACTTAACTCTCCAGATTGGTCATTGTCGTCGTGGTAACGAGGTCTTCAATTTCTGTTTGTACTGGCTGGTGCCATGTATTTTTTATAAAGCGAAATCTGTGCCAACTTTTAAATCACCCCAAAAAGGCGTTATCATGCGCACCATAGTGCAAAAGGGCTGCACCACAATGGATTTGTTGCACCAGTATAGTGCTTCAATGTGAACATTGAGCACCATATTGGTGCAATTTACGTTAAAGTGCCCTTTTACCGCTCCGTGAAAGCGATCACAAAGCATCTCTGCAATACTTGTTTGCGGGGGATGTTTGTGATCCTGTTTTGTAGTGCGATTAATCCGTGTACAATAACGCGCTATTTCTAAATGCCTGAGGCAAAGTTGTGATCGAAAATTTGCGTAACATCGCCATCATCGCGCACGTTGACCATGGTAAAACTACCCTGGTCGACAAGCTGCTGCAGCAATCCGGTACGTTTGATGCGCGTGCCGAAACCCAAGAACGCGTGATGGACTCCAACGATTTGGAGAAAGAGCGTGGGATTACCATCCTCGCGAAAAACACCGCGATTAAATGGAATGACTACCGTATCAACATCGTTGATACCCCAGGGCACGCCGACTTCGGTGGTGAAGTTGAACGTGTAATGTCCATGGTAGACTCCGTTCTGCTGGTCGTTGACGCAATGGATGGCCCAATGCCACAGACGCGCTTCGTGACCAAAAAAGCTTTTGCCCATGGTCTGAAGCCAATCGTTGTTATCAACAAAGTTGACCGCCCTGGCGCGCGTCCTGACTGGGTTGTTGACCAGGTCTTCGACCTGTTCGTTAACCTCGACGCGACCGACGAGCAGCTGGACTTCCCTATCGTTTACGCCTCTGCGCTGAACGGTATCGCAGGTCTGGACCACGAAGACATGGCTGAAGACATGACCCCGCTGTATCAGGCGATTGTTGACCGTGTTCCTGCACCAAATGTCGATCTCGACGGCACCCTGCAGATGCAGATCTCTCAGCTCGACTACAACAACTACGTTGGCGTAATCGGCATTGGTCGTATCAAGCGCGGTAAAGTGAAGCCTAACCAGCAGGTTACTATCATCGATAGCGAAGGCAAAACCCGTAACGGTAAAGTCGGTAAAGTACTGACTCACCTGGGTCTTGAGCGTATCGAGAGTGACGTTGCGGAAGCGGGCGACATCATCGCTATCACCGGTCTGGGTGAACTGAACATCTCCGACACCATCTGCGATCCGCAGAACGTCGAAGCGCTGCCAGCCCTGTCCGTTGATGAACCAACCGTATCCATGTTCTTCAACGTCAACACCTCTCCGTTCTGTGGTAAAGAAGGTAAATTCGTTACCTCTCGTCAGATCCTTGACCGCCTGAACAAAGAGCTGGTGCACAACGTTGCGCTGCGCGTTGAAGAAACCCAGGATGCTGATGCATTCCGCGTTTCTGGTCGTGGTGAGCTGCACCTGTCTGTTCTGATCGAAAACATGCGTCGTGAAGGTTTCGAAATGGCGGTTTCCCGTCCGAAAGTAATCTTCCGCGAAATCGACGGCCGTAAACAAGAGCCGTTCGAAAACGTAACGCTGGACGTTGAAGAGCAGCACCAGGGTTCTGTGATGCAGGCTCTGGGTGAGCGTAAAGGCGACCTGAAAAACATGAATCCAGATGGCAAAGGCCGCGTACGTCTCGACTACGTGATCCCAAGCCGTGGTCTGATCGGCTTCCGTTCAGAGTTCATGACCATGACCTCCGGTACCGGTCTGCTGTACTCCACCTTCAGCCACTACGACGACGTTCGTCCGGGCGAAGTGGGCCAGCGTAACAACGGCGTGCTGATCTCCAACGGTCAGGGTAAAGCGGTTGCGTTTGCGCTGTTCGGTCTGCAGGATCGCGGCAAGCTGTTCCTGGGTCACGGTGCTGAAGTTTACGAAGGCCAGATCATCGGTATTCACAGTCGTTCTAACGACCTGACCGTAAACTGCCTGACCGGTAAGAAACTGACCAACATGCGTGCGTCCGGTACTGACGAAGCAACGGTTCTGGTTCCACCGATCAAGATGACTCTGGAGCAGGCTCTGGAATTCATCGATGATGACGAACTGGTAGAAGTGACTCCACAGTCAATTCGTATCCGTAAACGTCACCTGACCGAGAACGATCGTAAACGTGCTATGCGCGGTGCGAAAGAAGAGTAATACGGTCAATCCGTAGGCCGGGTAAGCGTGAGCGCCACCCGGCAACTAAAAAGCCGCTGATCTCTCAGCGGCTTTTTTATTGTTATTTGAAGCTGTATTTCACCCCCAGCATCCCCTGGGTATCGCTGTAGCCTGTGTCGCCTATCTGCTGAGCCACATTGCCCCAAACGCTAAGCTGCGGCGTAATCTGCCCCTCTACGCCCGTCTTTAACTCGCCGATATTGCGAGCACCGCGCAGTTCATTGCTGACGTCATCCATGCGGATGCGCGTGGTCTGGGTATTGTGGATCCAGTTCGCCTCGATAAACGGCTGGAAGGTACGGGATTTACCGTCGTCAATCGCGTTATGCCCGCTGATATAGGCCTTCACGCCGAGACGTGTCATCAGGTTCCCCTGAGTCTCGTCTTTCACCCGCGTGCCGTTGCGTTCGCGATGGTCATCAGCCTGCACGTCCATCCAAACGGCCTGCGCTTTCGGCTGGATCCAGTAGCTGTTGCGGCCGCTTTCGCCCACCTTAACGCTATAGCCAGCTTCTACAGAGGCGGTTACGCCGCTGGAGCGATAATTCTCAGTCGCCTGATCCTGCCCCATCACCTTATTGTCGAACCAGTTATACAGCATCCAGCTATCAACGTAGGTTCCACTTTTATCCGCGTCGTTTGCGTACCAGGTACCGTACAGACCGACGCTATAGCCATTCACTTCGCCACGCGAGTGGTATCCGGTTAGACTGGAAGCACTCCGGCTCTGGCTGTTGCCGTAGCCCGCCATCAGGCCAAGATGCCAGCGATCCAGGCCGTCGGTGCTCCACTGGGCGACATCACCACCCAGCTGCAGCACGTAGCGGTTGGCGGTCGTTTTTAACTGGCTGCTGCCGTCTCTGAAACGCGTATGGCCGCCGACGTTACGCATCCACAGGCTCGTTACTTTTTGCTCGCCGGTGAGCAGGTCGGTGTACTGCGTTTCACCCAGACGGTCGTGCAGGCGGGTCATAAACAGCGTATTTGCCGCATAGCTGTTCGCCTGATAGCTACCAAATTCAGGGCGATACTGATGCTCGCTTTGCGCTGGTGCAGCAGGGGGGACCGGTTCCTGCGGCGGAATCACCGGGTCGACGGGCGGGTCTACCGGGTCGACCGGCGGGTCAACGGGCTCAACCAGGCTGGTCAGAAACCAGTTTTTACCTTTTTGCACAACGTTATAGTCATAACCCCCCGCCACGATACGGCTGGCCTTCTCAAACGTCCCGTCAGAGTTGCCGCCAACGCTGACGATTTCAATCCCTTCAATGGTTTGTGCGCCAGTACCGCCAATGTTGTTCACTTCCACCCCGGTATGGCCGGAGGTGTTGCCTTCAACGATCAGTTTGTCCGTTTCCGATGTGTCGTCAAACAGCACGGTATTGAAAACCAGCTTGCCGCCGTTGCCGATAAAATCGTCACTGATGGTCAGGGTTTGCCACGCCGCATCCTCAGCATGCTGGAAATTAATCGTACCGCCCGCATTCAGCGTCAGGCTGGTCAGCGTGGAGCTGTCGCGCATATTCCACACGGCATCATTCATCGTAAGCGCGATAGTCCCGGTACCGTTGGCGTTGCTCTCAATGTAAGACGCCCCGTTCCAGAGAGAGTTGTCCTGCATGGTGAGCGCGATCGCGCTGTTTTGCGCTGCGGCAGTGCTGGTGGCCGCGACGCCGCCAGCGGAGAGGATGTCACCGTTGAGGGTGAATTTTCCGCCCGCGGAGGCATCAATCACGCCACCGTTGCTGGCGTTCAGGGCGTAGCTACCGCTGTCGCGCTGGCCTGCGGTGGTAATGGTTGCGCCACCCCCGAGCGTTATCACGCCGCGTGACCAGGCATACATCCCGTGCGGCGCTTGCGCGGAGCTGCTGGTTTTCTCGCTGCTGTTGACCGCAATGGTGACGTTATCACCAAGATTCACCGCGCCTGTGTACGCATAGACGCCATGCGCGCTGGCACCGTTGGTGGTGATGGTCGCGCCTTCATCAAGGGTGATGGTTGACGAGCCGGTAGAATACACCCCGGAGGCGCTGGCCGCGTCGGTGGTAATCGTCGCGTTTTTTCCCAGCTCAATTTTGGATGCAGAGCCCGCATACAGGCCGTAGGCCGATGTGCCGTACGTTTCGATGGTGGCCTCACTCCCCAGACGAACATAAGAGCCGCTCTGGTTGGTACGAATCCCCTCGGCGTAGGTACCACGCGTCACAATATGCGCACGATCGCCGACGATAACGTTATTTTGGGCCTTTGAAGCATCATTCAATGCATAGGCGCTAATGCCGCGACCGGTACTGCCGATGGTTTCAATATAGAGATCGTCACCCACATAAATATTGGCGGAGCCAAGAGAGCCCTGGCTGAAGGAGCTGTACCCGGCATTGATGCCGTCACCGCTTTGGCCATTAACGTAAATGTGGGTGCGGTCTCCGGTAATAATAAACACCGGGTTGTCCGGCGTGTTCATACCATGGGTACGAATGCCGTCGACGTCTTTACCATTATTGGCAGCCACTTTTGACTGGGTGCGAATAGTCAGATCGTCACCAAATATTACCCCCGGGCTGCCGGACGTGGAGTTCTGAATAACGGTGACTGAATGCTCAAAGGCTTCCGCCCCCGGTCCTTCGAGGGTGATCCCATCTCCGTAGATCGGGATATTACCCGGGCTGTACTGGTAGACATAGTTAGGATCGCCGGTATTTTTGCTAAAGTTCGCGTTTGCCGTTGCAGGAATTAGCGCCTGTATTTCTGCAGGCAACTCCGTTACTGCTCCGGAGGCAGGTAAATTAGCAAAATCTATTACCGCTGCATGCGCGGTAAATAACGCTGACGATAACGCCAGTGAAATCGCAACTGCGACAGGTGAGTGTTTCATTAAATATGGCATGACTGCCCCCTTTCTTTCAGGCGTAGAACATCCTCCACGCGATTAATTGTGGGTATGCTAAGAGGTTGAAATTACAAAATAGAAACGAGAATTTTATGAATGCTGGTACCTAACTTCCTCTCAAGTCGTATTTTATGAACATAAATTTTTTTAACATCAATGCTGTCTGTTTTTATAATCTCCTGGAGGCATGCTCCTGATAAAAACCTGTTAAGCAAAGTAAATTCGACAGCATTCAACTTACTTCCACGTCTGCTATTTACCCGTCTTCCGGAAAAAAGGTGGTTGATTTTATCCTGCAATATAACGTCATTATCGTCTGAATAAATAATTCCCTTTATTTCACTGTGGTGAGTGAGTAAGTAATTAGCCAATGCCTCTAGTTTACGGTCCGAGATTATAACGATGTTCATGTTAGTTATCGCCAGACGTTCAATCCATTGCGGATCGGCCAGTACGCGCAGGTTGTACATCGAAAAGTCTACAAAAACAAACCCTCGTGACAGGTGATTCTTGTTCCTGCATAATATTTTATTTACAACTGCAATCTGCAGGAAATGATTACCAACCGGCCAAACTGCGAACGAGGCATTACCACAATATTGTGATCGTACTGCGTTATCTGGAAATAACTGACAGGACAATTCACAGCTTATACAGCGGGCAACTGTTTTCGACGATGTTATCATCCAGTCCACTCCTGTCTTTTTTCATTGTCAATATTTCATTGCCGTTCAAATGTGTCAATCTTGAAACATATCTAGTTATCCTGTCTTGTTTATGAAAAAGAGTATCAGGGAAATAAATTCCTGGGCTTATCTATTCAGTCAGTCCGTCTTCATACCGAAAAAATATCACCTGGCAGAGGTACTCCAGGAATATTTGTCACTCCTTTAAGATTATTCGGCAAAAAAAATCCAGGAAGGAGGTACACGAAATAGCACTAATAGCTAAAGATTCGTTTCCTCAGTCTGCCGCAACGTCAGTCTTTTCTCTGGTTGCGGCTCAATATAATTATTTGGGCTGGCGAAGTGTAATGAAATCTCATTATGTCGTTTTAGATGAGGTAAACCTAAGAAAAGCGCCTTGTAACCAATTGAAAAATAATGTGTTGTTTTTAATCTTAGATGGGGCGGTATCGCGTCCTAATCCATCTGACCTATACTGTTGTTAAATATACGTATATGTTTTTGGTGTATAGAGTTATGTATTGTTATTTCTGAGGAAAGGAAAATTGTATCTCATTAACAAGTTGGTCGAGTATGACCCAGAAAACAAAACCCTGGTAAATCATATTACCGGGCGAACGATACAATTGCAGCTTCCTGCCAATCTCTGTTTTCTTTATCTCATCACCCATCCTGGAAAAATAATTTCGCAAAATAAGTTAATGGTGGTGGGATGGGGGGAGCGCAATGACGTCACAACACCGAATACCTTTTACCAGGCCATTTTGACATTACGCAATGCGCTTGCTGAGGTGGGGTTGCCGCGCGATACGGTAAAAACGATTTCTCGCCGCGGGCTTACGCTTTCCGAAGCCACCCAGGTTGAAGTATTTACCCCAACCGCTGAGCCCGTGATGGTTAATAACGAGGCGGAAATAGCTGATGATACCGCGATGCAGATGCCGGCCTGGTTGATAATAACCACCGCTGTGCTTTTGCTGATCGCGCTTATCAACGGGGGGATATTATATAAGCATTACCAGAACATGCCGTTTAGCCACTACATGCCACTTTCAACGGGCAGTACGAACAACGCCTGCCAGCTTTTTTATGCACCTAATGAACCTGTTCAGGATCATTACTTGCGCCTGTTAAAAAATCATCCCGGTCTGTGCGCTGAAAAAAGATACGTTTTTCTGATCGGCTATAGTAAAACGGAGCGAATCGCGGCGTTTGTCTGTAATAACGATGCGCGACGGGATGCGGCAGCATTATGTACCACGCATTATTTTTGGGCGCATGAGCAATGAAGACATTCCGGAACCGTATTATTTTTCTGGCGGCGTTTCTGGGGGCCGCTATCACCAGCGGCTGGTTAGCGTATTCGCATTTTTCGAGTTCGCCGATACGCTGTACGGGGGATGTGGAATGGACGATTGGTAAAAACCGATTTGTGGGTACGGTTTCCTGGCGGATGCAGCATCGGGAGGGATCCACCGTCATTAACGGTAAATTATTTGGTCAGACGGTTTCTGAAGTTAACCGGACCATCTATTTTCACTACAGCTATCATCAGAACGCGCGCGTATTAAATAACGATCGTATTGTTAAAACCTTCGCCGATAATGCGGATGAGGCTGATATCAACGCCACGCTGCCAGGTTTTTATCGCACGCCGGGAAGAGAGCTGAGCCTGATGATCGATGAGTATCGGGGGGCCTGGCTTTTTGCCGCGTCAAACGTCCCTTCACTTTACTGTCGTAAAAGCGCGCCGTAGAAATCGATCGCACACCTTAGACAGCACGCATAGTCAAATCTCTTTATTCCCGCTACAGTTATCTCTCCACGGCGAGCAGGAGATAAACATGCTTTATATCTTTGATTTAGGAAACGTAATCGTCGATATCGATTTTAATCGCGTGCTGGGTGCATGGAGCGACTTTAGCCGCGTTCCGCTGGCGACACTGAAGCAGAATTTCGCGATGGGCGAGACCTTCCATCAGCATGAACGCGGCGAGATCGGTGATGAAGAATTCGCTGAACGTTTCTGCCAGGAGATGGACCTACCGTTAAGCTACGAGCAGTTTTCTCACGGCTGGCAGGCAGTATTTGTCGCCATCCGGCCTGAAGCGATCGACATCATGCATAAGCTCCGCAAGCAGGGCCATCGGGTCGTTGTGCTGTCAAATACCAACCGTCTGCACACCACGTTCTGGCCTGAGGAATACCCTGAAGTTAAGGCTGCGGCCGACAAGATTTATCTTTCGCAAGAGATGGGGATGCGTAAGCCTGAAGCGCGAATTTATCAGGCTGTTCTCCAGTCGGAAGGATTCACCGCGGCCGATGCGGTCTTTTTTGACGACAACGCCGATAATATAGAGGGAGCTAACCAGTTGGGTATAACGTCAATTCTGGTGACCGGAAAAGAGACGATACCAAACTACTTTGCGAAGCAGCTATGCTAAAAACCGTTCATCAAAAAGCCACGCATCATACTCGCCCCCTGAGGGCCTGGCTGAAACTGCTCTGGCACCGTATTGACGAGGACAACATGACCACGCTGGCGGGTAACCTCGCCTACGTGTCGTTGCTTTCATTAGTGCCTCTGGTGGCGGTCATCTTTGCCCTGTTTTCCGCCTTTCCGATGTTTGCGGACGTCAGCCTGCAGCTTCGCCATTTTGTCTTCGCGAATTTCATTCCTGCAACAGGGGATGTCATCCAGAACTACATTGAGCAGTTTGTTGCCAATTCCAGCAAGATGACGGCAGTGGGGGCGTGCGGTCTTATCGTTACCGCGCTGCTGTTGATGTACGCCATTGATAATGCGCTGAATACAATCTGGCGGAGTAAAAAAGCGCGGCCAAAGGTCTATTCCTTTGCCGTGTACTGGATGATTCTTACGCTGGGGCCGCTGCTGGCCGGGGCGAGCCTGGCGATCAGTTCGTATCTTCTCTCCTTGCGCTGGGCGAGTGATTTAAACGGCGTAATTGATAATGCGCTTCGCATCTTCCCGTTAATCCTGTCGTGGCTCTCGTTCTGGTTGCTCTATAGCGTCGTGCCGACCACGCGCGTACCTAACCGCGATGCGGTTGTGGGAGCGCTGGTGGCGGCGTTGCTTTTTGAGCTCGGTAAAAAAGGGTTTGCCCTCTACATCACCATGTTTCCGTCCTATCAGCTGATTTACGGCGTGCTGGCGGTGATCCCCATTTTGTTTGTATGGGTCTACTGGACCTGGTGTATCGTCTTGCTTGGTGCCGAAATAACTGTCACTCTCGGTGTGTACCGCGAACTTAAAAAAGCAGCAGAAGCTGAAAAACAATTAGAAGCAGACCAACCATGATTGCATTGATACAGCGCGTAACCCGTGCCAGCGTCACCGTGGAGGGAGAGGTGACGGGTGAAATTGGCCCAGGACTTTTGGTGTTGTTAGGTGTCGAAAAGGATGACGACGAACAAAAAGCCAACCGCTTGTGTGAGCGCGTGCTGGGCTACCGTATTTTCAGCGATGCGGAAGGCAAGATGAACCTGAACGTCCAGCAGGCGGGTGGCAGCGTGCTGGTGGTTTCCCAGTTTACGCTGGCTGCGGATACCGAGCGCGGCATGCGCCCGAGCTTCTCCAAAGGTGCCGCGCCGGATCGTGCAGAAGCACTTTACGAGTACTTTGTTGAGCGTTGTCGCCAGCAGGAAATGAATACGCAAACCGGACGATTCGCTGCAGATATGCAGGTTTCGCTGGTGAACGATGGCCCCGTCACATTCTGGCTCCAGGTATGAGCCAACTGGCGGCGTGGCCGCGGGTAACAAGAGAGAGTACAGCTATGTATCACCTTCGAGTACCGCAAACGGAAGAAGAGTTAGACGCTTATTACCAGTTCCGCTGGGAAATGCTGCGCAAGCCACTGCATCAGCCAAAAGGATCTGAACGCGACGCCTGGGATGCGATGGCCCACCATCAGATGGTGATGGACGAAGAGGGTAACCTCGTCGCCGTCGGGCGCCTGTATATCAACGCCGATAACGAAGCGTCGATTCGCTTTATGGCGGTTCATCCCTCCGTTCAGGACAAAGGTCTGGGAACGCTAATGGCGATGACCCTTGAGTCCGTTGCCCGTCAGGAAGGTGTTAAGCGCGTTACCTGTAGTGCCCGAGAAGATGCCGTAGATTTTTTCGCCAAGCTCGGCTTTGTGAATCAGGGGGAAATCACGACCCCACAAACCACGCCGATTCGTCATTTTTTGATGATCAAACCCATCGCCACGCTGGATGATATTCTTCATCGCGCCGACTGGTGTGGACAGCTGCAGCAGGCCTGGTATCAGCACATTCCGCTCAGCGAAAAAATGGGCGTGCGCATTCAGCAGTACACCGGACAAAAATTTATTACCACCATGCCGGAAACCGGCAATCAAAATCCGCACCACACTCTGTTTGCCGGAAGTCTTTTCTCACTTGCCACGCTCACCGGCTGGGGTCTCATCTGGCTGATGCTTCGCGAGCGCCATCTGGGCGGCACGATCATTCTTGCTGATGCTCACATCCGCTATAGCGCACCGATAAGCGGCAAGCCGAGCGCCGTGGCCGATCTGGGGTCACTGGGCGGCGATCTGGACCGCCTGGCGCGCGGCCGCAAAGCCCGCGTACAAATGCAGGTTGAACTGTTTGGCGATAAAACACCGGGTGCGGTATTTGAAGGCACCTACATTGTTCTTCCAGCGAAGCCCTTCGGCGCGTATGAAGAGGGTGGGAACGAGGAGGAGTAATCTTCTGTTCACTCTCCTCGGGCGTGGTTAATCCGCCCGGCGATATCCCGCATAACGTCTCGCGCTGACTGGCTGACGCCGCCAAGCTGAAAGAAGCCATGGATGACGCCCAGCCAGCGCTGAGCGGTACACTTCACACCCTGCTCAGTCAGATGCTGATACAACATTTCTCCCTCATCGCACAGCGGATCGTACTCTGCTGTAATGATATGCACTGGCGGAAGCCCGTAAAAATCATCGCGCCACAGCGGGCTGGCTTCCGGATGCTGGCGGTCAGTCTCTGCAAGATACATTTCATACCCGCTGAGCAGGGTATCGCGGGTGATAATATAATCCGTGCCATTGAGAGCATAGCTTTCAAAACTGGCGGTGGCGTCGAGCATGGGATAGATAAGAATAAGCTGTACAGGTTGCCACAGCCCTTTAACCTTAAGCCTCAGCGCCGTTACCAGCGCCAGATGCCCTCCTGCGCTGTCTCCACAGAGGGTGAGCCGGTTCTTATCCACGCCTAATTTGTCCGCATACTTCCAGACCAGATCTGCACCTCTTTCAGCATCGTCATGTGCGGCGGGGAAGGTATGCTCCGGCGCCAACCTGTACTGAACCGCGATCACCCGGCAATTGCCGTAGCAGGCTAACTGACGGAGTTGGTTGTCATGGGTATCAAAGCCGCCGCTGATAAAGCATCCGCCGTGATAGTAGATGGCAGCAGGCAATATTTCAGGGGCATTAAGAGGTGAAAATACCCGAATGGTAAGGCCCTCAAGCACTAGCGCTTCTACCTGAACGCGCGTTTCTGTCTTCCCGGCAAGCCCCGTGCTGGCAATGTACCCTGCTCGTCGTACATCAATGGTCTGTCGACGTGACGAAGGCCGGCCTGCAGCGATAAATCCCTGAACCAGCTGCGCAATACCCTGTTCCAGTGCCATGAAAACTCCCTTTAACTGTATGGATATACAGCTTTATAACCTGGTTTGATTCAAAAGAAAATAAGAAAATTGTCGAGGACTAAAAATCTGGAAAGCGCTTCGCAAATAGCAGGAAAACTATAGCTACGGGCTTTAACCCTTCTGAATGAAAGCGTATGTTGCCTTGAAAATAGACAATAGTGATATACTAAGGTGATATATAAGTCTTTCCGCGGATCTTGATATCGGCAGAATTCTGATCGATTTGTCTGATGACGTAATTCAACGACTGGATAATCTGAAGCAGCTGCGTAACCGTCCTCGTGCCGAATTGCTTCGGGAAGCCATTGAGCAATATCTCGACCAGCAGAGTTCATCGGTTATCCGCGATGCGCTTGGCTTGTGGGGAAACCAGCAGGAAGATGGGCTTGAGTATGAACGCAAGCTGCGTGAGGAGTGGTAATCATGGAGCACATGGCAGTGTTCGATACCAATATACTCATCGATCTTTTTAATAATCGCGTTGAGGCTGCGGATGCAATTGATCGCACAGCTTCTCATCGAGCCATTAGTCTGATCACATGGATGGAAGTCATGGTGGGGGCCCGCAAACATGGTCACGAAGCGAAAACTGCGACAGTGATGGGCGTATTTGAGATTATTGATATCACCCGAGATATCGCTGAAAGAAGTGTAATTCTGCGCGAGAAGCATGGAATGAAACTGCCTGATGCTATCATTCTGGCCACAGCTCAGAGCAGAAATTGTCCGTTGATTTCTCGAAACACGAAAGACTTTTCGGGCATTACTGGAGTCGTTTCACCTTACCAACTATAGGCCGGGCAAGCTTACGCCGCCCGGCACTGTCAGAGGGAATTACTCCCCTTCGCCCGGGAACAGGAACGGGTTGATCGAGCTGCGGGCAAAGCCCTCCTGCTCCATCTTCGCATCCAGAATCAGCGAGGCGAGATCGTCGGCCACGGCTTCGACTTTCGGGTCTTTTTCCTGATAAAGAATCTTCAGGTAAGTGCCGCAGTCGCCGCAGCTTTCGGCTTTCACCGCCGCTTCTTCATTTTCCAGCGACCAGTAGTTCAGATCGCGGGTCTGCTCGCAGTTGCTGCACTTGATGCGCACCACGTGCCACTCGGTTTCACACAGGTTGCAGTGCAGGTAGCGCAGCCCCTGAGTGGTGCCGATTTGCACCATGCTCGATACCGGCATGGAGCCGCAGACCGGGCAGAACTGGCGCGCCTCGCCGTATTCGGCGCGGGCTTTACCGGGGATCAGGCTTGCCATTTGCGCCCAGTAGAGCGACAGCGCAGCCCAGATAAACGGCGCTTTATCGCTGCTCACCAGAGCGAAGTCGGAGGCAAACAGCGCGCTCGCCATCTCTTCCAGCTCCAGGTCAGAGGCTTTTTCCAGATTCTCAATGACCGCCAGCGCGGTACCGCTCATCTCCGGCTTCAGCTCGGCAATCAGCGAATGCAGCAGCTTTTGCCAGTGCTTGTCGCGCGGCAGGACGTGAATGTCCAGCGGCGGCTTGCCCTGCGCGTTGGCTTCTTTGATGCGCGCGGTCAGATCCATTTGCAGCGGGTGGTCGTACAGCACCACTTCCTGCGCGTGGGCAACCAGCGCGGCAAAGCGCAGAAAATCGCCCAGCGGGTTGTTCTCTGCCAGCTCGCGCAGACGCTCTGCGCGGCGGTTGTAGAGGTTCTTGAGTCTGGGGAATAACAACGGCGGAATATAATCCGCCGTGCGTTTCTCGCTCGACCCCAGCTCATCTTGCGGGATTATGCGAATACTCATTCAGATGACTTTTCCTGTTTCTGGCGGACTTCACGGTACCAGCGCGGGTGATGTTTCTTCGCCCACGTACTGGTTACCCATCCTTCCACCATCGCGGTAATGGTGCCTTTCACCCAAAGGGCGGCGTAGATATGCACCATGATAACCACAATTAACGCCACTGCGGCAAATGAATGCAGCATCAGCGCAAATCGGATCACCGGGATTGAGAAAGCAGGCGCAAAGTACGGACGCCAGATGATCACGCCGCTCACCAGCAACAGGACCAGGAAGATAATCGCCGCCCAGAATACGCATTTCTGGCCGAAGTTATAACGCCCGGTATCACCCACTTCCTCGTTGACGACGATCTTACGAATATTCTTCGCCCAAAAGATATCATCCCGATTGATTAGGTTATGGTGCCAGTAGCGGAAAAACATGATGATAAACGAGGCAAACATCACCACACCCACGAACGGGTGAAGGATGCGCGCCAGCTGTGGCGTACCCAGTACCTGCATCAGCCAGTTGAAGGACGGGAAGAAGAACCCCAGCCCGCTTATCGCCGCCAGCATGAAGCAGAAGGCGGTGACCCAGTGGTTGATGCGTTCCGGCGCGGTGTAGCGCACGATGGTGTCACGTTTTCTCATTTGCGCACCTCGTCTTTCTCTTCATGCAGGTTGTCGTCTTCCTCTTCCGCGCGGTTCGGACCAACGCCGACGTAGTGGAAGATGCTCGCTGCGAAGGTGGCAGCAAAACCGACCGCTGCCAGCGGTTTCCAGATGCCTTTCCAGAACTTCACGGTGGCGCTGATTTCCGGGTTCTCCGGCAGGCCGTGATACAGGTTCGGCTTGTCGGCGTGGTGCAGCACGTACATGACGTGCGTACCGCCAACTCCGGCCGGATCGTACAGGCCCGCGTTGTCGTAACCGCGGGTTTTCAACTCGCCCACGCGCTCTGCCGCCAGCGTTTTCATATCCTCTTTGGAGCCAAAGTGGATTGCGCCGGTTGGGCAGGTCTTCACGCACGCTGGCTCCTGGCCGACGGTGACGCGGTCAACGCATAGCGTGCATTTGTAGACGCGGTTGTCTTCCGGGTTCAGGCGCGGTACGTCGAACGGGCAGCCCGCGATGCAGTAGCCGCAGCCGATGCACTGTTCGGACTGGAAGTCGACGATGCCGTTGGCATACTGAATGATAGCCCCTTCTGACGGACATGCCTTCAGGCAGCCCGGATCCGCACAGTGCATACAGCCGTCTTTGCGGATAAGCCATTCCAGTTTGTCGTTCTGCTCAACTTCCGAGAAACGCATCACCGTCCAGGACTTGGCGGTCAGGTCCGCCGGGTTGTCGTACACCCCGACGTTGTGACCGACTTCGTCACGCAGATCGTTCCACTCCGAGCACGCCACCTGACAGGCTTTACAGCCGATACAGGTGGTCACGTCGATAAGCTTCGCCACTTCCTGCTGGTGGTCCCGCGCCTGAGGCGCGGGCGTGAAACCGTTAGTCGCGGAACGACGGATAATGTCTTGAGATTGATAAGCCATAAGTCGTCTCCGTTACACCTTTTCCACGTTCACGAGGAAGGCCTTAAACTCCGGCGTCTGCGTGTTCGCATCGCCGACGAACGGCGTCAGGGTATTCGCAATGAACCCTTTCTTCGCCACGCCCTCATAGCCCCAGTGGATCGGAATACCGATGGTATCCACCTGCTGACCGTGAACGTTCAGCGTGCGAATACGCTTGGTCACCACCGCCTTGGCCTTGATATAGCCGCGGTTAGAGGAGACCTTCACGGTATCGCCATGGGCAATGCCGAGCTTGCCCGCCAGCTTCTCGCCGATCTCCACAAACTGTTCCGGCTGCGCGATGGCGTTAAGCAGCGCGTGCTTGGTCCAGTAGTGGAAGTGCTCGGTCAGACGGTAGGTGGTGCCCACATACGGGAACTTGTCCTTTTTACCCAGCGCTTCGAAATCGCCCTTGAAGATACGGGCTGCCGGGTTAGAGACCACGTTCGGGTGCAGCGGGTTGGTACCCAGCGGCGTCTCAAACGGCTCGTAGTGTTCCGGGAACGGACCTTCCGCCATCTTATCGATAGCAAACAGACGTCCCATCCCTTCAGGCTGCATGATAAACGGCCCAACGTCGCTGCCCGGTGCGGCAGTGCTGTAGTCCGGAATATCAACGCCGCCCCATTTCGCGCCGTCCCACTTCAGAAGCTGACGCTTCGGATCCCACGGGTTGCCCTGCGGGTCAGCGGATGCGCGGTTATAGAGGATACGGCGGTTGAGCGGCCATGCCCATGCCCAGCCCAGCGTATTGCCCAGGCCTGACGGGTCGGCGTTATCGCGGTTGGCCATCTGGTTGCCCTTCGGCGTCCAGCTACCGGCGAAGATCCAGCAGCCGCTTGACGTGGTACCGTCATCGCGCAGGTGTGCGAAGGTGCTGAGCTGATCGCCTTTCTTCGCCAGCACGGTACCGGTGGCCGGGTCGATAACGTCCGCCAGCGCCTTACCGTTGCTCTCCATCGCCACTTCTTCCGGCGCAGGGTTTTCCGGCGTCGAGTAGTTCCAGGTCATGTTCAGCACCGGTTCCGGGTTCGCGCCGCCTTCTTCCGCATACATCTTACGCAGGCGTAAGAAGATGCCGGCCAGGATCTCGCCGTCGTTCATGGCGATGCCCGGGGCGTCCGCGCCTTTCCAGTGCCACTGCAGCCAGCGTCCGGAGTTGACGATAGAACCGTTCTCTTCCGCGAAGCAGGTCGACGGCAGACGGAACACTTCGGTCTGGATCTTCGACGGATCGACGTCGTTCGATTCACCGTGGTTCTGCCAGAAGGTTGAGGTCTCGGTATTGAGCGGGTCAATCGTCACCAGGAACTTCAGCTTCGACAGAGACTCAACAACCTTGTTCTTGTTCGGGAACGAGGCAACCGGGTTAAAGCCCTGGCACAGATAGCCGTTCACTTTGCCCTGGTGCATCATCTCGAAATACTGCAGAACGTCGTAACCTTTGTCCCACTTCGGCAGCCAGTCAAAGCCCCAGCTGTTTTCAGCCGTCGCTTTGTCGCCGAAGAAGGCTTTCATCATCGAGACGAAGAACTTCGGATAGTTGCCCCAGTAGTTTACCTGGCCTTCGAGCAGCGGTTTAGGCGTGCTGGCCGTCAGGTAGGTTTGCAGGTCGGTCTGTTTCTCGCTTGGCAGGTTCATGTAACCCGGCAGGCTTTGAGACAGCAGGCCGAGGTCGGTCAGACCCTGAATATTGGAGTGACCGCGCAGGGCGTTCACGCCGCCGCCTGCCATCCCCATGTTGCCGAGCAGGAGCTGAACCATCGCCATGGTACGGATGTTCTGCGCGCCGATGGAGTGCTGCGTCCAGCCGAGGGCGTACAGGAACGACGCGGTTTTATCTTTCGCGCTGGTCTCGGCGATAAGCTCGCACACCTTCAGGAAGTCTGCCTTCGGCGTACCGCAGATATTCTCAACCACCTCCGGCGTATAGCGGGAAACGTGCTCTTTCAGCAGGTTCCACACGCAGCGCGGATGTTGCAGGGTGGTGTCGCGCTTCGCAAAGCCTTTTTCATCCAGCTCGTAGTTCCAGCTGGTTTTGTCGTATTTGCGTTTTTCGGCGTCGTAACCGCTGAACAGGCCATCTTCGAAGTGGTAATCCTCACGCACGATCAGGCTGGCGTTGGTATAGGCTTCGGTGTATTCGCGGTTATATTTTTCATTGGTCATCAGGTACAGCAATACGCCTGACAGGAAAGTGATGTCAGTACCTGAACGAATTGGGGTGTAGAAATCCGCCACTGACGCAGTACGCGTAAAGCGGGGATCGATCACAATCAGTTTCGCACCGTTGTGGATTTTGGCTTCCATCGCCCAGCGGAACCCGACAGGGTGCGCTTCAGCGGCGTTACCGCCCATCACCACAATGAGGTTGGCGTTCTTGATGTCGACCCAGTGGTTGGTCATCGCACCGCGACCAAATGTTGGAGCAAGACTTGCTACCGTTGGTCCGTGTCAGACACGCGCCTGGTTGTCGACCGCGAGCATACCGAGTGCGCGCGTAAATTTCTGGGTTAAATAACCGGTTTCGTTGCTGGAAGCAGAGGCACACAGCATCCCGGTGGAGAGCCAGCGGTTGACCGTGACGCCGTCGGCGTTCTTCTCAACAAAGTTGGCATCGCGGTCTTCTTTAATGTGTTTTGCGATGCGGTCAAACGCCTCTTCCCAGCTGATTTGCTGCCATTTATCGGAGCCAGGTGCGCGATATTCAGGGAACTTGAGGCGGCTTTCGGAGTGGATAAAGTCCACCAGACCGGCCCCTTTCGGGCACAATGCGCCGCGGTTGACCGGATGATCCGGGTCGCCTTCGATATGGAAAATAGACGCTTTGGCGTTTTTAGCACCGTCGCCGAGGCTATACATCAACAGCCCGCAACCGACAGAGCAGTACGTACAGGTATTACGGGTTTCACGGGTGCGCAGCAGTTTATACTGCCGCGTTTCCGCCAGCGCTACGCCGGGCGCAAAGCCCAGTGCCGCTGCCGTGGTGCCTGCCATACCGCCAGCGCAGATCTTAAAGAACTGCCTTCTGCTGACCTGCATGGGTCACTCCTTGTTTCGACATTGCTTACATATGTAGTTTTAACTTCGCGGTTGAGAATTGACCGCAAAGGAGAAAAATTTGCGTTAATCCCTCAATTCCACGAGGGATATCATCAGAATACCACAATGTCGGTACAGCTGTTCTAATGGCGTTAATACAAAGTGAACGTATTATCACCCTGTTGACTATAAAGTGTGATATTAATCACATTATTAACCCAGCATGTTAAAGGGGTGTAGCATGCGTTTTGTTGTACCTCTCACAAGTGAGTAGGTAAACTTGATGCTGAAAAGTTGATCCATACTATGCGTAAGCCCTGTTGTTTGTGATGCAATAGCAGGCTCACCTCCGTGGTTGTTCAGGAATACCGTTGTGTCTAAACAAAACCGTGCTCCCCACTCGTCCCCCCTGCCTGCGGGCATTGTGGAACTGTCGGTACACAGACCGCCCCACATTACCCATGCCACGCCGGATTTTCTGGCGGAAGAGGTGCCCGTTGCGCTCGTTTACAACGGTATCTCCCATGTGGTGATGATGGCTTCGCCAAAAGATCTCGAGCTGTTCGCCATCGGTTTTTCCCTCTCGGAAGGCATCATTGACCATCCGCAGGAGATCTACGGCATGGACGTGGTGCAGGCTTGCAACGGCCTTGAAGTGCAAATCGAACTCTCCAGCCGCCGCTTTATGGGGCTGAAAGAGCGCCGCCGCGCGCTGGCCGGGCGTACCGGCTGCGGCGTGTGTGGCGTTGAGCAGCTGAATGATATTGGCAAACCCGTTGCGCCACTGCCGTTTACTCAGACCTTTAATCTGGCTCACCTCGACCATGCGCTCGAGCACCTGAACGATGTACAGCCCATCGGCCAGCTGAGCGGCTGCACGCATGCGGCGGCATGGGTGTTGCCGTCGGGCGATATTGCCGGGGGCCACGAGGACGTGGGCCGCCACGTGGCGCTGGACAAGCTGCTCGGTCGCCGTGCGCGTGAAAGTGCTGTCTGGATGCAGGGGGCGGCACTCGTTTCCAGCCGCGCCAGCTATGAGATGGTGCAAAAATCGGCGATGTGCGGTGTGGAAATTCTGTTCGCGGTGTCGGCGGCGACCACGCTGGCGGTGGAGGTGGCGGAACGCTGCAACCTGACGCTGGTGGGCTTCTGCAAGCCGGGAAGGGCGACGATTTATACCCATCCGCAGCGATTAATTGTTAATCAATAATTTTGAATGATAATAGCAAATCCTTCCGCTTTTAGTTGTTCGAGATGAGGTCTAGTATTTATCTCATCAAGGCACGGTGCCTTACCTAAACAACTTAATGAAAGGGTTTATATCATGAAAAGCATCAAAACTTTTGTCGCTGTAATCGCTCTGGCTACTTCTTTCGGTTCTTTCGCTGCACAGACCGTGACCGCTACCGCCTCTACCATTGATGGCGCAGAAGCTAAAATCGCGGCTCAGGCTCAGGATGCTGGCGCATCATCTTACAAAATTACCCAGGCGTTCTCAGGTAACCGCGTACACATGACTGCTGAACTGACTAAATAAGCTGTCACACCGTCGAAAGAGCGCCCCCGGGGCGCTTTTTTAGTTTATGCCCGCCACGCGCAGCAGCGCGGTTACCACTGCCGCCGCCACGATCACCACAATTAACGGCATCTTTCGCCAGGCCAGAAATACCGCAAACGCCACGCCCAGCACGCGCGCCATTCCGGCAAAGTGGTCACCTTCATAAAACGTGGTCGCCAGCGCCACGGAAAACAGCAATACCGTTGCCGCATCTGACAGCAGCGCCTGTGAACGCTCTGACAATGCCAGCCTGCTGCCCAGTTTCGCCCCGCCAAGACGCATCAGATACGTTCCCGCAGACAAAATGGCGATGCCGAGAATAAAAAACGTCATATTTCCCATTATTTTTTCCTCGCAGCGAGACCCAGTAAGGAGAGCAGCACCGGTAATCCCACCGGGGCAAACGGCACGGCGGCCAGTGACAGCGCGGCGCCGCTGCAGGCGCGGATCAGCGTGGTACGGTTTTTAAACGCGGGAACCACTAGCGCCAGCAATATGGCAGGGAATACCGCATCCAGCCCGATGGTTTCCGGATCCGGCAGCAGCTTGCCGACCATAGCGCCCAGCAGGGCCCCCAGCGGCCAGACAATCGCCACGCCTAAACCACATAGCCAGTACGCCGCTTTGCGCTGTTCGGGCGTTTTTTGCGACAGGCCAAACACCACGCTTTCGTCGTTCATGATGTGGCAGCCCAACAGGCTCAGGCCGCGTTTGCCGACCAGTTCACGCACCGTCACGCCAAACGGCACGTGCCGCGCGTTGACCAGCAACCCCGCGGCTGCGGCCGCCAGCGGGTTACCGCCGCTTGCCACGATGCCAATAAACATAAACTCTGACGCGCCCGCGAGTACGGTGATGGAGAGTACAAACGGTACCCAGACCGGGAAACCGTAGGCCATCGCCAGGGAGCCGTATGACATCCCGACCACGCCGACCGCGAGGCAGACCAGGATGATTGCTTTTATGGTGTCGCCTTTCAGGCAAGAGAGATGATGCTTCATACATTTTTAGCCATATCGAACGGGTATCCATTATAATGAACGCAACAGAAGTGTTTTTCAAGATGAACGATTCGTTCGATTTAAAGAACAAAGAGGCCGTTTTATGACGCAGCCAATCAGCGTAATCGCCAAAAGCCTGGTGCGAGAACGCCTGCGAACCGGGCTTTCACTGGCGGAAATCGCTCGCCGTGCCGGGATCGCAAAATCCACGCTTTCTCAGCTAGAGTCAGGCAACGGTAACCCTAGCCTCGAAACGCTGTGGTCGCTTTGCGTGGCGCTGGATATTCCTTTTGCCCGCCTGCTTGAACCACAGCAGCCTACCACTCAGGTGATCCGTCGTGGTGAAGGTACGAAGGTCGTTGCCGGACAGGCCAACTACGAGGCGATACTGCTGGCGGCATGTCCGCCTGGCGCGCGACGCGACGTATACCTCCTGCTTACCCAGCCGGGCGCAGACCGCATTTCCCAGCCGCATCCGCCGGGGTCCGTTGAACACATTATTGTGACGCAGGGGCGCGCGTTAGTCGGCCTGATCGACGCGGCGGAAGAACTCGGCCCGGGAGATTACATCTGTTATCCCGCCGATCTGCCGCATATCTTTAAGGCGCTGGAGCCGGATACGCACGCGCTGCTGGTGGCGGAACAAAACTAACAGAGATACGGAAACTCATGTCGCTTAAAGCCATTGCTAAAGAACTGGGGCTGTCAGTCACTACCGTCAGCCGCGCCCTCAACGGATATGACGACGTCTCCGCC
>NZ_JBSKJQ010000020.1:0-28834 GCF_053709655.1 Enterobacter sp. UPMP2060
ACACAGACTTATCCACAATGATACGAAAAAGTGAAAATGTGCGAGCGTTGCGCAAACGTTTTCGTTAAAATGCTCGCGCTTAATAAGGATGCCCCGTCAGGTGTGTTAGATGAGTTTTTCGCAGGAAAATTCATCTAACGCTCTCTGTAATCGTGAAATCCAGGGGATTTACCATGCAACAACGTCGTCCAGTCCGCCGCGCTCTGCTCAGTGTTTCTGATAAAGCCGGTATCGTCGAATTCGCTCAGGCACTTTCCGCACGCGGTGTGGAGCTGCTTTCTACAGGCGGTACCGCTCGCCTGTTAGCAGATAAAGGTCTGCCGGTAACCGAAGTGTCCGATTACACCGGTTTCCCGGAAATGATGGATGGACGCGTCAAAACCCTGCATCCGAAAGTTCACGGCGGTATTCTTGGCCGTCGCGGTCAGGACGACGCCATTATGGAACAGCATGACATCGCCCCAATCGATATGGTTGTCGTTAACCTCTATCCGTTTGCCCAGACCGTTGCTCGCGAAGGCTGTTCTCTGGAAGATGCCGTAGAGAATATTGATATCGGCGGCCCAACCATGGTGCGCTCCGCGGCCAAGAACCATAAAGATGTGGCCATTGTCGTAAAGAGCAGCGATTACGAAACCATTATTAATGAGATGGATGCCAACGAAGGGTCACTGACTCTGGAAACGCGTTTCGACCTCGCCATCAAAGCCTTCGAGCACACCGCGGCGTACGACAGCATGATCGCCAACTACTTCGGTAGCCTGGTGCCTGCCTACCACGGTGAAAGCAAAGATCCTTCTGGCCGCTTCCCGCGCACCCTGAACCTGAACTTCATTAAGAAGCAGGATATGCGTTACGGTGAGAACAGCCACCAGCAGGCAGCCTTCTATATAGAAGAAGAGGTAAAAGAAGCCTCTGTTGCGACCGCTCAGCAGGTTCAGGGCAAAGCGCTATCCTATAACAACATTGCTGACACCGACGCCGCGCTGGAATGCGTGAAAGAGTTCAGCGAGCCGGCCTGCGTTATCGTTAAGCACGCGAACCCATGCGGCGTTGCCGTGAGCACCTCTATTCTGGACGCCTACGATCGCGCATACAAAACCGACCCGACCTCCGCGTTCGGCGGCATTATCGCCTTCAACCGCGAGCTGGATGCTGAAACCGCACAAGCCATCATCTCCCGCCAGTTCGTTGAAGTGATCATCGCGCCATCCGCATCCGCAGAGGCACTGAAAATCACCGCGGCGAAACAGAACGTACGCGTGCTGGTTTGCGGCCAGTGGGCAGAACGCGTGCCGGGCCTGGACTTCAAGCGTGTGAACGGCGGCCTGCTGGTTCAGGACCGCGATCTGGGTATGGTGACAGAAGCCGACCTGCGCGTGGTAACCAAACGTCAACCGACCGAACAGGAACTGCGTGACGCGCTGTTCTGCTGGAAGGTCGCGAAGTTCGTCAAATCCAACGCCATCGTCTACGCCAAAGAAAACATGACTATCGGGATAGGCGCAGGCCAGATGAGCCGCGTTTACTCCGCGAAAATCGCGGGCATTAAAGCAGGCGATGAAGGTCTGGAAGTAAAAGGCTCCGCCATGGCTTCTGACGCCTTCTTCCCGTTCCGTGACGGTATCGACGCGGCGGCTGCAGTGGGCATCACCTGTGTGATCCAGCCTGGCGGCTCAATTCGCGACGACGAAGTGATTGCCGCTGCCGACGAACATGGCATTGCAATGATCTTCACCGACATGCGCCACTTCCGCCATTAATTCCCGGAGCAGAAAATGAAAGTATTAGTGATTGGTAACGGCGGACGCGAGCACGCTCTGGCGTGGAAAGCGGCGCAGTCTCCGCTGGTGAAAACAGTCTTCGTAGCACCGGGCAACGCCGGTACCGCGCTGGAACCCGCGCTGCAAAACGTGGCTATTGGCGTAACCGATATTCCTGCGCTGCTGAGCTTTGCCCAGAGCGAGAAAATCGATCTGACCATCGTCGGCCCGGAAGCGCCGCTGGTGATTGGCGTCGTCGATGCCTTCCGCGCGGCGGGCCTGACAATCTTCGGGCCAACGGAAGGCGCCGCGCAGCTGGAAGGCTCCAAAGCCTTCACCAAAGATTTCCTCGCGCGTCACAACATCCCGACGGCGGAATATCAGAACTTCACCGAAGTGGAGCCAGCCCTGGCCTACCTGCGTGAAAAAGGCGCGCCGATTGTCATCAAGGCCGACGGTCTGGCCGCAGGTAAAGGCGTTATCGTCGCGATGACCCTCGAAGAAGCCGAAGCCGCGGTTCAGGATATGCTGGCGGGTAACGCCTTTGGCGACGCGGGCCACCGCATCGTGATCGAAGAGTTCCTCGACGGTGAAGAGGCCAGCTTTATCGTGATGGTCGACGGCGAGCACGTTCTGCCGATGGCCACCAGCCAGGATCACAAGCGCGTGGGCAATGGCGATACCGGCCCGAATACTGGCGGAATGGGCGCTTACTCCCCCGCTCCGGTAGTGACTGACGAAGTCCACCAGCGCACCATGGATCGCGTCATTTGGCCAACCGTGAAAGGGATGGCGGCGGAAGGCAACACCTACACCGGTTTCCTCTATGCGGGTCTGATGATCGACAAACAGGGTAACCCTAAGGTCATCGAATTCAACTGCCGCTTTGGCGATCCGGAAACGCAGCCCATCATGCTGCGCATGAAATCCGATCTGGTGGAACTGTGTCTGGCAGCCTGCGAAGGCAAGCTCGACGAGAAAACCTCAGAGTGGGACGAGCGTGCGTCTCTGGGCGTGGTGATTGCGGCGGGTGGTTACCCGGGCAACTACAACACCGGGGATGAGATCCACGGCCTGCCGCTGGAAGAGATTGACGGTGCGAAGGTGTTCCATGCGGGTACGAAGCTGGCTGAAGACGATCGCGTCCTCACCAACGGCGGACGCGTGCTGTGTGCGACCGCGCTGGGCCATACCGTGGCAGAAGCGCAGAAACGCGCCTACGCGCTGATGGCGGATATTCACTGGAACGGCAGCTTTAGCCGTCAGGATATCGGTTATCGTGCAATTGCGCGCGAGCAGGGCGAGTAATTTCACACCCTCACCCTAACCCTCTCCCTCAAGGGAGAGGGGATTTAAATCAAAAACTTTTTTCCGTCGGCTGCCAGGTGCAGAAGTCTTCGTTCGCCACCAGCAGAAGCTGAGAGCCTTCCGGCGCTTCAAGCCACGCCACACTCACTTCCATTGATGAATGACGCTGACGGCGTTGAATGTGTTCTGTTGCCCAGGATTCGAGCTCAGGCTTGACCGTCTGTCCTTCGCAGGTTGTCACCGTCCCATCGGCATGCCAGCGCCCCTGGCGCAGCACAACGCGTCCCAGACGAAGCGCATCGCTGGTCTGGCGGATTTGTTCGGCACGATAACGGTAGAGAGCGATTTGATCGCTGGAAAGCTGCTGTTTTTGGCCGCTGACTTCGCGCTGCATAAAGCTCAGCTCGCCATGGTCGTCAAAACGCACTTTCACGTGTTCGGGGGTCTTGCTGTAGACGTTCAGTTCAATCAGCGACAGGTCATCTCCCTGCCAGCGATATTCCGCAGTCGACGTATTGCCGTTATGCCACGGGCTGAAGGCAGAAAGCAGATGCACTTCGCCGCCGGAATCTTTGCGCCAGATCCTGACCGCACCCTGGTTGTCCGCGTAGCCGCTGGCGGTAAACGGCGGCAGGGAGGTGTCGTGGCTGCAGGCTGACAGCAGCAGCATGCCTGCCAGCGCGAGCGTTCCACGCCAGAAAGACAAAAGGGGCGTTGCCGCCCCTTCGCTAAAACTGTTCACTGCCACGCGTCTTACTTAACAGCGTCTTTCAGTGCTTTACCAGAAACAAATGCCGGCACGTTAGCTGCGGCGATTTTGATTTCTTTACCGGTCTGCGGGTTGCGGCCAGTACGCTCAGCGCGGTGGTTCACTTTGAAGGTACCGAAACCAACCAGTTGCACAGCATCGCCTTCTTTCAGAGACTCAGTAATAGCAGCCAGGGTAGATTCCAGAGCAGCTTTAGCCTGCACTTTAGACAGATCAGCCTTGTCCGCAATTACATCAATCAGTTGAGTCTTGTTCATAAGTTATCCTTTCAATGTGTTTATCGCTTGCTAAGCATCGAGTGCGACGAAAATGCCAAAAAAGCACTCTCCTGCATACACGCACCGATAGCCACTTTTTTTCGCCCCCCAAATGTAGACCAGACAAGGGGCGAAAGGGAAGAGTCGAGGAGCGACAAAACGGGCGTTATCTCAAGATTTATTGTCTCATTGGTTAAAAATTATACCAATATTGCTCTCCGCAGCCTCTCGTAAGTCCGCGCGCAGCCCTTTTATCAGCTCAATATCGCGTTCTTCACACTCTGCCAGCAGGCGGAAAATTTCCCACTGAATGTCCCATTCTTGCTCAACCGCCGGGTTTGCACGCAGCTCTTCGTCGGTCATCTCGCGACCTTCCTGGGTCATTTCCAGCATCGCGACGGTCGTAATCGATGCCTTACTGACTTCAATTGCGTGCTCCAGCGTTTCACCGCTCAGACGGGAGTGAAGCAGTTCGCTTAACGCCACGCAGGCATCAATCGCCGGATAGACACCGTACAGGTCAAAATCATCCGCAGCCGGAATCGCCTCTTCCAGCTTTTCCAGCTGGGAGTCGAAGTTCACCTTCGCGTCTTTCACCGTCAGCGTTTCCCAGATCAGATCCAGAATGCGGCGGTAGATATGGCCATCACCAAAGCCCGTCTCCTTACAGAACGCGGCATAGTTGGGATACATGCGCTCGCACAGGCAAGCCATAAACGTCACGTGCTGCCAGCTTTCAAGTTTCTCAAGGCGCAGGTGAATCGGGTTTTGTAGCATGATGATCTCTCGAATCGAAAATTAGGCGCAGTTTACCTGAATCATCGCTGAATTTCCTGCCAACGAACAAAAGCCGGACGCGAAGATGCCACGGCGTCTGCCCAGCGCGTCGGCTCCGGCAAGCGGTAGCCCTTCATGCAGCGCTGCACCCACGCCAGGGCGCTGTCCATGCTCACCCGGTGCCCCGTGGCGATAAAGAGCGGATTACAGCGTGCCTTGCTGCGCCAGACCCACGCTAGCTGCTCACCTTTATGGATAAGCGGCGCCAGCGCGCCCGGCTCGGCTGAAAGAGGTTCAAACGCGCCGCACAGGCGTTTCTTGGCAACGCCAATGGTCGGCACATCCACCAGCAGCCCAAAGTGGCTGGCAACGCCTAAACGGCGCGGGTGTGAGATACCGTGTCCATCGACAAACAGCAGGTCAGGTTTTTGCGAGAGTTGCTCCCACGCTGCCAGCAGCGCGGGATATTCGCGGAAGGAGAGAAAGCCCGGAATGTACGGCATGGTGGTCGCGATACGCGCTACCTTGTACTCCACCAGCTCAAGCGAAGGATATTTCAGTACCACCATCGCCGCTCGCGTCACTTCCCCGCCCTGCTCGAATCCGACGTCTGCTCCGCCAATGTACTGCGGAGGATCTTTATCCAGACGATCCTCGCGGATCACCGATGAGGCCAGTTCGATTTGTTGAGCGCGTAGCGACGCGAGATCCATAACCACTCCTTACTTGTGATACTGGGCAGAAAGCCGATGCACCGCCTCCACAAATACGCCTGCGTGTTCTGGCGGCACATCCTGATGAATGCCGTGGCCGAGGTTAAAGACGTGGCCTTCACCCTGGCCGAAACCAGACAGTATAGTCGACACTTCTTCTTCAATGCGCGCTGGCGGCGCATAGAGCATGGACGGGTCCATATTGCCCTGCAGCGCCACTTTGTCGCCCACGCGACGGCGCGCATCGGCGATATCGGTGGTCCAGTCGAGGCCCAGCGCGTCGCAGCCGGTTGCCGCCATCGCTTCCAGCCACTGGCCGCCACCTTTGGTGAACAGCGTCACCGGCACGCGGCGGCCTTCGTTTTCACGCAGCAGGCCGTCGACGATTTTGTGCATGTAGTACAGGGAGAACTGCTGATAATCGCGCCCGGTCAGCACGCCGCCCCAGGTATCGAAAATCATCACCGACTGCGCACCCGCCTTTATCTGCGCGTTCAGATAGAGGGTGACGCTCTTCGCCAGCTTATCGAGCAGCGCGTGCAGGGCCAGCGGCTCGGCGTACATCATCTTTTTAATCATGGTGAAGGCTTTGCTGCTGCCTCCTTCAACCATATAGGTCGCCAGCGTCCACGGGCTGCCGGAGAAGCCAATCAGCGGCACTTCACCTTTCAGCTCGCGGCGAATGGTGCGCACGGCGTTCATCACGTAGCCCAGCTCGCCTTCCGGATCGGGGAGCGGCAGCTTATCCACGTCGGCTTTGCTTTTGATTGGGGAGGTGAAACGCGGACCTTCACCGGTTTCGAAGTACAGGCCAAGGCCCATTGCATCCGGAATGGTCAGAATATCCGAGAAGAGGATCGCAGCATCCAGCGGAAAGCGGCGCAGCGGCTGGAGCGTCACTTCGCAGGCCAGCTCGGCGTTTTTACACAGCGACATAAAATCGCCCGCCTGCGCGCGCGTGGCTTTGTACTCCGGGAGATAGCGTCCCGCCTGGCGCATCATCCACACCGGGGTGACATCAACGGGCTGGCGCAGCAGCGCACGCAGATAACGATCGTTCTTCAGTTCGGTCATTTTTGCAGTTCCTTAAGCGTCATGGCCTCAGTGTAACACTACTCATACTCGGCCCGACACATCGCCACGGTATCTTCTATCAGCCGACGCGCCACGGTGCCCGGCGGAGGCAACAGCGGTAGATCGTCATAGCGATACCAGTTTGCCTCCAGCAGCTCTTTCTGATCGATAACGATCTCGCCGCTGTCGTATTCGGCCATAAATGCCGTCATCAGCGACTGCGGGAACGGCCACGGCTGCGAGGTAACGTAGCGCAGGTTCTTCACTTTGATCCCGCTCTCCTCCATCACCTCGCGCGCTACCGCCTGCTCCAGCGTTTCGCCCAACTCGACGAAGCCGGCCAGCACGGTGTGAATGCCGTTGCGATGGCGGGTATGCTGCGCCAGCAGGATGGAATCCTCCCGGCGGATAGCGACGATAATGCACGGCGCTATCTGCGGATAGTAGCGTTCGCGGCAGTGGCTGCAGAGCATCGCCCACTCGGTTTTGCTCGGGCGCATGGTATGACCGCAGTAGCCGCAGTATTTATGCGAGCGGTAAAACTCAGAAAGCTGCACGCCGCGCCCCGCCAGCTGGAACAGCCCCACGTCCAGATCCAGCACCTGGCGCACCGATCCCATATCCTGGCGGCGGGACTGTTGGATCAACCACACCGGCTCACCCTGCCACTCGCCGATCTTCAGCGCAGGCTGGCCGACGAGATCGAACGCCTCAGCTGCACCGTAGGGGATTTCCCCGGCAGGAAGCCATAATTTTTGTTCGTGACTGACGATCCACCAACCAAGATCTGATTTTTCAATAATACGATCCATATCTATTGCACTACCTTCGCTTCACTGACATGTTGTTAGCATTGTGGTTACATTCTGGATAAGCAGATTCAATCCTACATTTTGCGGAGTCGACCATGTTAAACCAGCTGGAAAGCCTGACTGAGCGCGTTAGAGGAAATAACAAACTGGTGGATCGCTGGCTACATGTACGCAAGCATCTACTCGTGGCTTATTACAATCTGGTCGGTATTAAGCCTGGCAAAGAATCGTTTATGCGACTGAATGAAAAAGCGCTGGATGATTTTTGTCAGGGCCTGGTCGACTATCTGTCCGACGGCCATTTCAATATTTATGAACGCATTATCCGCGAAATGGAAGGGACAACACCCTATTTAGCGGCCAGCAAGCTCTATCCCCTTCTGGAAGCCAACACCCAGCAGATCATGGATTACTATGATTCCGCGCTCGAGAACGCTATCGATCACGATAACTATCTTGAGTTTCAGCAGGCGCTATCCGACCTCGGCGAAGCGCTGGAAGAGCGATTCACGCTGGAAGATAAGCTGATCGCCCTCGTGCTGGACAATGATTTGAACATCAGTAACGAAGAGAACGTCGCGCGCCCTGCTTGAGTTCTTCATCGTTAACGAGTAATTTACAATCATTCGCCCCTCTCACGAGGGGGATTTTTCTTGTCGGAGTGCCCAGCGCCTGAAAGCGCGGGCTGAGACCGTTAATTCGGGATCCGCGGAACCTGATCAGGCTAATACCTGCGAAGGGAACAAGAGTCACACTGCTGTTGTATCGCCTGAGGGCGATCCTCTCTTGCTTCATCCGTCGTCTGACAAGCCATGTCCTTCACTTTTGGAATGAGCTATGTCTACTGCAAAACTGACCCGCCGCGAACAGCGCGCACAGGCCCAACACTTCATCGACACGCTGGAAGGCACCGCTTTCCCGAACTCGAAGCGCATCTACATTTCCGGCTCGCAGACCGATATCCGCGTCCCAATGCGCGAAATCCAGCTTAGCCCGACGCTTATCGGCGGCAGCAAAGATAACCCGCAGTATGAAGACAACGAAGCCGTGCCGGTATATGACACCTCCGGTCCGTACGGCGATCCTGATGTTGCCATCAACGTCCAGCAGGGTCTGGCGAAGCTGCGCCAGCCTTGGATTGACGCGCGTAACGACTGCGAAGAGCTGAGCGTCCTGAGTTCTGCGTACACCAAAGAGCGCCTGGCCGACGACGGCCTGGACGAGCTGCGCTTTACCGGCCTGCTGACGCCAAAACGCGCTAAAGCGGGCAAATGCGTGACCCAGCTGCACTACGCGCGCCGGGGCATCGTCACGCCGGAGATGGAGTTCATCGCCATCCGCGAAAACATGGGTCGCGAGCGCATCCGTAGCGAAGTGCTGCGCTATCAGCATCCGGGTGAAGGCTTTGGCGCTCGCCTGCCGGAGAACATCACGCCGGAATTTGTGCGTGACGAAGTGGCCGCAGGCCGCGCGATTATCCCTGCCAATATCAACCACCCGGAATCCGAGCCGATGATTATTGGCCGCAACTTCCTGGTGAAGGTCAACGCTAACATCGGTAACTCGGCCGTCACCTCCTCCATCGAAGAAGAGGTGGAGAAGCTGGTCTGGTCCACGCGCTGGGGCGCGGACACGGTAATGGACCTCTCCACTGGACGCTATATTCACGAAACCCGCGAATGGATCCTGCGTAACAGCCCGGTACCGATTGGCACCGTCCCGATTTATCAGGCGCTGGAAAAGGTCAACGGCATTGCCGAAGACCTCACCTGGGAAGCGTTCCGCGACACGCTGCTGGAGCAGGCCGAACAGGGCGTGGACTACTTCACCATTCACGCGGGCGTGCTGCTGCGCTACGTGCCGATGACGGCGAAGCGCCTGACCGGCATCGTCTCGCGCGGCGGTTCCATCATGGCGAAGTGGTGCCTGTCCCATCATCAGGAAAACTTCCTCTACGAACACTTCCGCGAAATTTGCGAAATCTGCGCCGCGTACGATGTCTCTCTGTCGCTGGGCGACGGCCTGCGTCCGGGCTCTATTCGCGACGCGAACGACGAAGCGCAGTTTGCCGAGCTGCACACGCTGGGCGAACTGACCAAAATCGCCTGGGAGTATGACGTGCAGGTGATGATTGAAGGCCCGGGCCACGTGCCGATGCAGATGATCCGCCGCAACATGACCGAGGAGCTGGAGCACTGCCACGAAGCGCCGTTCTATACCCTGGGGCCGTTGACCACCGATATTGCGCCGGGCTATGACCACTTCACGTCCGGAATTGGAGCGGCGATGATCGGCTGGTTCGGCTGCGCCATGCTCTGCTACGTAACGCCGAAAGAGCACCTCGGCCTGCCAAACAAAGAGGACGTGAAGCAGGGGCTGATCACCTACAAAATTGCCGCCCACGCGGCGGATCTGGCCAAAGGCCACCCGGGCGCGCAAATCCGCGATAACGCCATGTCGAAGGCGCGCTTCGAATTCCGCTGGGAAGACCAGTTCAACCTGGCGCTGGACCCGTTCACCGCCCGCGCCTATCACGACGAAACCCTGCCGCAGGAATCAGGCAAAGTCGCACATTTCTGCTCTATGTGCGGGCCGAAGTTCTGCTCGATGAAAATCAGCCAGGAGGTGCGCGACTACGCCGCCGCGCAGACCATTGAAGTTGGGATGGCGGACATGTCTGAAACCTTCCGTGCCAAAGGCGGCGAAATCTACCTCAAAAAAGAGGAGGCGTAATGTATAAGCCCGATTTCCCGCCTGTCCCCTACCGTTTAGGGCTCTATCCGGTGGTGGACAGCGTGGAGTGGATAGAGCGCCTGCTGGAGACAGGCGTTCGAACGATCCAGCTGCGCATCAAGGATAAACGCGATGACGAGGTGGAAGCCGATGTGGCTGCCGCCATCGCGCTTGGCCGTCGGCATAACGCCCGTCTGTTTATCAACGATTACTGGCGGCTGGCCGTTAAGCACCAGGCGTACGGCGTGCATCTGGGTCAGGAGGATCTGGAAACAACGGACCTGAGCGCTATCCGCGAAGCCGGATTGCGTCTTGGCGTTTCAACACACGATGACATGGAGATCGACGTGGCGCTGGCGGCCCGTCCCTCTTACATCGCGCTGGGTCACGTCTTCCAGACGCAAACCAAGCAGATGCCCTCCGCACCGCAGGGTCTGACGCAGCTGGCGAGTCACGTTAAACGCCTTGCCGATTACCCTACCGTCGCCATCGGCGGAATCAGTCTTGAACGCGCCCCGGCGGTGCTGGAGACCGGCGTCAGCAGTATCGCCGTCGTCAGCGCCATCACCCAGGCCGCAGACTGGCGTCTCGCCACCGAACAGCTGTTACAGCTGGCAGGAGCGGGTGATGAACGATCGTGATTTTATGCGCTATAGCCGTCAGATCCTGCTGGAAGATATCGCCATCGACGGACAGCAAAAACTGCTCGCCAGCCGGGTGCTGATTGTCGGTCTGGGCGGGTTAGGCGCGCCCGCCGCGCTTTATCTGGCCGGCGCAGGTATCGGTACGCTGGTGCTGGCCGACGACGACGAGGTTCACCTCAGCAACCTGCAGCGACAAATCCTCTTTACCACCGAGGATATCAACCAGCCGAAAGCGCAAATCACCCGGCAGCGCCTGAACCAGCTCAACCCGGATATCGCGCTGATTGCCCTGCAGGAACGGCTCAGCGGTGACAACCTCAGCCGTGAGGTCGCCCTTGCCGACGTGGTGCTGGACTGCACCGACAACATGGCGACGCGCCAGGCGATTAACGCCGCCTGCGTGGCAAGTAATACGCCGCTTATCACCGCCAGCGCAGTGGGTTTCGGCGGGCAGATGATGGTCCTGACCCCGCCGTGGTCGCAGGGCTGCTATCGCTGCCTGTGGCCGGACGATGCCGAGCCGGCGCGCAACTGCCGTACGGCGGGCATTCTGGGTCCGGTGGTCGGCGTAATGGGCACAATGCAGGCGCTGGAGGCCATCAAGCTGCTCAGCGGCATGGAGACGGAACGCAATACGCTGCGGCTGTTTGATGCCCGCTCCAGCGGCTGGCGCCATCTGGCGTTACACCGCGCCAGTCGCTGCCCGGTATGCGGAGGCCGCGATGCGCATTCTGTTTAACGATGAGCCGATGAAATGCGACGACGGGCTCACCGTTGCGGTACTGCTCGACAAGCTGCGCCAGCTCCAGCCGGGAACGGCGCTGGCGCTCAATCAACAGATCCTGCCGCGCGAGCAGTGGGAATATCAGCAGGTCAATGACGGCGACCAGATCCTGCTGTTTCAGGTTATCGCAGGGGGCTGAGATGTTACGTATTGCCGATAAAGTCTTTGATTCACATCTGTTTACCGGAACCGGAAAATTCGCCTCACCGCAGCTGATGGTGGATGCCATTCGCGAAAGCGGCAGCCAGCTGGTGACGCTGGCGCTCAAGCGCGTGGATCTGCGTCATCACAGCGATGCTATTCTGGCGCCTTTACTGGAGGCTGGCGTCACGCTGCTGCCCAACACCTCCGGTGCCAAAACGGCCGAAGAGGCGATTTTCGCCGCGCAGCTGGCCCGCGAGGCGCTCGGCACCCGCTGGCTGAAGCTGGAAATTCATCCTGACGCCCGCTGGCTGCTCCCCGACCCCATCGAAACGCTGAAAGCGGCTGAAAAGCTGGTGCAGCAAGGGTTTACCGTCCTGCCTTACTGCGGCGCCGATCCTGTTCTGTGCAAACGGCTGGAAGAGGTCGGCTGCGCCGCCGTCATGCCGCTGGGCGCCCCCATTGGCTCCAACCAGGGGCTTGAAACCCGTGCGATGCTGGAAATCATTATTGAGCAGGCTACCGTGCCGGTGGTGGTTGATGCGGGCATTGGCGTGCCCAGCCATGCCGCGCAGGCGCTGGAGATGGGCGCCGACGCGGTGCTGGTCAACACGGCCATCGCGGTTGCCGACGATCCGGTCATGATGGCGCGTGCGTTCCGCATGGCCGTAGAGGCTGGCCTGCTGGCAAGGGAGTCCGGCCCCGGCTCGCGCAGTTTCCAGGCACAGGCCACCAGCCCGCTGACCGGTTTTCTGGAGGCGATCTCATGAGCACGTTTACCGAGCGCTGGCGGCAGCTTAGCTGGGACGACATTGCCCTGCGCATCAACAGCAAAACGGCGGCTGACGTAGAGCGCGCGCTGCATGCCCGCCATCTGACCCGCGAGGATCTGATGGCCCTGCTCTCCCCGGCGGCCAGCGCGTACCTCGAACCAATGGCCCAGCGAGCACAGCGGCTCACACGCCAGCGTTTTGGCAACACGGTGAGCTTCTACGTGCCGCTCTATCTCTCAAACCTGTGCGCCAATGACTGTACCTACTGCGGTTTTTCCATGAGCAACCGCATCAAGCGTAAAACGCTCGATGAAGGTGAGATCGCCCGCGAGTGCGCGGCCATTCGTGAAATGGGCTTTGAACATCTTCTGCTGGTCACGGGCGAACATCAGGGAAAGGTGGGAATGGACTATTTCCGTCACCACCTTCCCGCCATTCGTCGTCAGTTTGCGTCGTTGCAGATGGAAGTGCAGCCCCTGGCGCAGGAGGAGTACGCGGAGCTCAAAACCCTTGGACTGGACGGGGTCATGGTCTACCAGGAAACCTATCACGAGGCGACGTACGCCCGGCATCACCTGAAGGGCAAGAAACAGGATTTCTTTTTCCGGCTGGAAACGCCGGACAGGCTGGGTCGCGCGGGGATCGACAAAATCGGTCTGGGGGCGCTGATCGGGCTCTCTGACAGCTGGCGGGTGGATTGTTACATGGTGGCGGAACATTTGCTGTGGCTTCAGCAGCACTACTGGCAGAGCCGTTATTCCATCTCCTTCCCGCGCCTGAGACCTTGCGCGGGCGGGATTGAACCGGCTTCGCTGATGGATGAACGCCAGCTGGTGCAGACCATCTGTGCGTTTCGCCTGCTCGCCCCGGAAGTGGAATTATCGCTCTCAACGCGTGAATCCCCGGCGTTTCGCGATCGCGTTATCCCGCTTGCGATTAACAACGTCAGCGCGTTTTCCAAAACGCAGCCAGGCGGCTACGCCGACGATCGTCCGGAGCTCGAGCAGTTTGTGCCGCATGACGGACGACGTCCGGAAGCGGTCGCCGCAGCCCTGACGGCGCAGGGTCTTCAGCCTGTCTGGAAAGACTGGGACAGCTGGCTGGGAAGAGCCTCGCAATGACGATGAAACGCGCTGCAACACCATAAAAAATTGTCGAGGCGCGACGAAAAGGCAAAACCGGGTGGTTGTCAGCGATCGTCCGGTTTTTTATTGTCACACGGTCAGCAACGGATGCTGACCAGGGCGAAAAGCTTCTTCCTCGTTTCGCCCTGCCTCTGGTTCATTGCGCACACGGCCGCCAGCAGGTTGAATAAGTAATTTCTTAATGGTTCTTAAGATAAATCATCCCGCCAGAAATCGTGTGCCGTATAATTCACCGCTAACCGCAGGACAGCGACTATGCTGAGAGGATATCGGCAGACGAAAAGTATTCACCATCAGGAACGATGTACAGCTCATGGCACTTCACAGCAAAAAGCTCTCTTTTACCCGGCCAATCATGCTCAGCTTCGCGGGGATCCTCTGCAGTTTTGCGGTGATCGCGATCGCGGTGACGCTTTCGCAACGAAAGGATTTTCTTGAGGATTATCATAAGATAAACAGCAATTTCACGCACAACCTGGCGGTGAACTACACCGAATCTATCCTGCGTGAAAACGACTATATCCTGGGCCGTTCCGCGATGTACTTTGCCCGCGACGACAGGCTAAACGAGACGCTCAACGTCAACCCGACGCAGGGGCTTCAGATGATGATGCATTTGCAAAACCTGATGCCGACCGTGTCCTCCATCTCGCTGGCGGACACGCAGGGGCATTATCTCCGCGCGCCGGAAGTGCTCCCCACGGAGAAGAGTAAAACCTTCGATCCCCGGACGCGGCCGTGGTTTATCGCTCAGGCCGAAGCCAGTATCTTCAGCCACTATACTCGCCCGTACATGGACTACTTCACCGGCCATCCGACGGTCACACTTTATAAGCCCTTGATTTCACCCGAAGGCAGACTGAAGGGAACGATCGCGTTTCATCTCGATTTGACGTCAATGGGCTTCACCCTGCGTCAGATGGTGGCGCCCGTCCAGGGAGAATTCTTCGTCGTTGAACGCGACGGCGCCGTTGTGCTTCACCCGGATACAGGCGCGCTCTTCAAACAATACGTGAGCGAAGCGCTGATGGACAAAATGACCAGCGGCGAAGGCCACCTTTACGATAAGAAAAGCAACGCCTGGTACTACTACTACTCGTTTACCAATCCGGACTGGTTTGTCATCTACCGGGTCTCTGGCGAGACGCTCACCGATATCACCCGCCACGAAACGACGATTGTTGGCTGGGGGTTTGCGCTGGCGGCAATCATCATCATCCTCTTCGGCTTATACCTCCGTCACGCCTCGCGTACCGTGCTGATGCACATTATCAATGCCATTAAAACCGGCGACGTCAGCGAGGCACCGCGCCTGGAAGCGATGCTGAGCCACACTATCCAGTCCAATAAAGAGCGTGAGATGGCCTATGTGCGCCAGGCGACTCACGATGCGCTGACGGGCTGTAAAAACCGCCGCGCGTTCGATAGCGATATCGCGGAGCTGCTGAATGCTCAGCAGCCTTTCGCGCTGGCGCTGGTGGACATCGATAACTTCAAGTCGATTAACGACACGCTGGGCCACCTGACCGGTGATATCGTTCTGCGCAACGTGGCCCGCGAAGGGATCCAGATTATGCAGCCACATCACGTCTCGATTTACCGGTACGGTGGAGAAGAGTTCGCGGTAATCTTCCAGGCTGAGCAGATGACGTCTGCGCTCTCATTGCTGGAAGCCTGGCGTACCGCAGTTGAAAAACGCGTCTGGCGAGAAGAAAACCTGCGGGTTACGTTCAGCGGCGGTCTTGGGGAGTGGCATTTTGAACCGCTGGAGCAATTTGTCGGAAGCGTTGATAGCGCCCTCTACAGCGCCAAACAGCAGGGCAAAAACCGCATCAATCGAACGTCCATCAGCTAATCCTCCCTCTTTCACCCTGCCCGTTTCTACGGGCCGGGTACGCGACAATGCAAAATTGTAACCGGTTTCAGAAAATCGCCGGTTTCTTTGTGATGCCTGACACACAATCGCGGTAAACCGGTTGTTGAAGCGCTCTGCACGGGATAATTATCAATAAACACATGTAGATCGAGGCTGATTATGAAGAACATCGTTTTATGCTGTGCAGCGGGAATGTCAACCAGCATGCTGGTTCAACGTATGAAAGACGCCGCGCAGAAAAAAGGGGTTGAAGTCACCATTAAAGCCGTTCCGGTTGCGGAGTTTAAAGACAACATCGCGACGGCCGACATCGTATTGCTGGGGCCACAGGTTAAATACGAGCAGGCTAAACTTCAGGCGCAGGCCGAGCCGCTGGGTAAAAAGGTCGCGGTGATCGACATGATGGATTACGGCATGATGAAAGGCGATGCCGTCCTGGAAAAAGCGCTCAAACTTCTGGAGTCATAATGGAAGACTTAGAAACTACGATAATGGAACTGCTGGTCAACGCAGGCGCGGCGCGCAGTGCGGCCCTGACGGCGCTACAGATGGCGCGTAAAGGTGAGTTTGACGAAGCAGAAAAAGCGATGGAAGAGTCGCGCGAATATGTGAAGCATGCGCACACGATCCAGACGCAGCTTATCGGTTTTGACGAAGGGACCGGGAAGCTTCCGGTTAACCTGATCACCGTCCACTCTCAGGATCACCTGATGAACGCGATGGTCATTCAGGACCTGGCGGGCGATATGATTGAGCTTTATCGTCGGATCCCGTTGGTGAACTGATAACCTACAGATGTAAAAAAACCCGCCGAGGCGGGTTTTTTATTGTCGGGTGGCACTGAGCTTACCCGACCTACGAGGCACATGCCCGGTAATGCTCATCACCGGGCATCAACGATTACTCGTTGTCGGAACCGCCCAGACCTGCGTTCAGCAGTTCTGCCAGGCTCGCGGATGCATCTTCAGCAGTTACCTGCGGTGCAGCTGGCAGTTCGCCCGCAGCACGACGACGCATACGATCCTGGTGGTACGCATAACCGGTACCCGCCGGGATCAGACGACCCACGATGACGTTCTCTTTCAGACCGCGCAGTTCATCACGTTTACCTGCAACAGCGGCTTCGGTCAGGACACGAGTCGTTTCCTGGAACGATGCTGCAGAGATGAAGGACTCGGTTGCCAGAGACGCTTTGGTGATACCCAGCAGATCGCGCGAGAAGGTCGCACCGATTTTGCCGTTCGCTTCCAGTTCGCGGTTAGCGATCTTGACGCGTGAGTATTCAACCTGCTCGCCTTCCAGGAACTCGGAGCTGCCTGCGTTTTCGATGGTTGCTTTACGCAGCATCTGACGAACGATAACTTCGATGTGCTTATCGTTAATCTTAACGCCCTGCAGACGGTAAACGTCCTGTACTTCGTTGGTGATGTAACGCGTTACCGCGTGGACGCCACGAAGACGCAGAATGTCGTGCGGAGCTTCTGGACCATCGGAAACCACGTCACCACGTTCTACACGTTCACCTTCGAACACGTTGAGCTGACGCCACTTAGGAATCATCTCTTCGTACGGTTCGCTGCCATCTACTGGAGTGATAACCAGACGGCGTTTCCCTTTGGTCTCTTTACCGAAGGAGATGATACCGCTGATTTCAGCCAGGATTGCAGGCTCTTTCGGACGACGTGCTTCGAACAGGTCCGCAACGCGTGGCAGACCACCGGTGATATCCTTGGTACCGCTGGATTCCTGTGGAATACGCGCCAGAGCATCACCCGCACCGATCTGAATGCCATCTTCCAGCTGAACGATCGCTTTACCCGGCAGGAAGTACTGCGCAGGCATGTCGGTACCCGGGATCAGAACGTCGTTACCCTGAGCATCAACGATTTTCAGTGCAGGACGCAGATCTTTACCACCGGTAGTACGTTCAGCAGAATCCAGAACCACCAGAGAAGACAGACCGGTCAGCTCGTCGGTCTGACGAGTAATGGTCTGGCCGTCGATCATGTCAGTGAAGCGGATGAAACCACTTACTTCGGTGATAACCGGCATGGTGTGTGGATCCCAGTTTGCAACGGTTTCACCGCCAGCAACCTGCTCGCCATCACCTTTCGCCATAACCGCACCGTAAGGCACTTTATAGCTCTCTTTGGTACGACCGAATTCGTCGATCAGCTTCAGCTCGGTGTTACGAGAGGTCACAACCAGCTTGCCTGCGGAGTTAACAACAGACTTCGCGTTGCTGAGCTTGATGCTACCTTTGTTTTTCACCTGGATGCTGGATTCAGCAGCCGCACGAGATGCCGCACCACCGATGTGGAACGTACGCATCGTCAGCTGTGTACCCGGCTCACCGATCGACTGTGCCGCGATAACGCCGATTGCTTCACCTTTGTTGATGATGTGGCCACGCGCCAGGTCACGACCGTAGCAGTGCGCACATACACCAAAGTCGGTGTCACAGGATACAACGGAACGTACTTTCACGGAGTCAACAGAGTTCGCTTCCAGCAGGTCACACCAGTGCTCGTGCAGCAGCGTGTTGCGTGGAACCAGAATGTCTGCAGTACCCGGCTTCAGAATGTCTTCCGCGGTTACACGACCCAGAACGCGATCGCGCAGTGGCTCTTTAACATCACCACCCTCGATAACCGGGGTCATGGTGATACCTTCGAGGGTGCCACAATCGTCTTCGGTCACAACCAGATCCTGCGCAACGTCAACCAGACGACGCGTCAGATAACCGGAGTTCGCAGTTTTCAGTGCGGTATCCGCCAGACCCTTACGAGCACCGTGGGTGGAGATGAAGTACTGGAGTACGTTCAGACCTTCACGGAAGTTCGCGGTGATTGGCGTTTCGATGATGGAGCCATCTGGCTTCGCCATCAGACCACGCATACCTGCCAGCTGACGAATCTGTGCTGCGGAACCACGCGCACCGGAGTCGGCCATCATGTAGATGCTGTTGAAGGAAACCTGCTGCTCTTCTACGCCGTCACGGTTAATCACGGTTTCGGTCTGCAGGTTATCCATCATCGCTTTGGATACACGATCGTTCGCCGCTGCCCAGATATCGATAACTTTGTTATAGCGTTCGCCCGCGGTTACCAGACCAGACTGGAACTGCTCCTGGATCTCAGCAACTTCGGCTTCCGCTTCAGAGATGATCTCGTGTTTCTTCTCTGGGATGACCATGTCATCGATACCAACAGATGCACCTGAACGCGCTGCATAAGCAAAGCCGGTATACATTGTCTGGTCAGCGAAGATAACGGTCGGCTTCAGACCCAGAATGCGGTAACAGGTGTTCAGCATTTTGGAGATCGCTTTCTTGCCCAGCGCCTGGTTGACGATGGAGAAAGGCAGACCTTTCGGTACGATCATCCACAGAATAGCACGGCCAACGGTCGTGTCTTTCAGGCTGGTTTTCGCAACGAATTCGCCGTTTTCATCTTTTTCATATTCGGTGATACGCACTTTAACGCGCGCATGCAGAGAGGCCAGGCCAGCGCGATAAATACGCTCAGCTTCTTTCGGGCCAGTCAGCACCATGCCTTCGCCTTTGGCGTTAACACAGTCACGGGTCATGTAGTAAAGACCCAATACAACGTCCTGAGAAGGAACGATGATAGGTTCACCGTTCGCTGGGGACAGGATGTTGTTGGTAGACATCATCAGCGCACGCGCTTCGAGCTGGGCTTCCAGCGTCAGCGGTACGTGAACAGCCATCTGGTCACCATCGAAGTCGGCGTTATATGCCGCACAAACCAGCGGGTGCAGCTGGATAGCTTTACCTTCGATCAGGACTGGCTCAAATGCCTGGATACCCAAACGGTGCAGAGTTGGTGCACGGTTCAGCAGTACCGGGTGTTCGCGGATAACTTCGTCCAGGATATCCCAAACGACAGCTTCTTCACGCTCAACCATTTTCTTAGCGGCTTTGATGGTGGTGGCCAGGCCACGCAGTTCCAGCTTGCCGTAGATGAACGGTTTGAACAGCTCCAGTGCCATTTTCTTCGGCAGACCGCACTGATGCAGACGCAGGTATGGACCTACGGTGATTACAGAACGACCGGAGTAGTCAACACGCTTACCGAGCAGGTTCTGACGGAAACGACCCTGTTTACCTTTGATCATGTCGGCCAAAGATTTCAGAGGACGTTTGTTAGAACCGGTGATCGCACGACCGCGACGGCCGTTATCCAGCAGGGCGTCAACCGCTTCCTGCAGCATACGTTTTTCGTTGCGTACGATGATGTCCGGCGCAGCCAGATCCAGCAGACGTTTCAGACGGTTGTTACGGTTGATAACGCGACGATACAGATCGTTCAGATCGGACGTTGCGAAACGACCACCATCCAGCGGAACCAGTGGACGCAGATCTGGCGGCAGAACCGGCAGAACGGTCAGGATCATCCACTCTGGTTTGTTACCAGACTGAACGAACGCTTCCAGCAGTTTGATACGCTTGGTCAGCTTTTTACGTTTGGTTTCGGAGTTGGTTTCGTTCAGCTCTTCACGCAGCTGCTCGCACTCTTGCTCCAGATCCATGCTCTTCAGCAGGGCCTGAATAGCTTCCGCACCCATCTTCGCGTCGAATTCGTCACCGAACTCTTCCAGCGCGTCCAGATACTGCTCTTCAGTCAGGATCTGATGACGTTCCAGGTTCGTCATCCCGCCTTCGATAACCACATAAGATTCGAAGTACAGAACGCGTTCGATATCGCGCAGCGGCATATCCAGCAGCAGACCGATACGGGACGGCAGAGATTTCAGGAACCAGATGTGAGCGGTCGGAGACGCCAGCTCGATGTGGCCCATGCGCTCACGACGCACTTTGGTCTGGGTCACTTCAACGCCGCACTTCTCACAGATCACACCACGGTGTTTCAGGCGCTTGTACTTACCGCACAGGCACTCGTAATCTTTTACTGGCCCGAAAATACGCGCACAGAAAAGGCCGTCACGCTCAGGTTTGAACGTACGGTAGTTGATGGTTTCCGGCTTTTTAACTTCACCGAATGACCATGAACGGATCATGTCTGGCGAAGCCAGAGCAATTTTGATCGCATCAAACTCTTCGGTTTTAGTCTGCGCTTTCAGAAACTTTAATAAATCTTTCACGGATTTGCTCCCGTCGGAGTTAGCACAATCTGGTGCCGGGGGTTAACCCGGCACCAGTGACCTGTTTGAGCGAGAATTACTCGTCTTCCAGTTCGATGTTGATACCCAGCGAACGAATCTCTTTCAACAGTACGTTGAAGGATTCTGGCATGCCCGGCTCCATCTGATGGTTGCCGTCCACGATGTTTTTATACATCTTGGTACGACCGTTCACGTCATCAGACTTAACGGTGAGCATTTCCTGCAGGGTGTATGCCGCGCCGTATGCTTCCAGCGCCCACACTTCCATCTCCCCGAAGCGCTGACCACCGAACTGCGCCTTACCACCCAGCGGCTGCTGAGTAACCAAGCTGTAAGAACCGGTAGAACGAGCGTGCATCTTGTCGTCGACCAGGTGGTTCAGTTTCAGCATGTACATGTAACCTACGGTTACCGGACGCTCGAACTGTTCACCGGTACGGCCGTCAAACAGCGTAATCTGACCAGACGTTGGCAGACCACCCAGTTGCAGCAGCTCTTTAATTTCAGCTTCTTTCGCACCATCGAAGACCGGCGTTGCGATTGGCATACCTTTTTTCAGGTTCTCAGCCAGACGCAGCACTTCTTCATCGCTGAAGGTATTCAGGTCGACTTTCTGACGCACGTCGGTACCCAGATCGTAGGCACGCTGGATGAATTCACGCAGTTTCGCGACTTCTTCCTGCTGCTTCAGCATGGCGTTAATCTTGTCGCCAATACCTTTCGCAGCCATACCCAGGTGAGTTTCCAGGATCTGACCGATGTTCATACGAGACGGTACGCCCAGTGGGTTCAGTACGATATCTACCGGCGTACCGTTAGCATCGTGCGGCATATCTTCGATCGGGTTGATCTTAGAGATAACACCCTTGTTACCGTGACGACCTGCCATCTTATCACCAGGCTGGATCTGACGTTTAACGGCCAGATACACCTTAACAATCTTCAGCACGCCTGGTGCCAGATCGTCGCCCTGAGTGATTTTGCGGCGTTTCGCTTCGAGTTTTTTCTCGAACTCGTGTTTCAGTTCGTCATACTGCTCAGCCAGCTGTTCCAGCTGATTTTGTTTATCTTCGTCGGTCAGGCCCAGTTCCAGCCAGCGATCGCGTGGCAGTTTGTCGAGCTTCTCAGCTTCAACGCCACCGGCAACCAGCACCGCATAGATACGGCTGAACAGACCCGCTTCGAGGATCTGCAGTTCTTCAGACAGGTCTTTCTTAGCCTGTTTGAGCTGCATCTCTTCGATTTCCAGCGCACGCTTATCTTTCTCAACGCCATCACGGGTGAAGACCTGAACGTCGATAACCGTACCGGAAACACCGTTTGGTACGCGCAGAGAAGAGTCTTTAACGTCAGACGCTTTCTCACCGAAGATTGCACGCAGCAGTTTCTCTTCTGGCGTCAGCTGGGTTTCACCTTTAGGCGTAACCTTACCAACCAGAATGTCGCCGCCGGTCACTTCCGCACCGATGTAAACGATACCGGATTCATCCAGTTTGGAGAGCGCAGCTTCACCCACGTTAGGGATGTCAGCGGTGATCTCTTCTGGCCCCAGCTTGGTGTCACGGGACACACATGCCAGTTCCTGAATGTGGATGGTGGTGAAACGATCTTCCTGAACCACACGCTCGGAGACGAGGATGGAGTCTTCGAAGTTGTAACCATTCCACGGCATGAACGCTACGCGCATGTTCTGACCGAGCGCCAGTTCACCGAGGTCGGTGGACGGACCGTCTGCCAGCACGTCGCCGCGCTCAACTGGCTCACCCAGAGATACGCAAGGCATCTGGTTGATACAGGTGTTCTGGTTAGAACGGGTGTATTTGGTCAGGTTATAAATGTCGATACCAGCTTCGCCCGGATACATCTCGTCTTCGTTAACTTTGATAACGATACGGGATGCATCGACGTACTGAACAGTACCGCCACGTTTAGCAACTGCAGTAACACCGGAGTCAACGGCAACAGCACGTTCCATACCGGTACCAACCAGCGGCTTATCAGCGCGCAGAGTTGGAACGGCCTGACGTTGCATGTTCGCACCCATCAATGCACGGTTGGCGTCATCGTGTTCCAGGAACGGGATCAGGGACGCACCGACGGATACCACCTGCTGGGTGGATACGTCCATGTAGTCAACCTGGTCGCGGCTGAACAGGCTTGATTCGCCTTTGCTACGGCAGGTAACCAGATCTTCTACAAAGTGGCCTTCGTCATCCAGGTTGGAGTTCGCCTGAGCGATAACGTAGTTGCCTTCTTCGATAGCAGACAGGTAGTGAATTTCGTCGGTTACAACACCGTCGGTCACTTTACGGTACGGGGTCTCGAGGAAACCGTATTCGTTAGTCTGTGCGTACACGGACAGGGAGTTGATCAGACCGATGTTTGGACCTTCAGGCGTTTCGATTGGACATACGCGACCGTAGTGCGTCGGGTGTACGTCTCGAACTTCAAAGCCTGCGCGTTCACGGGTCAGACCGCCTGGGCCGAGTGCAGAGATACGACGTTTGTGCGTAATCTCAGACAGCGGGTTGTTCTGGTCCATGAACTGAGACAGCTGGCTTGAACCGAAGAACTCTTTCACTGCTGCAGAAATCGGTTTGGCGTTGATCATATCCTGAGGCATCAGGGTATCCAGATCGCCCAGAGACAGACGCTCTTTCACCGCACGCTCTACACGTACCAGGCCAACGCGGAATTGGTTTTCCGCCATTTCGCCTACGGAACGGATACGACGGTTGCCGAGGTGGTCGATATCGTCCACTTCGCCTTTACCGTTACGGATATCGATGAGCTTCTTCATCACTTCGATGATGTCGTCTTTGCTCAGGATACCGGAACCTTCGATTTCGTCGCGCAGCAGAGAACGGTTGAACTTCATACGACCAACCGCGGACAGATCGTAGCGGTCTTCGGAGAAGAACAGGTTCTCGAACAGGCTTTCCGCCGCTTCGCGAGTTGGTGGCTCACCAGGACGCATCATGCGGTAGATTTCTACCAGCGCGCTCAGACGATCGGTGGTTGGGTCGACGCGAATAGTCTCAGAGATATACGCGCCGTGGTCCAGATCGTTGGTGAACAGCGTTTCGATACGTTTGTGGCCAGACTGGCTCAGCTTAGCCAGCAGATCCAGGCTCAGCTCCATGTTCGCTGGGCAGATCAGCTCACCCGTTGACTCGTCAACGTAATCTTTCGCGGCTACTTTTCCTGCAATGTACTCAACCGGAACTTCGATGAGTTTGATATCATCTTTTTCCAGCTGGCGGATGTGGCGCGCGGTGATACGGCGACCTTTTTCCACATACACTTTGCCGTCGGCTTCGATGTCGAACGACGCGGTCTCGCCACGCAGACGTTCCGGCACCAGCTCCATCTGCAGCTTGTTGTCGCGGATTTCAAAGATCACTTTCTCAAAGAACAGGTCCAGGATCTGTTCAGTGGTGTATTGCAGCGCACGCAGAATGATGGTTGCAGGCAGCTTACGACGACGGTCGATACGGACAAACAGGTTGTCTTTCGGATCGAACTCGAAGTCCAGCCATGAACCACGGTAAGGAATGATGCGTGCGTTATACAGTACTTTACCGGAAGAGTGTGTTTTACCTTTATCGCTGTCGAAGAAGACGCCCGGGCTACGATGCAGCTGGGAAACGATAACACGCTCAGTACCGTTGATAACGAAAGTACCGTTGTCTGTCATGAGTGGAATTTCACCCATGTAGACTTCTTGTTCTTTAATGTCTTTTACGGTGCCTTCCGGCGCTTCGCGCTCGTAGATCACCAGACGCAGTTTTACGCGCAGCGGTGCGGAATAGGTCACGCCACGGATCTGACATTCCTGAACGTCAAACACCGGTTCGCCAAGGCGGTAGCTGACGTACTGCAGCTCGGAGTTACCGCTGTAGCTCTGAATCGGGAACACGGAGCGGAAGGCTGCTTCCAGACCGTACTGCCCTTCAGGATCTTGCTCGATAAACTTCTGGAACGAGTCAAGCTGGATAGAAAGGAGATATGGAATGTCCAGAACTTGTGGACGTTTACCAAAATCCTTACGAATACGTTTTTTCTCGGTATAGGAGTAAACCATAGGGTTCCTCAGCTCGCTGACAAGTCGACCCATCTGTCCGACGAAGGGACAGTTTGTGCAACACCATTTTGTGGACCGGAAAATTGAATACTTTCCGCAATACCTGTTGCTATCACGCTTAAATCATTTCGTCGCGATTTACACAGAGCGAGCACCCTGTCGCAATATATTAAGTCGTCGATAGAAACATGCATTGTCAGGACAATCAGCAGTCAAACAGTGTGAAATGCTACTGATGCCTTACAGCGCAAAAAGGCTGGTGACTAAAAAGTCACCAGCCATCAGCCTAATTACTCAGGCTGCAACCAGAAAAGTTGGCTTATTTAACTTCAACTTCAGCGCCAGCTTCTTCCAGAGATTTTTTCAGTGCTTCTGCGTCGTCTTTGCTCACGCCTTCTTTCAGCGCAGCTGGAGCAGATTCTACCAGGTCTTTAGCTTCTTTCAGACCCAGGCCAGTTGCGCCACGTACTGCTTTGATAACAGCAACTTTGTTAGCGCCAGCAGCTTTCAGAATTACGTCGAATTCAGTTTTTTCTTCAGCAGCTTCAGCCGGGCCCGCAGCTACAGCTACAGCAGCAGCAGCAGAAACACCGAATTTTTCTTCCATTGCAGAAATCAGTTCTACAACGTCCATTACGGACATAGCTGCAACTGCTTCAATGATTTGATCTTTAGTGATAGACATTTAAATTGTTCCTGAAAATCAGAATAAGTTTATACGTAAGCAAATGCTTTATAAAGATAACTGCGATTAAGCAGCTTCTTTCGCATCGCGAACAGCAGCCAGAGTGCGAACCAGTTTGCCAGCCGAAGCTTCTTTCATGGTTGCCATCAGGCGTGCAATTGCTTCTTCGTAGGTCGGCAGGGTTGCCAGGCGATCGATTTGCGATGCCGGGATCAACTCACCTTCAAAGGCTGCAGCTTTGACCTCAAATTTTGCATTCGCTTTCGCGAACTCTTTGAACAGACGAGCAGCAGCGCCCGGGTGTTCCATAGAGTATGCAATCAGGGTCGGACCAACAAACGTGTCTTTCAGGCACTCGAACTGAGTACCTTCAACTACGCGACGCAGCAGGGTGTTACGAACAACACGCATGTATACGCCAGCTTCACGACCTGCTTTACGCAGTTCAGTCATTTTGTCTACAGTAACGCCACGGGAATCCGCAACTACTGCAGACAGCGCGCCTTTGGCTACTTCGCTGACTTCAGCAACAATCGCTTGTTTGTCTTGAAGATTTAAAGCCATTAGCTTTGCTCCTGGATGTTTGCCGGAACTCATGTTCCGGAACTCACTTCACTCTCCCAAACGGAAAGAGCGTCTTAATACGGTGAGCAGAAACAAGCCAGAGTATCCAAAAATAATCTTAGCGTTCTGTCACCGTCTACGCAGGGGATTAAGTCTCTTGCGAAACACCTGCGGTCTTCGACGGAGGCCTGGATTAGGCCAGGCTCCAACGAACAAATCTTTTAGCCGCTAACTTTCGTTAGCAAACGTGGGGGTAAGATTGTAGACAAAATCACCGCCCACGTAAAGGCATTAGTTTGCAGCAGCGCTCAGGCCAGCCTGGTCAACTGCAACACCTGCACCCATGGTGGTGGAGATGCTAACTTTCTTGATGTACACGCCTTTCGCCTGAGTTGGTTTTGCTTTTTTCAGCGCAACCAGCAGAGCTTCCAGGTTTTCTTTCAGTTTGTCAGCGTCAAAGTCCACTTTACCGATGGTGGTGTGGATGATGCCGTTTTTGTCGTTACGATAACGAACCTGACCTGCTTTAGCGTTCTTAACCGCTTCAGCAACGTTAGGAGTTACAGTACCGACTTTCGGGTTAGGCATCAGGCCGCGCGGACCCAGAACCTGGCCCAGCTGGCCAACAACGCGCATTGCATCTGGAGAAGCAATAACAACGTCAAAGTTCATTTCGCCTTTCTTGATCTGATCAGCCAGATCTTCCATACCTACCAGTTCAGCGCCGGCAGCTTTAGCAGCTTCAGCGTTTGCACCCTGAGCAAATACAGCTACGCGAACGGAACGGCCAGTACCGTGTGGCAGTACAGTTGCGCCACGAACGTTCTGATCGGATTTACGCGCGTCGATGCCGAGGTTAACGGCAACGTCAACGCTTTCAACGAACTTAGCAGTTGCCAGTTCTTTCAGCAGAGCGATAGCTTCGTTGATGTCGTACTGTTTGGTCGCATCAACTTTGTCACGGATCACGGACATGCGCTTGGTCAGTTTAGCCATTTCTTAGTCCTCCACTACCAGGCCCATGGAACGTGCAGTACCTTCGATTGAGCGAGTCATCGCTTCAATGTCGGCACCAGTCATGTCGGCAGCTTTGGTCTGCGCGATTTCCTGCAGCTGAGCGCGGGAAATTTTACCCACTTTGTCTTTGTTCGGTTTACCGGAACCAGACTTGATACCAGCCGCTTTCTTCAGCAGAACAGCTGCTGGAGGGGTTTTGGTAACGAAAGTGAAAGAACGGTCAGCGTAAACAGTGATTACGACTGGGATTGGCAGACCTTTTTCCAGGGATTCGGTTTTGGCGTTGAACGCTTTACAGAATTCCATGATGTTCACACCCTGCTGACCCAGAGCTGGACCAACTGGTGGACTTGGGTTCGCCATACCAGCTGCAACCTGCAGCTTGACGTAGGCTTGTACTTTCTTAGCCATTGTAAAATCCTCTGATTGGGTGATAGCGCCTCAGGGAGGCTCCCCGTGAATAAAATTCGTTTTACGGGCCGGGCCCATAAAAACAAAAGGCGCGAAATTGTATTCCAATCTCGCGCCCTGTGCAACGATTAAATCGCCGCTTTTTTGATCGCTGCTTAGGCTTTTTCGACCTGCGCAAAGTCCAGTTCTACCGGGGTCGCACGACCGAAGATAGAAACAGAAACTTTCAGGCGGGACTTCTCGTAGTCCACTTCTTCAACCACACCGTTAAAGTCAGCAAACGGACCGTCGCTAACACGAACCATTTCACCCGGTTCAAACAGCGTTTTCGGACGCGGCTTATCACCCACCTGCTGCAGGCGGTTCATAATCGCATCAACTTCTTTGTCGCTGATTGGCGCCGGACGGTCAGACGTGCCGCCGATAAAGCCCATCACGCGCGGTACGCTGCGCACCAGGTGCCAGCTCGCGTCGTTCATCACCATCTGAACCAGCACGTAACCCGGGAAGAATTTACGCTCGCTTTTGCGACGTTGGCCGCCACGGATCTCAACCACTTCTTCGGTCGGAACCATAACTTCGCCAAATAACTCTTCCATGTTGTGTAATTTGATATGCTCACGCAGCGACGTTGCTACGCGGCCTTCAAAACCGGAAAACGCCTGAACGACGTACCAACGCTTTTTAGGGGCTTCAGACATCTTAGAACCTCAGGCCAGTAATAAAGGAAACCAGGCGAACCAGAATACCATCCAGTCCCCACAGGATCAGTGACATTACCGCAGTCACTGCAGCCACGATCAGCGTGGTGTGCAATGTTTCCTGGCGAGTCGGCCAAATGACCTTGCGGACTTCGGTACGTGCTTCGCGAGCGAAAGCAACGGTTGCTTTACCCTTAGTCGTCAACAGCGCGACACCGCCCGCTGCAGCAATCAGAATCACCACTGCCAGCGCGCGGAGCGGCAGCATCATGTCACGATAAAGATAGTTGCCAACGATTGCCACAATCAGCAGCACGGCAACAGCGATCCACTTCATCGCTTCCAGGCCGCGCCCGCTCCCTTGAGCTTCGGTATTCGCACTCATAAACCAACCTGTCAGAAGAATTCTACAAATAATTTCACCCCGCGATTGCGAGGCGAGCCAAATCGAAACGCTAATCCCTTTATGGATTATACGCTCTCTGCAGAGCCTGTCTCAGCAATGATTATGACAAAAATAATCACTGATGAGCCAGGTTCTGATGTGAAAGCGTGCAAAAAGGGCATCAAATGATGCCCTTTTCATGCGCATTGCGTCAAATGTTATCAGCGATTAGCCGAGAACTTTAGCAACCACGCCCGCGCCAACGGTACGGCC
>NZ_JBSKJQ010000021.1:0-26267 GCF_053709655.1 Enterobacter sp. UPMP2060
TCGTCTTACGACGTTAAGAATCCATGTCACTTTGAGTGCCCACACAGATTGTCTGATAAATTGTTAAAGAGCAGTGCAACGCGGCTTTCGCTCACCGTTGCGAGGTGGCGTATATTACGCTTTCCTCTTTCAGAGTCAACCCGTTATTTCAGAATTTTTCTCTTCAACCGACCGCGTTGTCTGTGAAGTGATTCACATCCGCCGTGTCGATGGAGGCGCATTATAGGGATCCCATTTTTTAGCACAAGTATTTTTTAGATCTTTTTTTCCGACTGCTGATTTTCCGCGCTTTTCGCTGAAATCCCGCCCGATCTGCTTAAATATTGACGTATTTTGCCTTGCCGCGATCCATTAATATGATCAAAGTCTTCTGTATAGCGCTCATTGTTAGAGGTAGATATGCCCGCAGTATTACGTCCTTATAAAGATCTGTTCCCCCAAAAAGGCGATCGCGTGATGATCGATGCCAGCAGCGTGTTGATCGGCGATGTCCGAATGGCCGATGACGTCAGCATCTGGCCCCTCGTCGCCATCAGGGGAGATGTTAACTATGTGTCGATTGGCGCCCGTACCAATATTCAGGACGGCAGCGTTCTGCATGTCACGCACAAATCCTCCTATAACCCGGACGGTAATCCCCTCATCATTGGAGAAGAGGTTACCGTCGGCCATAAGGTGATGCTTCACGGCTGCACTATCGGGAATCGCGTACTTGTTGGCATGGGGTCGATTTTGCTGGATGGCGTCATAGTAGAAGATGACGTAATGATTGGTGCCGGTAGCCTGGTCCCGCAGAACAAACGGCTGGAGAGTGGCTATCTCTATCTGGGAAGCCCGGTAAAACAGATCCGCCCCCTGAAGGAGGCGGAGATCGAAGGATTAAAATACTCGGCGAACAACTACGTTAACTGGAAGAATGACTATTTGGATCAGGACAACCAAACCCAGCCCTGATCGTCTTCCTGCTGTTCGCGGATTAAATCGCTGGCTTCTTCTTCCAGATCCCAGCGATTTTCGCAAAATACCGCTATAGGGTCTGAACCGCCAAAACGGCGCAACAGCGTTTCCCCATGAATGGCACAAGTAAGTTGCATCCCCTGCACCAGCACCGGAAAACAGACCGCTTGTTTACTCTCATCCCAGATCTCTCTGTCCGGGAAATGAATAGCCTGGTTCACGCCGAAAGCTCCTGCTTTAACTTTTCAATGACAGGTTCGACCGCAGGCAACACGCCATGCCAGAGCAGCACCGCATGCGCAGCCTGCCCCACCAGCATTCCCAGTCCATCGGCTAACTGTTTCGCGCCGTGTTGTTCACACCAGCTCAGGAAAGGGGTCTTCCCTTTCTGATAAAACATGTCATAGAAGTACATATGCGCGCTGACCAGAGAAGCAGGAATTGCCGGGATCTCGCCATTGATGCCGCTGGACGTGGCATTGATGACAAGATCGAACTCACGATCGGCAAGATCGTCAAGCGCTACCGCGCTCACGCTGCCGGTATGCGCAAACAACGCCGCCAGTGCTTCCGCTCGGGAAAAGGTTCTGTTGGTAATGGTCACCGCACAGTCCAGTGAAAGCAGAGGCAACAGTACTCCCCGCGATGCGCCACCCGCACCAATCAGCAGGACCCGAAACCCGGGCTTAATAAACGACAGTCGTTCCAGATCGCTAAGTAAACCAACTCCGTCTGTGTTGTCACCCAAAAGGCGTCCATCCTCAAGCCGTTTTAGGGTATTGACTGCACCAGCCAGTGAAGCGCGCTCGGTGAGCTCATCCGCTCGTTCGAAGGCTTCCTCTTTAAAAGGAACCGTCACATTCGCGCCTTTACCGCCCGCGGCGAAAAAAGCCTCCAGCGTTGGAATAAATGCATCCACCGGTGCCAGTACGCGACCATAGGGATGATTTATCTGCAGCTGCTTCGCAAATTGCTGATGAATCAACGGTGACTTGCTGTGTGCAATCGGATTACCAAAAACAGCATAGGTTTCCATGAGACTACCCCTGGCGAAAACGTTCGCCGGTCAAAGCGTCGCGAATTTCAGACGGATTCAGGCGCCCTCCCGTTTCACCGACAGCGACTGGGAAGTCATTCCCGAACTGCGCCAGTACTTCTTCGGTTGTCCGACAAGGTGGCAATCCGGTCAGGTTGGCGCTGGTTGAGACCAGCGGTTTACCAAATGCCAGGCAAAGTTCAACCACCAGCGGATGGTCAGTTACGCGAACGGCGAGGGAATCAAAACGTCCGGTTAACCAGCGAGGCGTAGTCGGCTGCGCCGGGAAAACGAAGGTCACCGGGCCAGGCCACGCGGAGAAGATAGTCTCGCGCTGCGCCGGCGTCAGCATGGAGTCATCGATATAGGGTTTAAGCTGCTCATAATTCGCAGCGATCAAAATCAGCCCTTTCTCGACGGGTCTTTGTTTTAAGGCAAGCAGTCGGCTTACGGCCGTCTCGCTGTCAGGATCGCAACCGACTCCAAAAACAGCTTCAGTTGGATAGGCGATGACTTCTTCTTTTTTCAGTACGTCCACAGCATGCGCAATGGAGCCTGATGGCAGGTTATTATTCACTATTTTGATCCGCCGTAACCGGCTTTCCACATTGTTTACTGGCGCAGAAGCGTTTCATGCCTTGCGCGGTTTTCTTCTCTATAAGTAGCGGATAATTGCAATGAGGGCAGGTTCCCGCTACCGGTTTAAAATTGATAACGAACTGGCATTCAGGGTAGCGATCGCACGAATGGAAAGTCTTACCATAACGGGAACGGCGCTGTACCAACTGACCGCGCTGACACTGAGGGCACGCAATTGCCGTTTCATCAGGCTTATCAATTTGTTCCGTATGCTCACATTCCGGGTAGCGGCTACATCCAATAAACATGCCGAATCGCCCCTGCCGCAGGGCTAATTCACCACCGCAGAGTGGGCAATACTGACCTTCCAGAATTTTAACGATATGTCCATCCGCCTGGCTTTTCAGGGGACGGACATAATCACATTCCGGATAGTGTGAACAACCGAGAAACGGGCCGTGTTTCCCGGACCGAATAACAAGTTCAGCCCCGCACTGCGGGCAGGGCTCGTTTTTATGCACCGTGAATAGTGCTGATTTGGCCATAACAACTCTTGGTGCTGCACATTGAATTAGTGCAGCATACCTTCATTCACTTCAAAGAGTAATTCTTCCATTTGCTGATAGGCGTTTTCACAGCCCGGGATATTAAACAGAACCATCAGGATCACCCACTTGAGATCTTCCAGTTCAAATTCTGCTGTATCCAGCGCCATGACGCGCTCTATCACCATTTCTCTCGTTTCGAGGTTCAGCACCTGAATCTGCTCAAGGAATAAGATGAACCCCCGGCAGCTGGCATCCAGCCTTTCACACTCTTCCGCAGTATAAATGCGTACTGACAATGGGTCAGAAGCAAGCTGCATCGGTTCGGCGAGGCCTTCCTGATAATCAGCCAGTTTTTCCAGCCACATCAACGCATTATAGATATCTTCCCGCTCAAACCCCGCATCGGTAAGATCCTGTGTCAATTTGTCCTGATCCACTCGCATTTCTGCTTCGTTATGGATGTAAGTCTCAAACAAATACATCAGTACGTCGAACATGGCATGCCCTCCTTAATCGGACATAGCCGCCGGGTACAGCTGCGATCCACCCTGCTAACTCCAGTTCGAGTAGCTGTGCTACCGTTATTGGCACAGGTTGGCCGGCACGTTCAGCGACAACGTCAACAGGTGTTACCTCATCTCCTACGTTAGCCAGGAGCTTGGGAAATGGCAATGCCACCTTTCCCTGATCTGATGAATATTGTCGCTTTTCGGGATCTTCCTGCAGCCATTGCAACCCATATTGCAAATTTTCAAGAATATCTCCTACTTCCGTTACCGGCGTTGCCCCTTGCTTAATCAGCCAGTGGGGTCCCTCGCATCCGGGATTACCTATCGGACCAGGCAAGGCGAAGACTTCTCTCCCCTGTTCGAGCGCGCATCGCGCCGTGACCAGCGAACCGCTTCGGCGCGCCGCTTCAACCACCAGCACGCCTTTGCTAAGCCCGCTGATAATCCGATTCCGACGCGGAAAGTTTGCCGGCCTGGGCTGTGCGGAAAGCGGAAACTCAGAAACTATCGCGCCGTCAGATTCAATAAGCCGCATCGCCAACGCCTGATGCCGGCGTGGATAAATGCTAAAAAGACCGTTCCCCAGCACCGCTACACTTCGTCCCTTAACTGACAGCGCCGCGCTATGGGCTACGCCGTCAATACCGCAGGCCAGCCCGCTGGTAATCGTGAAACCGCTTTGCGACAGTTGTTCGCACAGGATTTTCCCCCATCGCTCGCCGTACCATGACGGCGCACGGCTGCCTACCACCGCCAGCTGAACGGTATTAAGCGCCTCAGGATTACCTTTTATGAATAACACCCCGGGATAATCAGGGATCGTGCGGAGCAAAGGGGGATATAGGGGATGGTTGGGCGTTAATAAATGATGTCCCGGCTGCTCAAGCCACACAAGACTACGTTCCAGCTCGCTCTCATCGAGTGCAAAGAACCGTTCAGCCTGCTTTGCTGTCAGCCCGGCCTCTCTGGCGACGAGCACGTTGAGGTGTTCCAGCTTCTGCAGTCGCGCAGCCGCTTCCAGCATTACATCACCACACAGAGACCCTGTGTGTACTAGCCGTAGCCATATCTCGGTAGACGTCATCCTTTCCCCTGCCATAAGCGGCCTCCGCAATCATTGCGATTGGTCACTGATGCTGTCAATCGATGGGGGATTTGTCTAGAATAGAGAGAGTATTCTTATCAACTCCTGAACACGACTCTGGAAATTTATGGCAGTTTTGCAAGTGTTACATATTCCGGACGAGCGCCTTCGCATCGTCGCTGAACCGGTCAAAGAAGTGAATGCAGAAATCCAGCGTATCGTTGATGATATGTTCGATACCATGTACGCCGAAGAAGGTATTGGCCTGGCGGCGACGCAGGTGGATATTCATAAGCGTATTATCGTGATTGATGTTTCCGAAAATCGCGATGAGCGTCTGGTGCTGATCAACCCTGAGCTGCTCGAAAAGAGTGGCGAAACCGGTATTGAGGAAGGCTGTCTGTCCATTCCTGAACAGCGCGCTTTAGTACCGCGTGCCGAAAAGGTGAAAATTCGCGCGCTGGATCGTGACGGTAACCCGTTCGAACTGGAAGCAGACGACCTGCTGGCGATTTGTATTCAGCATGAGATGGATCACCTGGTCGGTAAACTGTTTATCGATTATCTCTCGCCGCTGAAACAGCAGCGTATTCGTCAAAAAGTAGAGAAACTGGATCGTTTGCGTTCTCGCGCATAACGTCCCCCCGGATACAAGGATCATCGTGTCTAAAACACTACGTATTATCTTCGCGGGAACCCCTGATTTTGCAGCGCGTCATCTTGACGCGCTGTTATCTTCTGGTCACCAGGTTGTTGGCGTCTTTACCCAGCCTGACCGTCCGGCAGGTCGCGGTAAAAAACTGATGCCGAGCCCGGTAAAGGTGCTGGCAGAAGAGCATGGGCTACCCGTTTTCCAGCCCGCATCGTTACGCCCACAGGAAAATCAGCAGCTGGTTGCTGACCTGAATGCCGACGTAATGGTGGTGGTGGCTTACGGTTTAATTCTGCCGAAAGCTGTGCTCGATATGCCTCGCCTGGGGTGCATCAACGTGCACGGGTCTCTGCTTCCGCGCTGGCGTGGTGCTGCACCTATCCAGCGCTCGCTGTGGGCAGGTGATGCCGAAACGGGCGTTACCATTATGAAGATGGACGTAGGTTTAGACACCGGCGATATGCTGTATAAACTGACGTGCCCCATAACGTCAGACGATACCAGCGCTACGCTGTATGACAAACTGGCAGACCTTGGCCCACAAGGGCTTATCGAGACGCTCCAGCAGCTTGCTGACAATACGGCGAAACCGGAAGTTCAGGATGACGCGCTGGTGACTTATGCCGAAAAACTGAGCAAAGAAGAAGCGCGTATCGACTGGTCCCTGTCAGCCGCGCAGCTTGAACGCTGCATTCGCGCTTTTAATCCGTGGCCGATGAGCTGGATGGAGATTGATGAGCAGCCGGTGAAAGTCTGGAAAGCCTCCGTCATTAGCGGTACTACCACGGCTGAACCCGGTACGATTATTGACGCCAACAAGAACGGAATTCAGGTGGCGACTGGGCAAGGGATCCTGAATCTTGAATCGCTACAACCGGCCGGCAAGAAGGCCATGAGCGCTCAGGATCTGTTAAATTCCCGTCGCGAATGGTTTATTCCGGGCAATCGTCTTGCCTGAGCAAATCTATCCTTAAGGCCCGGTGTTTCCGGGCATTTTTATTTTTACGGTTATGAAAAAACAAAATCTACGCAGTATGGCGGCTCAGGCCGTTGAGCAGGTTATCGAGCATGGCCAGTCCTTAAGTAACGTCCTGCCTCCCCTGCAACAAAAAGTATCTGATAAAGACAAAGCCCTGCTTCAGGAGCTCTGCTTTGGCGTTCTGCGCACGCTTTCTCAGCTTGAGTGGCTGATTAACAAGCTGATGTCACGCCCAATGACAGGCAAGCAACGCACCGTACACTATTTGATTATGGTGGGTTTTTATCAGCTTCTTCATACCCGCATCCCACCTCATGCCGCGCTGGCTGAGACGGTTGAAGGCGCTGTTGCGATTAAACGCCCTCAGCTGAAAGGGCTGATCAACGGCGTACTGCGTCAGTTCCAGAGACAGCAGGAAGAGCTTCTGGTTGAATTTGCCCAAAGCGAAGCACGTTTTCTGCACCCGGACTGGCTGTTGAGGCGCCTGAAAAAAGCTTATCCACAGCAGTGGCAGGAGATTGCCGATGCCAACAACCAGCGCCCGCCAATGTGGCTACGCGTGAATCGTAATCACCACACTCGTGACGCATGGCTGGCATTACTTGAAGAAGCTGGAATGAGTGGATTCCCGCATCAAGCCTATCCGGATGCTGTACGTCTGGCCTCACCGGCACCGGTACATGCATTACCCGGTTTTGATGAAGGCTGGGTAACCGTACAGGATGCCTCGGCTCAGGGTTGCATGACCTGGCTTGAACCCAAAAATGGTGAGCAGATCCTCGATCTTTGCGCCGCGCCTGGGGGCAAAACGACGCATATTCTTGAAGTGGCTCCGCAGGCCAGCGTGATGGCAGTGGACGTCGATGAACAGCGTCTCTCACGCGTCTACGACAACCTCAAGCGTCTTGGCATGAAGGCTCAGGTTAAGCAGGGCGATGGGCGCAAACCCGCAGAGTGGTGTGGTGAAACCCAGTTCGATCGCATTTTGCTGGACGCCCCCTGCTCTGCAACCGGTGTTATTCGTCGTCATCCGGACATCAAGTGGCTACGCCGCGATCGTGATATTAAGGAACTTGCCCAACTGCAATCCGACATTCTCGACGCCATTTGGCCGCATCTTAAATCTGGCGGAACGCTGGTCTATGCGACCTGCTCCGTACTGCCGGAAGAAAACAGCCAGCAAATCGCGGCCTTCCTTAAACGTACGCCGGACGCCGCGCTGAGCGATACGGGAACGCCTGAATGCCCGGGTCTGCAGAACCTGCCGGGTGCTGAAGAGGGCGATGGCTTCTTTTACGCTAAGCTAATCAAAGAGTGATGTTGAGAACAGGTCACGAGATATGAAGATTATCATTCTGGGTGCAGGACAGGTGGGCGGAACGCTGGCGGAAAACCTGGTTGGCGAAAACAATGACATCACAATTGTTGATACCAACGGCGATCGTCTGCGTGTCTTACAGGACAAGTTTGACCTGCGCGTGGTGCAGGGTCATGGTTCGCACCCACGTGTTCTTCGTGAGGCGGGCGCCGACGATGCCGACATGCTGGTTGCGGTAACCAGTTCGGACGAAACCAATATGGTGGCCTGTCAGGTGGCCTACTCGCTTTTCAACACGCCAAACCGAATTGCGCGCATTCGCTCTCCGGACTATGTTCGCGATGCTGAAAAACTGTTTAATTCCGAAGCGGTCCCCATTGACCACCTCATCGCGCCAGAACAGCTGGTTATCGACAATATCTATCGCCTGATCGAATATCCGGGTGCCCTGCAGGTGGTTAACTTTGCCGAGGGCAAAGTGAGCCTGGCAGTGGTTAAGGCCTATTATGGCGGACCATTGATCGGCAATGCGCTTTCCACCATGCGCGAGCACATGCCGCATATTGATACGCGCGTTGCAGCGATTTTCCGCCACGACAGGCCAATTCGCCCGCAAGGCTCCACGATTGTCGAAGCCGGTGATGAGGTATTCTTTATTGCGGCCTCACAGCATATTCGTGCGGTGATGAGTGAACTTCAGCGTCTCGAAAAACCCTATAAGCGCATTATGCTGGTCGGCGGTGGCAATATCGGTGCCGGCCTGGCACATCGGCTGGAAAAAGATTACAGCGTGAAGTTGATCGAGCGCGATCAACAGCGTGCTGCTGAACTAGCGGAAAAACTGCAAAATACGATTGTATTTTATGGTGATGCGTCGGATCAGGAGCTACTGGCTGAAGAGCATATTGATCAGGTTGATCTCTTTATTGCCGTCACCAACGATGACGAGGCGAATATAATGTCCGCCATGCTCGCGAAGCGCATGGGGGCAAAAAAAGTCATGGTGCTTATTCAGCGCAAGGCGTATGTCGATCTGGTTCAGGGTAGCGTTATTGATATTGCTATTTCCCCTCAGCAGGCGACAATTTCCGCGCTCCTGAGCCATGTTCGTAAAGCGGATATTGTCGGTGTGTCATCGCTCCGCCGTGGCGTAGCGGAAGCCATTGAAGCCGTTGCTCATGGAGATGAAACGACGTCGCGCGTCGTCGGCCGTTCGATCGACGAAATTAAACTGCCGCCAGGCACGATTATCGGCGCCGTTGTGCGCGGGAATGATGTCATGATTGCCAATGATAATTTACGAATTGAGCAAGGCGATCACGTTATTATGTTCCTTACCGATAAAAAGTTTATTACTGACGTCGAACGTTTATTCCAGCCAAGTCCATTCTTCCTTTAAAGAATTGTGTGCTCGAGAAAGAGCACCCTTACTTTATCCTTTTCATTTCTGTGCCTTTTATTTTTCATAATGTTTAATTATCCCGAATGGCAATTGGCTAATGATTTGTTAAACTTAAACTCGTCAGCTGGCACAAGGAGAGAACAATGAGTTTTATTAAAGAATTTCGCGAATTTGCGATGCGCGGGAACGTGGTGGATTTGGCAGTGGGTGTCATTATTGGTGCGGCATTCGGTAAGATTGTTTCATCATTAGTGGCCGACATTATCATGCCACCTTTAGGGTTGTTAATCGGCGGCATTGATTTCAAACAGTTCGCTTTCACGCTGCGTGAAGCGCAGGGTGATGTTCCGGCAGTAGTGATGCACTACGGCGTATTTATTCAGAACGTATTTGATTTTGTGATTGTCGCGTTTGCCATATTTATGGCCATCAAGCTGATCAACAGGCTCAACCGTAAAAAAGAAGAGCCAGCTGCAGCACCTGCGCCAACGAAAGAAGAAGTGCTGTTGAGTGAGATCCGCGATCTGTTAAAAGAGCAAAATAACCGCATCTAATCAACAGTTAAAAGCAGGAAGGCCAGTGGTAAATAAGCGATTCGCTTGCTTGCCACTGGCCTCCCAGTTACCCCGTTTTTCATGTTTGTCTTTACGCAGATAACTTCCTTTCCCTTTTTTATTCTTCTCAACGCGCTGCCTGAATAACGGGTCGTGAAGTAACGCCTCAATGGCATTGTCCTTAATTTGTCCTTTCGTGTGCTGATAGCGGCTCATAATGTCTCCAGAGCAGGGTTTATGACGAAGCGAGTCTAGACCCGGTTGAACTAAAAATCAACAGCCCTGCGTTTCTCCACTCGCTCCCTGTTCAAGGGCTTCGAGAATTGAACAGTAAATGCTGCTGTGGGCCGTACCGCAGCAGGCATCATTAAGCCTTTGCAGAGAGCGCTGCATGGTTTGCAGTTCCTGTATACGCGCTTCAACTTCATCCAGCCGGGCCTGCACGATGCTTTTAGATTCCTGGCAGGTGTGATGTTCCGGATCGATGCGGATCGATAATAATTCGCGGATCGAATCCAGTGTAAAACCGAGCTGACGCGCATAACGAATGAACCGCAGGCGCTGCAGATCGTTATCGGTATAAAGGCGAAAGCCCCCTTCAGTCCGAACTTCATGATCGATCATCTGCTGCTTTTCGTAATATCGGATGGTATCCGGCGTGACATTCGCAAGCTTCGCAAGTTCACCGATACGGTACATAACTACTCCTCGTTTATTTTCTGCATCAATCTTTCACCGAATTCACCGCGCAAAAAATCAGTGTTCATACCAGCCTGGCGCAGCTTGAGTTCAAGCAGGGCGAGGCGGCGGCTAAGTTCAGAATGTCGTGGATCGTCATAGCGGATCCCTTTGAGAAGATCGGCCAGTTCAACAGCCTCTCTGCGCTGTTCGAGCTCCGGGGGGAGACAGCCCGCATTTTTCAGTAAACGGTATCCAGCCCGTAGTTCAGGCGCGATGTGCGAGTCATCGTCAAGCGCAAGGGGTTCACCGCTCCCCGGGAGATCGTCGAATTCACCTTTTTTTTGGGCATCGCGAATATGGCGTTCTGCCCACTGGTCGAGCAACCACATTACCAGCTCCAGGGGATGAACAGAATTGATACAGACATTGTAGAGAAGTGGGGGTATCGCGGATATAAAAAAACCCGCCGGAGCGGGTTTTTTTACGTTACTGCAGATTACTCTGCAGCAGCTTCTGCTTTCTCTGAACGATCAACCAGCTCGATGTAAGCCATCGGCGCGTTGTCGCCTGCACGGAAACCACACTTCAGAATGCGAGTGTAACCACCGGCACGGCTCGCGAAACGCGGGCCCAGTTCGTTAAACAGTTTTGCCACGATCTCGTTATCACGAGTACGGGCGAATGCCAGACGACGATTAGCAACGCTGTCAGTCTTGGCAAGAGTAATCAGCGGCTCAACTACGCGACGCAGCTCTTTCGCTTTAGGCAGGGTCGTCTTGATGATCTCATGACGAACCAGTGAACCTGCCATGTTGCGGAACATAGCCTGGCGATGGCTGCTGTTGCGGTTCAGTTGACGACCACTCTTACGATGGCGCATGACCTTATCCTTCTCAGTAAAACCTTAACCTGTGATCCGGTTACTCGTCAGCAATGCTTGCTGGTGGCCAGTTTTCCAGGCGCATGCCCAGAGACAGACCACGTGAAGCCAGCACGTCTTTAATCTCGGTAAGAGATTTTTTACCCAGGTTCGGCGTTTTCAGCAACTCAACCTCGGTACGCTGTACCAGATCACCGATATAGTGGATAGCTTCTGCCTTGAGGCAGTTAGCAGAGCGGACAGTCAATTCGAGATCGTCAACAGGGCGCAGCAGGATCGGATCGAATTCTGGTTTCTCTTCTTTCACTTCCGGCTGACGTACATCACGTAAGTCAACGAAAGCTTCCAGTTGTTCTGCCAGGATGGTCGCCGCACGACGAATCGCCTCTTCAGGATCGATTGTGCCGTTGGTTTCCATTTCGATGACCAGCTTGTCCAGGTCGGTACGCTGTTCTACACGCGCTGCTTCAACATTGTAGGCAATACGCTCTACAGGGCTATAGCATGCGTCGACCAGCAGACGGCCGATTGGGCGCTCATCTTCTTCCGAATGAATTCGGGCAGAAGCCGGCACATAACCACGACCGCGCTGAACTTTGATACGCATGCTAATAGCTGCGTTCTCATCGGTCAGGTGGCAGATCACGTGCTGCGGCTTGACGATTTCAACATCACCGTCGTGGGTGATGTCGGCTGCAGTCACAGGGCCAATGCCAGATTTATTCAGAGTAAGAATAACTTCATCTTTACCCTGAACTCTCACCGCCAGCCCTTTCAGGTTGAGCAGGATTTCAAGGATATCTTCCTGAACGCCTTCTTTGGTGCTGTACTCATGAAGTACACCATCAATCTCAACCTCGGTCACCGCGCAACCCGGCATCGATGAGAGCAGAATACGGCGCAGTGCGTTACCCAGAGTATGGCCAAAGCCACGCTCTAAAGGCTCAAGGGTCACCTTGGCGTGCGTCGAACTCACTTGCTCGATATCTACCAGGCGCGGTTTTAGAAACTCTGTCACAGAACCCTGCATTGTGTCCTCTCTTTGGTACTAAGCTTTACTTGGAGTAAAGCTCGACGATCAGGTGTTCGTTAATGTCCGCAGACAGATCAGAACGTTCTGGCTGACGCTTGAACGTACCTTCCATCTTGCCAGCATCAACTTCCAGCCAGGTTGGCTTTTCACGCTGCTCAGCCAGCTCCAGAGCGGCCTTCACGCGAGATTGCTTTTTCGCTTTCTCACGAATGCTAACAACGTCATTCGCTTTAACCTGATAAGAAGCGATGTTAACAACACGACCGTTTACCATGATTGCTTTGTGGCTAACCAGCTGACGTGATTCAGCACGAGTAGCGCCGAAGCCCATACGGTATACAACGTTGTCCAGACGACCTTCCAGCAGAGCCAGCAGGTTTTCACCTGTGTTGCCTTTCAGACGTGCTGCTTCTTTATAGTAGTTACGGAACTGACGCTCCAGCACACCGTACATACGGCGAACTTTTTGCTTTTCACGCAACTGCACACCATAGTCAGACAGACGCGGTTTACGCGCACCGTGCTGGCCAGGAGCTTGTTCAATTTTACACTTGGTATCGATCGCGCGAACGCCAGACTTAAGGAATAAGTCGGTGCCCTCACGACGGCTCAGCTTGAGCTTAGGACCCAAATATCTTGCCATTTTCTATCTCCAACTAACCTAAAAAACGGAGCGTTATACGCGACGTTTTTTCGGCGGACGACAACCGTTATGAGGGATCGGAGTCACATCAGTAATATTCGTGATGCGGAAACCAGCGGCGTTCAGAGCGCGAACAGTAGATTCACGACCCGGACCCGGACCTTTAACCATAACTTCCAGATTCTTGATGCCGTATTCTTTTACGGCTTCTGCGCAACGCTCTGCTGCAACCTGAGCTGCGAACGGAGTGGATTTGCGAGAACCACGGAAACCGGAACCACCGGCTGTTGCCCAACCCAATGCGTTACCCTGACGATCAGTAATAGTAACGATGGTGTTGTTGAAAGAAGCATGGATATGAGCCACGCCGTCAGAGACTTGTTTTCTTACACGTTTACGTGCACGAACTGGTGCCTTTGCCATTATTCAATCACCCCGATTATTTCTTGATCGGTTTGCGCGGACCCTTACGGGTACGTGCGTTGGTCTTAGTACGCTGACCGCGCACTGGCAGACCACGACGATGACGCAAACCGCGATAGCAACCAAGATCCATCAGGCGCTTGATGCTCATGCTGATTTCACGGCGCAGATCACCTTCAACGACAAATTTGGCAACTTCGTCACGCAGCGTGTCGATTTGTTCTTCAGACAGCTCACTGATCTTAACATCTTCAGCGATACCCGCTGCAGCCAGAATGGCTTTAGAACGGGTCTTGCCGACGCCGTAGATCGAAGTTAATGCGATCACAGCATGTTTCTGATCAGGAATGTTAATGCCTGCTATACGGGCCACTATGCACTCCTACTATTTAATATGTACGCACCATGCTGAAAAGCCCGTTTTCAGGATACTCAAATGGAAACGTACAGACATACAAAAGATTGGCTGGCTAATCTAGCCAGCTCAACCCAACTTTGCAAGAAAAATATGCGAAATAATCAGCCTTGGCGCTGTTTATGCTTCGGCTCGGCACTGCAAATCACACGGATGACACCATCACGCTTAACGATTTTGCAGTTACGGCATAATTTCTTGACGGAAGCACGAACTTTCATTTTTACTCTCCGTAACTTCTCAGGCGACCATTTAGCGGCCGTAGCCTTTCAGGTTCGCCTTCTTCAATGCAGACTCGTACTGACTGGACATCATCAGAGTTTGCACTTGAGCCATAAAGTCCATAATCACGACAACAACGATAAGCAGTGAGGTCCCACCGAAGTAGAACGGTACTTTCATTGCATCACGCATGAACTCCGGGATCAGGCAGATAAAAGTAATATAAAGCGCACCAACCAAAGTCAGGCGAGTCATTACTTTATCGATATACTTCGCCGTTTGCTCTCCCGGACGAATTCCTGGTACAAATGCACCGGACTTCTTCAGGTTATCTGCTGTTTCACGCGGGTTGAAGACCAACGCCGTGTAGAAGAAACAGAAGAAGATGATCGCAGACGCATAGAGTAACACATAAAGTGGTTGCCCAGGCTGCAAATACAGCGAAATTGTTGTCAGCCAGTTCCAACCAGTACCGCCCCCGAACCATGACGCGATGGTCGCCGGGAACAGAATAATACTGGAAGCGAAGATAGCCGGGATAACCCCCGCCATGTTCACTTTCAGCGGTAAATGTGTGCTCTGTGCAGCATAGACACGACGACCTTGCTGACGTTTAGCGTAGTTCACCACAATGCGGCGTTGACCACGTTCAACGAAGACAACAAAGAACGTCACTGCAAATACTAATACTGCAACCAACAGCAACAGGAGGAAGTGCAGGTCGCCTTGACGCGCTTGCTCGATAGTATGGGCGATGGCTGGCGGGAGGCCCGCGACAATACCGGCGAAGATAATGATTGAGATACCGTTACCGATACCACGCTCAGTAATCTGTTCGCCGAGCCACATCAGGAACATAGTCCCTGTGACCAGACTTACAACAGCGGTGAAGTAGAATGCAAAGCCCGGGTTTATCACCAGGCCTTGCATACCAGGCATATTCGGCAGACCGGTAGCAATACCGATCGACTGGAATATTGCCAGCACCAGAGTACCGTAACGGGTGTACTGACTAATCTTACGACGTCCAGACTCCCCTTCTTTCTTCAACTCTGCCAGGGCCGGATGAACGACCGTCAGCAGTTGGATAATAATAGATGCCGAAATGTACGGCATAATACCCAATGCAAAGATAGAAGCACGGCTGAGAGCACCACCAGAGAACATGTTGAACATTTCAATGATGGTGCCTCGCTGTTGCTCAAGCAGTTTGGCAAGTACAGCGGCATCGATACCAGGGATCGGAATAAAAGAGCCAATACGGAACACAATCAGCGCGCCGATAACAAACAGCAGTCTGCGTTTCAGCTCGCCAAATCCACCTTTGGCACTTTGAAAATCTAATCCCGGTTGCTTAGCCATCTGCTACTTATTCCTCAATTTTACCGCCAGCAGCTTCGATAGCAGCACGAGCACCTTTAGTAACACGCAGGCCACGAACAGTTACCGGAGTAGAAACTTCACCAGCCAGGATCACTTTCGCGAACTCGATCTGGATACCGATAATGTTTGCTGCTTTCAGCGTGTTCAGGTCTACAACGCCGCCTTCAACTTTCGCCAGGTCAGACAGACGGATTTCCGCTGTGATCGCTGCTTTGCGAGAGGTGAAGCCGAACTTCGGCAGACGACGGTACAGTGGCATCTGGCCACCCTCGAAACCGCGACGTACGCCACCGCCAGAACGAGAGTTCTGACCTTTGTGACCACGACCACCGGTTTTGCCGAGGCCAGAACCGATACCACGACCCAGGCGTTTACCCGCCTTTTTAGAGCCTTCGGCCGGAGACAGAGTATTTAAACGCATCTCTTACTCCTCAACTTTAACCATGAAGTAAACCGCGTTGACCATACCACGAACAGCGGGAGTATCCTCGCGCTCAACGGTATGACCAATACGACGCAGACCCAGGCCAAGCAGCGTTGCCTTGTGTTTCGGCAGACGACCGATTGCACTGCGGGTTTGAGTGATTTTAATAGTCTTTGCCATGGTCAATTACCCCAGAATTTCTTCAACGGATTTACCACGCTTGGCAGCGACCATTTCTGGAGAATTCATATTTTCCAGGCCATCAATAGTTGCACGAACCACGTTGATCGGGTTGGTGGAACCATATGCTTTGGCCAGAACGTTATGAACCCCAGCAACTTCCAGAACGGCGCGCATTGCACCACCGGCGATGATACCGGTACCTTCTGAAGCTGGCTGCATGAATACACGAGAACCCGTGTGAACACCTTTAACTGGGTGTTGCAGGGTACCGTTGTTCAGCGCGACGTTAATCATATTGCGACGGGCTTTTTCCATCGCTTTCTGGATCGCTGCTGGAACTTCACGCGCTTTACCGTAACCAAAACCAACGCGACCGTTACCATCGCCTACTACAGTCAGAGCTGTGAAGGAGAAAATACGGCCACCTTTAACGGTTTTAGATACGCGGTTTACCGCGATCAGCTTTTCCTGCAGTTCGCCAGCCTGTTTTTCGATGTGAGCCATCTTACACCTCTACCTTAGAACTGAAGGCCAGCTTCACGGGCAGCATCTGCCAGTGCCTGGACACGACCATGATATTGGAACCCGGAACGGTCAAAGGAAACATTGCTGATGCCTTTTTCCAGAGCGCGTTCAGCAACAGCTTTACCTACAGCTGCAGCGGCGTCTTTGTTACCGGTGTACTTCAATTGTTCTGAGATAGCTTTTTCTACAGTAGAAGCAGCTACCAGAACTTCAGAACCGTTCGGTGCAATTACCTGTGCGTAAATATGACGCGGGGTACGATGTACCACCAGGCGAGTTGCACCCAGCTCTTTGAGCTTGCGGCGTGCGCGGGTCGCACGACGGATACGAGCAGATTTCTTATCCATAGTGTTACCTTACTTCTTCTTAGCCTCTTTGGTACGCACGACTTCGTCGGCGTAACGAACACCCTTGCCTTTGTAAGGCTCAGGACGACGGTAGGCGCGCAGATCTGCTGCAACCTGACCGATCAGCTGTTTATCAGCGCCTTTCAGCACGATTTCAGTTTGAGTCGGACATTCTGCAGTGATACCGGCCGGCAGCGGATGCTCAACAGGGTGTGAGAAGCCCAGAGACAGGCCTACTGCATTCCCTTTGATAGCTGCACGATAACCTACACCAACCAGCTGAAGCTTTTTAGTGAAGCCTTCGGTAACACCAACAACCATTGAGTTCAGCAGGGCACGCGCGGTACCAGCCTGAGCCCATCCATCCACGAAACCATCACGTGGACCGAAGGTCAGAGCGTTATCTGCATGTTTAACTTCAACAGCTTTGTTGAGGGTACGAGTCAGCTCGCCGTTTTTACCTTTGATCGTAATAACCTGACCGTCGATTTTTACATCAACGCCGGCAGGAATAACGACCGGTGCTTTAGCAACACGAGACATTCTTTCCTCCGATTAGGCTACGTAGCAGATAATTTCGCCACCAAGACCAGCCTGGCGCGCTGCACGATCAGTCATAACACCTTTAGAGGTAGAAACAACTGCGATACCAAGACCAGCCATAACTTTTGGCAGCTCATCTTTTTTCTTATAGATGCGCAGGCCTGGGCGGCTGACACGCTGAATGCTTTCTACAACAGCTTTACCCTGGAAATACTTAAGAGTAAGTTCCAGTTCCGGCTTGGTGTCGCCTTCAACTTTAAAATCTTCGATAAAACCTTCTTCCTTCAGCACGTTGGCAATTGCCACTTTCAGCTTGGCGGAAGGCATGGTGACCGCAACTTTGTTCGCGGCCTGACCGTTACGGATACGGGTCAGCATATCCGCGATCGGATCTTGCATGCTCATCTGTCTTTACTCCCGTGATTCAATTGGTAATTACCAGCTAGCCTTTTTCAAGCCTGGCACTTCACCGCGCATGGCGGCTTCACGCAGTTTGATACGGCTCAACCCAAACTTGCCCACATAACCATGTGGACGACCTGTTTGACGACAGCGGTTACGCTGACGAGACGGGCTGGAATCACGCGGCAGAGACTGCAGCTTGAGAACCGCATTCCAACGATCTTCGTCGGAAGCGTTCACATCAGAAATGATCGCTTTCAGTTCAGCGCGTTTAGCGAAGAATTTATCAGCTAAAGCTACGCGCTTTACTTCGCGTGCTTTCATTGATTGCTTAGCCATTCAGTAACCCTACCTTACTTGCGGAACGGGAAGTCAAAGGCAGCCAGCAGAGCACGGCCTTCTTCGTCAGATTTCGCAGTAGTGGTAATGGTAATATCCAAACCACGCACGCGGTCGACTTTATCGTAGTCGATTTCTGGGAAGATGATCTGCTCACGGACACCCATGCTGTAGTTACCACGACCGTCGAAAGACTTAGCGGACAAGCCACGGAAGTCACGGATACGTGGAACAGCAATAGTGATCAGGCGCTCAAAGAACTCCCACATGCGTTCGCCACGCAGAGTTACTTTACAGCCGATCGGATAGCCCTGACGGATTTTGAAGCCTGCAACAGATTTGCGTGCTTTGGTGATCAGCGGTTTTTGACCGGAGATTGCTGTCAGGTCAGCTGCTGCGTTATCCAGCAGTTTCTTGTCAGCGATCGCTTCACCAACACCCATGTTCAGGGTGATCTTCTCGACCCGAGGGACTTGCATGACAGAATTGTAGTTAAACTCAGTCATGAGTTTGTTAACTACTTCGTCTTTGTAGTAATCATGCAGTTTCGCCATCGTACTACTCCAAATTACTTGATAGTTTCGCTGTTAGACTTGAAGAAACGGACTTTTTTGCCGTCTTCGAATCTAAAGCCTACACGGTCAGCCTTGCCGGTAGCCGCATTGAAGATTGCAACGTTAGAAACCTGAATAGCAGCTTCTTTTTCAACGATGCCACCTGGTTGGTTCAGGGCCGGAACCGGCTTCTGATGTTTCTTAACCAGGTTGATACCTTCAACGACAAGTTTGCCGGAAGACAGAACATTTTTTACTTTACCGCGTTTACCTTTATCTTTACCGGTTAACACGATAACTTCGTCATCACGACGGATTTTCGCTGCCATGATTCGCTCCTTAGAGTACTTCTGGTGCCAGAGAGATAATTTTCATGAACTTCTCAGTACGAAGTTCACGAGTTACCGGCCCAAAGATACGCGTGCCGATAGGCTGCTCGCTGTTATTGTTTAAAATAACGCATGCATTACCATCGAAGCGAATGACAGAACCGTCAGGGCGACGAACACCCTTCTTGGTGCGCACCACTACCGCCTTCAGCACATCACCTTTTTTGACCTTACCACGTGGAATTGCTTCCTTGATGGTGATCTTGATGATGTCGCCTACGCCTGCGTAGCGACGGTGCGAGCCACCCAGAACCTTGATACACATTACGCGACGTGCACCGGAGTTGTCGGCGACGTTCAGCATAGTCTGTTCTTGGATCATTTTAGTGCTCCGCTAATGTCAACTACTACCTGAGACTCTAAAATCAGAGCCGTTAAAAAGCCCCATATCGAGGGCGCGGCATTATAACACCGCTTCTGCAATATGGGTAGAAAAAATAAACGGCTCATCGCTGAGCCGTTTATTCGTATTGAGAAGGCGTACTGTATTACAGAACCGCTTTCTCTACAACGCGAACCAGCGTCCAGGACTTAGTCTTGGACAGTGGACGGCATTCACGGATTTCAACCTTGTCGCCGATACCACATTCGTTGTTCTCGTCATGTACGTGCAGTTTGGTCGTACGCTTGATGAATTTACCGTAGATCGGGTGTTTCACAATACGTTCGATAGCTACAACAATGGATTTCTCCATTTTGTCGCTAACAACACGACCTTGCAGAGTACGGATTTTATCGGTCATTACGCACCCGCCTTCTGAGTCAGTAAAGTCTTAACGCGTGCAACATTGCGACGCACTTGCTTCAGCAGGTGAGTCTGTTGCAGCTGGCCACTTGCAGCCTGCATACGCAGGTTGAACTGCTCACGCAGCAGGTTCAGCAGCTCAGCGTTCAGCTCTTCAACGCTTTTTTCACGCAGCTCTTTTGCTTTCATTACATCACCGTCTTAGTTACAAAGGTGGTTTTGATAGGCAGTTTCGCTGCTGCCAGGCCGAAGGCTTCACGGGCCAGCTCTTCCGGAACACCGTCCATTTCATAAAGGACTTTGCCCGGTTGGATCAAGGCAACCCAGTACTCCACGTTACCTTTACCTTTACCCATACGAACTTCCAGTGGCTTCTCGGTGATCGGTTTGTCCGGGAATACACGGATCCAGATCTTACCTTGACGCTTAACTGCACGGGTCATTGCACGACGTGCTGCTTCGATCTGACGTGCAGTCAGACGACCACGGCCAACAGCTTTCAGACCGAAAGTGCCGAAGCTAACATCCGTACCCTGCGCCAGACCACGGTTGCGGCCTTTGTGCACTTTACGGAATTTTGTACGCTTTGGTTGTAACATCAGCGACGCTCCTTATTTACGGCCTTTACGCTGCTGCTTTTTAGGTTGAGCAGCCGGTTTTTCCGGTTGTTCAACAGCAGCCATACCACCCAGGATCTCACCTTTGAAGATCCATACCTTAACGCCGATTACACCGTAAGTGGTGTGCGCTTCAGAGGTGTTGTAGTCGATGTCAGCACGCAGAGTGTGCAGCGGTACGCGACCTTCACGGTACCATTCGGTACGTGCGATTTCCGCGCCGCCCAGACGACCGCTAACTTCAACTTTAATACCTTTAGCGCCCAGACGCATTGCGTTCTGTACAGCACGCTTCATAGCACGACGGAACATAACACGACGTTCCAGCTGTGAAGTGATGCTGTCAGCAACCAATTTAGCGTCCAGTTCAGGCTTACGAACTTCAGCGATATTGATCTGTGCAGGAACGCCAGCGATATCCGCTACGACCTTGCGCAGTTTTTCTACGTCTTCGCCTTTCTTACCGATAACGATGCCAGGACGAGCAGTGTGAATAGTCACACGGATGCTCTTCGCTGGACGCTCGATAACGATACGAGATACAGACGCTTTAGCCAGTTCCTTAGTCAGGTACTGACGTACTTTAAAATCGCTGTCCAGGTTGTCAGCGAATTCTTTGGTGTTCGCAAACCAGGTAGAGTTCCATGGTTTTACAATACCCAGGCGAATACCATTAGGATGTACTTTCTGACCCATTGCTAGTCTCCAGAGTCTCAGCGATCGGACACAACCACAGTAATGTGGCTGGTGCGCTTCAGGATGCGATCTGCACGACCTTTCGCACGCGGCATAATGCGCTTCATGCTTGGGCCTTCATCTACGAAAATTTTCGCGACTTTCAGATCGTCGATGTCAGCGCCATCGTTGTGTTCAGCGTTAGCAATGGCAGATTCCAGTACTTTCTTGACCAATACCGCAGCTTTCTTGTTGGTATAGGTCAGGATGTCCAGGGCCTGCGACACTTTCTTACCGCGAATCAGGTCAGCAACAAGGCGAACCTTCTGAGCAGAAGAACGAGCATGGCGATGTTGAGCTAAAGTTTCCATCTCTTCCTCCTACCTTATTTCTTCTTCGCTTTTTTATCAGCAGCGTGGCCGCGATAAGTACGAGTCGGTGCGAATTCACCCAGTTTGTGACCAACCATTTCGTCGGTAACAAAGACTGGAACGTGCTGACGACCATTATGGACAGCGATGGTCAAACCGATCATGTTAGGAAAGATCGTTGAACGACGGGACCAAGTGCGCAGGGGCTTCTTGTCTCCGCTTTCCACCGCTTTCTCTACCTTCTTCAGCAAGTGCAGGTCAATAAAAGGACCTTTCTTGAGAGAACGTGGCATGGCTTATCCTCTAAAATTATTTGCTACGGCGACGTACGATAAATTTATCAGTACGCTTGTTGCTGCGGGTCTTCTTACCTTTGGTCTGAACGCCCCACGGAGTTACCGGGTGCTTACCAAAGTTACGACCTTCACCACCACCATGTGGGTGGTCGACTGGGTTCATCGCAGTACCGCGAACGGTAGGACGAACACCACGCCAGCGTGCAGCACCTGCTTTACCCAGAACGCGCAGCATATGCTCAGCATTGCCAACTTCGCCCAGAGTAGCGCGGCAGTCTGCTTCGACTTTACGCATTTCACCAGAACGCAGACGCAGGGTGACATAAGCACCATCACGAGCAACGATCTGAACGTAAGTACCAGCGGAACGTGCCAGCTGACCGCCTTTACCTGGTTTCATTTCTACGTTATGAACGGTAGAACCAACCGGGATATTGCGCATCGGCAGGGTGTTGCCTGCTTTGATTGCAGCATCAACGCCAGACTGAATCTGGTCGCCAGCTTTCAGGCCTTTAGGGGCCAGGATGTAACGGCGTTCGCCGTCTTTGTACAGAACCAGCGCGATGTTCGCGGAACGGTTCGGATCGTACTCAAGACGTTCAACAACTGCTGGGATACCGTCTTTGTTGCGTTTGAAGTCAACAATACGATAAGCCTGCTTGTGGCCACCACCGATGTGACGAGTGGTGATACGGCCATTGTTGTTACGACCACCGGATTTGCTGTTTTTTTCCAGCAACGGAGCAAAAGGTTTGCCCTTGTGCAGCTCAGGGTTAACCACTTTAACTACGTGGCGACGACCCGGAGATGTCGGTTTACATTTAACAACTGCCATTGTATTACTCCTCCGACTTACTCAGCGCCGCCAACGAAGTCCAGATTCTGGCCTTCTTTCAGGGTGACGTAAGCTTTTTTCCAGTCGCTACGACGACCGATACGCTGTCCGTGACGTTTAACTTTCCCTTTAACTACCAGGGTGTTAACGACTTCGACTTCGACTTCAAACAGTTTCTGCACAGCAGCTTTGATCTCTGCTTTGGTCGCGTCTTTAGCAACTTTGAGAACGATGGTGTTTGTTTTTTCCATCGCAGTAGACGCTTTTTCAGAAACGTGCGGTGCGCGAAGCACCTTCAGCAGACGTTCTTCACGAATCATGCCAGCATCTCCTCAACTTGCTTAACAGCATCAGCAGTCATTACGACTTTGTCGAAGGCGATCAGGCTAACCGGGTCGATACCAGTCGCATCGCGTACGTCAACCTTGTGCAGGTTACGTGCGGCCAGGAACAGGTTCTCGTCCAGCTCACCGGTGATGATCAGCACATCTTCCAGAGCCATGTCTTTCAGTTTCTGTGCCAGCAGCTTAGTTTTAGGCGCTTCAACAGAGAACTTCTCGACAACGATCAGACGATCCTGACGTACCAGTTCGGACAGGATGCTTTTCAGCGCGCCGCGGTACATCTTTTTGTTAACTTTTTGACTGTGGTCCTGTGGACGCGCAGCGAAGGTCACGCCACCTGAACGCCAGATCGGGCTCTTGATAGAACCTGAACGCGCACGGCCGGTACCTTTCTGGCGCCATGGCTTTTTGCCAGAACCAGTTACTTCAGCACGAGTCTTCTGAGCACGAGTACCCTGACGAGCACCAGCTGCATAAGCAACAACAACCTGGTGAACCAGCGCTTCGTTGAAATCACGACCGAAGGTAGTTTCGGAAACAGTCAGCGCGCTCTGCGCGTCTTTCAATACTAATTCCATTGCTATCCCCTTACGCCTTCACAGCTGGTTTAACGATCAGGTCGCTACCGGTTGCACCCGGAACTGCACCTTTAACCAGCAGCAGGTTGCGCTCAGCGTCAACACGTACTACGTCCAGGCTCTGAACGGTCACACGTTCGTTACCCAGCTGACCTGCCATTTTCTTGCCTTTGAACACTTTGCCCGGAGTCTGGTTCTGACCGATAGAACCCGGAACGCGGTGAGACAAGGAGTTACCGTGGGTAGCGTCCTGGGTACGGAAGTTCCAGCGCTTAACGGTACCAGCAAAACCTTTACCTTTAGAGGTACCGGTTACGTCAACTTTTTTAACGTCAGCAAACAGCTCAACGCTAATGTCCTGACCTACGGTGAACTCTTCGCCTTCAGCAAGACGGAATTCCCACAGACCACGGCCAGCTTCTACGCCAGCTTTAGCGAAGTGACCCGCTTCTGGTTTGGTTACACGGTTAGCTTTTTTAGCACCAGTGGTCACCTGAACAGCGCGGTAGCCATCGTTAGCCAGATCTTTAACCTGGGTAACGCGGTTTGCTTCAACTTCGATTACGGTTACTGGGATTGAAACGCCATCTTCAGTGAAGATGCGGGTCATGCCCACTTTTTTACCGACTAAACCAATCATTGTATCAACCTCTCAATCGCTCGATGACCTGATTAACCCAGGCTGATCTGCACGTCTACACCGGCAGCCAGATCCAGACGCATCAGAGCATCAACGGTTTTCTCAGTTGGCTCAACGATGTCAACCAGACGCTTGTGAGTGCGGATTTCGTACTGATCACGCGCGTCTTTGTTGACGTGCGGAGAGATCAGAACGGTGAAGCGCTCTTTGCGGGTCGGCAGCGGGATCGGACCACGGACTTGCGCACCAGTGCGCTTAGCAGTCTCGACGATTTCCGCGGTTGATTGATCGATCAGACGATGATCAAACGCTTTAAGGCGGATACGGATTCTTTGGTTCTGCATGAGACCAGAGCTCCAATTATTTTATAAACGAAAATGATTACTCCTCAAACCCATTACGATTGATGGGAGAGTGTAACCGTTCTTACGTAGCTCCCCAATTGGGAGCATTGTTGAGTAACAAAATGAGCTACTCTGGTTCTGATTGAACCCGCCGTCAATTACGACAAGCCCGCGCATTATACGTAAATCTGGACAAGACGCAAGTGCCGTTTAGAAATTAAGCGCCAGAGGCGCAGTATGCGTATGGGCGCGCAACTTTTTACGCAATGTATCCCTTCTCAAGGCTTTGTCTCGAGCCCCTACGCAAGTGTCGTTTTTATAGATTGCCGACCAGGTCGATTATAGCGAGGATGCGCTCAAACCCTTTTGAGGCCTTTTCCATGTTAACCACCCTCCCCTTTTTGCTGGTCTATTTTTCGCTGACTGCCTTTCTCGTCCGTGCAGATATTCGCTGCGGACTGCTTCCTGATAAATTTCTCTGCCCGTTGCTATGGGCGGGCCTGCTCTTTCAGCTCTGTGTCCAACCTGATTTTCTGCCGAGTGCAGTGGTGGGAGCGATGGCTGGATATGTCGGCTTTGCCGTTATTTACTGGGGATATCGGTTTATCTGCCGGCGTGAAGGGATGGGATACGGCGATGTAAAATACCTGGCGGCGCTTGGCGCTTGGCGCTTGGCGCGTGGCATGGCTGGTGCATGCTGCCTACGCTGGCGTTACTCGCTGCACTTATGGCGCTACTTAGCATTCTTGTGTTTTCGTTACTCACCGGCGATAAGGGAGCATTAAAAAACCCACTGCCTTTTGGGCCATTTCTGGCAGCAGCGGGTTTATGCGTAGGCTGGAAGACGGTGGTTACTCTTCCACTTTAATCTGCGACTGAAGGTAGTTCTGCAGACCGATTTTAGCAATCAGATCCAGCTCCGTTTCCAGCCAGTCAATATGGCCTTCTTCATCGGCCAGGATCTGGATCATCATATCGCGACTGACGTAGTCATGTACGCTGTCGGCATAGGCAATGGCTTCACGGAGATCTTTGGCACCTTCAAGTTCCAGCCTGAGGTCGGAACGCAGCATCTCTTCGACATCTTCTCCGATGCCCAGCTTTCCGAGATCCTGCAGGTTTGGAATACCTTCAAGGAATAAAATACGCTCGATATATTTATCAGCGTGCTTCATTTCATCGATCGATTCATGGTACTCAACGTCGTTCAGACGTTTAAGCCCCCAGTTTTTGAACATTCTCGCGTGAAGAAAGTACTGGTTAATTGCGACAAGCTCATTTCCCAATAATTTATTGAGATAACTTATGATTTTAACATCACCTTTCATTATATAGTCCCTCCGCTTCCACTCATTGAAGCGTAGATCGGGCTACAGGGATGTCAAAAAAAAGATGGGCGCTTACGCGATCTCTTTGTATTCCGGGATCTGCATCAATTCGTCCTGCATGATCTCTCGCGCAGCACGTACACATTTACCGCATTGATTTCCCACCGGAACAAATTTGCGTAGTTGCTGAAATGACTGAGGCTGAAACTGGCGAACGGCCTGACGTATTTTCTTGTCGCTTACACCATTACATAAACAAACGTACATAGAGACTCCCGTTCAAATTATGCGCAAAGTGTAAGTGAGAATGGTTATGATTACAATAGCACAAACGCCACAATACGGGGCGGGAGCAGGCAAAAAATGCGAAATTTGTGACAGTAACTGAGCGGCAGAAAACAAAAAAGGACGCCGAAGCGTCCTTTTTTTATTCGGGGATAATTAATTAGCCCAGAACTTTAGCAACAACGCCCGCGCCAACGGTACGGCC
>NZ_JBSKJQ010000022.1:0-12382 GCF_053709655.1 Enterobacter sp. UPMP2060
GAAGGGCGGCTGGAAGCGATCCGTCTGGAAGGCGAAACGCCGCGCATGCTGAAAATGGCGTTTCCGGGACGGACAGGCGGCATCCTTAATTTACGCGACATCGAACAGGGGATGGAGCAAATTAACCGTTTGCGCGCCGAGCCGGTGCAGATTGAAATTCTGCCGGGAACGCAGGCCGGATATTCCATCGTTAATCTCACGGGCAAGCCGGAATTTCCGTTAAGTGCATCCGTGAGCCTGGATAATAGCGGGCAGAAGAGCACCGGTGAAAACCAGCTGAGCGGCGTGCTCACCGCCAATAATATGCTGGGGCTGGCGGATAAATGGTTTGTCAGCGGCGGGCGCAGCAGCGATTTTGCCAGCGCGTACGATGCGCAGAATTTCCAGGCGGGCGTCAGCGTGCCGTCTGGCTACGGCCTGCTGGACTACAGCTACGCCTGGAGTAACTACCGGACCACCATCAGTAACCAGGGGTTCAACTGGCTCTCCACGGGCGATACGAAAACCCACCGCCTTAACGCGTCCTGGGTGGTTTTCCGCAACGGGAATGTCAAAACCGGCATTGCGGCGGGCGTGGTTCAGCGCTCCAGCCGCAACTGGCTGAACGACGCGCCGCTTAAGAGCAGCACGCGCAACCTCTCGAGCCTGGTCCTGGGGATTACCCACACGCAAAAAATGCTGGGCGGCGTGGCGACCTTCAACCCGACCTGGAGCCACGGCATGCCGTGGTTCAATGCCGAAACCGACGAAAATAAATCCGGGGATATGCCGCGGGCGGAATTCCGCAAATGGAGCCTGAACGCCAGCTTCCAGCGTCCTGTTGCCCGTAACGCGTGGTGGCTGACCAGCGCCTACGGCCAGTGGTCGCCCGACCGGCTGTACGGCGCCGAGCGCCTGACGCTCGGCGGGGAAAGCTCCGTACGCGGTTTTAAAGAACAGTACCTGTCCGGGGATAACGGCGGCTACTGGCGTAACGAGCTGGGGTATTCCCTCTTCACCCTCCCGGTGATTGGCGCGGTAAGCGCAACGGTCGCCGTTGACGGCGGCTGGCTGGAAAAAGACCGTCAGGACCGCTTTGCCTCCGGCACGCTGTGGGGCGGTTCGGTGGGGCTGAGCAGCGCAGGACGCGGGTACAGCAGCCAGATTTCGGTCGGCACGCCGCTGCACTACCCCGACTGGCTCGGCCCGGATCATGTGAGCGTTAACTGGCGCATTGCCTTCATGCTTTAAGAGACTCTACGACTATGGATACCCGTCACCCACCCGTTCGTTTCTCGCAGCGTCTGATCAGCTGGATTGTCTGCGGCCTGATGGTCTGGCAGCCGGTGGCACCCGCCGTCGCGGCGGCGCTCACGCCGGCCGGGCAGACCACGGTGGACCGGGCGGGGAACGGGGTGCCGGTCGTCAACATCGCCACGCCCAACGGGGCGGGCATTTCGCATAACCAGTTCGGCGAGTATAACGTCGGCAGCGAGGGGCTTATCCTCAACAACGGCACGGACCGTTTAACCCGGACCCAGCTGGGCGGGCTTATTCAGAACAACCCCAACCTGCAGGCCGGGCGGGAAGCGAAAGGCATCATCAACGAAGTCACGGGCGCCAGCCGCTCGCAGCTGCAGGGCTACACGGAAGTCGCCGGTAAGGCGGCAAACGTCATGGTGGCCAACCCGTACGGCATTACCTGTAACGGGTGCGGATTTATCAACACCCCGAACGTCACCCTGACCACCGGCAAGCCGCAGTTTGACGCCAGCGGTAACCTGCTGGCGCTGGAGGTGACGAAAGGGGCCATAACGGTTGAAGGCCAGGGGCTGGATGCCAGCAAGAGCGACGCGCTGTCGATTATTGCGCGCGCAACGGAGGTGAACGCCGCGATACATGCGAACGACCTGACGGTAACGGCAGGGGCGAACCGCGTGGGTGCCGACGGCAGCGTCAGGCCGGTTGCCGGCGAGGGCGCCGCGCCCGTGGTGGCGGTGGATACCGGCGCGCTCGGCGGGATGTATGCGAACCGTATCCGCCTGGTCTCCAGCGAGGCGGGCGTCGGGGTGAACCTCGGCAACCTCACCGCGCGCCAGGGCGACATTCAGCTGGATGCGGGCGGGAAACTGACGGTCAGGAACAGCCTCGCCAGCGGCTCGATTAGCGCGAAGGGCGCGGGGGTGGCCCTCAGCGGCAGCCATCAGGCAGGGGGCGCACTGAACGTGGCCAGCTCGCAGGATGTGGAACTCAGTAACAGCACGCTCGCCAGCCAGGGCGACATGCGCCTTTCCGCGGCGGGGAAAGTGCAGATGACGGGCGGCGGGACAAACAGCGCGGGCGCGCTGGCGGTCAGCAGCGGGCAGGCGATGACGCTCAGCAATACCTCCCTTATCTCCCGCGGCGCGGCGACGCTGAACAGTCAGGACACCCTTACCGTCAACGGCGGCGGCGTGTCGGCACAGGGCGGGGCGCTGACCGTCGCGGGCGGGCAGGGGATGGCACTTTCGGATGCCACGCTGACGGGCCAGGGCGACACCACGCTGTCCACCGGCGGCAGCCTGACGCAGCGCGGCGGCAGCGTCACCGGCAGGGGCGCGCTCAGCGTGGCGGCCGGGAAGGATATCACCCTGACGAATACCCGCAGCGGAAGCGATACCCGCGCGACCCTCAGCAGCGGCGGCACGCTGTCATCCACGGGCAGTGCGGTCTCGGCAGGAGAGAGCCTGGCGCTGAGCGGCGGGCAGCTGGTGCTGGACGGCCAGAGCCGGGCCGATGCCGCGGCCGATATCCGCCTGACGGGCAGCACCGTCAGTAACCAGGGGCAGGTGAATGCGGGGCGCGACATTGCGCTCTCCGGCGACAGAGTGTCCAGCAGCGGCCTGCTGGCGGCGAAAGGCCGTCTGGACGTGAGCGCCGGAGACCTGACGAACGGCGGCACGGCGCAGGGCAGCGACGTCACCCTGAAGGGGCAGACGGTGACCAATAACGGCACCCTGCAGAGCGCCGGCAGCCTGACGTTAAGCGCCGGAACCCTGGCGCAGCGGGGCACGCTGAGCGCGAAAGGCAATGCGGACGTCACGGCGCAGCAGACCCTGCGTAACGACGGCAGCCTGCTGGCTGACGGCGCGATGAACGTGACCGCAGGCGCGCTTGAGCAGAACGGCACCCTGTCCGGCGCGACGGCGCTGACGGCGCAGGCCGGCACCCTGACCAGCGGTCAGGCGTCCCGCACGACCAGCCAGGGCAATATACAGATTACCGCGACCCGCAGCGCCAGCCTGAACGGGCAGACGGACGCGGCGGGGGCGGTCACCGTCAGCGCCGGCGACCTGACCACCGGCCGGGACGCGCACCTGCAGAGCGGGCAGGGGCTCACCCTGCAGGCGCAGAACGCCGCGCTGAACGGCACCCAGGCGGCGAAAGGCGCCCTGTCGGTGACGGCGGGCACGATTGCGCACGCCGGGAAATCCACCGGTGACGCGCTGAGCTTTAACGCGACCGGCGACCTGACCAGCGGCGGGGAGCTCACCGCCGGCGCCATTACTCTCAGCGGACAGAACATCCTCCAGTCCGGCGCCGCAAAAGCGGACCGCATGACCCTGACGGCCCCCGGGCGCATCACCAGCAGCGGCTCGCTGGTTGCCGGTATCCTCTCGCTGGACGCTGCCTCGGTGGAGAACGGCGGGCTGCTGCAGGGCACCACCCTGCTCGGCCTGAAGACCGGGTCACTCGCGAACCTCGCGGGCGGGTCGGTCTACAGCGCGCAGGATTTAACGCTGAACGTTCCGGTGCTGGCCAACGGCGGGCTTATCACCACCGACGGCACGCTGCGCATTAAAGGCGACACGCTGACCAACCAGGGTGAAATCAACGGCGTCAGCCTGAGCAGCGACTACCTCAGCCTGACCAGCAGCGGACGCCTGCTGGCGGACGACCGGCTCACCCTGAACGGCACTACTCTGGTTAACGCGGGCAGTATTGCCGCCGGCGACCTGCACATCACGGCGGACAGCCTGGAGAACCAGGGTACCGTCGAGGGGGACGCGGCCCTGACGCTCGGCGTGGCAGACATTACTAACCGCGGCGCGCTGCGCAGCGGCGGAACGCTGACGCTTAACGGCGACACCCTTACCAGCAGCGGCGAGCTCAGCGCCACCGCGCTGCTGCTGAACCTGACCCGTCAGGTCAGCAACGAGGCGGGCGGCCGGGTGATTGCCCGGGACGGCCTGACGCTGACCGCCGCCAGCCTGACCAACAGCGGGCTGATGGCCGGTACCGACGCGCAGTTCAACAGCGCGTCGGTGACCAACGGCGGCACGCTGCAGGGAACCCGCTCGCTGACGGCGACGGGGGCACAGCTCAGCAACCTGCAGGCGGGCATGCTGCTCTCCGGTGGCGCGCTCGGCCTGCACCACTCCACCCTGAACAACGCCGGGCTCATGCAGGGCAACACCCTGAACCTGGCCACCGGCGAGTGGATGAACACCGGTAACGCGCTGGGGGAAGCGGGCGTGACGGCGGCGGTGACCGGCGCGCTGACCAACAGCGGTAAGGTGCTCAGCCAGCAGGCGCTGGACGTTCAGGCCGGCAATACCGATAACCGGGGCCAGCTGCTGGCGAAAGTGCTGACCCTGCGGGGCGACCTGCAGAACAGCGGCCTGCTTCAGGGCAGCAGCACGCTGGCCTGGTCCGGCAACACCTTCGCGAACCAGACTCAGGGGCAGGTGACGGGCGGTGAGACCCTCACCCTGAGCGGACACACGCTCAGCAACGCGGGCAGCCTGCAGGGGCGCAGCGCCACGCTGGACGCCGCAGGCCTGAATAACCAGGGCAGCGTTCAGGCGCTGGACGCCCTGACGCTTGCCGCAACCGGCAGGCTGGGCAACACGGGCGCCCTGCTCAGCCAGAACCTCTTCACGCTGACGGCGGCGCAGCTGTTTAACGACGGCCGGCTGGCGGGGAAAGCGCTGACGGTGAACGCCGCGCAGCTGACCAACACCGGCATGCTGCAGGGCAACGACACGCTGGCGCTGACCACCCGCGCGCTGAGCAACGGCGCCACCGGGCAGCTGGTGAGCGGAAGCGGCCTGAATCTGTCCCTGGACACGCTCGATAACGCCGGTCTGCTGCTGGTGAACGGCGGGCTCACCCTCCGGGGCAGCGACCTGACCAACCGGGGCGATATTCAGGCGCAGGACCTGGATTTGGGGCTGGGCAACGCCCTGAGCAATACCGGGAACATCGTGGCCACCGGCGATGCCGCGCTTCACGCGACGACGCTGACCAGCAGCGGCACGGTGGCGGGCAGAACGCTGACCGCAGGCGCGACGGAGCTGCGCAACAGCGGCCTGATGCAGGGCAGCAGCGCGGTTAACGCCGCCGCTGACCGCTTTATCAACGCGCTGAACGGCAAATGGCTCTCCGGCGGCGGCTTCACGCTGACGGGCGGGCAGCTGACGAACGCCGGCACGCTGCAGGGCGCGACGCTGGACATGACCGGCACCACCCTCACCAGCAGCGGCACGGTGAACGGGCTGGCGGGGCTCAGCGGCACGCTCGGCGGGGCGTTAACCAATACCGGGCTACTGCAGAGCGGCGGCGCAACCACCTTCACCGCGGACACCCTGGCGAACCCGGGGCGCATCACCGGCGGCACGCTCTCCCTGACCGCCCGCGAGATGAACAACGACGGGCTGATGCAGGGAACGAACGGCCTGGCGCTCACCGGCACCGCGCTGACCACGGGCGCGGCCTCGCGCACCCTCTCCGGCGGCATGCTGACGCTGGACGCAGGCCAGCTGGTTACGCAGGGCACGCTGCAGGGGAACGGCGCGGACATCCGCGCCACCGGCGACTGGACGCACGGCGGGTCCCTGCTCAGCCAGGGGGCGCTGACGGCCGCGACCGGCGGCACGCTGACCTCGTCCGGCTCGCTGATGAGCCAGGGGCGGGCGGATATCACCGCGCAGACGCTGGATAACCGCGGGCAGCTCCTCAGCGAAGGGGACGTGACGCTCGGCGGCAGCACCCTTAAAAACAGCGGCACCGTGCAGGGGAACACCCTCGCGTTGCGCCAGGACAGCATTAACAACCAGGGCACCCTGACCGGCCTGCAGAGCCTGACCGTTCAGGGGCAGCAGCGGCTGATGGCGCGCATGGCGATGGCCGCGCCGCAGCAGGCGCTGATTAACGGCGCTGGCGGCAGGCTTCTCACTCAGGGCGCGCTGACCATTGCCTCCGGGGCGGTGACCAACGCCGGCAGCTGGCAGGCGCAGAACATCCTGCTTAACGCGCAGTCGCTCAGCAACAGCGGCACGGTGCAGAGCGCCGACGGGCTGCAGATGAAGCTGGGCGACACGCTCACCGGAACCACGGGCAGTAAGATTACCGCGCTGGGCAGCGCCACGCTGCAGGCCGCGACGCTGGCGAACCAGGGGCAGTGGGCGGCGAAAAACCTGACGCTGACCGGCGGCACGCTCAGCAACAGCGGCGCCATCAGCGGGGTGAATGGCCTGACCCTCAGCCAGACCGGCGCGGTCAGCCAGCAGTCGACCGGCACCCTGCTTTCCGGCGGGGCGCTGAACGTCACGGCGGCCTCCGTCACCAGCGACGGCAGAATGCAGGGGAGCACGCTCGGCATCACCACCGGGGCGCTCACCAACGGCGGACGTCTGCAGGGCGATAACGGCGCGACGCTGGCCCTCAGCGGGACGCTGACCAACAGCAGCGGGGGCGAAATCGTCAGCCGCGATGGCCTGACGCTGACCACGCCCGCGCTGTTTAACTACGGCCTGATTCAGGGCGGCGGCGAGACGCGCGTGACCGCCTCCTCGCAGGCGCGTAACGACGGCAGGCTGCTCTCCGGCGCGCGCCTGACGCTCGGCACGCCGCAGTTCACCGGCACCGGCTGGCTGCAGGCCACCGACCTGATACTCAATGCGGCAAACGCCACTAACGGCGGCACGTGGGTGGCCGACCGGGCCACGCTGACCGGCACCACCTTTGCCAGCCAGGGCACCACCCAGGCGGGACAGCTGACGGTTAACTACGGCCAGCTGAACAACAGCGGCACGCTGCTCGGCAACGCGCAGCTGAATATTGGCGCGGACCAGGTAACCCAGAGCGCGGGCGGCAGGCTGCTGAGCGGCGGCAACCTGTGGCTGCAGAGCCGGGGGCTGGACCTGACCGGCCAGCTGGTCTCCCTGGGGGACTTAACGCTGCAGCTGACGAACGCGTTTACCGGCCGGACCGCCGTGGCGGCAGGCCGGACCCTGACCATCAGCAGCGGCGGCGACATCGATAACCGCAGCGTGCTGCAGGGGCAGGCGGTTAACCTCAGCGCGGGCGGGCAGCTCAGCAACAACGGACAAATCACCACCGGCGGCGGCACCAGCACGCTCTCCGGCAGCAGCGTGGCGCTGAACGCCGCGGGCTCGGTGCAGGGCGGGGGCGACATCACCGTCGCCAGCCGGAGCAACATTACCGTCGACGGCTTCACCGGCACGCGCGGCTCGCTGACCCTGAGCGCACCGGGGTCCATCGTCAACACCGCGCTGCTGTACGCGGCGAATAACCTGGCGCTGTTTGCTGACAGCATCACCAACCGGCGCGGCGACATCATGGCGGGGAACAACCTGTGGATGCAGCGGGATGCGGCGGGGAATGCGAACAGCCAGGTGGTGAACACGTCGGGGAATATTGAGACGCAGGGTGGGGATATTGGGATCAGAACGGGGCATTTGCTGAATGAACGAGATGATATGGAGTCGAGCGGTAATACGCAGACTTTGACCAATCCCGCTTACGTCGGAACGGCATCGTATCAGATATCTCTGGATGACATGCCAAAACTCAATTACGACATAGTTTATACCCGTACTGATGTATGGGTTGGCAGTTGCGGTCCAACGGGCGCATGTACTATGGATGAACCTTTTTACAGGAAATCCTACAAGCTTTCCGATACAGGAAAAACTCAGCGTTTTGCTATCTCCCGTACAACAATGGACATTTCAGGGAATAGCGCGGCAGGTCGTATTGCTTCAGGTCAAAACCTGAACATAAACGCCGCTACGCTAGATAACAATGCAAGCAACATTCTGGCTAATGATAATGTCGCGTTAAGCGGAAACGTGCTCAATAACAATAGCTATCAGTCAGGGGGTTATACAGATTATCTGGTTTACTCATCCTCTTATGTTGGCGCGGGTGGGGCTCTCTACACGCTGACTGGTCAGGAGCGGGTGCAAGATGAAGGGGGCGCTATTATTCGTGCCGTCATCCAGGCGGGCGGCAACGTCACCGCAAACTTCACCAGCAACATCAGCAACACTAATACCACCGCTAACGCGGGCGGCGTCAGTAACGTTATCTCCACCCCGTCGCTGAACACACTCAGCAACCAGACCATCGGCAGCGGTGTGCAAAAACAGGGGCTGAACGCTGCCGGCAGCGTGGCGGTGAACTCGCCGCAGTGGAACGATCGGCTTCAGGGGGCGCTGCAGCAGCTTAACGGCGGCGGCGCGCTGGAAAACGGCGGCGCGTCCGGCACGCCTCTCAGCAACGTTGCCACCACGCAGAAAGGCGATGCGAACCTCGGCCAGCTGGGCGCACTGGCGAACGCCGGGGTCACCACCGCCGATCTCCGAACCGCGCAGGGCGGTACCGTCGGGCACTATCAGGGCCAGCGCGTCGACACCAGCGCTTACCCGCTGCCGTCGGGCAACAACGGCTATTTTGTCTTCTCCGACAACCCGAAAAGCCCGTACCTGATCGGCATCAACCCGAAACTGAATGGTCTCGGACAGCTTGATCCCGCCCTGTTTGCCGATCTGAACGCGATGCTCGGGATCAAACCGTCGTCCACGGCGCCGCAGGAGACGCGGCTGGCGTTTACCGACGAGAAGCAGTTCCTCGGCTCGTCCTATATGCTTGGCCGCCTCAACCTGAACCCGGACTACGACTACCGCTTCCTCGGCGATGCGGCGTTCGATACCCGCTATGTCTCCAACGTGGTGCTCAACCAGACCGGTAACCGCTACCTGAACGGCATCGGCTCCGATCTGGATCAGATGCGCTATCTGATGGACAACGCAGCGGCGGCGCAGCAGTCGCTGGGCCTGCAGTTTGGCGTCTCGCTGACCGCCGATCAGATTGCCGCGCTCGACCACAGCCTGCTGTGGTGGGAGAAAGCCACCGTCAACGGCGAAACGGTGATGGTGCCGAAACTCTACCTGTCGCCGAAGGACGTCACCGTCAACAACGGCAGCGTGATCGCGGGCAACAACGTCACCCTGAAGGGCGGCAGCATCACCAACGGCGGCAGCTCGCTGCTGGCGAAAAACAGCCTGACGCTCGACAGCCAGAACAGCATCAGCAACCTCAGCAACGGCCTGATGAAAGCGGGCGGCGACCTGAACCTGAGCGCCATCGGCGATATCAATAACATCAGCTCCACCATCAGCGGCAAAACGGTCGCGCTGGAGAGCCTGGACGGCAGCATCAACAACCTGACGCAGGTTGAGCAGATTGATATCAACGCCGGAGGGAAGTACGGCAACATCGGCCTGAAGGACACGCTGCTGGGCAACACGGCGTCGATTACCGCGCAGGATGGCCTGTCGCTTGAGGCGGGGAAAAACATCACCGTTACCGGGGCGAACCTGGCCTCCGGCGGGGATATGCTGCTGAATGCGTGGGGCGATATTGCCGTCAACGCGAATCAGATCAACGACGCATTCAGCTCCAGCCGGGAGAAAACCAGCCGTTCGTCCGTCACGTATCAGGGCAGTAACGTCACCGCGGGCGGCAACCTGCTGGTGAATGCCGGGCACAACCTTGACGTGACCGCCAGCGACCTGAAGGCGGGCGGCAGCGCGGGGCTGAGCGCGGGCAACGATCTGAACCTGAACGCGGAGCAAACCAGTGAAAGCAGCCGGAAAGGGAAAAGCGAGTCCCACAGCACCGGGCTCGACCGCACCACGATTTCCGCAGGCGATAACCTGGTCCTGAAGGCCGGGCAGGATATCAACGCCCAGGCCGCCGCGCTGGCGGCGGAGAAAAGCGTCGGGCTGCAGGCGGGTCGCGACGTGAATCTGGCTGCGGAAGAGACCACGCAGGGCGACAGCTATAGGTCAGGCAAGAAAACCGTTATTAACGAATCGGTGCGTCAGCAGGGAACCGAGATCGCCAGCGGGGAGAATACTCAAATCCTCGCCGGACGCGATGTCACCACCGAAGCCGCGCAGGTGACGGCGAAGGGCGATATCGGCGTGGCGGCAGGCCGCGACGTCAGCCTCAATACCGCAACCGAGAGCGATTATCACTACAAAGAGCAGACCAAAACCAAAAAAGGTTTCCTCAGCAAGAAAACCACCCACACCATCGAGGAGGACAGCGCGACGCGTGAATCCGGCTCATTACTTAGCGGCGACAACGTGCAGGTGGTGGCGGGCAACAACCTGCGGGTGTTCGGCTCCGCCGTGGCGGGCGATGGCGACGTGCAGCTTAAGGCGGGCAACAACGTCGATATCGTGGCGGCCACGAACAGCGACACCTCCTGGCGCTTTAAGGAAGAGAAAAAATCCGGCCTGATGGGCTCGGGCGGGATTGGCTTCACCATCGGCAGCAGCAAAAGCACGCACGATCTCCGTGAGAAGGGCACCACCCAGAGCCAGAGCTTCAGTACGGTGGGATCGACGGGGGGTAACGTCGCGATTTCTGCCGGAAACCAGACCCACATCGGCGGGGCGGATCTTATCGCCGGGAAGGATTTAAGCCTCAGCGGCGACAGCGTCATCATCGAGCCGGGGCACGACAGGCGCACCCGGGATGAAACCTTCGAGCAGAAGAAAAGCGGGCTCACCGTGGCGCTCTCCGGCACCGTCGGTAGCGCTATTAACAATGCCGTGAGCGCGGCGCAGGAGACCAAAGAGCAAAGTGATGGCCGTCTGAAAGCCCTTCAGGCCACCAAAACGGTGCTGTCCGGCGTGCAGGCCGGGCAGGCTGCGGATATGGCGGCAACCACCGGCGACCCGAACGCAATGGGTGTGAGCCTCTCGCTGACGACCCAGAAGTCGAAATCACAGCAGCATGCTGAGAGTGATGCGGTGGCAGGCAGCACGCTGAACGCAGGCAATAATCTCTCCATCACCGCGAACGGCAAAAACAAAGGCGCGAACAGCGGCGACATCGTGATTGCGGGCAGCCAGCTGAAAGCCGGGGGTGATACCACGCTGGATGCACAGAACGATATTCTGTTGTCCGGCGCGGCGAATACCCAAAAGACCAGCGGCAAGAACAGCAGCAGCGGTGGCGGTATTGGGGTAAGCATCGGTGCCGGAGGCAACGGCGCGGGTATCAGCGTGTTTGCCAACGTTAACGCCGCGCACGGCAAGGATAAAGGTAACGGTACCGACTGGACCGAAACCACAATCGACAGCGGCAAAAACGTCACCCTTAAAAGCGGGCACGACACCGTGCTTGATGGCGCCCAGGTTAACGGCAATAAAATCGTGGCAGATGTTGGTCACGACCTGCTGATGCGCAGCCAGCAGAACAACAGCGACTACGACAGCAAGCAGACCAGCGTTGCAGCGGGTGGCAGCTTCACCTTCGGCACCATGTCCGGTTCAGGCTATATCAACGCCAGCCAGGACAAGATGAAGAGCCGCTTTGATTCGGTGGCCGAACAGACCGGGCTGTATGCCGGGGATGGCGGCTTCGACATCACCGTGGGGCATCACACCCAGCTTGATGGCGCGGTTATCGCGTCCACCGCCACGCCGGACAAAAACAGCCTCGATACCGGAACGCTCGGCTTCAGCGATATCCACAACGAAGCGGACTTTAAAACCTCGCACTCCGGTATCAGCCTGAGCGGCGGCGGCAGCTTCGGGGATAAATTCCAGGGCAACCTGCCGGGTGGCATGATCTCCGCTGCGGGTAATAAAGGCCATAAGGAAGGCACCACGCAGGCCGCCGTGGCAGAGGGCTCCCTCACTATCCGCGACAAGGCAAACCAGAAGCAGGACGTGGCCGAACTGAGTCGCGACACCGAACATGCTAACGACAGCATCAGCCCGATCTTCGACAAGGAGAAAGAGCAGAACCGCCTGAACGCGGTTGGGATGATCAGCGACATTGGCAGCCAGGTGGCGGATATTGCCAGGACGCAGGGTGACCTGAACGGGCTGAAGGCGGCCCAGAAAGAAACCGGCGCAACACTCCCCGCAAACGCGACAGAGAAACAGCGCCAGGATTATCTGGCGAAACTGCGAGATACCCAGGCATACAAAAACGTGATGGTGACGTACGGAACCGGCAGCGATATGCAGCGCGGCATCCAGGCGGCCACGGCAGCGCTGCAGGGACTGGCGGGCGGCAATATCGGAGGGGCGCT
>NZ_JBSKJQ010000023.1:0-9188 GCF_053709655.1 Enterobacter sp. UPMP2060
GCACCCAGTTGATCTTCCTGACTTTCACGATAGCGCTTTCTGATCTCACCACGCTGACTATAACAGATGCCCCGGGCTACAGTTTCTGCATATTGCTAAGGCGGTCAGTAGCCCCATAAATTATGTAACATAATTGTGATCATCTTCGCTTATTTGTGATTCAGGCGTGAAAATATCGTTTTTCTATGTTTTATTTTCTCTGACATTAAATGGAGGTATTTATGGAAGATGTCAGCGTTTTGAATGAAACGATTTTCAGTGCATCAACGGAAAATGAACTGCAGGAACGATTTAAAGATATATACCAAAGTATTAATAATGAAAGTGAATATGATGATTCAGGTTCAGTCTCATTTTTGCCACTTTCAAGGCTGAACTCCCGTTCTGAACGGGCAGAAGCAAAGGACATCATTTCAGTTGTGATTGAAAGCGGATGTTTTACCAGTGGCCCCTATATCGGAGAAGTAGAAGAAACATTAAGAATATTTTATGGTGCTCATACCTGTATTGCCACCAGTAGCGGCACCGACGCGTTAAAAATAGCCCTTAAATCTGTTGGTGTAGGACCCGGTGATGAGGTCATTGTTCCTCTGAACTCCTTTGCTGCTACGGAAAATGCAGTGATGGCCGTGGGGGCCGTTCCAGTCTTCGCTAATATCGACAGTTCTTTCAATATGCTTCCGGATGAAGTGGAGCGCCTCAGTACCACAAGAACTAAGGCTGTGTTACCGGTCTGTCTTTATGGCTCATGCATGTATATTGATGCCATCCACCGAATTGCCCGCAAAGCCGACATTCCTGTTATCGTGGATGCAGCCCAGTGCTTTGGTATCAGGTCACTCATCGGTCACTGTGATCTGCTGGCGTTGAGTTTTAATCCGTTCAAGAATATTGGTTCTTTTGGTAAGTCCGGTGCAGTACTGACCCGCTCTCCTGAGCTGGCACGTCTGGCGAGGCAATATTCTTATCACGGATTTGCTGAAGGTAAAAAGAATATTAAAGCTCAGGACTGGGGATTAAACAGCCGTATGGATAACCTGCAGGCTGCCACGCTTAGTGTCAAACTTCGCCACTTTGAGAATAATGCCAGAAAACGCTGCCTGCTTGCAGCCCGTTACCATCTGTTACTGGCAGACCTGTCACATAAAATGACACTTCCGTCAGATATCCTTCAGAATACATGGCATCTTTTCCCGGTTCTGCTCTGCCAGGGCGAGCGTGATTCTCTCTTCGCCTTTGCGCGTGAAAGGGGTGTGGAGTTAGATATTTATTATCCCGTCCTTTCACATTGCGGAGAACATCCGCTGGCTACCGGATATTCCCGTCGGGAGCAGTTCAGTGCTTCTGAAAGAATACATTCTGCATTATTCCATCTGCCACTGCATAACCATATGTCGTTCCAGGAGCAGAACATCATTACCGGAGTATTGCATGACTATTTTAAATAAAGACTGGCCGGTTGAATTTCCGCTCCCGGCAGTAATTCGCACGATAGTGTGCTGTGATCTTGATGAAACTTATATTCCTTCGGACACCAAAAAAAAGGCACTGGGAGGGGTTGAACTGCTGGAGTCCTATATTACATCCCATGCAGAAGAAAAGGGCATTCTCGCTGGCTGGATCACAGGAACAAATCTGGATTCGGCCTGGCGAAAATCCAGAGGCTATATTTCGCGAAGCCCTCACTTTATCTGCTGCAGTCTCGGCACCGAATTTTACTGGGTCAAAAATGGCAGGCTTAGACCCTCTGAAACCTGGGCAGAGCGGATACGCCGTTCAGGCTACAGCCTTCAGAACGTCAACAGCCTGGCCAGGATCCTGATGGGAAAAGGGATGCCCCTGCAGAGACAACCGGAGGATTATCAGGGCCCCTTTAAAGTGAGCTATTACTACCCTGAGGGAGCTTCGATGGCCGGCGATTTTGCCACCATCCAGGCTCTGGCAGACGAACGAGGAATTCGTGTCGTTTTTACCCGCTGTAACCCGGCGGCTGGCGATCCCCCTGACTGTTATGACGTTGAATTTATCCCCCTCTGTTGTGGTAAGGATCAGGCAGTGTCTTTTCTGATGGAGGAAACCGCGCTGCCGAAAGAAGCCATTATTGCCTTTGGTGACAGTGCGAATGATTTTGCCATGTTTGCACAGGCCGGAAAAGGCTATCTGGTGGGGAATGCGGACCCGTTCGCGATCAGACAGTATGGCAGCAGCCTGAACGCTGCTTACTGCCACGGGATACTTAACGTACTTAAGGAGCTACAGGGATGAACATCGGAATTGTAGGTTGTGGGGGGATTGCCCGCGCCCATGTCAGTGCACTTTGTCTGAATCCGCTGGTCACCGGACTGGCCCTGTACGATGTGAGTGCAGATAACGTGCGGCTGCTCAGCGAAATCAGCACCGTGCCGGTGATATGCTGCCAGGACCTGAAGCAGCTTGCCGGAGTCAGTGAGGGTTTCGTTATCTGCACACCAAACCATCTCCACGTCAGCGTGGCAGAGGAAGTACTTCGCTACAAACAGCTCCCTTTTGTGTGTGAAAAGCCCCTCTCAACGGATCTGAACTCAGCACAGTATCTTCAGGAAATTGCCCCACAAGGCAGTATCGTGTCTTTTAACTACCGGTATAACCGTGTTATCGACACGATGATGCGTCTGAGAAATGAGAGGGATTTAGGTGAACTGCATTTCTTCTCAGCAGAGTTTAATAAAAATTCTGCACTGACCCGCCATCACCTGACCTGGCGTGACTCTGCACGGCAGAGCAAAAGCAGCGGAGCACTGGGCGACTTATCCTGTCATCTGCTTGATTTATTTTGTTTTATAGGGGGAAGCCCAGTTGTGGTTGATGGGATCAGGACGGTGAAGGGTACGCGCGTGGGTGCAAAATCAGATGGCCGGGTTGAAGTGGATGATAACGGCTATGTGATGGGCAGCTCAGAGAAAGGGGCTTATTTCAGAATTCATGCCAGTAAATCGGAAACAGGGCAGGATCTGGGGCTGCATATGCAGCTCGTGTTTGAAAAGGGTGAAATCAGATATTCAACTCATCATGAAAACAGTCTGCTCCTGGTCCTGTTTAATGAGACGGACGCGGAAACCGTGGGCTTCGACGGCCTAAAGCGTTTACCCGATCCACCACGGGAGCTTCCGTTCTGGTCTGATTCGTTTATTCACCTTCATGACGACTGGTGTGCCCTTATTAAATATGGCCACGCAGCCCCGAAGCTGGCGGATCTGTCATCCGGCCTTCATATACAGGAAATAATTGAGGCATTCTGATATGGACACCATTCTTTTAACTGGGCTGTTTGCCGCATTTTTCACGACGTTTGCGTTCGCCCCCCAGAGCATCAAAACGCTCCGGACACGCAACACCGAAGGTATCTCCGTTGTTATGTATATCATGTTCCTGACAGGTGTAATTGCATGGATAGCATATGGCATTCTGCGATCTGATTTGGCCGTACTGGCCGCAAATATTGTCACACTGTTTCTGGCTGCACCGGTGCTGGTAATGACACTTCTCAACCGCAGGAAAAAACACGTATGAATATTGCGATCATCGGCGCAGGACCTGCCGGCATCATTTCTGCCCGTAATGCGATTAAGGCGGGGCACTCCGTGGTTCTGTTTGAGAAAAATGCCCATATTGGGGGGATCTGGAACCCCTGGAGTAGTGGAGCTTACCGTAATGCCTGTATGCAAAACTCCCGTTGTGCATTCCATTATACTGACTTTCCCCCAGGCAATATTGATGAATTTCCGGGTGTGGCGCAGGTATTCGCATATCTTTCGGCGGTGACCGGAGAGGATGCCCTCCGTGCGTCTACCCGGCTTAATACTGAAGTGGTTGCACTCAGAAAAGACTCCGGGCACTGGGTTATTCGCAGCACCTCTGCAGGAAATGACCGGGAAGATATTTTTGACCGGGTCATCATTGCAACAGGGGAACTCTGGCAACCTCGCCGGCCTACCCTGCCGGGTGCGGAATACTTCTCCGGCACGCTGATCACATCCAAAGATTATCAGGAGCCGGAGGTATTTAAAGGGAAAAATATACTCATCATAGGCGGTGGTGTCAGCGGGGCGGATATTGCCTCAGACCTTGTTCCCTTTGCCAGAAGCGTGAGTCTGTCCGTTAAAAAGATGGGGCTGTATCTGCCAAGACAATTCCGGACGGGTCCGAACGACATGATGCATTCCTATCTGGGCCGGTGTCTGCTGAGTCGCTTGAGTTATGCAGATTTTGTCGGTTATCTCGATACCACGATGCCTGACTACATGCAGACCTACCGGGCATCCGGTTTGTTGCCCGACATGGCGAACAATAACGCGGTGCATGTTAACGAAAAAATCATACCGAATGTGGCCGCCGGACTGATAAAAATTAAACCCCAAGCAGAGCGTTTCACCGGAGAAGGGGTGATTGAGTTCGTCGACGCAACGCAGGAAAAATATGATGTCATCATTACCTGCACCGGCTATGAAATGCCTGATTATTCGTTCATTCCGGGGTTTGACAGGGCACAGCTGTATGAGCACTTTTTCTGGACGGAAGATCCTTCGCTGGCCGTCATAAATCCGCCGGTAGATACTGCCGGTTTCGGGGCCGCGTTCCCCTATTTTGACATCATCAGCCAGTGGGTCATCAACGTATTCTCCGGAGAGTCGCTTCTTCCGGAAAAAGAAGCCATGCGCAAATGGTGCGCTGAGCACATGGCTTCACTTCATGTTAAGCGCTTTTATGACAGTTGGCTGGAAACCATCCGGATTGGACTGCTGGCGGGCCTTCTCCCGGATCCCTCACGCGACTTTTCCCGATACTGGAACATCATCAGCAGTGTGGTCAAACCTGCCTATCTGGCCAGTCCTCCCGCAGCTCCGGAGCCGGGTATGATGGACAGCCTGTTTGATTTCCGGGTCGCCAGAATACGCATACTGTCAGGACTGGGAAACGATGCTCTCGGTTATTTGCTGAAAAAAGGTGATATCACTGACGCAGAATACCAGGCGGCGCTGGAAACCGATCCCCGGCAGTCGCTTTCTGTACATCTGCCGTATTCGCAGACCTACCTCTGATAGAAAGGGCCTTTACTGGCCCTTTTCTTTTTCATAATGATCTAATCAGCCTCGCCGGGTTTCCTGCATAAATACCTTTGATTTCTATCGGTTTAACCACAACAGCACCCGCGCCAATGACGGTCCCGCTGCAGATATATGGTGACAGAATGGTGGCTCCGCTGCCTATAGTAACCGAATCCCCCAGGGAAATGGTGATCCAGTTATCCGGTGATGGGTCCGGCGCTCCAGACCTGAAAAGGTCGTTGGCGAACGTCACGTTATGGCCAATGAAACAGTTCTCACCCAGTGTTACGTTTTCGCAGATAAACGTGTGCGACTGGATCCGGCTTCCACTGCCAATGAGACAGCCTTTCTGTATCTCAACGAAGGGGCCGACAAACACGTTATCCCGGAGTTCACATTCATAAATGTTGGCCGGTTTGACAATACGGACATTGGTTCCGTAAATCACATCCCGAACAGCACATTCCATAAATTTCATATAAACACTTCCTTCAAATACTGATCACCCATACTGGAATTGTTGTGGTCAGTGTCGTTCTCAAAATCGGTGGAACTGCATGACAAAACCATTGGACATTATCTGAACACAAAACATTATCAGTAAGTTGAAGTCACAACCCGATTCTGCTCTTCGAGAATTTTATAGACAGTGGAACGTGCAATGCTGAGTTGATGAGAAATATTAGTTGCACCAATACCTTTCTGATGGAGTTCCAGAACGGCATCCCTGTCTACACTTCGCTTGCGTCCGAATTTGATACCTTTAAGCCTCGCCTCCTGCCTGCCTTCATTAGTGCGCTCAAGAATTCTTTGGCGTTCGGCCTGTGCTACAGCTGAAAGAATAGTGATCACCATTTGTCCCATTGGTCCGTCGGTGCTAATCCCGTCATCAATGAACCGGACTGCAACGCCTTGAGTATCGAATGCTTTTATAAGGTGAATCATATCAGCAGTGTCGCGGCCAAGACGGTCGAGTTTTTTTACCAATATGACGTCGCCTTCCTCCACCTTCATTCGCAGCATGTCCAGACCTTCTCTGTCGGTAGAGATGCCTGATGCTTTATCTGTAAATATACGATTGGCTTTTACCCCAGCGTCTCTGAGCACCCCGATCTGAATATCGAGAGACTGCTGACTGGTAGAGACCCGCGCATAACCAAAAAGTCGCATATAAATGTACCTTAAATCGAATATCAGACACCTTGTGTCTATTATGGCAAAAATACGATTTAATAGACAGCCCATGCCTTCCGTTTTATGTTGTCTGATAATTTATAATATTTTGGATGGTTACAAAGTTGTTAACTTGTAACCTTCAGGCAGGGAGGCTGATATGCCCGTCGATTTTCTGACCACCGAGCAGGAACTGAATTATGGTCGCTACGTTGCGGAACCCAATGACGTGCAGCTGGCGCGCTATTTTCATCTTGATGAACGGGATCTTGCTTTCATTAACCAGCGGCGGGGAAGGCATAACCGGCTGGGAATAGCGCTTCAGCTTACCAGCGCCCGTTTTCTGGGCACCTTTCTAACAGATTTAACCCGGGTTCTGCCGGGTGTTCAGCAATTTGTTGCGGTGCAGCTTAATATCCGCCGTCCGGAAGTCCTCTCCCGCTACGCTGAACGGAATACGACACTCAGAGAGCATACTGCGCTGATTAAGGAATATTACGGTTACCATGAATTTGGCGATTTTCCCTGGTCTTTCCGCCTGAAGCGCCTGCTGTACACCCGGGCATGGCTCAGTAATGAGCGACCCGGCCTGATGTTTGATTTTGCCACCGCGTGGCTGCTTCAGAATAAGGTCCTGCTGCCCGGAGCAACCACACTTGTTCGTCTCGTCAGTGAAATACGCGAACGGGCAAATCAGCGTCTGTGGAAGAAACTGGCCGCGTTGCCGGACAGCTGGCAGACCGCCCGCGTGACGGAACTGCTGGACATTCCTGAGGGGCAGAGAATTTCACCGCTGGAACAACTAAAAAAGGGACCAGTCACCGTCAGCGGCCCGGCATTTACAGAAGCGCTGGAGCGGTATGTCCGGCTGCGAACCCTTGAGTTTTCCCGGCTGAATTTTACCGGCCTGCCCGCTATACAGCTACGTAATCTGGCGCGTTATGCAGGTATGGCATCGGTAAAATATATCGCACGCATGCCAGAGCAAAGAAAACTGGCCGTACTCACAGCATTTGTTAAAGCTCAGGAAATAACAGCGCTGGATGAGGCCGTTGATGTGCTCGATATGCTGATACTGGACATCACCCGCGAGGCGAAGAAAACGGGGCAGAAAAAGCGGCTCAGGACGCTTAAAGATCTTGACCGTGCTGCGCTACTGCTGGCGCGAGCATGTTCATTGTTGCTGGATGAGCAGGCTGACGATGCTGAACTGAGGGAGACCATCTTCAGCTGCGTACCGAAAAGCAGGCTGGCAGAATCCGTCAGCAAGGTTAATGAACTTGCCCGCCCTCAGAACAATAACTTCCATGATGAAATGGTGGAGCAGTACGGCCGGGTTAAGCGTTTTCTTCCTGCGGTATTGCGGGATCTGCATTTCCGCGCTGCGCCAGCAGGAGAACATACGCTGGCCGCGATTCATTATCTGACCGAACTGAACGGCTCGAAAAAGCGCATCCTCGATGATGCTCCTGAACATATCATCACCGGCCCCTGGAAACGCCTCGTGTACGATGCGGAAGGCCGGATACAACGCGCCGGTTACTCACTGTGTCTGCTCGAACGCCTTCAGGATGCACTGCGCCGCCGGGACATCTGGCTCGAAAACAGCGATCGCTGGGGAAATCCCCGTGAGAAGCTGTTGCAGGGTGAAGAGTGGCAAGCTCAGCGTATCCCCGTCTGTCGTGCGCTGGGACATCCCACCGATGGGCATAAAGGCGTGCAGCAACTGGCCGTTCAGCTGGATGAGACCTGGAAAGCTGTCGCATCCCGATTTGAAGGGAATGCGGAAGTCCATGTTTGCAATGACGGTAAATATCCTTCCCTGACCATTAGTAGCCTGGAGAAACTGGAGGAGCCACAGTCATTGCTTTGTCTCAACAGTCGGGTCAGACAGTTGCTTCCTCCGGTTGATTTGACGGAATTACTGCTTGAAATAGACGCCAGAACAGGATTTACACGGGAATTTATGCATGTCAGTGAGTCCGGAGCGCGGGCGCAGGATCTGCACGTCAGCCTGTGTGCGGTCCTGATGGCTGAAGCCTGCAATATCGGACTGGAACCGCTGATAAAGCACAATATACCGGCACTGACCCGCCACCGGCTCAGTTGGGTGAAACAGAATTACCTCCGGGCAGAAACACTGGTCAGCGCCAATGCCCGTCTGGTTGATTTTCAGTCTACGCTGGAGCTTGCCGGGCGCTGGGGCGGTGGTGAAGTGGCGTCAGCCGACGGCATGCGCTTTGTCACGCCGGTGAAAACCGTCAATTCTGGGCCTAACAGAAAATATTTTGGTTCCGGGCGTGGCATCTCCTGGTACAACTTCGTCTCTGATCAGTACTCTGGATTCCACGGCATCGTTGTCCCCGGCACATTACGTGATTCCATTTTTGTGCTGGAAGGCCTTCTGGAGCAGCAGACAGGGCTGAATCCGGTTGAGATCATGACAGACACAGCTGGTACCAGCGATATTATTTTTGGCCTGTTCTGGCTGCTGGGATATCAGTTTTCACCCCGGCTTGCCGATGCTGGCGAAGCGGTATTCTGGCGAGCGGATAAATCGGCAAACTACGGTGCACTGGATGCGCTGGCGCGAGGATGTGCAGATCTGTCGAAGGCAGAGAACCAGTGGGATGAGATGATGCGAACCGCCGGTTCGCTGAAGCTGGGTACCATTCATGCTTCAGAACTCATTCGCTCTTTGCTCAAAAGCTCGCGCCCATCAGGATTGGCGCAGGCGATCATGGAAGTGGGGCGCGTCAACAAAACGCTGTACCTTCTCAATTATATTGATGATGAAGATTATCGTCGGCGGATCCTGACACAGCTCAACCGGGGAGAAGGCCGCCATGCGGTGGCGCGAGCGATTTGCTACGGGCAACGCGGTGAGATCAGAAAGCGCTATCGTGAAGGGCAGGAAGATCAACTGGGCGC
>NZ_JBSKJQ010000024.1:0-9085 GCF_053709655.1 Enterobacter sp. UPMP2060
TCCATATACGAGGGATTTGGAGTTAAAGTTACTGAGGTGCTCAGACTGCCCATTGCGGTGCCATTGTATTCTGGTACCACCGTGTATTTATCCGATACGGCTCCCTTCATATTTGCTGTATACATCCCTTTTGTACTGCTCTCCGTGATGGCACTTTCCGTGATGACTCCGCTGGCTGGTGTCTTACCGCTGCTGTCCTTCACCACAAACGTCAGACTGCCCTTAAGGTTCGTCAGAGGATTGCCCTGCACGTCCTTCGCAACTAGCGTCAGCGTGGAGGTGGCCGTATTGTCAGCGACAATGCTCTCAGGAGTCGCTGTGAATACCGATTGCCCTGCATCCGGTGTGGTACTTATGATGGTCACCCCGGCTGGAGGTAATGTGATACCACTCACCGACAGCGTCAGGGGCACCGTCTCCGCATCCGTGCCTGCCGTCACTGTAACGGTATAGACCCCGACAGATTTTCGAGTCAGCGCCGATACCGTGGCGCTTTTCAGTACGCCGGTTTTCAGACTGATGTCCTTCACATCAATGTCCACCGGCTGGTTATTTTCATCCCGCAACGTCAGGGTTAGCACCTGCGTGCTCTTCCCGTCCGCCGACAATACGCTGCTCACAGGCGTGAAGGTCGAGGTCTGTTTGTTCACCTCCGGCGCCTGCACAGACACCTGGATGTCACTCCTGTCAGAGCGGTTGCCCTTTGTGTCCACCGCCACACAACTGACGGTGTACGTGTTCACACCCTGCGCCGATGACTGGTACGCCGGGAGCAACACCGCGTAATCTGCGCCGTTCTGTGTGATTTTACCACCGGCTGCACTCAGGGCCTGTGCATACCAGTCGATGTGCGACAGCCCGTACGTGCTGGTCACGGAAACGCCCAGCGACTTCTGTTCCCCGGGTTGTCCGGTGACCTGGTCCAGTGTGTGCAGGCGTATTATCTCCTTCCTGCGGTACTCCAGCACGATGTTGTTGTTACGCTCCACCAGGTCATACCGGCTGCCGGACAGGTTTCGCATTGCAGCTACCGAGGTCGGGTCTACCTGGGCGCGCCACGGTTCCCCGAGCTGGTAATTCACATCCACTATCAGCCGGGTGTCGCTTTTCCCTGACTGGCCCTGACGCTGCTCCGCCCCCAGCGTAATCAGCGGCACCGGGGTGTAGTTAATTCCGGCCGCGATGGCATGCGGGTTCCTCTGGCGGCTGTCCACCCCGAACAGGGCGACCTCTCTGCCATAGTACTGCTCATACGTAAGCTTGCCGCCCAACTGTGGCAGCGACGGTACCCAGGTTTGCGCCCGGACATCCCAGCCGTTCGCTGGCCGCTCCTGATAATCCGACAGGTCCGGAGAGTCTTTCCATCCCGACAGACGCATGTAACTATTGATACTCAACCTCAGGAAGTCCCGCCAGTATTCCACCCCGACGCCCATACGCGCGTGGTCCCGGGACATATCGTAGTCCCCGAACATGTTCCCCCCCAGCATGTATGTGGGCGTGAAGTGGCGCAACCCGGCACCGAGGTTAGCCTGGGACCTGCTGTCGGTGCGGTGCAGGCTAACCTGGGAGAACACCATATCATAGTCCTGGTCATACAGGGGCATCAACAGGTCGAACTGCGAGTTCTTCAGGGAGAAGTTTTTGTCCGCGCCCAGCTTCACGCGTGCAGTACCGAAGTGACTCAGCCACTGCTGAAGGACTCCGCCCGCCTCGCCGGTGGTCATACCCCGAGCCATGGAAATTGCCCCATCGCTTTTCGCGCTGCCGGCCAGGAATCTCCCGGCTTGTGAGGCATACCCGGCCATTTTCTGCGCTTGCTCATCACCTTCTTCTGCAGAGGTGGAGCTCACGGAGGGGGGGGCTCCTGACGCGGTTATATTGCCCTTTTCCGTTATCAGCGACATGCCTGCATCACCACCAGGCTGCGGCCTATTCTGGCTACTCGCGAAGATGTGGGACTGTTCCATTGTTAGAACAGTTTTTTTGGTCGCTAAGTTAGTGGTTTCCCCGACTCCCGGGGTTTGTTCCTGTATACGCAGAGTTAAGGGCGATGCATGCAGAAAATGTTGCTCAGCCCCAGCCATAAATGGTGTAAAAGCCAAAACAAGTGGGAAGGCTATCTGTATGACAATATTTAACCAGACAATTGATAGCATCATAGGAGAAAACATCTTTCGCCGGGAAATAAAACATGAAACTTGTTTCATTGTTATTTTTTGTACTTCTATGTATCGGGCCATCGGAATGTTTATTCAACACAAAATTAGTTAAATTGCTGTGATTTTTTCATACGTTAAGCATACACGCCCATCTTCTACTTTACAAAAAAAGTAAGCAAGGAGTTTTGATAGGAGGAATATTAAAAAAAATCAACACCAATAGTTATTCTAAATCAAAGCTCTTTAAAAAAACCATATAATTCAACGCAGAACATTGAGTCTAAAAAAAATACGCATCATTAAAAGATATATATTTTAATGTGTAAGGTAAGGATACACATTGCGGGTGGCATTCATTATTTTAATTTTGTTTAGCCTCTGTTTATTTTCATTATATGCAGCGCTCAGAAGAGTAAAGCACAGGATTGTAAATGCCATATAATTTAACAATGCCATTTCTAAGCTTACAAAGATATTTCTGGATACTGCAAAAAAAATCAAAATAATACATTATTTAGCTGGGATAAATGTTCAGGTAGCTGCGGGTCAAGTATCCAATATGCTGATGGGTGTAAAATCTCTGATTTTAGATGTGGGGATTGAATCGCTAAAGTTAATGTACGGTTGGACTGACCACGCCCCGGTAGACGATCCTGCCCTATAGTTTGAGCGTATGAGCACACCACGATTTACACCTGAATTTAAGGAAGAACCCGTCCGTCAGATAACGGAACGCGGTTATTCCGTCGCTGAAGTATCTGACCGTCTGGGCGTCTCTACACACAGCCTCTACAAGTGGCTACGGGCTCTCAAACCTGATAACAGCGAGCAGCATGCCCGGGATTTACTGGAAGCTAAAAGCGAGATCCTGAAACTCCGGGCGCAGCTAAAACGCACTGAAGAAGAACGGGATATCCTGAAAAAGGCCGCGCGGTACTTTGCAAGGGAGCCCGACTGAAGTACCGGTTTATCAATGAGCACCGCACTGTATGGTGTGTGATGACGGTGTGTCGGGTACTGAATGTCGACCGGGCCGGGTTCTATGCGTGGCTGCATAAGCCTGTCTCGGCGCGTGATAAAGATAACCAGCGCCTGCTGATGCTTATCCGCGACTCATATTCCCGGAGCAGAGGCGTATACGGTTATCGGCGGGTTCATGGCGATCTGAACGAAATCGGGGAAATCTGCGGTAAAAACCGGGTGAGTCGAATCATGCAACTGAACCGGATTAAAGCTGTGCGCGGCTATAAAGCTCCACGTCGTATCGCTGGCATGCCTTCAGTCGTTGCTCCTAATCGCGTGAAGCGTCAGTTCACCGTTGTCCGGGCCAACCAGGTCTGGGTCACCGATATTACTTATATCCGCACCTTGCAGGGCTGGCTGTATCTGGTGGTGGTTATCGATCTCTTCGCCCGTAATGTGATCGGCAGGTCGATGAAACCCACTCTCTCACGCGAACTGGCGCTCGACGCGCTGATGATGGCGGTAAAACCAGACGGCGAGGTCATCGTACATAGCGATAGTAATAATACCGGTGTCAGTTTTTATCATCACTCAGTTTGCCGTTTAACCCGATTGGTGTGATTACTGATGCAGTGAAGACCTTCCCGCATCCTGACTCATACAACGATCGACCTCTTGTGTCCTGTCCAGGTTATCTGTCTGGAGATTCAACTCTGTTTCCTCACAGGAGCTCTGTTATGGCAGGTAAAGTTACGGAAGCCGCTGTTGTGGGTGGCGTGGATACACTTAAAGATCTGCACGTTGCCGCTGTCGTATATCAGAACAATAAAGTTCTGGGGACCCATTTTTTCTCCACAACATGGCAAGGTTACCGGCAGATGCTGGCATGGATGACTTCGTTTGGGGTATTAAAGCGAATTGGCGTTGAGTGCACAGGTACCTATGGTTCCGGGTTGCTTCGCTATTTTCAGAACGCCGTGTTAGAAGTACTTGAGGTGACTGCACCAGATCGGATGGAGCGACGCAAACGGGGTAAAAGTGACACTATTGATGCTGAATGTGCCGCTCATGCCGCATTCTCCGGAATAAGAACCGTCACACCCAAAACGCGCAATGGCATGATCGAGTCTCTGCGGGTATTAAAAACTTGCCGGAAAACAGCTATATCAGCCCGCAGAGTGGCTCTCCAGATTATCCATTCCAATATTCTCTGCCCCTGATGAATTACGCGAACAACTCAGAAATATGACGCGCATGCAGCTCATCAGGACTCTGGGATCCTGGAGGTCTGATGACAGTGAATACCGCAATGTTACCAACGGTTATCGCATTTCATTAAAGTCCCTTGCCCGCCGCTATCTCGAGTTGCATGACGAAATCGCTGATCTGGGTATCATGATTGCGGCAATTGTTGATGAGCTGGTGCCAAAACTGATTAAAAGTAATGCCATTGGATACGAAAGCGCTTCGCAGTTGCTGATCACTGCCGGAGACAATCCACAACGATTAAAATCAGAATCAGGTTTCGCGGCACTTTGTGGTGTCAGCCCTGTTCCCGTATCTTCCGGAAAAACTAATCGTTACCGACTTAACCGTGGTGGAGATCGTGCTGCAAATAGTGCACTTCACATCATTGCCATCGGACGTTTGCGAACTGACGATAAAACCAAGAAATATGTCGCCAAGAAAGTATGCGAAGGGCATACAAAAATGGAAACGATACGCTGTCTAAAGCGATATATCTCTCGCGAAGTTTATAAATTACTGCGAAATCTAAACAGACAGGTCAACACTATCCCGATAACGGCTTGACTGTTAGAAGGGCGTCCAAGGTAGTCAGTACGGCGGTGACGACTGACAGCGCTTCTGGCGGGCCAATAACCTGGCACCGAGCATGAGCCGGAGTGGCTACTGCTGGGATAATGCGGTGGCCGAATCGTTCTTCAGTTCACTGAAAAAAGAACGCATCAGGAAGATGAATATACAAAACCCGGGATCTGGCCCGGGCAGATATCTTCGATTACATTGAAGTGTTCTACAACCGGGCCCGGCGCCACAGTCACCTCGGCGGCGTCAGTCTGGAAGCATTCGAACAGGCCTCATCGTGAGGACAGCATTTGTCTACGGGCGTGGGGTCAGTCCATCAACGCCTCGGAAGTGTCTAGATTACCCGTGGCGATTCATACATTTATTTTTGAATTAAAAAATATAAAGCATATTCTAATTACCATTTATAGATAAAAAACTGTCTTTGCGTATCATTTACCGTACAAAAACATGCTTATAATATATGCTAATAAATATTAAAGTATAATTTACAGCATTTCTTATGTTTCATAACCTCATACTCTTTACTTTTAACGAACAGGTGGCAATCAAAACAGGAACATACTCTTCTATAAGAAAGCGTGGCTTAGGGTGGAAAGATTCATTAAATCCATAGATAATAAAACCTGCATCTAATTGCCCACCAATTTGATCATTTAATGTATGTCCAAACACTAGTGGTATAGAGTTTATTTTTTTATCTTCTAATAAGTCGGGATCAAGATCCTTCGAGTCAGAATAAGGAAGCTTATAACAAGGCCTTATTATCCCTTTTTCCTTGAGATAAGGATCCCTATCAAATACGAATGCTACTGGATTATAAAAGCTACTCAGCAAACGTCCGCCATATTTTAATACACGGAAGCACTCATCCCAAACAATGTTTATATCAGGAACATAAAGATTCGACACTGGATGAATGATGAGATCAAATGATTCATCAGAAAAAGTGGAAAGATCACGCATGTCCCCACAAATAGTTTTTAATTCCAAGCATTCACGTTTTGCTACGAGTTCATCAAGTGCCAATTGTTCTGGTGAAGCATCAAATACGACAACATCAGCACCAGCAGCAGCCAAAATAGGTGCTTGTTGCCCTCCTGAAGCCGCAAGGCACAAAATCCTCATGCCGTGCACTTGATCAGGAAGCCATTCTGAAGGTATTTTAGTTGGCAGCAAAGGTAAATTGAACCTTCCTGCACGTGCTTCTGCAATTATTTCAGAGCTCACTGGTTGCGACCAAGGGCTTTGTTCTTTTGCCATTTTATTCCAAGCTATCTGATTATGCTTATAAATATCATTTGTTAACATTTTTTTATTCATAAAAGTATCCTTTTAAAAAGGAAAAATTAAACATGGTTATAAATTAACAACATCTCTTTCACAATCAATAATATGACTATCGTTATCTTATGATGAATATTTTACTACAGCCTGATTATTAAATTTAAGATCTGCAGTATTTCCCATTTAAATAATATTTAATTGAAAGAGCCAAGCATTCTCATTAAATAAAAAAAATAAAAAATGATTTGGATAGTTCTTATCCTCTTGTATATAGATTACTATCTGAATAATTAATCTATGTGAAATTGAAATAAAATAATTTAGCTCAGGAGTTATTTTGTGTTGATTCAATATTAAATTAAGTGTAATTTAAAAAAATTAAACCGCAATTATTTGTAATTGTATATTAATAACTCCATGCTTGAAACCTGTTTACGTTTTTACCTTATCCCTGTTAACACTTTTTCTTAATTAAAAATCATAGTTATGTTAAAATCACTTTCATTTAGCAGCATAGGCATGCATACAGCAATCAGGTCTACCTCCCATATAAAACCATGAAGGATCATCGCAATCAATATCAGCAGGACATGTATTCTGTAATGCCACTTGTTGTAATTCTTTATCTTTATACACTGTTATATCAGAGGATGAATATGTAGAACTTGAAATGAAAATAATAAAAGTGCATACAATGAAATTAGTAAATATTTTTATGATATCCATAGTATAGAGTATAGTTCTCTTTAGTCAAACACACTACATTTATGTATGATTAATTTTTTTTGTCAACATTTACTTTTAAAAGTGTACTATAAAAGTAAAAAAAATCGAGAATAAAGACACTTTAAAATAATATAAATCAAGTGGTTACAGGTGCCACATGGTTTTATGTGTAAAATTATGTTACACAGATTTTGACACGCTTGTTTTGTCCCACTCTCTTTTTTAGACTTCTGGTTTGCAGCCATCAGCCAGTATTATTCCTCCGTCAGGTTAGTCATAGATTCATGGAGCTGGTAGTGATTATATTCCATCAGCTAGCGCTCTGCAATTTCCTGTGGTTCATTCAGTGTTATCAACAGTTAAAAATCTAAGATTTCTGTCCGGTATGTCTGGTTAAACCGTTCGATAAAATCATTTTGGTAGGCTTGCTCAGCTTGATCTTGACCCGCCATCTCCGGACAGCTTTTGTATCTTAAGTTAACGATGCCCGCTGCCGCCGGTATTCCCTTGGGGAGTGATATCCCAGCGCGCTGTGCGGGTGGTTTTCATTGTAATGCGTGAACGCTGCTGCAAGGTTTTGCAGGGCTGTTCTCACATCCGGTTTTGGCATGAACGCGATATAGTCTTCCTTCATCGTCTTCACGAACCGCTCTGCCATGCCATTACTCTGTGGGCTGCTCACTGCGGTTGTGCGAACCTCCGCGTTTCATGCGCGGTATACGCTGAACCGTTATCCGTCAGCCACTGCACCGGTGTGTCGGGCAACCTGTCGCCGAAGCGTTTTTCCACCGACCTCAGCATCACATCCTGCACAGTCGAACTGTCATAGCCTCCCGTGCTTGCTGCCCAGTCTATGGCCTCGCGGTCGCAGCAGTCCAGCGCGAACGTTACACGCAGTTTTTCGCCGTTGTCACAGCCGAACTCGAAGCCATCTGAACACCAGCGCATATTGCTTTCTGCAACTGCGATTTTACCCTTATGTTCACGCTTCGGGCGCTCTGGTTTGTCATGCAACAACAACAGGTTATGCTCGCTCATTATCCTGTATAGACGTTTGGCATTCACAGGTGGCTGTCCCTCTGAGCGACGTTGCTTACGCAGGATGCCCCACACGCGTCGATAACCATAACTCGGCATATCGCTGATAATGTTGAGGATAACCGACAGTATTTCAGCGTCTGCTTCGTCATTACGCCGGTTACAGCGCCCGTCCTGCCAGTCGGCGGAACGGTTAATCCGCAGTGAAAGCTGCGCACGCGACACGCCCATGGTGCGACTGACCACGGCTATTCCCCGTCCTTTGGCAACAAGGGCGCGTGCGCTATCCATTTTCGCGACTGACCGTACTCCACTGCTTCTTTCAGGATCTCAACTTCCATTGTCTTCTTGCCCAGAAGGCGCTGGAGTTCCCGAACCTGTTTCAGTGCTGCTGCAAGCTCAGAGGCAGGAACGACTTCCTCCCCGGCCGCAACGGCAGTGAGGCTGCCTTCCTGGTATTGTTTCTTCCACTTGAACAGCAGGCTGGGCTGGATACCATGCAGACGAGCGACGTGGGAGACATTCATTCCTGGCTCCATCGTCTGCTGGATAATAGCGATTTTCTCCTGAGGAGTCTTACGTTTGCGGGCTTCTTGCCCTAACAGGATCCCGGTCATCTCAAAATTGGCGTTAGTGTTAGACATATATTCAAGCCTATCTCTTATCTGGAGATACAGCTACTGTCTGGTGTTTCAGGGGGCTACATCAGTAGGCTTGCTCAGCTTAATAAATTCGATTTGCACGACATGTTCTTCGCCGCATTGTGCCAGCGCCAGCGAGACCAGTTATTACTCGTTATCCATACGCATCTTCAACGGGTAGCTGCGGTTTGGCACTATCCTGTCCCGTACCCTGATGACCCGTTGGTCAGGGATATTCAGGTCGATTTCTTTCGCCAGTGCTTCACAGTTAAAATCGTCCATCACATTGAAGGTCCGGAAGCGTCAGGCACTATACTGGCTCCATAAATCACCAGGCACTTCGTCTCTCTTAAAATTAAGAGGTAGTCTTAGAACTATGTTTTACACCAGTCAGAATAATAAGATGGTTGAAGATCTGAGCTGTGTCTGCACCTTTGCTGG
>NZ_JBSKJQ010000025.1:0-7750 GCF_053709655.1 Enterobacter sp. UPMP2060
ACCCGTTTTTGTAAAAGATCTTCTCGCTGGAGGCTATCGTTTTTCTCCTGATTCTGGATTTCCTTCAACAGGTTATAGGGGGGCGGAATTCAGAATTGAGCTTAATACAACTAATGTCTATGACTATGATTGGACATCCAATCAATCATGGGTTTCTGTCAGTAATGGCATAGTGACTTTTACTGATACGGGGAATAATGACGCTGTCACTATAACAGGGAAACTAAAAAATGGTGATGCAACAGTAAGTTATACATTTAGGCTGAGTGTTTGGTTTGATTTTAGCGCTGGCCCAGATGTAGTTTATCCAGAGGCTGTTAATCACTGTAATAGCCTTCCGGGGTATACCTTGCCGACTATAAATCAATTACGTCCAGAGAATGGTAATCGTCGTGGTATTGGAACTTGGTGGGGCGAATGGGGTGATGCCGGATATTATTCCAAGGCCGGTATTAAGACTGGATCATATTGGTCAAGTACGATTGGTGGCGGTGAATACCCATATCATTTCTTATGGGTTATCTATTCTGTTGATGGGACATATCATGGTGCGTATACGGGGGATTCAAACTATGTAGTCTGTCGGAAGAATTTAGCAGGGTGAATATGGTAAGTTTTATTTTGGTTTAAATTTTAGCCAAGTCATAGTATGGTAAGTTGATGATGAGATAATTAACATGCAATGATCTTCTTTGGGGTGATGCGGATCTTGTTCCCCATGTAAGTGATATAAGCATAAAAGCATAAAAGCGTAAACATCCATGGTGGATAGCCTTACATGTTTCTTGGTTGAGTTGAAAAGGTGGGTGTATGAAACTATTTCTAACATCAATGTACTTTGGGAATAACGCTGATGCGTTAGCGTTAGCGCTAACGCATGGTGGCTCGAGGAAGGTTGCAATATGTCTTAACGCTAATGATTTTTTAGGCGATGTGGAGAGGTTAAAGTATTTTAATAAAACATCAAAGGATTTTGAATGTTTAGGTTTTGAGGTGGAAGAAATAGATTTAAGACGCTATTTTGGCAAGCCCAATCAATTAAAGATGTATCTTGATACGGTCGATATATTTTGGGCGACTGGAGGAAACACTTTTAATCTTCGACGTGCTTTTAAATACTCAGGCATGGATGTGTTATTACCTGAGATTCTTAAGGGAGAACACTTTATTTATGGTGGATTTAGCGCTGGAGCGTGCATAACGTCACCTTCACTGATTGGTCTTAACCTTGTTGATAACCCTGAGGAAATACCTGCTGGATATGACAAAGACATCATTTGGAGTGGATTGAACTTAGTTGATTACCAAATCGTACCACATTATAATTCAGTTAATAAGAGTCTCGCAAAGTTGATGCAAGACATCATCACCATGTATGATAAAGAAAATATTATCTATAAGACATTGACTGATGAACAGATTTTAATTGTCCATAGTTTAGAAAGTTGAAAAGTGTTTGCCAGCGCTAATAATATTGGGCTTGCTGGATCGGACATTGTTCCCAACAGCAAGTCGCAAATAAATAACTCATATCCATTCTTCAATCAACACAAAATCAAATTGGCATTCATTGCTATGACAGTACAGGAGTCGGCCTTAACTTACCGGAATACTAATACGGGTTAGGAATTTAGCAATGATGGGTTTGTAAGACGATTATCTCGGTGCAGATATCATTTTCTGGAGCGCGATGTCTCCTTTGTTGACTAAAAAATACGTAACAGTCGCGAGCGTAGGGTCTTTTCCGGATAAAATCACGGCAGCAGTCGTACAACAGCACTAATAACAAGCGTAAATTGTTGGGCTAACTGGTTCGAATGTAGTCGCCTTTGTAACGCACAAATTTCTGGGGTTCCGGCGTAGAACCCCCAGCTGCACGCTAACCGCTATGAAGCCTATAAGCTATTTTAAAGCTCAGCCAAACAGATACGTGAGGAAGTGCAATAAGTCTGGAAAACCGAGCGTCGCAGCATGCTGCGACCCTACGTATTATCTTCTGCCGCTTCCTTCAGTAACCATTCGCTAAATATTTCCATCGCAGGGGTCATTGCCTTCGATTTTAAATGGGTTAACCAGTAACTGCCCATATTGATTTCGGTAGCAAATGGGCGCACCAGCTGCGCGGTGGTTAGCTCACGGGCAAACATTTTCGCTGGGGCTAATGCCACACTTCCGGAATGGATAGCGCTCTCGATCATCAGACGGGATGAGTCAAAGATGGCGCCATTCACTCTCACAGCCTGCAAGCCAGCGGCAGCAAACCAGTTTTCCCACTCTTCAGCACGGTAAGAACGCAGTAAATCCTCTTGCAGCAAATCGGCTGGGGTAACGAGCCGCTTAGCCGTAGCTGGCGTACACAATACGGTCAGCGGAGCATTAAGCAGCATCTCGTTATGGGTTGATGGCCACAAACCCGTGCCAAAACGGATGGCGAAATCAAGTCCTTCGGCAGCCAGATTAACGACGTTGTTGTTGGTGCGCAGCCGCAGTTTGACAAAAGGATGCTCTTGCTTGAACCGATCGAGACGTGGCAACAGCCAGCCCACGGCAAAAGTGCCGACGGCAGCCACGGTGAGCACCTCCTGGAACTGCCCCCCTTCAAACTGCCGGAAGGCTTTTTCAATATGGCCAAAGGCGTTGGTTAACACGGCAAACAGCGTCCGTGATTCTTCTGTCATTTCTAAACCGCGGGGTAAGCGTTTAAACAGCACCATGCCTAGCCGCTCTTCAAGCTGCCGAACCTGTTGGCTAACGGCAGCCTGAGTAACACAGAGCTCCAGCGCTGCCCGTGTGAAACTCAAATGTCTGGCAGAGGCTTCAAAAGCACGTAGGGCATTCAGGGGAAGGTTAGAAAGCATGGGTATTATCCAAAAAATTTTCTTTATGTTGTAGAAAGTTCTTGTCGCTTGTCAATAACGGTCTAAAAAAGGATAGTTCTCGCCATCAGCAGAACAAACCGCTGAGTTAATCCATTTTATGTGAGGCAAAACATGGTTAAAAATACATTACGTCAAACCACCCTGATGGTCGCTACGGTTATGCCGTTGCTGTTCGGTAGCGCAACATTATGCGCACAATCCGCTAATGCCAAAGCGAATATTCAGCAGCAACTGTCCGAACTGGAGAAAAACTCAGGTGGCCGCCTTGGCGTGGCGCTGATCGATACCGCAGATAATTCGCAGATCCTGTATCGTGGTGATGAACGTTTTCCCATGTGTAGCACTAGCAAGGTGATGGCGGTGTCGGCGTTGTTAAAACAGAGCGAGATCGATAAAAATCTTTTGGCTAAGCGGATAGAGATCAAACAATCCGATCTGACCAACTACAACCCGATCGCCGAAAAACACTTGGATACTGGGATGACCCTTGGCGAGCTCAGTGCCGCAACCATCCAGTACAGTGACAACACGGCGATGAACAAGATCCTTGAGTATCTTGGCGGCCCGGCAAAAGTGACAGAGTATGCGCGTACTATTGGTGATAAAACCTTCCATCTCGATCGTACCGAGCCTGCTTTAAATACTGCCATTCCCAGCGATAAGCGTGACACTACCTCTCCGCTGGCGATGGCAAAAAGCCTGCAAACCCTAACCTTGGGCAAGGCGCTGGGTGAACCACAGCGTGCTCAACTGGTTGAATGGCTGAAGGGGAACACTACCGGCGGAGCCAGCATTCGCGCAGGTCTGCCAACCACGTGGGTGGTCGGTGATAAAACCGGCAGTGGTGATTACGGTACCACTAACGATATCGCCGTGATTTGGCCAGCGAACCACGCACCGTTGGTGTTGGTAACCTATTTTACGCAGCCACAGCAGAATGCAGAAGCCCGCAAAGACGTGTTGGCTGCAGCCGCTAAAATTGTCACCGAAGGGCTTTGAATCAGGGATATGTACCGCGTAGCTGCGCAGGGATTTCGACTGACTAGTCCTGGCATAGGTTGACACTTTTATGCCTGTAAAACGCCTGAAGCACCGCATCGGGCGTTTTGTATTTTAGTGCCTGGTGAGGCTGCTCTCTGTTGTAAATTTCTATTGATTCCTTCAGCATCTTTCTTGCCTGCTCCAGATTTTCCGGGCGTGACAGCAAAAAATCCGTTTCAGTATCTCAGTAAGCGCCCCATGAAGGACGTGGAGTAAAAATTAGTTTACAGCGAGGGGGGGCGTTCCAGGGCAACAGTTCTTTCACGCGGTTGGGACGCTGATCACGTGGCGTAGACAGGCTTCCGGCTCGATACTGTTGAGTTTGCAGCTTCCGATCGGGCTGTACATCACTGCTGCACTGTCGCCTCCGCCATCAGAGCCGAAGAACATGTAGTTACGGCGTCCCGGCGCTACCACCCGAAGCGCGTTTTCACATAGGTTATTATACTACCAGCCATTTCGACAGTATTCTTTAAGGGCATCCCATTGTTTCAGCAGGTACGCGAACGCCTTTGCCGTGTCTGAGTGACGCGACAGTGTGTTCATCTGCAACAGGATCAAGTCATACAGCGACCGCATCAACGGGGCGGTTCTGGCTTTCCTGGCCGCCAGACGCTCTTCTGCCGGGCTGCCGCGGATCTCCGATTCGATAGCGTACAACGCGCCGATGCGACTGAGTGCTTCTGTGATTATTGATGTAGGATGGCGGACATGAACATCGTGGTGCCGGGCATGCGCCATACAGGCCGCTTCGGTTACCCGGCGTTATAACCCGCGTACGCATCGGCATGCAGGATACCACTGTAGGCCGCCAGATGTTGCTGTTTGTGGATACCTTTGCAGTCAGGTGAGTAGGAGAACCACACTGCTGCCGGCATTGTTGAGCCCGCGTTGCGATCGCCACAAACATAGACCCACAGCCGCCCGTTCCGGGTTTTACCCTAGCCGGACTCCAGTACTTTCACCGGCGTGTCGTCGGCATGCACTTTACCCGGCATCAGCACATAGTGGTTTATCTCATCGTACAGCGGGCGAAGCTGCTCTCCAATGATATCAACCCAGCGCCCCATTGTATTGCGGCTCAGCTCCAAACCCTGCCGGGTATAGATTTCCGACTTGCGATATAACGGTAGGTGCTCGGCGAATTTCGCCATGATAATGCGCGCCAGAAGCGACGGGCTGGCGTAACTGCGTTCGATGGGTTTTGGCGGCAGAGGAGCCTGTACGATACAGTCACACTGGCTGCAGTACAGCTTTGGACGAACCGTTTCAATTACCCTGAAGCCAGTATTGATGGTATCCAGCTTTTCGGAGATGCTTTCCCCCAGTGGTTTCAGCCTGCCACTGCAGGCCGGGCACGCAGCTTCCTGTGGCAGAATAACCTTTCGCTCGCGGGGAAGTGTTGCCGGTAGTGGTTTACATCCCAGAGTGACCACGTTCTCCTGTCCCGTATCACCGGCCATTGAGGACAGTTGCGGCTGCACGGTACCGATTTTATCCTGAAGCTCGGTTATCCGTTTTTCTGCCTGCGCGATTTTCTTTTCGATTTTCTCGCGAGTTTTCTCACTGCTTCGCCCGAACAACATTCTCTGCAGTTTAGCGGCCAGCCCCGCAGAGTATCGATCTCACGACCGTATCCGGTTATCTCACCAGACAGGCGCTGTATAAGCACCCGCTGTGCAACCAGCAGGGTCTTAAGTTGTTCGATATCGTCGGTGAGCTGTTTATCCATTTCCCCACATTACTAACGGGTTACATCCGAAGTCCAGGGCGTTCTGTTCTTTGCGGATTTTTCCAGTTAATGCCTTCCAGCAACATGGAAAACTGTGCTGGCGTCAGGTGGATTTTGCCTTCACGGGTCACAGGCCAGATAAACCGGTCACGCTCCAGAGGTTTGGTGAACAGGCAGAGTCCATCATCATCAGACCAAAGCAGCTTTATCATTTCGCCGCGACGCCCCCGTAAGATGAAAAGGTGCCCGAAGAACAGATCCTCGTTGAGGACATTCTGCACGCGGGAGGCCAGGCCGATGAAGCCGCTTGTCATGTCGGTAACGCCCGTCACCAGCCAGATGCAGGAACTCGTGGGAAGGGATTTCATCAGCCACCTCTTTTCAGTTCGCGAACCAGGGCCGACAACATGGCCGGGATGAGGTTGCCGGACAGCTTCAGGCGTGCACTTCCAATACTGACCTCACAGCAAAGCCCGGCATCCGGTGGTAGGCTTTACGCTGTGCCGGGAGAGCGAGCAACGAGGGGCGTGAGTATTCGGCGGTCATAACAGGCACGATATTATCACTGATAATGGCGGGAGCTGGGATTGTATCAGATGGCACATCAACCAGATGACGAAAACGCTGGCGCTAGGTGAACAGCAGGTTGTCATTAATCCCGTTCTGACGGGCAATCAGTGCCACGCATGCACCGGGTTGCAGTGAGCGCTGAACTAGGTCGAGTTTCAAGGGCATGGAGTAGCTTGCCCGCTGACGTGGAACTGTCGGTTCGATAGAGTCCATTTAAAAATAAGTGTGCTCTATGGGGTTCTACGCCGGAACCGCTGAAATTTCCGTTACCCCAGTTTCAGCCCGGCTACCAGCGTATCCAGGTCAATAATTTCACTGCTGCTCTGGAAGGTATAATGTCCGTTCAGCAAAATGTGCTGCCAGGCCACCGGCGATATCCGGGTCAGCGCCTCAGTGCCCCTGTCGTTGCCTTCTGCTTCCAGCCGCTCCAGTAATCGCGACAGGATCGCGGAGTTGTAATAAACGATCGCGTTGCAGATCAGCCGCCCGCACTGATTACTGATGTCTGTTTCAATGTCGTTTTTCCCGGTTAACTCTTTCTTTCCGCCGACTTTGGCGACGGCGGCACGAAGCTGGTGATAAGATTCAATCCGGTTCTGGGAACGGCGGATATTGCGTTCCAGCTGAGGATCGCGCAGATACTTCAGTGTGTAAATACTGCGAACCAGCCGGTCATATTCAAATACTGCCTGTCTTGTCGGATTAGCCGTTGTATATGTGCATAATTTGCGGATCAGCGTTCCCTGCGTCATTTCCTTCATCCCCAGTGTGGCGACGATGCGCTCGAGATTGCTTTTTTCACGGGTGATAAGGTCCAGGTCAATCTGTCCGGCAGGCTGAATCAGGCACTTCTTATATGTCGAGGGCTCTCTGGTACAGTATAGCTCCGACAACTGCCTGTTCAGGTCGGTAAAATGAGGTTCAAATCGAAGGCCAAACCAGTGCAGGATCGCAAAGTTGGCCCTGTTGATGCTGTGCATGTCTCCGGTAATGGCCCCTGGCTTCACGGCTGAAGTGTTGCGGTACCAGATATCAAAGACATGATGGCCTTCGTAGTCGTTTGTGCCAATCAGGTATCCGTTGACTGGGATGTGGTTACACAGCAGTGTGTAAGCCACCATGCCTTTACCGCGACCAAAATATTTACGTGAATACCGGGCTTTCACTGTCGGACGCTCAACACCAAATTTCTGCCCGTCAACGGCGCCATAAAGGGTCTCCGGATCAAACGAATAGAGTGGAAATACCGGTAGTGCTTCTATGGCATCGGTGATGCAGTCATTGGCCGTCAGCAACGACGCCAGACGAAGGTACTGTTCGTAAGTGGTCTCCAGCACATGGAACGGAATATCGCTGGTTCTCGCCATGACATGATTGCCATGGTTCATCGCCTGGGGAACGATACCCGCCATCAGGCTGTCTGCATCCGCTTCTTTTTTGGCATAACGGGGTTGTAGTGGCTTCATGGTGGGGAGGAACCGGCATTGTTCGTTAAGGGGTTTGAGGGCCAATGGAACGAAAACGTACG
>NZ_JBSKJQ010000026.1:0-5297 GCF_053709655.1 Enterobacter sp. UPMP2060
ATCAAAAGCGGACGCAGCCCTGCGGCACAGCGTCTTCTGCATTCGCATTCCGGCATGGATCCCGCCTGGGACGCCGCCATTCAGCGCGCGGGGTTGCTGCGGGTACAGGATACGCACGAGCTTTTTTCCGCCGTTGAGACGTTAAGCCATATGCGCCCGTTGCGCGGTGAGAAGCTAATGATTGTCAGTAACGGTGCGGCCCCTGCCGCGCTCGCGCTGGACGAGCTGTGGCGGCGCTTCGGCAAGCTGGCAACGCTGAGTGAAGAGACGCTGCAGCGCCTGAAAGAAGCGCTTCCGACCAGCGTGACGCCCGGCAATCCGCTTGATTTGCGCGATGACGCCAGCAGCGACCGCTACATCAGGGCGATCTCCATTTTGCTGGATAGCCAGGATTTCGACGCGCTGATGATTATCCACTCCCCCAGCGCGGTCGCGCCGGGCAGTGAAAGCGCGCGCGCGCTCATTGACGCCGTGCGCAACCATCCGCGAGGTAAATACGTTACCCTGCTCACCAACTGGTGCGGCGAGTTTTCCTCTCAGGAGGCGCGGCGCTTGTTCAGCGAGGCCGGGCTGCCAACCTACCGCACGCCGGAAGGCACCATCACCGCGTTTATGCATATGGTGGAATATCGCCGCAACCAGAAACAGCTGCGTGAAACGCCGGCTTTGCCGGGGAATCTGACGGCGAACACCGTCGACGTTCACCGGCTGTTGCAGCAGGCCATTGAAGAAGGCGCGACCTCGCTTGATACGCATGAGGTCCAGCCCATTCTGGGCAGCTACGGGATGCAAACCCTGCCGACCTGGATCGCCAGCGACAGCGCTGAGGCCGTGCATATTGCCGAACAGATTGGCTATCCGGTGGCCCTGAAGCTGCGTTCCCCGGATATCCCGCATAAGTCTGATGTTCAAGGGGTTATGTTATACCTGCGTACGGCGACTGAGGTGCAGCAGGCAGCTGATGCCATTTTTGATCGGGTCAAAATGGCCTGGCCGCAGGCAAGGATCCACGGATTGCTGGTGCAAAGCATGGCAAACCGCGCAGGGGCTCAGGAATTACGGGTGGTGGTCGAACACGATCCCGTCTTCGGCCCGCTCATCATGCTGGGAGAGGGTGGCGTTGAGTGGCGTCCGGAGGAGCAGGCCGTGGTGGCGTTACCGCCGCTGAACATGAACCTGGCGCGTTATCTGATCATCCAGGCGATCAAAAGTAAAAAGATCCGTGGCCGGAGTGCGCTGCGCCCGCTTGATATTGCCGGGTTAAGTCAGTTCCTGGTGCAGGTGTCTAACCTGATTGTGGATTGTGCCGAAATCCAGCGGCTGGACATTCATCCGCTGCTCGCCTCGGGCAATGAGTTTACGGCGCTGGACGTGACCCTGGATATCGCGCCATTCGAAGGAGACAGAGAGAGCCGTCTGGCGATCCGCCCGTATCCCCTGCAGCTGGAAGAGTGGGTTGAGATGAAGAATGGGGAACGCGCCTTGTTCCGCCCTATTCTGCCGGAAGATGAGCCCCAGCTGCGGGCCTTTATCTCTCAGGTCACGAAAGAGGATCTTTATTATCGCTATTTTAGCGAAATCAACGAATTTACCCACGATGATTTAGCCAATATGACCCAGATCGACTACGATCGAGAAATGGCGTTTGTTGCCGTTCGTCGCTCCGATAAGGGGGATGAGATCCTCGGCGTCACGCGTGCTATTTCTGACCCGGATAACGTCGATGCGGAGTTTGCGGTGCTGGTGCGCTCCGATCTTAAAGGCCTGGGTCTGGGCAGACGGCTGCTGGAAAAACTCATCAGTTATACGCGAGATCACGGATTGTTACGCCTCAATGGCATTACTATGCCTAACAATCGCGGTATGGTGACCCTGGCGCGAAAACTTGGGTTTGACGTTGATATTCAGCTGGACGAAGGTATTGTGGCCTTGTCCCTCAGTCTGAGATCAGCAGACAAACGCGAGTAAGCTACTGGAAATGTTACCCACTTTGGACGGGACTGGTGGTATCATTGTCCGCTTATGTTGTTTGCATGGTACAGACAACCCTTCAATGAACAGAGAAGAAACGCACTGTGATGTTGTCAAAATTTAAGCGTAATAAACATCAACAACACCTTGCTCAACTACCGAAGATTTCTCAGTCAGTTGATGATGTAGAGTTCTTTTACGCTCCCGCTCATTTTCGGGAGACGCTTCTGGAAAAGATTGCCAGCGCCACGCGACGCATTTGCATTGTAGCGCTCTATCTTGAACAGGATGAAGGTGGGCGCGCGATCCTGAACGCGCTCTATGAAGCCAAACGTCAGCGTCCGGAACTTGATGTTCGCGTGCTGGTAGACTGGCATCGCGCTCAGCGTGGCCGTATTGGCGCTGCCGCCTCAAACACCAATGCTGACTGGTATTGCCGCACGGCGCAGGAAAATCCTGGCGTTGATGTGCCTGTTTATGGCGTCCCGGTTAATACCCGTGAAGCGCTCGGCGTCCTTCATTTCAAGGGATTCATCATTGATGACAGCGTGCTTTACAGCGGCGCAAGTCTGAATGATGTTTACCTTCATCAGCTCGATAAATATCGCTACGACCGCTACCATCTGATCCGTAATCCGCAGATGGCCGATATCATGTTTAACTGGGTTGATAAAAATCTGGTCCATGGCCGCGGTGTTAATCGCCTTGACGATCCTGAGCGTCCTAAAAGCCCGGAAATCAAAAACGATGTTCGCGCCTTCCGCCAGGAGCTGCGTGATGCGGTCTATCATTTCCAGGGTGATGCGAACAACGAAGAGTTATCCGTTACCCCGCTGGTAGGGCTCGGTAAATCAAGCCTGCTGAACAAAACGATATTCCATCTGATGCCGTGCGCGGAGCAGAAACTCACCATCTGTACGCCGTACTTCAACCTTCCTGCCGTGCTGGTGCGTAATATCATTCAGCTGCTGCGCGACGGTAAAAAAGTGGAAATCATCGTTGGTGATAAAACCGCAAACGACTTTTTCATTCCTGAAGATCAGCCGTTCAAAATCATCGGTGCGCTGCCTTATCTCTATGAGATCAACCTGCGCCGTTTCCTGAGCCGTTTACAGTATTACGTAAACACTGACCAGCTGGTTGTGCGTCTCTGGAAAGATGAGGACAACACTTACCATCTGAAAGGAATGTGGGTCGACGATGAGTGGATGCTGCTGACCGGTAATAACCTGAACCCACGCGCGTGGCGACTGGATCTGGAAAACGCTATCCTAATCCATGACCCGCAGCACGAGTTAGCCGCAAAACGTGAACGTGAGCTGGAGCTGATTCGCACGCATACCACTGTGGTTAATCATTACCGCGAACTGCAGAGCATTGCCGATTATCCGGTAAAAGTCCGCAAGCTTATCCGCCGCTTACGTCGTATCCGTATCGACCGACTTATCAGCCGTATTCTGTAATGTCCAGGCCCTGCCACCCGCAGGGCTTTTTTATGGAGCCGTTGATGCGTATTCCTCTGTTACTTAGCGTCCTCTTTCTGACTGGCTGTAGCCATATGGCCAACGATAACTGGTCCGGACAGGATAAAGCCCAGCATTTCCTCGCTTCCGCGATGTTGTCCGCAGCCGGCAATGAATATGCGCAGCATCAGGGATACAGCCGGGATCGTAGCGCGGCGATAGGGTTGATGTTCTCAGTCAGTCTTGGAGCATCAAAAGAACTGTGGGATAGCCGCCCCGCAGGGAGCGGCTGGAGCTGGAAAGATTTCGCCTGGGATGTCGCCGGCGCAACGACCGGCTATGCCGTGTGGCAGATGGCGCGCTATTAAAGTCGAATGCCTTTCCCTTTGCGATGCAACATCAGGGAAACAATAAAGGCCAGTGCGCCCATTATCGTTACGTACCAGAAGAATGTCGTTTCACTTCCCCATGATTTAAGCGACAACGCAACGTACTCCGCCGATCCGCCAAACAACGCATTAGCTACCGCATAAGAGAGCCCTACCCCTAAAGCACGTACCTGCGCCGGGAACATTTCAGCTTTCAGTATTCCGCTGATAGAGGTATAGAAACTGACAATCACCATCGCCAGCATCACCAGCGCAAACGCCGCATACGGCGAAGTCACATGCTGAAGGGCCGACAGAATAGGTACGGTACATAATGCCGACAGGCCGCCGAAAATCAGCATCGACGTACGTCGACCGATTTTATCCGAGAGCGCACCGATAATGGGTTGTATGAGCATAAAGACAAACAGCGCCACGGTCATGACTACGCTGGCGACGTTTGCGTGCATGCCGGTGGTGTTCACCAGGTACTTCTGCATGTAGGTGGTGAACGTGTAAAAACTGAGAGAGCCGCCCGCAGTAAAGCCCAGCACCATTAGAAAAGCTTTGCGGTTACGCCATAACCCTTTGAATGTTCCCGCCTCCTTCAGCGTTCTGACTTCCTTCTGAGAGGTTTCATCTAACTGACGGCGTAGCCAAAGTGCGACCACCGCCAGTACTGCGCCCATCGCGAAAGGAATTCGCCATCCCCAGGCGTGAAGTTGTTCATCCGTCAGAATTTGCTGCAGGATCACAACCACAAGAATGGCCAGCAGTTGACCACCAATCAGCGTGACGTACTGGAATGAGGCGTAAAAACCTTTACGGCCTTCCAGGGCAATCTCACTCATGTAGGTCGCACTGGTACCGTATTCACCGCCCACCGATAATCCCTGGAATAAGCGGGCCAGTAATAGTAGCGCCGGTGCCCAGGTACCAATCGATTCATATCCCGGTAAGCAGGCGATCACCAGAGAACCAAAGCACATCATGCACACCGAGATCAGCATAGAAGCCTTACGGCCGCGACGATCCGCAATGCGGCCAAACAGCCAGCCCCCGATGGGCCGCATTAAAAACCCTGCGGCAAATACCCCCGCCGTTTGTAGCAGCTGCGTTGTGGTGTTGCCGGATGGGAAGAAAATATGTGCGAAGTAGAGTGAACAGAATGAGTAGACGTAAAAGTCGAACCATTCAACCAGATTCCCTGAAGAGGCGCTGACGATTGCCCATACCCTTCTTCGGGTATCACTGTTAGCCAGCGTCCCGTTTGATGTAATGCTTTCTGTCATTGTGATTATGCTCCTGCCATAAACAGCGGCGTATTGAGCCAGGAGACTCAATTACCTCGTAAATGAAATGTTATAATTTTGTTATAAATAACATTGCGACAAGGATCACACATTCCATTAGCAGGATAAGGGATTAAGAGAAAGGCCAGAAAGGGTAAGCACAAAGCAAAAAACCCCGCACCTTACGGTACGGGGTTCTTCTA
>NZ_JBSKJQ010000027.1:0-3005 GCF_053709655.1 Enterobacter sp. UPMP2060
CACTAATATCGCGGTATATCAATTAACGGGGAGCAGGCAACAACTCCCGACTAAAGCAATTCTTTCTTGGAGGCCACCAATATGAAAGTTATAGAAAAACAAATTGCCACTTCTGATACTTCACTGAAACAGGTAACGCTATCCTATTCCCAAGCAGCCCTATCCTACTGGCTGAACTGCCATACTATCTGAATAAGACGGGCCTAAAAAAACAATGAAAGATAAAGAGGTTATTCACTTTGACTATGAATAACCTCTTTATCGTATAATGCACTGTCTCGCAGCGGAAGCAATGATGCTAACTTCCCTTAACTATTGTATTCTAAAATATCGCCAGGCTGACAATCCAGGTGGCGACAGATTGCATTCAAGGTATCCAGACGAATCCCTTTGACTTTTCCATGTTTCAACAGAGAAAGATTCTGCTCGGTAATACCAATAGCTGCAGCCAGCTCTTTAGACTTAACTTTGCGTATTGCGAGTACGACATCAAGTCGGATGGTGATAGACATTATAGAAGCCTTAAACATATTGTCGGTTTTCAGAGTCCAGCACAACTGCCTTCTCCAAGATTTTCGCGATAATTGCAATGCAAGCAGCCAAAAACAACGCAATAATGTCTGAAGTACCGAAGGTCAGTGTCACCACTCGATGCCCTGCAGGTTCGTGCATCGTTGACCAGGCACTCAGAAAGGGCTCGCATAATAGTTTTAAAATGACCCAAAGTGCGACAGATTTTCCAACTTTACCAAGATGCTTGGATGTAGAGGCTAAAAAATACTCTTTGCGCCCATAACACTGAAAGAGAAGACGCAGATGCCAGAGGCCTACTGCAAGAGTTAGCAGCGGAACGCTCGATAGCAAAATGCTTCCAACCTTTTGCCACCAGGGGAAGGTACTGAGGTTGATATCATGGCTCGATATCAGTTGATCTGTGAGACCAAATCCAATCCCGTATCCTTCTTTAACGGAATTCAGCGTAGGGTAAAGCCAGCTAGCAGCATTCAGTAAGAGCATAGCAATAATGAAGCACAGTGTGAAAGATGCCATCTTCTGACTATGAAGTGCAAAGCGATCAGTAATCATAAATATTCCTAAATGCGATGATGTTCAGTAGAGACTGTACCACTTAAATCATCGCAATGCGATAAAATATTATCATGCTTTGATGATTTTAAGTGCTTCTCCTTAGGTTGTCATCTTCTGACTCTGTGTAAATGCAATGTGAGAAGGCTTAATGGGGTTGAATAATGACCGCCACATCAGGTTAGTCTATGGAAATAACCGTATACGAGCGATCCATTCTGCTGAATAAGTGTAAGTGTACGCCGAGGACCGTATTGACGGGGAGGTGTTATGCAGTTGGCAGTGTGATGCACTAGGGTAGCAGTTCGCTGACCCGGTTGACTGGCCAGTCGTCGATGACGTCAAGCACATAGCGGAGGTAGCCTTCTGGAACTACGCTGTTCAGCAGGAAGTATTTTCCGACCCAGACTGACCGTACGCAGGGCATTTTCAGCGATGTTGTTGTCTGCATCAGCCCAGCCATCGTCCGCATAGTACATTAATACCGGCCACCGCTGCAGGGCGTACGCGAACGCTTTTCTCGACTTCGAGTGTCGCGACAGGGTTTTCATCTTTTCACGCAGCCAGCTTTCCGGGGATTTCAACAGCGGTATCATTTTTCGCTAACGTTCAGCAAGTCGATACTCTGACGGCATTCCCCTTATATCAGCCAATTGATCGATCTGCCTCAGGGATTCTTCCGTCAGGGCTGACGCAGTGCGGACGTGAACATCGTGGATCTTTCGGCGGACATGAGTGAGGCCAGCAGGCGGTTTCCGTTATCCGGCCATTGCGGTACAGCTCGTTGAACCCGACATACGCATCCGTCTGCAGCACACCGCTGAAGCTGGCAACGATATGTCTGCGGATGGATCCTTTTCTGTCCTGAAGGCGAAACAGAAGGCCTGTGACAGTGCTGAACCAGCGTTGCGGTCATCACGAACATACATCCACAAACGCTCGGTCTTCGTCTTTTTATTACCTGGCAACAGCACCGGGACGGGCGTGTCATCGGCGTGCAGTTTGCCGTCAGCCAGCACATAGTTCTGAAGCGACTCTTCCAGCAGCGACAGCAGTCAGCAACATGCATCCACTAGTCCGACAGCAGTGAGCGACTCAGCTCCACACCTTGGCGACCGTATATTTCAGACTGGCGATACAGTTTCTGCATACTTTGAGGTCAGCACGCGCGCCAAGCAGCCTCGGGCCTTCGATACCTCGCTCGATGGGCCGCGAAGTCGCGGGAGCCTGCAAGATGACATCGCACTGAGTACAGGCGTGTTTTTCACGTACAGTCCGGATAACCCGGAAGGCGTTGCGCATCTGCTCCAGCTGTTCGGCAGCATCCTCAGCAAGATAACTCAGCAAGCCACCGCACTTCGGGCAGCAGGTTTCTGTGGGTAACAACCGTTTTCCATCGCTTAGGAGTGTTTCGGGTAACGGTTTGTGGGTGCGGGTCTGACGCAGCGGGCGTTGCACTACCGGGTCATCCACCCGACCGGTCATTTCTGAAGACGGTTCAGGTCAGCTTTCATCTGTGCGATACGGCGGGATACCTTTCCGGAACGACTGGCGACCTGCATCAGGCGGAGTTTACCCAGCTGTGTATGGTTCAGCGCTTCCTGTTAGGTAAGGCGCTGTTTCAGCAGAAGAGGTTTTATTCATAACCCATTATTTTACCTGAATTATTCTGCAACAACTAGGATAAAGATTACAGCATAGTCATGGAGGTCAACAACCGCTTCGGCTGCCGTCTGTCGATACTTTCCATCACGGGCAGAGGGACAGGCGAAGCATCCGCGATTCAACCGTTTGGTCAGCAGACACTATCCATCGCCGGTGGACCACAGCAGTTTCATCTGGCTGCCGCTACGTCCCCGGAAGATGAAAACATGGCCGGACGTCGGATCGTCTTTCAGCGGCGTCTGTACCTTTTATGG
>NZ_JBSKJQ010000028.1:0-2341 GCF_053709655.1 Enterobacter sp. UPMP2060
TGTATAATGGGTCAGCGACTTATATTCTGTAGCAAGGTTAACCGTATAGGGGAGCCGAAGGGAAACCGAGTCTTAACTGGGCGTTAAGTTGCAGGGTATAGACCCGAAACCCGGTGATCTAGCCATGGGCAGGTTGAAGGTTGGGTAACACTAACTGGAGGACCGAACCGACTAATGTTGAAAAATTAGCGGATGACTTGTGGCTGGGGGTGAAAGGCCAATCAAACCGGGAGATAGCTGGTTCTCCCCGAAAGCTATTTAGGTAGCGCCTCGTGAACTCATCTTCGGGGGTAGAGCACTGTTTCGGCTAGGGGGCCATCCCGGCTTACCAACCCGATGCAAACTACGAATACCGAAGAATGTTATCACGGGAGACACACGGCGGGTGCTAACGTCCGTCGTGAAGAGGGAAACAACCCAGACCGCCAGCTAAGGTCCCAAAGTCATGGTTAAGTGGGAAACGATGTGGGAAGGCACAGACAGCCAGGATGTTGGCTTAGAAGCAGCCATCATTTAAAGAAAGCGTAATAGCTCACTGGTCGAGTCGGCCTGCGCGGAAGATGTAACGGGGCTAAACCATGCACCGAAGCTGCGGCAGCGACACTTAGGTGTTGTTGGGTAGGGGAGCGTTCTGTAAGCCGTTGAAGGTGTGCTGTGAGGCATGCTGGAGGTATCAGAAGTGCGAATGCTGACATAAGTAACGATAAAGCGGGTGAAAAGCCCGCTCGCCGGAAGACCAAGGGTTCCTGTCCAACGTTAATCGGGGCAGGGTGAGTCGACCCCTAAGGCGAGGCCGAAAGGCGTAGTCGATGGGAAACAGGTTAATATTCCTGTACTTGGTGTTACTGCGAAGGGGGGACGGAGAAGGCTATGTTAGCCGGGCGACGGTTGTCCCGGTTTAAGCATGTAGGCGGAGGTTCCAGGTAAATCCGGTACCTTTTAACGCTGAGGTGTGATGACGAGGCACTACGGTGCTGAAGTAACAAATGCCCTGCTTCCAGGAAAAGCCTCTAAGCATCAGGTAACATCAAATCGTACCCCAAACCGACACAGGTGGTCAGGTAGAGAATACCAAGGCGCTTGAGAGAACTCGGGTGAAGGAACTAGGCAAAATGGTGCCGTAACTTCGGGAGAAGGCACGCTGATATGTAGGTGAAGCCCCTGCGGGTGGAGCTGAAATCAGTCGAAGATACCAGCTGGCTGCAACTGTTTATTAAAAACACAGCACTGTGCAAACACGAAAGTGGACGTATACGGTGTGACGCCTGCCCGGTGCCGGAAGGTTAATTGATGGGGTTAGCGGCAACGCGAAGCTCTTGATCGAAGCCCCGGTAAACGGCGGCCGTAACTATAACGGTCCTAAGGTAGCGAAATTCCTTGTCGGGTAAGTTCCGACCTGCACGAATGGCGTAATGATGGCCAGGCTGTCTCCACCCGAGACTCAGTGAAATTGAACTCGCTGTGAAGATGCAGTGTACCCGCGGCAAGACGGAAAGACCCCGTGAACCTTTACTATAGCTTGACACTGAACACTGGTCCTTGATGTGTAGGATAGGTGGGAGGCTTTGAAGCGTGGACGCCAGTCTGCGTGGAGCCGACCTTGAAATACCACCCTTTAATGGCTGGTGTTCTAACGTAGACCCGTAATCCGGGTTGCGGACAGTGTCTGGTGGGTAGTTTGACTGGGGCGGTCTCCTCCCAAAGAGTAACGGAGGAGCACGAAGGTTAGCTAATCCTGGTCGGACATCAGGAGGTTAGTGCAATGGCATAAGCTAGCTTGACTGCGAGAGTGACGGCTCGAGCAGGTGCGAAAGCAGGTCATAGTGATCCGGTGGTTCTGAATGGAAGGGCCATCGCTCAACGGATAAAAGGTACTCCGGGGATAACAGGCTGATACCGCCCAAGAGTTCATATCGACGGCGGTGTTTGGCACCTCGATGTCGGCTCATCACATCCTGGGGCTGAAGTAGGTCCCAAGGGTATGGCTGTTCGCCATTTAAAGTGGTACGCGAGCTGGGTTTAGAACGTCGTGAGACAGTTCGGTCCCTATCTGCCGTGGGCGCTGGAGAATTGAGGGGGGCTGCTCCTAGTACGAGAGGACCGGAGTGGACGCATCACTGGTGTTCGGGTTGTCATGCCAATGGCACTGCCCGGTAGCTAAATGCGGAAAAGATAAGTGCTGAAAGCATCTAAGCACGAAACTTGCCCCGAGATGAGTTCTCCCTGACTCCATGAGAGTCCTGAAGGAACGTTGAAGACTACGACGTTGATAGGTCGGGTGTGTAAGCGCAGCGATGCGTTGAGCTAACCGATACTAATGAACCGTGAGGCTTAACCTTAC
>NZ_JBSKJQ010000029.1:0-1835 GCF_053709655.1 Enterobacter sp. UPMP2060
GCACTCAGATTACCTGATTTACGCGGTGAGTTTATCCGAGGCTGGGATGATGGGCGTGGGGTTGACGCTGGTCGCGGGCTGCTGTCATTCCAGGAAGGTACTATTGTTTCGGGCTTTGATGACAATGATACGGGGGATATCAGTTCAATCGGGTCATCCGACTATGGGTTTGGCGATGTAATAACCGCAGCACAATGGGAAAAGATCAAAGGAAAAAAATGGATCGGTAGTCCGGCAAATTCGCAACGCTACGATTGGTGGGCTTATGTTTCAGCCCGCCCCCGTAACATCGCATTTAACTACATCGTGAGGGCTGCATGATGGCTAAAGCTGAATTAAATCAGGACATGATCGCCACGATGGCAGGGGAAATCACCGTGTTTAACTACGATGGTGAGACGCGCGAATATATTTCCTCCTCGGTTGAATATTTGCCGGTCGGCGTCGGCATTCCGGCTAAATCATGCATTGACTCTCCGGGCGAAGACAAAGAGGGATTTACCATATGCCGGAAGGCAGATTTTACAGCTTGGGAATATATGGCTGATCACCGTGGTGAAACGGTATACAGCACTGAAACAGGCGAAGTGATTGTCATCACAGCACCGGGGGATTACCCTGACGGCACTACCACGCTGGCACCTGCGACATATCATGACACGTGGAATGGTAATGAGTGGGTGATTGATACTAAAGCGCAGCACGCGGCGGACGTGGAAGCGGCGGAGCAACAAAAAGTTGCGTTACTTTCAGAGGCGCAAACAACGATCAATATATGGCAGACCGAACTGCAGTTAGGCATTATCAATGATAAAGATAAGGCCAGCCTGATGCTCTGGCTGACCTACATAAAGGAATTGCAAGCTGTCATTCCTGACGCTGCACCAAATATCAAATGGCCTACACCGCCGGTTTAACAGGCCAGCTAACATCAGGAGCCGTCGACACATCGACGGCTTTAACCGCAGCTTTATAAGATATCCACGACGACAATTTCTTTTTATTTTCTTCACTTATATCGCCTAGCATCAGCTCTACTCGCCAGTCGGAGGTTAGGTCATCTGCATTAACGAGGAGTGCTTGTCGGTGTTGTTCTGCATCAGCAATATCACCTTGATGTTTTGCGGCAGAATCCGTGACCCATTTTTCTCCGTCCCATTTATCGTACGGTGATGCAGGTGCATTGGGCGTTGCACCTTCGGGATATTCCCCCAGTGCCGTCACTTCAACTTGTTGCATCGTCTCTGTGCTGTATACCGTTTCACCACGGTGGTCAGTGATATATTCCCATGATGAAAGGTCTTCTGTACGGCAAATGGCAAAGCCGGTTTTACCCTCTCCCGGAACATCAACGCAGGAATTTGCAGGAATACCTACCCCCACGGCGAGATACTCAACGCATGAAGACAGATATTCGCGTGTCTCACCATCGTAGTTAAACACGGTGATTTCCCCTGCCATCGTGGCGATCATGTCCTGATTTAATTCAGCTTTAGCCATCATGCAGCCCTCACGATGTAGTTAAATGCGATGTTTCGCGCACGAGTTTCAGTTGCAGTGCGGACTGCGCGTGATGCATCAAAAGACCAGTTACAGGCACCATATCCAACAGCAGGGCCGGGAGCAGGAGACAAACCAACGGAACCTAGCTGGTCGATTTGATTAAACGGACCAGTGTACATCGTATCTTGAAATAGCTGGGTTCTTCCCAACGTCCCGACAATATTTTGAATAGCATCCCCCTGAGCCGACAGTAAGCTACGCCCGGAATCAACTCCACGTCCATCATCCCAGCCACGGATAAACTCCCCGCGTAAGTCTGGAAGTTTCAAGGT
>NZ_JBSKJQ010000030.1:0-626 GCF_053709655.1 Enterobacter sp. UPMP2060
GGCGACGATACTCCAATCGTTCGTGGTTCTGCTCTGAAAGCGCTGGAAGGCGAAGCTGAGTGGGAAGCTAAAATCATCGAACTGGCTGGCTTCCTGGATTCTTACATCCCAGAACCAGAGCGTGCGATTGACAAGCCGTTCCTGCTGCCAATCGAAGACGTATTCTCCATCTCCGGTCGTGGTACCGTTGTTACCGGTCGTGTAGAGCGCGGTATCATCAAAGTTGGTGAAGAAGTTGAAATCGTTGGTATCAAAGAGACTGCGAAGTCTACCTGTACTGGCGTTGAAATGTTCCGCAAACTGCTGGACGAAGGCCGTGCTGGTGAGAACGTTGGTGTTCTGCTGCGTGGTATCAAACGTGAAGAAATCGAACGTGGTCAGGTTCTGGCGAAGCCAGGCTCAATCAAGCCACACACCAAGTTCGAATCTGAAGTGTACATCCTGTCCAAAGACGAAGGCGGCCGTCATACTCCGTTCTTCAAAGGCTACCGTCCACAGTTCTACTTCCGTACAACTGACGTGACCGGTACCATCGAACTGCCAGAAGGCGTTGAGATGGTAATGCCAGGCGACAACATCAAGATGGTTGTGACTCTGATCCACCCAATCGCGATGGACGACGGTCT
>NZ_JBSKJQ010000031.1:0-411 GCF_053709655.1 Enterobacter sp. UPMP2060
ATAAAAATGTGACTCCCGCCAGGCGTAAGGGCTGCCCTAATTATTATCCTGAGTTTGAGCTCGTTGCCGCCTCATGAGAACCAATACATCTCAAAACTGGCGCTTGAAAATGGCATTAACGCCAATCTGTTGTTCAAATGGCGTCAGAAGGCAAACTTCTGTTGCCTTCGAAAGACCTTCCTCAGCTACTTCCTGTCACACTCGACGTCCCTGCTGGACCACTGTCGGTGCATGCCAGCAGAAGAGCCGGAGACCCTCAGTTTCAGCAGTGAGGTAACGTTCAGGCAGGGACGCCCCGCCTTAACGGCGCTGTCAGCGAAAAGCTTCTGACTCTGCTGAAACAGGAACTGAAGCGATGATCCTGTTACCTTCGGGGACCAAAATCTGGCTTATTGCCGGTATGACCGATAT